>NZ_JAJATZ010000002.1:0-583073 GCF_020531945.1 Loktanella gaetbuli
GCGACCCCCGGCGTGACAGGCCGGTACTCTAACCAACTGAGCTACAACCGCGCATCTTGACCACCTTGCGTGTCGCAAAGCGTGCCGCGCTTCTATGCAAGCCCCCCACCCCCGTCAAGCGCGAGAATGCGCAAAATGCGGCACAACGCAAAAATGATTGCGATGCGCCCGCGTGCTAGGTTGGAGGGGGCCAGCCCCCGGTCTTGCAGACCTCCCCCGGGATATTTGAAAAACAGCGACCCCCTCAGCCCTGCGCCAGTCGCGCCCGCAGATCGGCGCGGATGATTTTGCCTGTGGTGGTCAGTGGCAGGCAGCCTGCAAAGATGATGCGCCGCGGTGCCTCATGGGCAGCCAGCCGATTGCGAACATGCGCGATCAGCGTGTCGGCAAGTGCATCTTCCCCCACCGCACCTGACACCAGTTGCACGAATGCCACGATCACCTCGCCCCGGATTGGATCGGGGGCACCGACGACGCCGGCCATCTGCACGGCAGGATGCGTCAGCAGACAATCCTCGATTTCCGCAGGACCGATCCGGTAACCGCCCGATGATATGATGTCATCGTCCCGTCCCTTGAACCGGATGCGCCCATCCGGGCACCATGTGCCACGATCACCAGTCAGCAACCAGTTGCCGCGCATCTTGGCCTCTGTCGCAGCCGGATTGTTCCAGTAGCGCAGGAACATGACCGGGTCGGGACTGCGGCAGGCGATATCGCCCTCTGCCCCGACTGGGCAGGGCTGGCCGTCGGGATCGATGACCTGCACATCATGACCGGGCACAGCAAACCCCATTACGCCGGGGACAGCCGGTGCCAGTGCCGCACAGGAACTGACGATCATGTTGCATTCGGTCTGGCCGTAAAATTCGTTGATCGTACACCCCAGCACCCGCTGGCCCCAGTCGATCAGCTCTGTGCCCAGCGTTTCGCCGCCACTGGCGACAGAGCGCAGGTTCAGCTGCGGCGGGTCCGGCATCAGCCGCATGATCTTGAGCGCGGTCGGCGGCAGAAACGCGTTGCGCACACCATGATCCCGCATCAAGGCAAAGGCCGCCTCTGCCGTGAACTTGGCAAAGCGGCAGGCCACGACGGGAATGCCGTGATGCAATGCGGGCAGGAGCACATCCAGCAATCCGCCAATCCATGCCCAATCGGCCGGCGTCCAGATCCGGTCACCGGGTTGCGGCAGGAAATCGTGGCTCATCTCGACGCCCGGCAGATGGCCCAGCAGAACGCGGTGGGCGTGCAGCGCCCCTTTGGGTGCGCCAGTGGTGCCAGAGGTGTAGATCAGCAGTGCAGGGTCGTCCGCTGCAGTCCGGGCAGGGGTAAAAACATCGGGCAATCCTGCCAAGGTGGCATCCAGATCCGCACCGATCACGATGACGCAGACCAGATCAGGCAGATCAGCGCGGATCGTGTCGATCTTGGCTGCACCCGCGGCGTCGGTCACCAGCACGCAGGCACCCGAATCGCGCAATCGGTGGCGCAGGGCGTCAGGCCCGAACAGGGTGAACAACGGGATGGAAATGGCCCCCAGCTTGAACGCTGCAAGGTGTGTCATCGCTGTTTCGACCGATTGCGGCAGCAGCACGCCGATCCGGCTGCCAGCGCTTGCGTAGCGTGACAGCAGCCTTGCCATCTGATTGCTGAGGCTGCGCAACCGGGCAAATGTCACGGTGCGCGGATTGTCACCGGAGGCGTCGATAATCGCGGCCGCATCCGGATGCAGATCCGCGACGCGGTCGCAACAATCAACGCCGATGTTGTAGTGGCGCGGAATATCCCAGCGAAACGCATCACGGGTCCGGGCATAGTCGGATTTCTGGCTCAACATCTGCCGATCTGGCCCCGCACCGATGCGCGCGTCAAGCTTCGTGTGATGGCGTCAGGTGCGATGGTGGGTGGTGAGGGGCTCGAACCCCCGACATTTTCGGTGTAAACGAAACGCTCTACCAACTGAGCTAACCACCCGCTGGTGACGGATTACCCAATGCCGAGGGCGAGCGCAACTCTTCCTGGCGACCCTGGCTGAGGTAAAATACGTTGCCCTGCCCCCCCGGCAGATCAGCCAGCGCCTCGGGCCCCAGTCCCAGCACCAGACGGCGCAGCACGCGGCTGATGATGCCGTGACACACGACGACCGCCGGACAGTCCAGATCATCCAGAAACGCCTGCGCGCGGGCGGTCAGTGCTGCCAGCCCCTCACCCGGGGCCCGCGCATAGAGCGTGACATCCCCGTCCGGTCCCTCGACCAGGTCACCCGTGACGAGGTTGCGTCGCAAACAGCCCTGCCAAGCGCCCACGTCGATTTCCATCAGGCGGTCGTCCGTGCGGATCGTGGTGGCAAGCGGTCCCAACGCGATCGCAGCCGTCTGCACAGCGCGGCCCAGCGGGCTGGTGTAAAAGGCAAATCCGGTCAGATTCGCACGCGCCAGCAGCGCTGCCTGTGCATGGGCCTGCGCCACGCCGCGCGGTGTCAGCGGTGAATTCAGGTGGCCCTGCATGCGACCTTCGGCGTTCCAGAAGGTTTCGCCATGCCGCAGTATGTAGAGGTCCGGATAGGTCATCCCGTTGGTCCCTTGTTCATGCGCCGACAATGCAAAAAGGCGCCACCCTGCGGTGACGCCTTTTGTATTCTGGTGGGTGATAAGAGATTTGAACTCCTGACATCTTCGATGTGAACGAAGCGCTCTACCACTGAGCTAATCACCCGCGAGTGGGGATTTAGCCGTCCTCGTCGTCGTCTGCAACCCCGGTTTTTGAAGTGTTTGGCCCCGCGCCCTGACCAGCGCCATCCTTCATCGTGCGCAGCTTGAGCGTCAGCATCTGCGCGCCCTCACCCAGATCCTTGGATTTGATGGATTTCAACTTGCCCATCGGTGGCAATATCAGCTCGCCTCCGGCCAGCAGGATATCGGCCAGTTCCGCCATGGCGGCCTCGATCGCGGGTTTGGCGTCCTTTTTCTTGACGCCGGACCGCGCCACGGCACGGTCGATGAATTCGGGTTTCTTGATTGGCTCGCCTGCGTCCAATGCGGTCGCGGTCCCGACCACTTTGGGCGTCGGGGCGGCCACTTGCGCCTTGGCCGGGATCGTGTCGACCTTTGGTGTCGCAGGCTTGAGTGTGACGGTCTTGCCCTCGGTGGCGGGGTTCGTTTTCGATGACATCGCAGGCTCCGATTCCGGTTTGAACCAACCTTAGCGAAACTTTGCGGCCTGACCATGACCGATCCACAGGAATCCACGACCTGTGACGACCGTGCCGCCAAAACGCAAACAGCCCCGCCGGTGTGGCGGGGCTGCGTTGGCTAGATTTCCAGAGGGTCAGTGAAAGCCGGTCGATGCCTCCAGGCCCCGACGGGCCAGCGTGGCAGCTGCGGCGGCATCCTCTGCCTCCTGGTCCCATTCGATCGGCTCGGGCTGGCGGACCAATGCATGTTCCAGAACCTCTGACACATGCGTCACGGGGATCAGGGTCAGACCTTCCTTCACGTTGTCGGGAATATCGGCCAGATCCTTTTCGTTTTCCGCCGGAATCAGCACGGTCTTGATCCCGCCGCGCAGGGCGGCCAGCAGTTTCTCCTTGAGCCCGCCAATCGGCATCGCGTTGCCGCGCAGAGATACCTCGCCAGTCATGGCGATATCCTTGCGTACCGGAATCTGCGTCAGGACCGATACGATCGACGTGACCATGGCCAGACCGGCGCTCGGGCCGTCCTTGGGTGTGGCCCCGTCCGGCACGTGCACGTGGATGTCCAGCGTGTCGAACTTAGGCGGCTTGACCCCGATCTGCGGTGCCACCGACCGGACATAGCTACTGGCGGCGTCGATGGATTCCTTCATCACGTCGCCCAGTTTTCCGGTCGTCTTCATCCGGCCCTTGCCCGGCAGGCGCAGCGCCTCGATGCTCAGCAGTTCGCCACCGACCGACGTATAGGCCAGCCCGGTGACAACACCGATCTGATCCTCTTGTTCGGCCAGACCGTAGCGATGTTTGCGCACACCCAAGTAGTCGCCCAGATTTTCGGCCGTCACATCAACGGCTTCGACCTCTTTCTTGACGATCTTCGTCACCGCCTTGCGGGCAACCTTGGCCAGTTCGCGTTCAAAGTTACGCACACCGGCCTCGCGGGTGTAATACCGCGCGATATCGGTCAGGGCGCTGTCGTCGACGGCAAACTCCTTGGACTTCAACCCGTGGTTTTTCATGACCTTGGGCAGCAGGTGCTGGCGCGCGATCTCGCGCTTTTCGTCCTCGGTGTAGCCGGACAGACCGATGATCTCCATCCGGTCCAGCAACGGCCCCGGCATGTTGTAAGAGTTCGCCGTCGTCAGGAACATCACGTTCGACAGGTCGTATTCGACCTCGAGGTAGTGATCGACAAAGCTTCCGTTCTGTTCCGGGTCCAGCACCTCGAGCATGGCAGACGCAGGGTCGCCACGGAAATCCTGACCCATCTTGTCGATTTCATCGAGCAGGATCAGCGGGTTTGTGGTTTTCGCCTTTTTCAGCGCCTGAATGATCTTGCCCGGCATCGACCCGATGTAGGTCCGACGGTGACCGCGGATTTCGGATTCGTCGCGCACGCCACCCAGCGAGATGCGAATGAACTCGCGGCCCGTCGCCTTGGCCACGGATTTACCAAGCGAGGTTTTACCCACGCCCGGAGGGCCGACAAGGCACATGATCGGGCCTTTCAGCTTTTTGCTGCGCTGCTGCACGGCGAGGTATTCGACGATGCGTTCCTTGACCTTTTCGAGGCCATAGTGGTCGTCATCCAGGACCTTTTGCGCGTGACCAAGGTCCTTTTTCGTGCGCGATTTGGTGCCCCATGGCACCGCCAGGATCCAGTCCAGGTAATTGCGCACGACAGTAGCCTCTGCCGACATGGGCGACATGTTCTTGAGCTTTTTCAGCTCCGCATCGACCTTTTCGCGCGCCTCCTTGGACAGCTTGGTGTCATTGATCCGCGCTTCCAGCTCGTCGACCTCGTTCTGGCCGTCCTCGCCGTCGCCCAGCTCCTTCTGGATCGCCTTCATCTGTTCGTTCAGATAGTATTCGCGCTGCGTGCGCTCCATCTGAGTTTTCACGCGGGTCTTGATCTTTTTCTCGACCTGCAGCACGGACATCTCGCCCTGCATCTGGCCGTAAACTTTTTCAAGACGCTCGGACACGGACAGGGTTTCCAGCAGTTTCTGCTTTTCATCCACCTCGATCCCCAGATGACCTGCGATCAGATCGGCCAGCTTGGCAGGCTCCGTCGCTTCGCTGACGGCGGCCATGGCTTCTTCGGGGATGTTCTTCTTGACCTTGGCATAGCGTTCGAACTCTGCCGCTGCAGTGCGGGTCAGCGCCTTGAGCTCGTCCTCCTGACCGGGGACTTCCTCCAGATAGCGGGCCGATGCCTCAAAGAACTGGTCATTCTCGTGGAATTCCGTGATTTCGACGCGCGCACGCCCTTCGACCAGCACCTTGACGGTGCCATCGGGCAATTTGAGCAATTGCAGCACATTCGCCAGAACGCCGGTCCGGTAGATGCCGTCGATCGCGGGATCATCTTCGCCCGGATTCATCTGGCTGGACAACAGGATCTGCTTGTCGTCACG
The DNA here is from genome assembly GCF_020531945.1 of Loktanella gaetbuli. Classification (NCBI taxonomy): domain Bacteria; kingdom Pseudomonadati; phylum Pseudomonadota; class Alphaproteobacteria; order Rhodobacterales; family Roseobacteraceae; genus Loktanella; species Loktanella gaetbuli. Next base: position 5,611 of record NZ_JAJATZ010000002.1, read on the forward strand.
CATCACCTCTTCGAGCGCGCGGACGGATTTTTCGCGGCCGACGAACAGCGGCACGATCATGTGCGGGAACACAACGATGTCGCGCAGCGGCAGGACGGGGTATGATGTCGCAAGTGGCTCTTGCATGGTATTTTTCCTTGTTTTGGCAAGACGGACCGGCCCCAATGCGGCGGCGCTCGTCCATCTCCTCGAACACAATATCTGGGGCATCAACCGATGCATTTCAACCAGACGATTGCCGCGCACTGGCGGCCATGATGAAACCTGCGCCGCACAATAACAACCCGCAGATATCAATTCAGCCCGCGCGGCACGCTCGACCCCGCAGCCCGTCCGGCCTGCCCTACAGCGCTAACACTGACAAGGCAGCCCGATGCGGGTCGCACCACCGGTCATTCGCGGGTCAGCACCGAGGCGACGGTCACGAACAGGACCATCTCGCCCGTGTTCACGTCAAACTGATCAAGACGCAGGATGCGGTCGTCGAAATAGGGGATCAACACCACCTGCCCTTCGAACCGCACGCCATCGGCATCCGCCTGATCGAAACCGAATTTGGCCACGAACTGCGGCAACTCTTCTGGTCCGCAGGGCGTGTCCGACAGCACATCGGCCAGCACCTCGGCTTCTGTGGTCTCCAGCAGATCATCCACCTGATCCACGTTGTAGACGGGGGTAGGTGACAGGACCATCGGCAGCCCCTCGCCCCCCATCGCCGCCGCGATCGCCTCGACACTCAGGATACCGTCCGTCCCGATTGTGACACGTTCGGCCTCGGCGCGGGGCTGGATTTCCGTCTGGTCGATGACCGCGTTGACCGCCGACAGATAGGTGTCACCGCGCCAATCACCTGCCAGCATGTCCAGCAGGGCCGCATTGTCGGTGACGCCGCACAGACTCTCTGCGCGCAAACCCGCGGGCAGCAGCAAGAGGATGGCAAGAATGAAACGCATGGCTTGGCTCCTGAAATTACAGCGGGTCGATATCGCCCTGTGCGCGTCCCGCATGAAAGCCGGCCTCCCATTCGGCAAAGGTGCCCGCTGCGATGGCCGTGCGCATCTCCTGCATGATGACTTGGAAGTAATGAAGGTTATGCCATGTCAAAAGCATGCCCGAAATCATTTCCTTGGCCCGGAACACGTGGTGCAGATAGGCGCGGGAATAGCCTGTGCAGGCCGGGCAGCTGCATCCCTCGTCCAGCGGGCGGGGGTCGTCCTGATGGCGGGCGTTCTTGATGTTCACGACGCCGTGGCGGGTGAACGCCTGCCCCGTGCGCCCGGACCGGCTGGGCAGCACGCAATCCATCATGTCGATCCCGCGTTTGACCGCACCCACGATGTCGTCGGGTTTGCCCACCCCCATCAGATAGCGCGGCTTGTCCACTGGCAGCATGTCGGTCGCATAATCGAGACAGCCGAACATCGCCTCTTGTCCTTCGCCCACGGCAAGTCCGCCGACGGCGTAACCCTCGAACCCGATGTCGATCAGGGCCTTTGCGCTTTCGGCGCGCAGGTCGCGTTCCAGACCACCCTGCTGGATGCCGAACAGCGCGTATCCCGGCCGGTCACCAAAGGCCGCGCGACTGCGCGCAGCCCAGCGCATCGACAGCCGCATGCTGTCCTCGATGCGCGTGCGGTCCGCTGGCAAGGCGGGACACTCATCAAAGGCCATCACGATGTCCGACCCCAGCAGGCGCTGGATTTCCATGCTGCGTTCCGGTGACAGATGATGGCGCGATCCATCCACGTGACTGCGAAAGGTCACACCGTCCTCGGTCAGTTTGCGTAGCTCTGCCAGTGACATGACCTGAAACCCGCCGCTGTCGGTCAGAATGGGTTTGTTCCAGTTCATGAACCCGTGCAGCCCGCCCAGCCGGTCGATGCGTTCCGCAGTGGGGCGCAGCATCAGGTGATAGGTATTGCCCAGCAGCACATCCGCACCGGTGGCCGCAACACTGTCCGGCAGCATCGCCTTGACCGTGGCCGCCGTCCCCACCGGCATGAAGGCCGGTGTGCGGATGTCGCCGCGCGGCGTATGGATCACACCCGTGCGGGCCGCCCCGTCCGTCGCATGCAAATCGAATGAAAAGCGGTCTGTCATTGTATTGGCCCCGGTCATGTCGCCCCTCCTTAATGCGAAGTGCGCGCGGATGGAATGCATGGGCGAAGACCTGCCACTCAGAGGATTTCATCTGGCCGTCACAAACCTGATGCGTCAGCGTTACAACTGCAGGTTTTAGACCGCCTGCGATAACCAATTAGGGAGAACCCGATGAAAACCCGCATGCTGACATGTGTTGCAGCCCTGGCCGCAACATCCGCCCTGGCCGAGACGCACAGCGCCTCTGGACCGCTGGATGGCTATGGCCCGCGCCCTGCATATCTGATCAGCCAGATGCAGGACGGCCCGCTGAAGGACGCGCTTGCCGCCTGCGAGGGTCAGCAGATCGCCCGCACCGATTTCTCGATCGGTCACCGCGGCGCGCCGCTGATGTTCCCCGAACATACCGTCGAAGCGAACCGCGCCGCCGCTGGCATGGGCGCAGGCATCCTGGAATGTGACGTGACATTTACCGCCGATCACGCACTGGTCTGCCGTCATGCGCAGAACGACCTGCACACGACGACGAACATTCTGGCTACCGATCTGGCCGAGAAATGCACCGCACCCTTTACCCCCGCCGACGGCGATACGCCCGCCAGCGCGGAATGCCGCACGTCGGATCTGACACTGGCCGAATTCCAGACCCTGCGCCCCAAGATGGACGCCGCCGTTTCCACCGCCACCACGGTCGAGGCCTATCTGGGCGGCACTGCAGACTGGCGCACGAACCTGTACGACGACAACGCACAGCTGATGACCCATGCCGAGAGCATTGCGCTGTTTGCGGACCTGGGTGCGAAATTCACCCCCGAACTGAAATCCGCCAGCGTGCCGATGCCCGACGGTGATTTCACGCAAGAGGAATATGCACAGAAACTGGTCGATGAATACGTCGCTGCCGGGGTCGATCCCGCAGATGTCTGGCTGCAATCGTTCAATCTGGACGATGTGAAATACTGGATCGCGAACACCCCGGATTTCGGCGCACAGGCCGTTTATCTCGACGACCGCTATGAGGCATCGGACGATGACGAAGGTCCGATCGACCCGCTGGACCCGGCGACTTTTCAGCCAACGATGCAGGAACTGGCCGATATGGGCGTGAACTATATCGCACCGCCGCTGTGGATGCTGATCACGCTGGACGATGCAGGCCAGATCGTTCCGTCGCCCTATGCGACTGCGGCCAAGGACGCCGGTCTGAACATCATCGCATGGAGCTACGAGCGCAGCGGTCCGCTGGCCACCGGTGGTGGATGGTATTTCCAGTCCGTTGCAGACGCGATCAGCAGTGACGGCGACTACTACGAAGTGCTGGACGTTCTGGCACAAGACGTCGGCATCGAAGGCATGTTCAGCGACTGGCCTGCGACGGTCACCTATTACGCCAACTGCATGGGCCTGTAATAACAGAGGCGCGGGTCACCCTTTACGGCCCGCGCCGCTAATCCTATATGATTGGTCAGGAATAGCCGGGAATCGAAGACATGACCGATCAGACACCGATGGAAGGCACGCCACTGATTGCGCCTTCCTCTACCGATCATCCACTGCACGAAAAGATCGTCGAGGCCTGCCGGTCCGTCTATGATCCCGAAATCCCGGTCAACATCTATGACCTGGGCTTGATCTATACGATCGCGATCGACGACGAAAACGCGGTGAACATCACGATGACACTGACGGCCCCGGGTTGCCCCGTGGCTGGCGAAATGCCTGGCTGGGTCGCCGATGCGGTCGAACCTCTCGAAGGTGTGAAGCACGTCGACGTCGAAATGACCTTCGAGCCGCAGTGGGGCATGGACATGATGTCGGACGAGGCGCGGCTGGAACTGGGGTTCATGTAACCCCGACTGCCGTCGTTTCAGACCCGATCGTCGGGGCGCGACCACGATGCACCACGCGCATGCGATCTTGTGCGATCGCACCGGGCTGCTCCCTCTTGCGCACTGCGAGACCGCCCCCCTTGAGACACGGTGCCATCCCGCCTACATTGAAAAGGCATCAGAAAGGACATCCCATGTTCGGCATTCCCGGCAAACAGGCCGTCACCATCACCGACAAGGCCGCGCGCCAGATCGCGAAACTGATGGCCAAGGACGGGTCGCAGGGCCTGCGTATCGGCGTCAAGAAGGGCGGATGCGCTGGCATGGAATACACGATGGACTACGTGTCAGAGGTCGATCCGATGGACGAGGTCGTGGAACAGGACGGCGCACGGGTGATGATTGCACCCATGGCGCAAATGTTCCTGTTCGGCACGGAAATCGACTATGAAACCACTCTGCTGGAAAGCGGTTTCAAGTTCCGCAACCCTAACGTCGTGGATGCCTGCGGCTGCGGCGAGTCGATCAAGTTCAACGAGGCGATCACGACCACTTAGGTCTTTTGCAGGTGAACGTAGGTTTCATTGAACCGTCTTTGCAGATGATCCAATGCCATCACAGGTGCGGCACCCGCTGGGGCCACATTGGCATCATGGTCAGGGTTGAAAAACAACGGCACTGAAATTCGTTCGTCCTGCGTGCCGATGACGCGGTGCGGGGTCGCTTTGACCCTTCCAGCGGTCCAGATTTCCAGCATCTCTCCGAAATTGATGACGAATTCACCCGGTGGTGCGCTTACGGGAATCCAGCCGCCACCGCGCTGGCGGACCTCCAGACCGGGCGATCCGTCAGTCGCCAACAAGGTCAGGCACCCGTAATCGGTATGCGTGGCGATCCCGAAATCCCTAGCCCCTGCCGACGCCGGGCGCCGCGGATAGAAATTCCCACGCAGCAGGGCCATCGGTGTGCCGAACTTGTCCGCAAAAAACGGGCCATCCTCGCCCACGGCATTTAGAATCGCGACCAGCAGACCGCGCGCCACAAGACAGGCATCGGTAAAATAACGCCGCAGCAGCGGCGCAAAATCGGCTGGCTGATCGGGCCACTGGTTGCGCGCATAGGCCGGAATGCCCGCCGTCCGGTAGGGATGACTGGCAGGCAGCGTGACGCCACAATCAAAAACCTGTTTGTAATCGGGATTGGCGTCGGGATTGACCTGTTCCGACCCGGACGCCCCCCAGCCCCGGTTCGATCCGGTGCGGGACATGTCGACGGTTTGCTTGGCCGCGGCTGGCAGGTGGAAAAATGCGCGGTAGGCCACAATGACATCTGACACGCGTGCGGGCGTCAACGCCGTGTTGTGAATGGTCAGGAACCCAACCCCGGTTGCTGCGGTCGCGGCCGCGTCACGCGCTGCAGCGTGGCCTGCGTGCTGCGGATCGGTCAATGCGGCGGCGTCAATACGTGGGATCATGGTCGGCCTTTCCGTTCTGTGTGCGACTTGCTACCAAAGCCGCGGGCATTGGCAAAGGGGACCTCTCATGCGACGCAAACTGGCGGCAGGCAACTGGAAGATGAACGGCTTGGTCGATGACCTGAGCGAAATCAAGGCGTTGACAGAGGCACACCCGGACCCGGACGTGGATATGCTGATCTGCGCCCCCGCCACACTGATCGCACAAATGGCCTGGGCGCGTGGGACCCATGCGCTCCAGATCGGTGGTCAGACCTGCCATGCCGAACGCAGCGGCGCACATACGGGCGACATCAGCGCACCGATGCTGCGTGATGCAGGTGCCAGCCACGTGCTGGTCGGCCATTCAGAACGCCGCACCGACCACGGCGAAACTGACGCCGATGTCGCAGGGCAAGCCGCAGCCGCTCATGCAGCAGGCCTAGTGGCGGTGATCTGCATCGGTGAAACGCTGGACCAACGCGAAAGCGGTCATGCGCTGACGGTCATCACAGACCAACTGCGCGGATCGCTGCCGCCCGGTGCGACAGCCGCCAACACGGTCATCGCCTACGAACCGGTCTGGGCGATCGGCACCGGCAAGGTGCCCACCACCGAACAGATCGGCGAAGTGCATGGCACCCTGCGCGCCACCCTGCGCGACCTGATGAAACAGGCCGAGGGCGTGCGTCTGCTTTATGGTGGGTCGGTCAAGGGATCGAATGCGGGCGAAATCTTTGCCGTCGCGGATGTGGATGGTGCCCTGGTCGGTGGTGCCAGCCTGAAGGCCGCCGATTTCTCTCCCATCGTGTCGGCGCTGGAAAACGCCTGAGGTCAGCCCGGCAAGCGCTGCCGCAACCGCAACACGGCGCTGGGCAGATCCGTCAGCCAGTCCTCGGGCGGGACACCCGGAATCTCGGGCGCTGATTCCACGATACCACCCGCCATCAGCACTGCCCCGTCGGGCAGTGCTGCACGCAGGTCATCCACCAGGCTGGCAAAGATCAGCGCGTCCCCCTGCCCGTAACCCACAAGCACCACGACATCGTGGCTGCCTTCGCGGGCACGTTTCAGGATACTCGCCTGCGTCCCACCAATGCAGATTTCGACGTCCCATCCGTCATCGCGCAGCAGGTTGGCGAAAATCTCGATTCCCAGCGTGTGGGTTTCACCCGGGGCCAGCGCCAGCATGGCGTGGGGCGCATCGCCCTTGCGCCCATCTGCGCGGTCCTGATGCGCGCTGAGTTCACGGACGATCTGATGCAGTCGCCCGGATCCCAGTGTCACCTCGGCAAAGCTGCGGCAATCATCGACCCAATCCTGCCCCAGCCTGCGCGCCGCAGATGCGATATAACCAATGTAGATCTTGGCCGGCGAATTGCCGTCATCAAGCAAACCCTTGATGTATTGCTTCAGCGGCTTGCTGTCCGGCTCTGTCAGCAGCTGGCACAGGCGGTCGATTTCCGCGCGGCCGGGATCGAACCCCTGTTCTGCCGCTTTTGGCATCCGAAATGCCAGACGTCGCATCGCTTCCTTGGCCACATCACGCACCGAATCGTCCGACGTGCGCCGGTACGCTGGATCGCCTTGGTTTTTCCGGCTGTCTTTCTCGGTCACGGCCTCCCCTCCCGGCAGACTCAAGCGCTGTCAGTAGCCTGACTTATCCTGCACCCCGTTGTATACATTTTTTTACGGAATGCTTTGGTATGCCGACCGGGGGGACAGAATGCCGCAACCCATGCTTGCACATGGTCGCGGCTGGTAGCATGCAGAGATCATGGAACATTTTGATCAAAGCCCGACCGATCCGGCCTTCGTGCAGGACCCATATCCGTTTTACGACAGCATGCGGGCAGCCGGTGATTTCGCCTACTGGACGGACTATGCCATGCCCTGTGCGGTCAGCCATGCCGCCGTATCAGCCGTGCTGCGTGACAAACGCATGGGCCGCGCGCCACTGACGCAACCAGCAGCCGACCCCGCGCGCGCCGCATTCGACGCCGTCGAGGCCCATTCCATGCTGGAACTTGAGGCCCCGGACCACACTCGCCTGCGCGGTCTGGTGCTGCGCGCCTTTACCTCGCGCACCATTGCCGCCCTCGAGGACGGAATCAGGTCGCTATGCCATGACCTGATCGATCGTTTTCCGAACGGGGCGTTCGATCTGCTGGACGCCTACGCCCGGCCCGTGCCGGTGATTACCATCGCCCGCCTGCTGGGTGTTCCGGAACAGGCGGCGGATGACCTGCTGCGCTGGTCAAACGCCATGGTTGCGATGTATCAGGCCCGCCTGACACCGCAGATCATGGCCGAGGCGGACAGCGCCACTCGCGCGTTTACCGCTTTTCTTCGGGATCATATCGCTGCCAAGCGCGCGACACCCGGCGATGACCTGCTGTCCACCCTGATCGCCGCCCGCGACGGCGACGCCCGCCTGTCGGAACCGGAACTGATTTCGACTGCGATCCTGTTGCTGAATGCAGGCCACGAGGCGACGGTTCACACCCTAGGCAACGGCGTGGCGACCATGCTGAAAACCGGACAGCGCCGCGCCGATGCCGCCGCGGTCGAGGAAATCATGCGCCATGACCCGCCGCTGCACATGTTCACGCGCTGGGTCTATGCCCCCTGCGAGGTGCTGGGACAGACATTTCAACGCGGCGACCGGATTGCATGCCTGCTGGGGGCCGCCAATCGCGACCCTGCGATCTGGTCAGAGCCGCACCGGTTCGACCCCGACCGTTCGGGTCCGGCACATGTGGCATTCGGCGGCGGCATCCATTTCTGCGTCGGCGCACCGCTGGCACGTCTGGAGTTGCGTGTCGCTCTCGATGTGCTGTGGGAAAGGCTGCCGCATCTGGAACAGGTGACAAGGCCTGTCTATGCGGATGCGTTTCATTTCCACGGGCTGGAACGTTTGATGGTGCGGGACGCCTCCGGCGGGAGTATTTGAGGCAAGATGATGCGACTAGAGCGGCAGCGCCACCGTGGATTTGATTTCCTCCATCGACAGCAACGCCGTGACGGTGTGGACCTTTACCTCTGAAATGAGCGCCTGATAAAAGATGTCATAGGCGCGGGCATTGGCGACGCGCACCTTGAGGATGTAGTCGATATCGCCTGCGAGGCGGTGCGCCTCTTGCACCTCTGGCCGGGCGGTCAGCGCATTCAGGAACCGCTCCTGCCAGACCGCATCATGTTCGCTGGTGCGGATCAGAACAAAGAAGCACGCCTCGAACCCCAGGGCCTCGGCGTCCAGCAGGACGGTCTGCGATTTGATGATCCCCGCCTCGCGCAGCTTGCGGATCCGGTTCCAGACCGGCGTCTTGGACGACCCGATTTCGGTGGCGATCTCGTCCAGCGACCGTGATGCATCGCGCTGCAATGCCGCAAGAATTTTCCGGTCTGTGTCATCGATACGGATCGTCATTCGCATATCCTGCCATTTGTAGAACATTGCACCAAAACAGTGCAGCCACTGGAACGTGCGTTCTTAACTAAGCGGGCCACTGTCAAAATACCAGAACAATGTTCTATATGTCAGGGCAGAACCGAAAGGATGCGCAATGGATCATTTTCCCGTTTTCATGGCCGTCGCTGGACGCCGCATCGTCCTGTCCGGTGGTGGCGAGGCCGCCCTGGCCAAGCTGCGCCTGATCCTCAAGACCCGCGCTCATGTGACGGTCTTTGCCGCTGACGCCCATCCCGACCTGCACCGATTGGCGCATGAGGGCAAGCTGACGCTGGTCCAGCGCGCGATGGAGCCCGGCGACGCGATGTGCGCCGTGCTGTTTTATGCCGCCAACGAGGATGATACCGAGGATGCCCGCGTGGCGGCCCTTGCGCATCGCGATGGGGCCCGCGTCAATATTGTCGACAATCTGGCCGACAGCCAGTTCATCACGCCTGCCATCGTGGACCGTGACCCAGTTGTCATCGCGATCGGCACCGAAGGGGCCGCACCCGTTCTGGCCCGCAAGATCAAGGCTGATCTTGAGGAACGCCTGCCGACATCGCTGGGCCTGCTGGCGCGGATCGGCAAGACGTTTCGGTCTGCGGTCGATGTTTTGCCCATGGGCCGCGTGCGCCGCGATTTCTGGTCCGCATTCTATTTCGATGCGGGGCCAAAGGCGCTGGAAGCTGGCGGCGAGGAGGCAATCCTGCCGACACTGAACACCCTGCTCGATGATGCGATCAACACACCCGCCAAGGTCGGCCATGTCGATCTGGTCGGGGCGGGACCGGGCGACCCGGACCTGCTGACGCTCAAGGCGCGCCGCGCGCTCGATACTGCTGATGTGGTGATCTACGACCGGCTGGTGACGCCCGAGATCCTGGAGCTGGCGCGGCGCGAGGCACTGATGATCGACGCCGGCAAGGAAGGTTTCGGCAGCGCCATGGCGCAGGACGACATCGATGCGCTGATCGTGCAGCACGCGCAGGACGGGCACCATGTCGTGCGCCTCAAATCCGGCGATCCCACGGTCTTTGGCCGGCTGGACGAGGAAATCGAGGCCTGCACCGCAGCGGGTGTCAGCTGGCGCATCATCCCCGGTATCACCGCCGCAAGTGCGGCCGTCGCAAGTCTGGGCCAGAGCCTGACCAAACGTGGCCGCAATTCATCCGTGCGGTATATGACCGGCCACGACACACGCGGCTTTGCCGATCATGACTGGAAAGCGCTGGCCCGCCCCGGCGAGGTCGCCGCGATCTACATGGGCAAACGGGCGGCACGGTTCATTCAGGGCCGCCTGCTGATGCATGGTGCCGATCCCGCAACCCCCGTGACCATCATCGAAAACGTCAGCCGCACCGATCAGCGTATTCTGGCCACCACATTGGCCCAGCTGGAACCGACCCTGACAGAGGCCCGTTTATCAGGTCCGACCCTGACGTTCCTCGGTCTTGCACCGCGCGACGCATTGGCCGCCAGCAACGATATCCCCGCAGAGGAATTTGCATAATGCCCAAGGCTTTCACACCAAAAGTCATCACCGCCAACGCGCTTCTCGAGGGTGACGCTGTCTGGCTGACCGACGACGACCGCTGGTCGCGCGACATCGCAGAGGCCGAACTGCTGACCGACGAGGCCCACGCCGAACTGCGCCTGCTGGAGGCCAGCGCGCGTCAGTCCGAAATCGCAGGGGCCTATCTGGCCGACGCACAAGAGGGCGAAGCGGGACCAGAGCCCGTGCATTTCCGAGAGGCGTTCCGCACGCGCGGACCATCGAACTATCCCCACGGCAAACAGACGAGGGCCTGATCCATGTACAAGTATAACGATTTCGACGCCGCATTCGTGCGCGAACGTGTCGCCCAATTCCGCGGTCAGGTCGAACGCCGCATCGACGGGTCCCTGACCGAGGACGAATTCAAGCCGCTGCGCCTGATGAACGGTCTGTATCTGCAACTGCACGCCTACATGCTGCGAGTGGCCGTGCCCTATGGCACGCTGAACAGCGCGCAGATGCGCCAGCTTGCCATGATCGCGGACCGTTGGGACAAGGGCTATGGCCATTTCACCACACGGCAAAACATCCAGTACAACTGGCCGGAACTGCGTGACGTGCCCGATATCCTTGACGCACTGGCGGACGTGGAAATGCACGCCATCCAGACCAGCGGCAACACGATCCGCAACGTGACGGCTGACCATTTCGCCGGTGCGGCCGCTGACGAAATCGCGGACCCCCGCCCCTATGCGGAACTGTTGCGGCAATGGTCCACGGACCATCCCGAATTTCAGTTCCTGCCGCGCAAGTTCAAGATCGCGGTGACCGGGGCCGAGGCCGACCGCGCGGTCATCCGCGCCCACGACATCGGACTGCAACTGGTCCGTAATGACGCCGGAAAAATCGGGTTCCGCGTGCTGGTGGGCGGTGGTCTGGGCCGGACGCCGATGATCGGCAAGGTGCTGACGGACTATCTGCCCGTGGCCGACCTGCTGCCCTACTGCGAGGCGATCGTCAGCGTCTACAACCTGCTGGGCCGCCGCGACAACAAGTACAAGGCACGCATCAAGATTACCGTGCACGAGAACGGCATCGACCAGATCCGGGCCTTGGTGGATGAACGGTTTGCACGCATCCGCGCAGAGTTTTCAGGCGTCGATCAGGCCTTGCTGGCGGAAATCCAGACCGCCTTTGCGCCGCCTGCGTTCAAGACCGCGGAAACCGATGGGTATGAGGCGGCACGTCTGGCCAACCCTGCGTTCCGGTCCTGGTCCGACACCAACCTGACCGCGCACAAGGCGGACGGATATGCCATCGTCAGCGTCTCGATCAAGAAACACGGTGCCACGCCGGGCGATGCGACATCCGACCAGATGCGCGCGCTGGCCGATATCGCCGAAACCTACGGTCATGACGAGTTGCGCATCAGCCATGAACAGAACGTGATCCTGCCGCATGTGCATCAATCCGATCTGCCTGCCGTCTATGCCGCATTGCGTGCGGCGGACCTTGCCACAGCGAACATCGGGCTGGCGTCCGACATCATCGCCTGCCCCGGCATGGACTACTGCGCGCTGGCAACCGCGCGGTCGATCCCCATTGCACAGCAAATCGCGACCCGGTTTGACGAACTTAAACTGGAACACGAGGTCGGCCCGCTGAAGATCAAGATTTCAGGGTGCATCAACGCCTGTGGTCACCACCATGTGGGTCACATCGGCATCCTTGGCCTCGACCGTGCAGGGGTGGAAAACTATCAGATCACGCTGGGCGGCGACGGGTCCGAGGACGCGGCGATCGGCGAACGCGCGGGCCCCGGTTTCAGCGCGGATGAGATCATCCCAGCCATCGAACGGCTGGTGCTGGGCTACCTCGATCTGCGTGAGGACGCGTCCGAGACATTTCTTCAGGCCTACCGCCGTCTGGGCGCGGGTCCGTTCAAGGCGGTCCTTTATCCTGACAAGGAAGGTGCACGCGATGCCGCTTGATAACCTGTCCGACAGGGTCACGTCCCTGAATGAGGCCTACAAACACCATTCGGCCCGCGCTGTTCTGGAACGCGCCCTGACCGACAGCCAGACAGGCAAACTCACGCTTGTCAGCTCTTTCGGGGCGGAATCCGTGGCGCTGCTGCATATGGTGTCGGTGCTGGATCGCAACCTGCCGGTGTTGTTCCTGGATACCGAGATGCTGTTTGCGGAAACGCTGACCTACCAGATGGAAGTCGCGGAACGCCTGCACCTGGGCGACGTGCGCGTCCTGCATCCCGACCGTGATGCGCTGCTGGCACGCGACAACGAAGGGCTGCTGCATCTGTCGGACCCTGACGGCTGCTGCGCCCTGCGCAAGACCGAACCGCTGATGCGCGCCTTGGGCGAATTCGACGGCTGGATCACCGGGCGCAAGCAATACCAGGGCGGTCAGCGCAAGGCATTGCCGTTCTTCGAGGCAGACGGCGACCTGCTCAAGGTCAACCCGCTGGCTCATTGGACCCGTGACGATGTGCAGGATTACATGGTCGAAAACCGCCTGCCCCGGCATCCGCTGGTGGCGCAGGGGTATCCGTCGATCGGCTGCGCCCCCTGCACGACCAAGGTCGCACCCGGCGAAGACCCGCGCGCGGGCCGCTGGCGCAACCGCGAAAAAACCGAATGCGGCATCCATTTTGTCGACGGCAAGATGGTCCGGATCCCGGCTGGTGCCGGACTTTGAACATCACAGACGCGCGGACCACAACGTCCCGCAGGAGTAACCGATGAGCGTGATTGTAACCGATAGCGGGTTTGCACCCGATGATTTCACAGGCACCTTTGTCCCCATGGGCGAAGACGGTGTGGCCGTGGACGTGCCCTCTGATGCCGACCCCGACGCCGTGCGCGCGCTGACTGGCGCGCAGGTCGTGCGGATCGCGTTTCCCAGCTTTGCCGATGGGCGCGGATTCACCCTCGCGGCGATTTTGCGCCGGGCAGGTTTTACCGGGCGTCTGCGGGCCCATGGTCACGTGCTGGCCGACCAATACGCCATGGCGCGCCGCAGTGGTTTTGACGAGGTCGAGATCGACGACACGCTGGCCGCCCGGCAACCGCAGGATCAATGGATCGCCCGTGCCGACTGGCGCGCCCATGCCTATCAGGCGCGCATGCGCGGCTGACTTTCACCCCTTTTCTTTTTGCACTAGACGGAGGGCGGCGCAGACGTGCCGCTGATGACCCAATGACAGAGCAACGCCCCGTGACAGATACCGCCGCAAGACCCGTGCCCACCCTGCCTGACGCCCAGACCGTCACGGCGGTGCAGCACTATACGGACAAACTGTTTTCATTCCGTGTGACCCGCCCCGCATCGCTGCGGTTCCGGTCCGGCGAATTCGTCATGATCGGTCTGATGGGCGATCCGCACCCCGAAACCGGCAAGCAAAAACCACTGCTGCGCGCCTATTCCATCGCATCGCCCGCATGGGACGACGAGCTGGAATTCTATTCGATCAAGGTCGAGAACGGCCCGCTGACATCGAAATTGCAGCACATCCAGCCCGGCGACCAGATCATTCTGCGCCCAAAACCCGTGGGCACGCTGGTGCATGATGCGCTGCTGCCCGGCAAACGCCTGTATATGTTCGCCACGGGTACGGGCTTTGCCCCCTTTGCGTCACTGCTGCGCGAACCCGAAACCTATGAACGGTTCGAAGAGGTCATCGTCACGCACACCTGCCGCGACGTGGCGGAACTGACCTATGGTGCGAATCTGATCGCCGATCTCAAGCAGGACGAGATGATGATCGAACTGCTGGGCCAAGAGGCGCTGGACAAGATCCGCTACTACCCAACCACTACCCGCGAAAAGAGCGACAAGATGGGCCGGATCACGACCCTGATCGAGAACGGCGACCTGTTCACCGATCTGGGTGTGCCGCCACTGAACGCGCAGGATGATCGCGCGATGGTCTGCGGCAGCCTGGCCTTCAACAAGGACATCGCGGCGCTGATGGAGGCCGCTGGCCTGCACGAGGGTGCCAATTCCGAACCGGGCGAATTCGTCATCGAAAAGGCATTCGTCGGCTGAACGCACCCGTCGAGACAGCATAAAAAAAGGGCCGCATCCCGTCAGGATGCGGCCCTTTTGTCGTCGTCTTGGCGCGGTCAGTTCACGCCCATCGCGGCACGGATCTGATCCAGCACGCTGGACAGCATGTCGGGATTGTCGCGCACCGTTTCGGCGGCGCGGGTCAAGACCGTTTTCTGCATCGCATCCAGCTCGCTTGCCTCGATACGCGCAATGACGGTATCCGCGTCGAAACCTTCGGGGGTCAGCAATTCGCTCAGCGGAACCTCGGCTGTGTCAGTGCCGGCATCGGCGGCGGCGGCGTCGCCTTCGGTCGTTGTCTCGGCGGTTGCGACCTCTGCCTCGGCAGCCACCTCCGCGTCAGGTGCAACGGCCTCATCCATTGCTGCATCAGCTTGATCTACGGCTGCGTCGACCTCCTCGGCTGCTGCATCTGCGGTGGCATCAACGGTGGCGGCGGCATCAGCAGCGGCTTCTTCCGTTGCGGCGGTCGCGTCGTCGACAGCTGCGGCTGCGTCAGCGGCTGCGTCTTCGGTGGCGGCGGTCGCATCATCGACAACTGCGGCGGCGTCAGCAGCAGCGTCTTCGGTTGCAGCGGCAGCATCCTCGGTTGCAGCGTCAACCTCGGCGGCGGCTGCATCTGCGGCCTCCTGCACGGCTGCGGCGGCATCGGTAGCAGCGGCATCAGCTTCGGCGGCCAACGCTTCGGCTTCGGCGGCGGCTGCTTCGGCGGCAGCAGCCGTTTCTTCGGTCGCGTCGCCTGCTGCGTCCGTCATGGCGTCAACCGCTGCATCTGCTGCGGCAGCAGCTTCATCGGTCGCATCTTCGACTGCGGCTGCCGTGTCTGCCGCAGCGTCTTCGACGGCCGCCTCTGCGTCTTCTGCGGTGACGGCGACGTCATCCGTCTGGCCCGACACAACAGCCTGAGGGTCCTGCCCATCTACAAAATACTGATACCCGAAAAAGCCGAGAACAGCGACGACAACGATAATGACAAGTGCTTGCATGGCATTTGGTCCTTCTGATCCAGTTTCACCTTTTGGTGATCCGGTTTCTACTTGGTGTCAGTCGCGAGAAAAGAAAAGGGGTAACCCGCAACCACCAATTGCCGCTTGAAGGTCGCGGTGCAGCGCATTACCTACATTTGCAACCCTCAAGACAACGATCGAAGGATAAAGATCATAGGACGCAGACCCCACAACGCGCCACCACAGCGCGACACTGGCCCCCGCATCAACGACCGCATTCGGGGCGGAGACATCAGACTCATCGGCGCCGAAGGCGAGAATGTCGGCGTCGTGTCGCCCGAACGGGCGCTGGCCATGGCCGAAGAGGCCGGTCTGGACCTGGTAGAGATTTCCCCCAACGCCAATCCGCCCGTCTGCAAGATCATGGATTTCGGAAAGTACAAGTACGAGACCCAAAAGAAGGAAGCCGAGGCGCGCAAGAAGCAGAAGATCATTGAGATCAAGGAAATCAAATTCCGTCCAAACACCGATGATCACGACTACGGCGTCAAGATGAAGAACGTCTACAAGTTCCTTGAAAACGGGGACAAGGTGAAAATCACCCTGCGTTTCCGTGGCCGCGAAATGGCCCACCAGGAACTGGGTCGCGCCCTGCTGGAACGTGTGGCCGAGGACACCAAGGAACACGGCAAGGTCGAAAACTTTCCCAAGATGGAAGGCCGCCAGATGGTCATGCTGATCGGGCCGCTGCCCAAGTAAGCGATCCATATGACAAAGTTCAGGGGTCAGCGCATCGGCGCTGACCCCTTTTTCATTGCGACAGGCCCATATTCAGCGGGCACGGGGGCGGGACTTTCTCCCGCCCGCTTGTTTTCAGCTGTCGCGCAGCAGCGGTGTGATGTTGCGAACAGCCGCACGGCGATTCGCGCGCTCGGCTTCCAGCGTCCGCACCTTGAGATAGGATTCGCCGTAGCCTTGCGTCACCAGGTTTTCCGGCGGCACGCCGAAATACTGCGTCAGCGCCAGCGCCACCGTTTCCGCGCGACGGTCCGACAGGCCCAGGTTATAGGCCGCATCGCCGACCGCATCGGTGTGGCCTTCGATCAGGAAAACCGCACTCGGATCATCCTCGATCACCGCCAGCATCGCCCGGCCCACTGCACCCAGCTCTTCGGCCTCGCTGGGCTGAATTGCAGCCGAACCGCTGGCAAAGGTAATCGTGTCCAACTCGATCTGCGGTGACAACTCGCGTACCTGCTGCACATCGCGGATCTGTTCCAGCGAATAGGACCGGCCCGTCTGTGTCAGCAGACCCGCCGACAAGGCCGCACGCAACGCCGCATCATCGGCATTGCCCAGCTGCGTTTCCTGCCCGGTCTGGACCTGCGGCAGGGACGTGACATCAATCGGGTCCACCTGTTCCAGATCGTTGATCAGTTGGACCTGCGTGCCATCCACACGCGTCAGCGTACGGCGCAGGACGGTGCCGTCGGCGGCACGGATCGTGGTCACGAAACTGCCGTCCTCTCGGGTGACGGTCGTCAGGGTCGATCCGTCGTCGAAGGTCTGGGTTGCGATTTGCGCGCCCGGTTGACGCAACAGCGTGTTGTCGTCGCGCAGCACCCGTAACTCGCCTTCACGTTCCACGATCACGCGGTCGCCAGAATTGGACACGACGGCATCGCCATTGTTGAGGATCGCACCGACCGTTGCGGCCCCCAGACCCAGCAGCAGTGCCTGCTCGAACCGGGACAGACCGTCATCTTCATCCTCTGCGGTGGCGGTATCGCTCAGCACCTGCGTGTCAAAATCCTCGTCTGCGGACCGCACATCCTCTGACTGGACTTCCTCTGTCACGACCTCTGCGCTGTCAGGTTCAGCCGTTGCAGCGGCGGATTGCTGGCGTGCCGCAGCGCGTTCCGCACGACGCGCGTCGCGGGCGGCCAGCTCTTCTGCCGTTGGCTCTGCCAGTGTCTCGGCATCTGCCGGACCGGTCGCAGGCACGTCTTCGACCGCCGTATCTTCTTGCTGCGCGTCCGGCGCGACAGCCGCATCAGGGGCGTCTGCCGCAGCGGGATCTGTGCTGTCGTCCGTTGCAGTGGCCTCGGCCTCCGGCGCTACCGGTGCCTCGGCTTCTTCTGGGATTTCAGCCTCAGCAGGCGTTGTCTCGGGTGCCACAGTCTCGTCGGGGGTCGTAGCGTCTTCAGCGGTCGGGGCGGCCTCCTCGGTCGGTGTTTCCTCATTCACCTGTGGCTCTGTCGCAGCGGGTGCCTCGTCCTCGGCGGGCGGCATGGCCTCGGGTGCTGGCTCCGCGACCGGCATGTCCTCAGGTGTAGGCTCTACGACCGGGGCGGCTTCGGTGGCAGACTCCTCGGGGTTTTGTGCCTCAGCATCGGGTGCGCTTGCCGGGGCTTCCGGTTCGGCGGCGACGGGTGCCTCATCCACCGGTGCAGTATCGGCAGGCGCAGCCTCGTCCTGCGTGGCAGGTGCGTCAGCCTCGGTCGCAACCTCCGCCGGATCTGGTGCCGCCTCTTCGCCTTGATCTTCGACAGCGACAAGCTCGCCTTCAGCCGTGGCGTCTTCGATCAACGCCTGGGCGGCCGCCAATTGCGCCGGACCACAGACAGCGGGATCATCCGTCACGACCAGATCAGCGGTCACGGCCTCTTCTCCGATGGCCGCCGCCAATGCCTGCGCATCCGCCATGGCGGCACCGTCAGGCAAATTGCAGGGAAAGACCGCCTCTTGCGCCGAAGCGGATGAGACGGACAGCCCGATCATCAGGGCTGTGGTGGAGGTCAGGGTCAATCGCGTCATGGTGTTCCTCGCAAACAAAAGGTGCCCCCGGCACATGCCGGGGACACCTGATCAACCCTTGGAAATCACCACCGTTCCCGCCGCGCAGGACCGGTGGCGGGGTTCCGCCTAGACGGCCCGCGCGACGGCGCGCTTTGCCATCACGCCGCACAGATGCGCGCGGTAATCCTTGGATCCGTGCAGATCGCCGATCATCCCGTCCGCATCGACAGACAGCCCGTCCAGCGCATCTGGCGTGAAATTGGCCGACAGCGCTTCCTCGGCAGCAGACCAGCGGAACACGCCGGATTCAGACGCGCCCGTGATCGCCACCCGCACACCATCCGCAAATCGTGCGACAAAGACCGCAACCAGCGGAAACCGGGACGCAGGCTGGATGAACTTTTCATAGGCAGCCGCCTGCGGGACGGGGAATTTCACTTCGGTGACGATCTCGTCTTCTTCCAGCGCCGTCGTAAACATCCCTTGGAAATAATCATCGGCCGCGATCTCCCGCCGGTCCGTGCAAACGGTCGCACCGCAGGCCAGAACCGCTGCCGGATAGCAGGCGGAGGGATCGTTGTTCGCCACACTACCACCGATGGTGCCACGGTTGCGCACGGCCGGATCACCGATCCGGCTTGCCAGATAGCTCAAGGCCGGAAAACTGTCGGCAACAGCCTCGGCCACCGCCCGGTGCACTGTCGCACCTTTGACGCAGATCCGGCCCGCGCTGTCGGTGCTCACCCCCTTGAGATCGGCGATCCCGTGCAGGCTGACCAGCGTCTCGGGCATCGCCAGACGCGCCTTCAACGTCGGGATCAGCGTCTGTCCTCCGCTCAGCGCCTGCCCTCCTGCGGCGATTGCCGCCTTTGCCTCATCCAGCGTGGTGGGGCGCGCAATATCGAATGCGTACATTATGTCTCTCCTCTTGGCGGATCTGCGGGATCACCGCATCATCTTGCCGAAAATACTCCGGGGTCCGGGGCAGCGCCCCGGTCCCTCACTTTCACCTATGCCGCGTCGCTCCGTGCGGCGTGCATCGCGGCCCAGACGCGGTTGGGCGTCAGCGGCATGTCGATATGGGCCACGTTCATGCCCCCCGACTGGATCGCATCGATGACCGCGTTCACGACCGAAGGTGGCGACCCGATGGCACCGGCCTCGCCGCAGCCCTTCACACCCAACGGGTTGTGCGTGCAGGGCGTCTGGCAGGAATGATCGACCGAATAAAACGGCAGATCGTCCGCGCGCGGCATGGCGTAGTCCATGTAGGACGCGGAAATCAGCTGGCCGTCGGCATCATAGGCGCAGTTTTCCAACAGCGCCTGACCGATACCCTGCGCAATCCCGCCGTGCACCTGCCCCGACACGATCATCGGGTTGATGACATTGCCGAAATCATCCGCCGCAGAGAACCGCTCGATCTTCACATGGCCGGTTTCGGGATCCAGCTCCACCTCGCAGGCATAAGCGCCAGCCGGATAGGTAAAGTTGGCCGGATCGTAGAACGCTGTCTCCTCCAGCCCCGGTTCGATATCCGTCAGCGGATAGTTGTGCGGCACATAGGCCGCCAGGGTCACATCGCCCCAGGCCACCGATTTGTCCGTGCCCGCGACGCTGAATGTCCCGTCCTTCAGTTCGATATCCCCTTCAGAGGCTTCCAGCAGGTGGGCCGCGATCTTCTTGGCCTTGTTGATCACCTTTTCGGCAGCACGCACCATGGCCGATCCGCAAACGGCCAGCGACCGCGACCCATAGGTGCCCATCCCGAACGGAATCTTCGAGGTGTCACCGTGGACGATGTCGATCTGGTCTTCGGGGATACCGATCATTTCGGAAATCACCTGCGGAAAGGATGTCTCGTGCCCCTGTCCGTGACTGTGGGCCCCGACCATGACGCTGATCGATCCCGTCGCGTTCACCCGCACGGTCGCCGCGTCATAAAGACCCGCCCGCGCGCCAAGTTGCCCCACAAGGTTCGACGGTGCGATGCCGCAGGCCTCAATGTAGGAATTGACGCCCAACCCGCGCAGCTTGCCACGGGCCTCGCTCTCCTTGCGCCGCGCGTCAAAGCCCGCGAAATCGGCAATCTCGGTCAGCTTGTCCATCGTCGCATTGTAATCGCCGGTATCGTATTCCACCGCGACAGGCGTCGCATAGGGGAACTGCGTGATATAGTTCTGCCGACGCAGTGCGACCGGATCGACACCCAGCTCACGCGCGGCCATGTCGATCACGCGTTCCAGCTGATAGGTCGCCTCGGGTCGGCCCGCACCACGATAGGCGTCGACAGGCACCGTATTGGTGAACACCGCCTTGACGTTCACATAGACCAGCGGCGTCTTGTAGTTGCCCGCCATCAGCGTGCCATGCAGCCAGGTCGGCACCGATGGCGCAAAGGTCGACAGATAGGCCCCCATGTTGGCGTAGGTTTCGGTCCGAATCGCGGTAAAGTTGTTGTCCGCATCCAGTGCCAGCTGGATCTTGGACACGTGGTCCCGGCCATGTGCGTCGGACATGAACGCCTCTGACCGCGTGGACGTCCATTTGACAGGACGGTTCAGCGCCTTGGCGGCAAATGTGCAGAACGCCTCTTCCTGATAGTGGAAAATCTTGGTGCCGAACCCGCCGCCCACGTCGGGGGCCACGACCCGCAGCTTGTGTTCCGGAATGCCCAGCACGAAGGCACCCATCAGCAGGCGGATCACGTGGGGGTTCTGGCTCGTGGTGTGCAGCGTGTGCATGTCATCGGCCCGGTCGTATTCTCCCACGGCCACCCGCGGTTCCATCGGGTTGGCGACCAGACGGTTGTTCACCAGTTCCAGGGTGGTGACATGCGCCGCCGCTTCGAATGCAGCATCGGTCGCGGCCTTGTTCTCCTCGACGAAACCCCAGTCGTAACACAAGTTGCTCGTCAGTTCGTCATGGACCTTGGTGGCCCCCTCGGCCACGGCGGCCTTCATATCGACCACGGCCGGCAGTTCGTCGTAATCCAGTACGATCGCCTCGGCGGCGTCGCGGGCCTGCGCACGGGTTTCCGCCACTACGGCGGCAACGGGTTCGCCCACATGTCTGATCTTGCCGTGCGCCAGCACCGGGTGACGCGGTTCCTGCATCGGCTGACCGTGACGGTCGGTGATCTGCCAGCCACAGGGGATCGACCCGACAGCCTCGAAATCCGCACCCGTAAAGATACGCACGACGCCCGGCATCGCCGCGGCCTCTGCGGTATCGACAGCGTTCAGCTTGGCATGGGCCACATCAGCGCGCAGGAAATGCACGTAGAGCTGGCCGTGAATGTTGATGTCATCTGTATATTTTCCGGTACCAGTCAGAAACCGGATATCTTCGCGCCGCTTGCTGCTGGCGCCAATTCCACTGTCTTTGGGCATTGCTCTCTCCCTGAACCGCGCATCGACGCCTCTCGGCCCGCTTGCGCATCATCTTGCCAAAAATACTCGAACCGGCGGCCCGCCTCCCTGCGCGCCGCCCGCAAATTACTCGGCCGCCATCGCGGGCATCTCTTGTCCGCTGGCCGCCATGATCGCCTTGACGATGTTGTGGTAGCCCGTGCAGCGGCAGATATTGCCCTCGAGGTACTGTCGCACCTCGTGCTCGGTGGGCTTGGGGTTTTCCTTCAGCAGGCTTGCGGCCGTCATCACCATACCGGGCGTGCAATAGCCGCACTGCAAACCGTGATGATCCTGAAACGCCTGCTGGATCGCGGACAGCGTGCCGTCCTCTGCCGCCGCACCCTCGATGGTGGCGACTTCTGCGCCATCGGCCTCTGCCGCGAACATGGTGCAGGATTTCACAAGCTCTCCGTTCACGTGCACGGTGCAGGCACCGCATTGCGACGTGTCGCAGCCCACATGCGTCCCGGTCAGACGCAGGTCGGACCGCAGGAAATCCACCAGCAGTGTGCGGCCCTCGACCTCTCCGGTCACCTCCCTGCCGTTCACCTTCATCGTCAGTTTCATGTGCAACTCTCCCTTTCGCATTGGGATCAGTTAAGCACCCAATTTCACGTCTGAGAAGGCCTTCTTGACGCTGCATTGCGGCATCGGCGGATGCTGCGTCGCGTCATCACCGCGCGGTGATCGGCCTGCGCGGCAAGGGACGCGATGGCATTTCCTTGAGCAGGCCACCCACACCCATCGCCGCGATTTCGGCCGGACCGACCGGCAGGCCGCAGATGACCCGTTCCAGCACCCAGTCCGCCCCGTTCAGTGCAGGCGACCGCGCACAGCCAGGCAGGCCGATGACAGGTTTTTCGCCCAGTTGCGCGATGAACAGCAGGTTGCCGGGATCGACGGGCATGCCGTAATGGATCAATCGCCCGCCCGCCTGCATCACACCAGTCGGCGCGGTGTCCGCCACATCAGACGTAGCAGACGCCGTCAGGATCAGCGCAAGATCGCCCGGTGCATCATGCAGCGCCGCAGCAATCTCAGATGCGTCATGCGACACCACGACGCGTTCCGACAGGGTTACCCCCAACCGTGCAAGGCGCGTGGCCAGCGCGCGCCGGCCCTTCGGGTTCGGTGTGGTGGCGTCGGTGGTCGTCTCGATCAGCGTGGCGCTGTTCAGGCGCGGCGGATGCAGGGTGACAGGCTGGCCCGATGCGGCCTGACAGGCCCGGTCGAGATCCGCGCGGGGCACCCCGAAAGAAATCACCTTGATC
Organism: Loktanella gaetbuli; assembly: GCF_020531945.1. Lineage (NCBI taxonomy): Bacteria > Pseudomonadati > Pseudomonadota > Alphaproteobacteria > Rhodobacterales > Roseobacteraceae > Loktanella > Loktanella gaetbuli. The sequence goes on from NZ_JAJATZ010000002.1 coordinate 28,458, forward strand.
GTCGCGATCAAGGTATCCACCGCCACCCGCGTAAGGGGTGCCAGTGTTGCCACGGTGATCATCGGGCTGATGGCATTGACCGCGTTTATCGTTTCGGCCGCGATCCCCACGACACCGGCCCGCGTGGCCACGATGTTGACCCGACCCGTGCTGGCAGGCGTGACCCGCAGGTGCAGCGCCCCCTCGGGCACCAGCGCGGCACCCAGCTGTGCTGCGGCGCGGTTTTCATCCAGATCATCGGCTGCCAGCAGTGCGACCGTGACGGGATCGTGTCCCGCTGCCGCAAGATCTGCCAGATGCGGATCGGTCAAAACGGTCCCCTTGCGAATCCGCATCGTTTCACCGTCGAGCGAATGCGCGAGGATCGCGCCCAGCGCCTCTGCCGTCCGGACGGGGCCGAACCTCATGTGGCGCGGCGCAGGGTGGCGATCACCTGCGCCATCACGCTGACAGCGATTTCGGCAGGTGCGCGCCCGCCCAGGTCCAGACCGACGGGCGCGTGAATACGGTCGATCTGTGCGGCGGTAAAACCGGCCTCAGTCAGTCGCGCGACACGTTTGGCGTGGGTGCGGGTCGATCCCAGGCAACCCAGGTAGAATGCGTCCGACCCCAAAACCTGCATGATCGCGGGATCGTCCAGTTTCGGATCATGGGTCAGCGTCACGACGGCGGTGCGGCTGTCGGGGGCCAGGGCCGTCAGCGCCGCGTCAGGCCAGTCCTCGATGATCGTCTCGCCCGGAAACCTGTCAGCCGACCCAAAAACGCCGCGCGGATCGATCAGTACCGGATCGAACCCGCAGGCCCGCGCCATGGGCAAGAGCGCCTGCGCGATATGCACGGCCCCCACGACAATCATCCGCAGCGGCGGGTTGTGCACGGCGACAAAGGTGCGTGCGTCGTCCTCGACACCGGACCGGTCCAGCCGGAAACGGTCAGGATGGTCCGCAAGTTCCCCAACCCTGCGCGCGCCACCCTCCAGGTCGATGACATAGGCCACGGGTTCTCTGGCCGCGATCCGGGCGCACAGGGTTTCCAACACATCCAGCGGCATCGCCCGGCCCACAGGTTCGACCAGCACCCGGATGCGCCCGCCACAGGCAAGCCCCACCGCAAAGGCATCGTCGTCGCTGACCCCGTAGTCCAGCAGGCGCGGCTTGCCGTCTTGCAACGCCTCGATGGCCTCGAGGATCACCGCCCCCTCGACGCAGCCGCCAGAGACCGAGCCTTCCATGTTGCCATCACCGTCGATGACCAGCAGCGAACCGACCCTGCGCGGCGCACTGCCCCATGTCTCGATCACGGTGGCCACGGCGACAGCGCGGCCAGAGCGGTGCCAGTCCAGCGCGAGGGTCAACAGATGCGGTGTCATGGCAGGATCATCCTATGGTATTGGCCGCGCGGGTGAACGCAAACGGGTTCTGCGGTGCGTCGGTTGCATTGTCTGCGAGGGCCGCCATCAGTCGCTGTTTCTCGCCCGTATCATCGGGCCGCGCCAGGGCTTGCGCAAGCCCGGCGAGCGAGGCGATGTTATGCCCCGACCGAAAGCTGGACACATGCGGCAGCATCGCAGCGATCCCCTTGGCCTTGGGCGCGAAACCGTCCCACCGCAAAAGCGGGTTCAGCCAGATCAGCTGGCGCGCGGTCAATGACAGGCGCTGCATTTCGCGCCCCAGATCGGCTGTCGGGTCACGGTCCAGCCCGTCGGTGATCAACAACACGACCGCCCCCTGCCCCATGACGCGGCGCGACCAGTCGCGGTTGAAATCGTGCAGGCTTGCGGCGATGCGCGTCCCGCCTTCCCAATCCTGCGCCTCTGCCCCGGCGGCGGACAGCGCCGCGTCCACGTCGCGGGTGCGCAGATGACGGGTGATGTTCGTCAGCCGCGTGCCAAAGGTAAAGGCATGGACCTGCGCCCAGCCCTGCCCCTGCGCATTGGCGACACCGTGCACGAAATGCAGCACGGCGCGGGAATATTGCGACATGGATCCCGAGATGTCGCACAGCACCACCAGATTGGGATAGCGCAACCGCCTGCGTTTGGTCGCAAAATCCGTGATCTCGCCGCCGCGCCGCATCGCCATCCGCTGGGTGCCGCGCCAGTCGGGAATACGCCCCGGCAAGGCCTGCGTGCGTCGCGATTGCAGCGGTTTCACAGGCAGCGACATCTGCGCAAGAATGCGTTTGGCAGCAGCCATTTCGGCCAGACTCATCTGTTCGAAATCCAGACTGCGCAACCTTTCCTGGGTGCTGATGGTCTGGCTTGCGTCGATGTCCAGCAGGATTTCGTCGTCCTTGGCCTCGTCCTCTGGCTGGGGGACGTCACGTTCTTCACCGTCGAGCAGCGCCTCTGCCGCGCGTTTTTCGGCGGCCTGCGCTGTCCGTTCCTCGGCCACACCGCGCACCATGGGCTGCATGAAGGACATCATCTGTTCAAGGTAGCGCGGATCGCGCCAATACAGGCGAAAGATCTGGCCAAAGGTCGCCTGTTCCTCTCGTTTCGAGACGAAACAGGCATGCAGGGTCCAGTAGAAATCCATCCGGTCGGTGAACCCGGCGACCTGCACCGCGCGCACGGCGTCGATCACCCGCCCTGGCCCGATGGGCAGACCCGCCCTACGGAGCGCCCGCGCGAAATGCGCGATGTTCTGCGCCAGCTTCGGGTGTTCCGGCAGGTCGAGATCGGCCAGTTCTACCATCCGGCGGCGACTGGGGGTTTCACACCCCCAGACCCCCGTGGAGTATTTTCGGCAAGATGATGCATCAGACAGGAATCGAAGCGCGGGCCTCGTCCAGGATCTGTTTGGCCTTGGAGCCTTCGAGCTTTTGGATGTCGTCCTGGTATTTCAGGATCGCGCCCAATGTGTCGGCGATCACCGCCGGCGACAGGTCAATGACGTCCAGTGCAAGCAGGCATTTCGCCCAATCGATGGTTTCGGCAACCCCCGGTTTCTTGAACAGATCCTCGGTGCGCAGACGCTGGACAAAGGCCACGACCTCGCGCGACAGGGCCGCGGAGGCCTGCGGCGCGCGGGCGTGCAGGATGTCGATTTCCCGGTCGAAATCCGGGTAATCGACCCAATGATAGAGACAGCGACGTTTGAGAGCGTCATGCACTTCGCGGGTGCGGTTCGAGGTCAGGATCACGATGGGCGGCTCTGGCGCCTGGATTGTGCCCAGTTCCGGGATCGTGACCTGAAAATCCGAGAGCGCCTCGAGCAGGAAGGCCTCGAAAGGCGCATCCGTCCGGTCCAATTCGTCGATCAGCAGCACGGGGGCTCCGCCCGGTTGCGGCCGCATGGCCTGCAACAAAGGGCGTTCGATCAGGTAGTCTTCGGTAAATAGCTCTGATTTGAGCGCATTCCGGTCGGTGTTGCCCGTTGCCTCTGCCGCGCGGATGGCGATCATCTGTTCGGCAAAGTTCCACTCGTAGACCGCTGACGCCGCGTCCAGCCCTTCGTAGCATTGCAGCCGGATCAGTCGGCGCCCCAGCGCCGCGGCGATCGCCTTGGCGATTTCGGTCTTGCCTGTGCCGGCCTCACCTTCGAGGAACAGGGGGCGGCCCAGCTTGAGCGCCAGGAATGTCACCGTGGCAAGGCTGCGCCCGCAGATATAGTCCTGTTTCGCCAGCCCGGCCTGCACGGCATCGATACTGTCAAATTCCATTGTCGCCCTCCCCCTCGTGCCTCAAACCTGCACCACAGGGCGCAGAGGTCAAGCACGGCATGGACGCCCCGTGCCAAAGGCCGTAGATTTGCGCCAAGGGCGTCACCGCACAATGTCCCAAAAGCGGCGCGCCGACTGCCTAATTTCGCCCCAATGCGACGGCATCTGACATGTCTGAACCGCGGAGAACTGCCATGACCGACCACAGATTGACCTTCGAGACGGACCTCAAGGGGTTGGAAATCGACGATTGGCTCGTGGCACTCGAGGAACTGGTCGAAGATCACGGGTCCTACACACCGCTTGGGGATGATTTCGGCGCGGCCTTTCTGGATGCGGGTCCGAAACTGCTCGTGACGTTCGAGAATGCGACCGAAGTGATGAGTCTGCCCGATGCAGCCCCACGTGGTTTCGCCTTTGCCCGGCGCGAAGGCTGGTCGCACCTGGCCATTATCAGCCGCGGTGAAAGCTGGTTTCGCGATGAACGCGTTTACCGGCATTTCGACCGGCTGATCGACGACGGGTTTTTCGAGGATTTCGAGGACGTGCTGTTTTACGGTGCGCAAGCGGGCGGCTATGCGGCTGCCGCCTTTGCCGTGGCGGCACCCGGTGCGCGTGTGCTGGCATTGCGACCACAGGCAACGCTGGACCCAGCGGTCGCCGGCTGGGACATGCGGTTCGTGAAATACCGCGGCCAGAACTTTACCCGCCGCTATGGCTATGCCCCCGACATGATCGACGCGGCCCAGCGCGCCTATATCGCCTATTGCCCGCAGCAGCGCATGGACGCGATGCATGCTGCATTGTTCACGAAACCCAACGTGTCGATGCTGCGCGTATCGGGATTGGGCGGTCGCATGGATGTCATGTTCGAGGCGCTGCGCGTGCTGGATGACGTGATCCGGGCGGCCATGGACGGCACCCTGACCCATGCCCGCTTTGGTCAGTTGATGCGTGCGCGCAAGCAGTCCGGTGCCTACCTGCGTAACCTGCACAAGCGTCTGCTGGACACCGGGCATGACGCACTGGCCGTACAGCTGTGTTATGCCGTTCTGGCGCGCGGGCCGAACCCGTTCTTTGCCAAGCAGTTGCAGGAAATGGGCAAACCGCTGCCCAAATCCGCCAAGGCCGAGTTCGACGCGGTCTGATCGGTCGGTGCGATCTGGTCAGGGCCGGTGGTTGCGTATAAAGACGCGCCATGCCTGATAGAGATTTGACCGAACTGACGATCCGCCGCCCCGACGACTGGCACCTGCACCTGCGGGACGGTGCCATGCTGCGCGCGGTCCTGCCCGAAACCACACGGCATTTCGGCCGCGCCATCGTGATGCCGAACCTCGTGCCGCCTGTCGTGACGGCCCGTGATGCGACGGCCTATCGCACTCGCATCATGGGCGCGATGCCCGCAGATGCGCAGTTCACGCCGCTGATGACCCTCTACCTGACCGAGGACACGGATCCCGACGATGTGGCGCGCGCCCACGCCGAAGGGATTGCAACGGCCGTCAAACTCTATCCTGCCGGGGCCACGACGAATTCTGCATCGGGCGTGCGCGATTTCGACAAGGTGCGACCGGTGCTGGACCGGATGGCCGAAATCGGCATGCCGTTGTGCGTCCACGGCGAAGTCACCGACAGCGCCGTCGATATTTTCGACCGCGAGGCAGTGTTCATCGACAAGGTCCTCAAGCCGATCCGCAAGAAGAACCCCGACCTGCGGATCATCATGGAACACGTCACCACCGAGGATGCGGTGGATTATGTCCGCGACACGCCGAAAAACCTGGCCGCGACGATCACGACCCATCACCTGATCATCAATCGCAATCACATTCTGGCCGGTGGCATTCGCCCGCATTACTATTGCCTGCCGGTGGCCAAGCGCGAAAAGCACCGTGTCGCACTGGTGCAGGCTGCCGTGTCGGGCGACGTGCGGTTTTTCCTGGGCACTGACAGCGCCCCGCATACGGATGCACGCAAGTTGCAGGAATGCGGCTGCGCCGGGGTGTTCAGCGCGCCGAACACCATGTCCTGTCTGGCCGAGGTGTTCGATGCGGCCGGGAAATTGCCCAAGCTCGAGGCCTTTGCCTCGCTCAACGGGCCTGCGTTCTACCGCCTGCCGCCGAACGCGGATACGATCACGCTGCGCAAGGGCGATCCCGTCACCTATCCCGATCATATCGCCACCGATGATGGGCCGGTGACGGTGTTTGACCCCGGTTTCCCGCTGCACTGGCGCGTCGTGGACTGACCCGGGATAACGGGCCGATGGGGCAGCACAGGGGCCGTGCTGCCTCTTAACATCCGGTCCCAAAGGCCCTAAACCCGCGCGAACCCACAGCCAGGAGCCGCGTCATGATCCCGTCGTCCTTTCCCGAAAAATCCGAAATCGCCCGCCTGACGGCGTCCATGCTGCTGGAAATCGGCGCGATCGATTTCAATGCGACGACGCCGTTCACCCATGCTTCTGGCAAACAGGCCCCGACCTATGTCGACTGCCGCAAACTGATCTCTTTTCCGCGTATCCGTTCCACGCTGATGGATTTCCTGACCATCAGCATCATGCGCGACTGCGGGTTCGAGGCCTTTGACAACGTGGCGGGTGGTGAGACCGCAGGCATCCCTTTCTCGGCGCTGGTGGCCGAACGCATGGCGCTGCCGATGACCTATGTGCGCAAGAAACCCAAAGGTTACGGTCGCAATGCGCGGATCGAAGGCGTGATGTCCGAAGGCCAGCGCGTGCTGCTGGTCGAGGATCTGACCACCGATGGCGGATCGAAACTGTCATTCGTGGATGCGATCCGCGACACGGGCGCGACCTGCAACGCCACGGCTGTCATTTTCTATTACGGCATCTATCCTGGCGTCGAGGAATCACTGGCCGCCCACGGGGTCAAGCTGGTGTCGCTTTGCACCTGGTGGGACGTGCTGGACGTGGCACGCGCCAACCAGAGCTTTGACGCGGCGACGCTGGACACGGTCGAGGCCTACCTGCGCGATCCGAACGGATGGCAACCCGGTATCATGGTCTGATCAATTTCGTGGTCTGATCACCGTCCTGGTTTGATCACCATATCCTGATGCCGGACCGGGGGCGCTGCCCCCGGACCCCCGGGATATTTCAGACCAGAAGAAGAACTGGATTCTGCGCGAATCCAGCCGATCGCGTTATCCACAGAAACATACAATTTGAGGCAAGCCGACGGCTGGGTTACACCCGTCGACACAGCAGACCGGGGAACAGGGGACAGGGCATGAACGAGGCAACAACTTTCAATGCGACGGGCGTGCAAGAGGCCAGCATCGACCAGATGCCCCATTCGATCGAGGCCGAACAGCAGTTGCTGGGCGCGATCCTGACCAACAACGATATCTTTGACCGGATTGCATCCATCGTCGGCCCGCAGCACTTCTACGATCCGGTACATGCGCGGATTTTCGAATGCGCGGCGGCCCGGCTGGCCAAGAACGCGCTGGCCAGCCCCGTTACCCTGAAAAGCTACATGGAAGAGGATGAGGGCCTGAAGGAATTGGGTGGCGGTGCCTATCTTGTCCGGCTGGCGGCCTCTGCCGTGTCTGCCTTTGCGGTGCGCGACTATGCCCAGATGATCTACGACCTCGCAATCCGGCGGCAATTGATCCAGGTCGGTCAGGAGATCGCATCAAAGGCCTGCAAGGTCGATGTGGCGTCCGAACCCAAGGACCAGATCGTCGAAGCGGAACAGGCTCTTTATGCGCTGGCGGAAAGCGGGACGGCCGACAGTGGTTTCCAGTCGTTTCTGCGGGCGGTCACGGATGCGGTCAACGTCGCCAACGCCGCCTACCAGCGCGACGGTGGCCTGGCCGGCGTGTCTACGGGTCTGAATGATCTGGACAAGAAATTGGGTGGGCTGCACAAATCCGACCTGCTGATCCTTGCCGGGCGTCCGTCGATGGGCAAGACGTCGCTGGCCACCAACATCGCCTACAACATCGCCAAGGCCTACAAGAAAGGTACCCTGCCCGATGGATCCGAGGGTGCGGTCAACGGTGGCGTGGTGGGGTTCTACAGTCTCGAGATGTCCGCAGAACAGCTGGCCGCCCGCATCCTGTCGGAGGCGGCGGAAGTGCCGTCCGAACAGATCCGCCGGGGCGACATGTCAGAGGTCGAATTCCGCCGTTTCGTGGATGCCGCCAAGAAACTGGAATCCTGCCCGCTGTTCATCGATGACACCCCGGCGCTGCCGATTTCCCAGCTGGCCGCGCGGGCGCGCCGTCTGAAACGGACCCACGGGCTGGACGTGCTGGTCGTCGACTACCTGCAACTGGTGCGCGGCACCGGCAAGGGCGAAAACCGCGTGAACGAAATCTCGGAAATCACGATGGGCCTGAAGGCCATCGCCAAGGAGCTGAACATCCCCGTGATCGCCCTGTCCCAGCTGTCGCGTCAGGTCGAATCCCGCGAGGACAAGCGCCCGCAGCTGTCGGACCTGCGCGAATCCGGCTCGATCGAGCAGGACGCCGACGTCGTGATGTTCGTGTTCCGCGAGGAATACTACAAGGAACGCGAAAAACCCGGCGACCACGAGATGGACAAGATCGCCCTGTGGCAAGAGGAAATGGAACGCCTGCGCGGCAAGGCGGAGGTCGTCATCGGCAAACAGCGTCACGGCCCCATCGGCACGGTGGAACTGTCGTTCGAGGGCCGGTTCACCCGCTTTGGCAACCTGGTCAAGCCTTGGCAGGACAATGGCGGCGGCGGTGACGTCGGATTTTGATATCCGTGCCGTCACGCCGGCAGACATCCCCGATCTGGTCGTCATGTCGGACGCGCTTGGCGCATTTCATGGTGATGACAGTAACGCCTGCCCGGATGCCCTGACGCGCGACCTCTTTGGCACACCGCCCTGGCTGCGGGGGCTGATTGCGCGACGCGGATCACAGCCCGCAGGCTATGCCCTGATGGTCCCGACTGCACAGGCGCAACACGGGCTGCGCGGATTGAACCTGCACCACATTTTTGTCGTACCCGACCTGCGCGGGCGTGGGCTGGGGCGTGCGATCATCACCGCTGTCGAGGAACATGCACGCGGACTGGATTGCGCATATGTCAGCATCGGCACTGATCCCGACAATACCGGCGCGCAGGCGGCCTACGAGGCGATGGGCTATGCCCGGCGAAACCCCGGTCCAGCCTTCCGCAAGGTCTTGAACCCGGCCTAGGCGAAACCGCACGCGCCCGTTATTTGCATCCCGCTCAGCACCGCCTATCTTGGGCTGAACCAGCAGGAGCACCCCCATGTCCGACGACGATCCCCGCCTGTCCCGTGCGCAGGCGCGCGGCATCCGCAACGCCCGCGACCTGCAATCCCATGTCGACTGGCTGGACAGCATCACCGGAACGGCGCTGGGTGTGCTGGCTGTGGCGTCGGGCATCTATACCTACCTCGGCGTGTCATCGCTGCTGGATGACAACGGTGCACTGTCGGTCTTTGCCGCCCTTGCCTATTCGGTGGCCGTGTCGGTCGGAATCTTTGTGTTCTGGTCCTACATGATGCGCCTTTTGCCCGCCGTGCGCACAGGGGCCGCGCGGATCGGGCTGATGCTGTCGATGGCGCTAGGGTCGCTCGCCATCGTTGCGATGTCGTCCTGGCTGAACGCGGCAGCGCTGGCCGGGGCCGCCGCCGTCGAACAGCATTTGGCCGAAACCGTGCAGGACTATCAGGCAGCGCTCGAACGTGCGGACGAGATCACGCAATCCGCGCAATCGCTGGCGCGTGACGTGGCCCGCGTGCGGCAGTCCTTTGACGATCTGTCCGAACAAGAAGCAACGGGTCAGCTTTCAGGATTTGCCGGTCAGGGGGCCGTATTCCGTCTCTTGCGCCAGAAATCGGACGAGCTGACGGCGCTCGAGGCACAGATCACCGCACAGCAACCCCTGGTCGAACAGGCCTTTGTCGAAGGCAATGCGATCCTGTCACGGATGCGCGCGCTGACCGTGGAACAAGGTCCGGTCGAGGCACGATCGGTGCCATTCAGCGAAGAGGCCGTACGCCTCGCCAATGTCATCACGCAGTTGCGGCAATTGTCGGTGGCGCCTCTGGTCAGCCGCGCCGCCACCGACCTTGCGGATTCGGTCGTCCTGCCGCAACTGGACGGCAGCAACGACACCACGCGGGCCGGACAGCAGGCAACGATCGACGCCGTGCTGGCCGTGCTGCGCCAACGCGCCGAGGGGCTTCAATCGGCGGCACAGGCCGTGCTGTCGATGACGCCGCCTGCCGACATCAGCTATACGCCGATCTCTTCCGCAGACGCCGTGATCAAGTACGCCGGCAGCTTTGTGCCCAGTTGGGCGGGGGCCATCGCCATCGACCTGCTTCCGGCCGTGCTGGTGCTGATCCTCGCCGTCACACAGGCCGCGATCCGTGTCGGCCGCGAAGGGACCGCCACCGAGGACAGCATGACCCTGGCCGAACTGCGCGCGGCCGTGACGGCGATCCGTGACATGGACACATCGCTTGATCGCGCGCCGCGGCCCGTCCCGCCACCACCACCGCCCGCCCAAGAGCCGGACACATGACGGCCAGACCGCATCAGACAGGCCGCTGGCTGAAATGGATCCTCGGGCTGCAGGTCGTCTTTGCGGGCGTGATGCTCAGCTCTGACCTGGCACGCATCCTGCCGCAGATCGCAAGCCCCTCGACCGCGCCCGGCCTGACTGAACCACTGGGCCCCGGCGACCAGACCCGGCGCTATGATCCCAGCCAGGTCAGTCCGCGCGCACCACGTCCGGGATCGCGTCCGATCCCCGCAACGACGGACATGCCCTCGCGGCTGGAATTCGTCGACACGGTCTGGAACGGGGCACCTGTCATTACCCTTACGGGCAGCATTGCACCGGGTGACGCCGACCGCTTTGCGACTTTTCTTGCGACCGTCGATCCCGCGCCGGAACAGGCGTTTCTCAACAGTCCGGGCGGGTCGGTCAGCGATGCGCTGACCCTCGGTCGTGCCCTGCGCGCCGCAGGGATCGGCACGCGCATGACAGCGACGGACATCTGCCTGTCCGCCTGCCCCTACATCCTGTCGTCCGGCACCACGCGACAGGTCGAGGACGGCGCATTGGTTGGCGTGCATCAGCATTATTTTGGGGAAAACACCGCCCTGCCCGCCTTTCTCGCCGTCGAGGACATTCAGCGCGGCCAAGGCGAGGTCATGAGCTTTCTCGACGACATGGGGGTCGATCCGCTGGTCATGCAGCACGCGCTAGTCACCCCCCCTGACGAAATCTACCTGCTGACCGCCGGGGAGCTGACCGAATACAGGATCGTCACGGCTGACTAAGCTGACGCGCGACCGCCGGCAGCACCGGACGACCTGCATCATCTTGCCCAAAATACTCCCGCCGGAGGCGCCGCATTTTCGCAGAAAATGCGTCACCCCCTCTGGCTACTCCTCCCGATTGCCCAGCCCGCAAAACAGTGGCACAAGGCAGGTATGAGCACTGGACATCTGACGATCGACCTCGGCGCCGTGGGCGCAAACTGGCGCAGCCTGAACGCGCTGACCTCCTGCGAAACCGCTGCCGTAGTCAAGGCGGACGGTTACGGTTTGGGGGCGGGCCGCGTTGCGGCAGCGCTGGCAAAGCAGGGCGCGCGGATCTTCTACGTCGCGGTCGCCGAAGAAGGTGCCGCCTTGCGCACAGCCTTGGGCGACCGGGCCCAGATCCGGGTTCTGACCGGGCACATGAAAGGCGACACACAGCTGCTGGTGGACCACCACCTGACACCGATCCTGAACAGCCTGTCACAGATCGACCGTCATTTCCGGGATCTGCCGGACCATCCCTTTGGTCTCCAGCTTGATACCGGCATGAACCGGCTCGGGCTGGAATGGGATGACTGGGCACAGGTGGCCGAACCCGCCCTGCGGCGCAAACCCGTCGTGGTGATGTCTCACCTTGCCTGCGCGGATGAACCCGATCACCCCATGAATCCCTATCAGCTGGATGTGTTTCACCAGATGACCGATGGCATCACCACACCGCGCAGCCTTGCTGCGACCGGCGGGATGCTGCTGGGGTCCGAATATCACTTTGATGAATGCCGTCCCGGAATCGGTCTGTATGGTGGCCTGCCCTTTGCAGCGGCGCGGCCTGTGGCCCGGCTCGATCTGCCGATCGTGCAGATCCGCGACCTGACCGAAGGCGAGGTCGTGGGCTATGGGAACAGCTGGCAGGCCGAACGTCCCACGCGCCTCGCCACCTTGTCGGCCGGATACGCCGACGGGTTGCTGCGCGCGGGATCGGGGCGGGCAACGCTTTGGGCGGGGTCACAGCCCTGCCCGCTGGTCGGTCGTATTTCGATGGATCTGATCACGGTGGATATCACCGATCTGCGGGATGATCCTGTTTCACTGTCCATCCTGTCGCCGGATCAGACCGTTGACGACCTGGCCCGCGCGGCCGGCACCATCGGCTATGAAATCCTGACCAGCCTGGGTGCGCGCTACAGCCGCCGCTACGCCGGAGAAGCAACCCGATTCGGGTCCTAATGCGATGAATCTGGCAATATTTTGACGCTCTCCGGCAACACCGGCGGTCAAAGTGTCGAAATCAGATAGAGGATAGCGAAACTATCCACAATTCTGGATCGACTGGCGGAAAAACGCCTAACAATCTGAAAATCCTGACGGTTTTTCCAACTGTCAATTGACGATAGCCTACCCAATCCGGAGGTCCGTCAATCATTGTTTCGCAGGTGGATACAATTGAGACAGGCCGTTCCGCAAAGCATGTAGGACGCCCTCGAAATTCGCCCTATGGTTAATCCGAGTATGAGACTTTCCGATCGGACCCACCGCGATGTCGCTTTCCATTCGTTACGTGATCCAGATCTTACATGCCGTGTCGTTGTTTGTCGTGGCCGTCGTGGCGGTGGCAGCGTTGGTGTTCACATCGCTCAGTGCGCTTGGCGTGACTGGTTGGCTGACATTCGAGGCATCAGTGGGCGGTGTACCCTATCCACATGCGGGGATGTGGCTTCAGATCGGTCTGACGGTCTTGCTGTCCGCGATGGCGTTTTTCCTGCCGACCAACGCCCGGATGATGGCGCTGGAACGCAGTCACCGCGATTTCCAGATCAGCATGGACGATATCAAGGTCGCCTATAACGCGGTGCATCATGCCGACCGTCAGGGCATCTTCAGCCTCAGCTCCGAATTTGATGCGGTGCGCGAACGGCTGGCCTATCTGCGCGATCATCCCGACCTCGTGCGTCTGGAACCCGGCGTCCTCGAGGTGGCGGCACAGATGGGCCAGACGTCCCGGCATCTGGCCGAAGTCTATTCAGAAGATCGAGTCGCGCGCGCCAAGGCGTTCCTCGCCGCCCGCCAGAAAGAGGCCGAGGATCAGCAAGAACAGATCCTGGAGGCGTTGCACATCTGCGAACAGATCCGCAGTTGGTCCGCGCAGGTCGAGATGGAGGAATCTCGCGTCGCGAACCAGCTCGCGCATCTGGACGAAGCATTGCAAAGCGTTCTGCCGCTGCTGGGATACGCGCTGGAACATGACACATCGCTGGATCAGGACACCGAACAGGACGCACCACCTAGCAACATCGTTAATCTACCCGCACAGAAACCAGCCGCCGAATAGGCTGACCTCCGCGAAAATGCGCCGTTGCCAGTCCGCCTGCTTTGGGGCAAAAGGTGAACATGGCAAAGGATCTGACATTTACCTGTTCCGACTGCGGTGCGGCATCGGCCAAATGGTCGGGGCGTTGCGACGCCTGTGGCGCATGGAACAGCATCGTCGAGGATGCGGGCCTGTCCAGCGGTCCCAAAAAACAGGGACTGGGCAAACATCGCGGCAAATCGATCCCGCTGACCGACCTTGCCACCCAAGAGGCGGAACCGCCCCGCACGCAGTCGGGTGTCACCGAACTTGACCGTGTTCTGGGGGGCGGCCTGACCAAGGGGTCGGCCCTGCTTGTCGGCGGGGATCCCGGCATCGGCAAATCGACATTGCTGCTGCAGGCCGCGGCACGGTTTGCGCGCAACGGCCTGCGAGTCGTCTACATTTCGGGCGAGGAATCGAATGCACAGGTACAGATGCGCGCCCGCAGGCTGGGCTTGGAAAAATCGCCCGTGCGTCTCGCCGCCGAAACCAACCTGCGCGACATCCTGACGACATTGGATCAGGACACGCCTGATCTGTGCGTAATCGATTCGATCCAGACCATGTGGTCCGACACCGTCGAAAGCGCGCCGGGCAGCGTCAGTCAGGTCCGGTCCTGCGCGCACGAATTGACGACCTTTGCGAAAAAGCGGGGCATGTCCGTCGTCATGGTCGGCCACGTCACCAAGGAAGGTGCGATCGCAGGCCCCCGCGTCGTCGAACACATGGTCGATACCGTGCTCTATTTCGAAGGCGAGCGTGGGCACCAGTTCCGCATCCTGCGCAGTGTGAAAAACCGCTTTGGCCCGGCCGATGAAATCGGCGTGTTCGAAATGACCGGCAAGGGTCTGGCAGAGGTGAAAAACCCCTCTGCCCTGTTCCTGTCCGAACGCGGCGAACCGGCCCCCGGTTCTGTCGTCTTTGCCGGGGTCGAAGGCACACGCCCGGTCCTGTGCGAAATTCAGGCGCTGGTCGCACCCTCGCCGCACAGCCAGCCGCGCCGTTCCGTCGTGGGTTGGGACGGCGGGCGGCTTGCCATGATCATGGCGGTTCTGGAATCGCGCTGCGACGTGCCGTTCACCGGGCTGGATGTCTATCTGAACGTCGCGGGCGGCCTGCGGATCAATGAACCCGCCGCCGATCTGGCGGTGGCCGCAGCACTGGTTTCCGCCCGAGAGGATGCCGCCCTGCCCAAGGAGGCGGTCATTTTCGGTGAAATCAGCCTGTCGGGTGCGTTGCGTCCGGTCATTCAGACGGAAAATAGATTGAAAGAGGCGCAGAAACTTGGTTTTACCTCGGCGATCATGCCGCGCGCGCCCAAGGGCACGCAAGGCGCCGGGATGGACCTGCGGGAAATGCAGGATCTGGCCGGTTTCGTAGAACAGGTTTTTGGCGCGCGCTAGCGGCCACGGGCCAGCCGGGGGACGCACATGGACGGTTTCACCATCATTGACGGCATCGTGGCCGCCACAATCGTTATTTCGGCGCTGCTGGCCTATTCGCGCGGTCTGGTCCGCGAGGCGATGGCCATCGCAGGCTGGATCGGGGCGACGATTCTGGCGTTCCTGTTTGCCGGTCAGGCCGAACCGCTGGTGCGCCAGATCCCGGTGCTGGGTGATTTCATCGGTGACAGCTGCGAATTGTCGATCATCGCGGCCTTTGCCGTCGTGTTCGCCGTGGCGCTGGTGGTCGTTTCGATATTCACACCCCTGTTTTCCAGCGTGATCCAGCGGTCGGCGCTGAATGGTCTGGACCAGGGACTGGGGTTCCTGTTCGGCGTTGCCCGCGGTGTCCTGCTGGTGACGGTGGCGTTCTTTGTCTATCAGACGGTACTGTCCGCACAGGATATCGCCATGGTCGAGGACAGCCGTTCAGCACGCATCTTTACCCAGTTCGGCGGCACGCTCGAAGATCGCGACCCCGAGGCAGCACTGGGCTGGATCACGTCGCAGTATGCTGCGCTGATCGGCGAATGCGGTGCCACGACCGACGTTCAGTAACCTCAATCATCCTTGTGCGCGCCGTGATCCTCAAAGGCGATCGGCGCGCGCCGCAGGTCCCGCAATTCCGAACTGTCCGCCCCTGACAGGAAATTGCTGACGATGGCCAGGCTGTCGATATTGTCTGCCACCACCTTGAACACCACCAGGAACGGCACGGCGACCAGCGCGCCGGGAATACCCCATAGCCACGCCCAGAGGACGACCGTCAGGAAAACCGCGACGGTATTCATCTTGAGCTGACGGCCCAACAGCGACGGGGTCACGAAATTGCCCTCGATCGTCGTGAAGGTGAGATAGACCAGAGGGGCCAGCAGGGCATATCCGAATTCGTCAAAGGTGATGATCGAAATCGCCCCGACCATCAAAACCCCGGCCATCGCCCCCAGATACGGCAGATAGTTCAACAAGAACGCCACGATGCCCCAGAGCCAGCCATAAGGCAGCCCCAGCAGCGTCAGAGCGACGCCGATGCACAGCCCCAGCGACGCGTTGATGACCGTAATCGTCAGCAGGTAATGCGACACCTTGCGTTCGATGTCATAGACCATGGTCAATGCGCGTTTCTTGCCACTCATGGTCTCAAAGCTCTGGACCAGCTTGATGTAGAACATGTCACCCGATGCGAGCAGAAATGTCGCCAGCACCAGCGCCACAGCCAATGTGGCACCCAATGTGCCGGCCATGTCGAATGCACTGTCCAGCATGGTCGGCTGTTGCACCACGACCTCTTGGGCTGCTTCACCGCCCGCTGCGGCCATCTTGGCCACGTCTTCGCCAGCCTGCCGCACACTTTCAAGCTGGCGGAACACGCCAGCCAGTTTGAACTGCAATTCGCGCGCCAGATCATCGAAATCCGACATCCAGGTGCTGACTGTTCCCGCGCCAAACAAAATGATAAGCCCGATCAACGTCGTGGTGATCGCGATCAGGCCGACGCCCGATGCCCAGTGCGGGACCCCGATGCGCGACAACCCGCGCGAAACCGGCGACAATGTCAGGGCAATCAGAAACCCGAGCATGACAGGCAGGATCAGGTCACGCGCAAAATAACAGGTCACGAAAATCGCGATCAACATCAACAGGGTCAGGCTGCGCCGTATGGATTCAAGGTGCGTCGCTGATTTCATTTGGGATGGGGCTTTCGTTTTGGCTGCAACTGGGGCAAAGCGCCGCAGCTTAGGTTTTCAACACCGCAGGTCACGCAATGTTCCCGATCACGTGATCGCGGTGGCCATTTTCGGTCTGACCTGCGCCGCCATGCAAATGTCGTGTGACAGTCTCGTGACTCTGCCGCGGGCATTGGTTAAACGCATCGCAACCGCCCCCGGAACCGGAGCTGCCACGTGCGCAATGCGAGCCATCCTGCCCCCGCGAAATCATTGCCTTCTCATCCGTTCGATCCCGATGATGACAAGCTCAAGGAGGAATGCGGCGTCTTTGGCGTCGTCGGCGTTTCGCAGGCTTCCAACTTTATCGCACTCGGCCTGCACGCCCTGCAACACCGTGGCCAAGAGGCCGGTGGTGTCGTGACCTACGACAGCACCACGGGGTTCAATCAGGCCCGCCGCATGGGTCTGGTGCGGGACAATTTCACCAGCGCGGAAACGCTGGCGCTGCTGCCGGGCAATATCGGCATCGGTCACGTGCGCTATTCCACCGCCGGGTCCAAGGGGCAGACGGCGATTCGTGACGTGCAGCCGTTCTTTGGCGAATTTTCCATGGGCGGCGCCGCCATCGCGCACAACGGCAACATCACGAATGCCGTGGCCCTGCGGCGCGAGTTGATCGAGCGTGGCTCGATCTTTCAATCGTCCAGCGATTCCGAATGCATCATCCACCTGATGGCGCGGTCGATGGGCCGCACGATCCCCGACCGCATGGAAGAGGCACTGCGCAAAGTCGAAGGCGCGTTTTCCGTGGTCGCCATGACCCGATCCAAGCTGATCGGCTGTCGTGACCCGCTGGGCGTGCGTCCGTTGGTGCTGGGTCAGCTGGGCGATGGCTGGGTGCTGGCGTCCGAAACCTGTGCACTGGACATCGTGGGTGCCGATTTCATCCGTGAAATCGAACCGGGCGAAATGCTGGTCATCAGCGCGGAAGACGGCGTGCAAAGCCATTTCCCGTTCCGCCGCCGGAAATCACGCTTCTGTATCTTTGAACACGTCTATTTCAGCAGGCCGGATTCGTCGCTGGGGGGCCGTTCGGTCTATGAAACCCGAGAGGCCATCGGCCGCGAACTGGCCAAGGAAGCACCGGTCGATGCCGATCTGGTCTGCCCTGTTCCCGACAGCGGCACGCCCGCTGCAATTGGTTATTCGCTGGAATCTGGCATTCCCTTTGCGATGGGGATCGTGCGCAACCAATACATGGGCCGCACGTTCATCGAACCGTCCGAACAGATCCGCAACATGGGCGTGCGCCTGAAACTGAACGTGAACCGCGCCCTTATTCAGGGCAAGCGGGTGATCCTGGTCGACGACAGTGTCGTGCGCGGCACCACCAGCCAAAAGATCAAGGAAATGATCCTCGAGGCTGGCGCCGCTTCTGTGCATTTCCGTATCGCCAGCCCGCCGACGGTCTGGCCCTGCTTTTACGGCGTGGACACGCCCGAACGTGAAAAACTGCTCGCCGCCCGCATGACAGAGGCCGAGATGACAGCCCATCTGGGCGTCGACAGCCTCAAGTTCATCTCGCTGGACGGGCTATACCGTGCCGTGGGCGAGCCCGGTGGCCGCGATCCGAAATCCCCGCAATATTGCGACGCCTGTTTTTCCGGCGACTATCCCATTGTGCCCTCGGACAAGATCGAGGCCGGTTTCAAGACCAAGGAACCGGCGGAATAGACCGCAAAACACCTGCCGCCCGGTTCATGAACGTGCCGGGCGCCAACGCCCCCGTCTGACGCCGATTGCGGCGTAGGCGGGCTCGTATCGTCGCACCCGACGGCGAAATATACTCTAACTGCGTGGTGGTCCTGACGGTTTACAATATCCTGCGCATCCTTTGACGGCGTGATAGCCGACCCCGCGCCTGAAACCATCCCTGTCACGCAGGACGATTCCGCCAATACCATCCGCCTGCGCTGGTGGAACAAATCATCGAAAGTGGACCGCATCCGCATTCGGGGTGATGTCATTCAGGAAACCTGCATCGCATTGGACAAGGCCAGTATCGGTCTGCCTTACCCAACGCAGGTGCACCTGTTTCACGACAAGACAGAGGCCAGCGACGGCATGAGGTCGCGGCAACGCGAGGTCTGACCCACCAACGGCGACGATCCCGAACCGCGCCGCATCGCGGACGCCTTGCGGGATCGTGATCGCAAGGGTTTAAAACGGGGCGGGGCTGCGCTGAAAACCGCCGATCCGGTCACCTGATTTGAGCACATCCCAGCACGGATGCCGCGCTGCGGCATTTACCGCTGTTCCCTCATTCAGAACTCCTTCAGTTGGCGCGCGAGCCCAGATGGAGCCGAGAACATGACCGACGCAAGCACGACCAACCCCATCCCCGACGACGTGGCACAGATCGCTGTCGCAGAAGAAAAACTGGACATGACGACCTTGGCACTCATCGGGCTGCGGCTGTCGCAAAACGGCAATGCGGCGCTAATCCGAACCGCACGCGGTGCGATCAGCCAGGTAACGATCGGTGATCGCGTGGATAACATGACCGTCGTGGCCGTATCTGAGCAGGGGCTCAGCCTTCTGGACCGCCGCGGTGTCACACGCAGGTTGACGATGCCAGGCTGACACTGGACAGCGCCGCCTTGCTGCGGCAAAGGGTGCGCATGACAGATAAGATCGCCCTCATCACCGGTGCCTCTCGTGGCCTTGGCGCGGCACTTGCCACCGCTCTCGCACCCACGCACCATATCGTTGCCGTTGCACGCACCGTTGGCGCGCTCGAGGAACTGGACGACGCGGTCAAGGCCGCGGGCGGTCAGGCCACGCTAGCGCCGATGGACATTTGCGTCGACGCAGCCATGCAGCAGCTGTGCCGCGGTATTTTCGACCGTTGGGGCAAGCTGGATCTGTGGATCCACACGGCAATCCACGCGGCACCCCTGGCACCTGCCGGACACATCGGGCCCAAGGACCTTGCGAAATCGCTCGAGGTCAACGTGACGGCCACGGCCCGGCTGATCGGTTATGTCTCGCCGCTTCTGGGTGCGCAGGGGCGCGCGGTGTTCTGCAACGACCACCCCGCGGGTCAGAAATTTTACGGCACATATGGTGCCACCAAGGCCGCACAGCTGGCGCTGGTCAACAGTTGGGCCGCCGAGACGGTTAAGACCGGACCGCAGGTCCGCCTGATCGACCCCGCCCCGATGCCCACAGCATTGCGCGCCCGGTTCTATCCCGGCGAAGACCGCAGTGCATTGGCCAGCCCGGCATCAGAGGCCGCCCGGCTGCTGCCCGAAATACTGGCTTGATCCTAACCCCGCGCGGGGCAAGCGCTTGCCCCGCCTTTTTCCATGACCTAACGTGCGGCAACACGCGCAAAGGGCTGTCATGCGGATACTCATCACCAACGACGACGGCATCAACGCCCCGGGTCTGGCCGTCCTGCACGACATCGCGTCCGCAATCGCTGGTCCCACGGGCGAGGTCTGGACCGTGGCCCCCGCGCAGGAACAATCCGGCGTCGGGCATTGCATCAATTATACCCATCCCACGATGGTCACACAGCTGGATCCGCGGCGTTTCGCGGTTCAGGGATCGCCGGCCGATTGCGTGCTGGCCGCATTGTTCGACATCCTGCCCGGGGAACCCGATCTGATCCTGTCGGGCGTGAACCGCGGCAACAACGCCGCTGAAAACGTGCTCTATTCCGGCACGATCGGCGCCGCGATGGAGGCTGCGTTACAGGGTCACCGGGCCATCGCATTGTCGCAGTACTATGGTCCACGCAACATGGACCCCGAACATGCCTTTGCAGCCGCCGCCACGCATGGCGTTGCTACCATCAACAGGCTGCTGGCCGCCGACGTTTGGGACGATGCCGACTACTGCCTGTTCTGGAACGTGAATTTCCCCCCCGTCCCAGCCGCAGATGTGGCGGGATTTCAGGTCACGACCCAAGGGTTCCGCCGCGGCGGTCATCATCACGTGGTCCGGGCCGAAACCCCGGGTCACCGTCATTTTCTGTGGGTCAAGGGAGGCGATCAGCAACGCGCGACCGGGGCCGGCACCGATGCACAGGCCAATGTCGATGGCTATATCTCGGCCACGCCGATGCGCGCGGACCTCACGGCGCACGATGTGATCGACCAGATGCGGGACAGGCTGGCTTGACCGATCCGCAAACCCAGATGCAGTTCCTCTTTGCCCTCAGGTCCAAGGGGGTGACGAACGAACGCGTGCTGACAGCGATGGAACGCATCGACCGGTCGCGATTTGTCAACAAGGGCCTCTTTGCCGAACGTGCCTACGAGGACATGCCGCTGCCCATTGCCTGCGGCCAGACCATCAGCCAACCGTCGGTCGTCGGGATCATGACGCAGGCCCTCGATGTTCAGCCCCGGCACAAGGTCCTCGAGGTCGGAACCGGGTCAGGCTATCAGGCGGCGATCCTCAGCCAGCTCGCGCGCCGGGTTTATACGGTGGACCGTTTCCGTCGCCTCGTGACCGAGGCCCAGACGATCTTTGACGCGCTCGATCTGCACAACATCACCGCATTGGTCGGCGACGGCAGCCACGGATTGCCGGAGCAGGCCCCGTTCGACCGTATCCTTCTGACCGCAGCAGCCGAGGACCCGCCCGGCCCGCTTTTGGCGCAATTGCGCGAGGGCGGGATCATGGTGCTGCCCGTAGGCCAGTCAGATACCGTTCAGACCCTGATCCGCGTGACACGCACACCACAGGGCCTTGATTACGCGGAATTGCGCGATGTGCGCTTTGTTCCCTTGATTGAAGGCCTCGGAGAGGACTAAAACGATGGCCAACCCGCGCAAGACGGACCCCGCAGTGGACAGGAGCCCATCCATGACCCAGACCCGCCGTAACGCAGCCCTGCGCCTGACCTTCAGTTGCGCGGGGATCGCCTTGATGGCGGCCTGCGACGCCGGCCTGCCGGACATCGACTTGCGGGATCGCACCGGCGCATTCGATACATCGCCGGCGGTGGGCAATCTGCCGGATCGACCCGATCCCGACCAGCGCGGCGTCATCACCTATGCCGACTATCAGGTCGCCGTCGCGCGACGTGGCGATACTGTCGCCTCGATCGCATCCCGCGTCGGTGTCGATCCCGCGACACTGGCCAGTTTCAACGGGATCGAACAGGGCGTCACGCTGCGCGATGGCGAGGTGCTGGCCTTGCCGACCCGCGTTCCGGGCGCACAAACGACGGTACCGCTGGATGTGACCGCGGTGGCAACCACGGCGCTGGACCGTGCGGATGCCACATCCGGCGGGCTGGCCGTACCGGCCGCGTCACCGGCCCAGACGACCGCAACCCAACCGATCCGCCATCGCGTCGAACGCGGTGAAACGGCGTTTTCGATCAGCCGCCTGTACAATGTCCCCGTCGGCACATTGGCAGAATGGAACGGGTTGGATTCCAGCCTGACCGTGCGCGAAGGTCAGTTCATTCTGGTGCCGCAGGGCGGCGGTGCGGCCGATCCTGCGGGTGGCCCGATCACCGCCCCCGGTATCGGCAGCACATCGCCCGTGCCGCCCTCGGCTGCGGCCCCCCTGCCCGCCAGCACGCCATCCGTCGCGGCACCTGTGACATTGCCCGATGCACCTGATCTGACGACAGCAGCCCCGACAGTGTCGGAAACAGCATCCGCACCGCCGCCGCCTCCGCCGCCAGCCCCCGCCCCGGCGGCCACACCCGCAGCAAGCGAGGCACGTTTTGTCCGGCCCTTGGCTGGCGCGATCATCCGCGACTACAGCCCCGGGCGCAACGAAGGCATCGACATCGCGGCGACTGCGGGCACCACGGTTAAGGCCGCCGATAGCGGCACCGTGGCCGCCGTCACACAAGACACGTCAGGCACATCCATCGTGGTTGTCAAACATGCAGACAACCTGCTCACCGTCTACACCAACCTCGAGAACCTGAGCGTCGCCAAAGGCGACAGCGTCGCACGTGGCGGCAATCTGGGTCAGGTTGGCGCAGGTGACCCGACATTCGTGCATTTCGAGGTGCGGCGCGGGCTGAACTCGGTCGATCCGAACGAATTCCTGCCCTGAGCCTTTCTTCTGGCCCGAAATATCCCGGGGGTCCGGGGGCAGCGCCCCCGGGCGATCCTAATGGATCGCCACGCCGCGTCGTCCTGCCAAATCCGTAAAGTACTGCCAGGCCACGCGACCGGACCGGCTTCCACGGGTGGCCTGCCATTCGATTGCTTCGGCGCGCAGTGTGGCGTCATCAATGGCGATCCCGTAGGAATCGCAATAGCCACGGATCATGGTCAGGAACTGATCCTGATCGCAGGCGTGGAACCCCAGCCACAGGCCGAAACGGTCCGACAGGGATACCTTTTCCTCGACCGCCTCGCCCGGTGTGATCGCCGTGGCGCGTTCGTTCTCGATCATCTCGCGCGGCATCAGGTGCCGCCGGTTCGATGTGGCGTAAAGCACGACATTGTCGGGCCGCCCTTCGATGCCGCCGTCCAGCACGGCCTTGAGCGATTTGTAATGCGCATCATCATGGCTGAACGACAGGTCATCGCAAAACAGGATGAACTGCGCGTCCGCGCCGCGCAGCAGGTGCAGGCAGCGGCTGATCGACGGCAGGTCCTCGCGTTGGATTTCGATGATCTTCAGCTGCGGATGGCTGGCATTCAGTTTGCCATGCACCGCCTTGACCAGACTGGATTTTCCCATCCCGCGCGCGCCCCACAACAGCGCATTGTTGGCCGGCAAGCCTTCGGCAAAACGGCGGGTGTTTTCCAGCAATGTATCCCGCGACCTGTCGATCCCGACCAGCAGGTCGACATCCACGCGGGACACGCGATCAACGGGCACCAGACGGTCAGGATCGGCCTGCCAGACGAACGCGTTCGCCGCGCTGAAATCCGGGGCGACCGCAGGGCCCGGACGCAGCCGTTCCAGCGCCGCCGCGATCCGTTCAAGGGCTGCATCACTCATTTCGCGTCATCATCGATGGGGTTTCCGTCAAGATCCTCATTTTCGCCCACGATGCCTTCGGCGCGCAGCTTGGCCAGACGCTGCCGTTCGACACGCGCGACAAGCTGGATCGACACCTCGTAAAGGCCATAAACCACGACAAACAGGATCACCTGACTGACGACATCCGGCGGTGTCGCCAGCGCCGCCACCAGCAGGATGCCAACCACGGCATATTTACGCGTGTTGCGCAGACCCACCGCGCTGACCAGACCGGCCTTGCCCATCAGGGTCAGCAGGACGGGCAGCTGAAAACACAGGCCAAAGGCCACGATGAATTTGATCGTCAGGTTCAGATAGGCCTTGGCCGATCCCTGAAACAGCAGACCCGCCGCCTGCGTCGTCGCCCCCTCTGGTCCGTCGGTCAGTGTGTTGCCCTGCTGAAACCCGAGAAAGAAATCGAACGCCAGCGGCGTGATGACGAAATAGGCGAATGACGCACCGAGGAAAAACATGAACGGCGAGGCCACCAGAAACGGCAGGAACGCGCCTTTTTCGGTCTTGTACAGCCCCGGTGCCACGAACCGCCACAACTGGTAGCTGATGACCGGGAACGCCAGCACCAGACCGCCCAGCAATGAAATCTGGATCGCGACAAAGAAGCCTTCTTCGAGGGCGATAAAGATCAGGCCGCAGTCCTGGCCGTCCAGTTCAAGCGCGCGGCACAGCGGACGTGTCAGGAAATCAAAGATCGGGTTCCAGACGGTGAAACAGATGATCATCCCGATGATGAACGCAACCAGCGACCGGATCAGCCGGTCGCGCAATTCGGTAAGGTGCTCGATCAGCGGTGCGGCACTGTCGTTGAGTTCGTCGGCAGCGCTCATGCCTTGGCCTCATCCTTGGGTTTGGGGGGCGTGTCCGTGGTATCGGCCGCCTCGGCTGACATGAAATCGGCGTTGTCCGCGTCCATTTCGGCCTGAGCGGCCTCGCGCGCCTGACGGTCCTCGGCCGCCTGTGCCGCAGCGGCGCTGATCTTGTCCTTGGCCGCCTGCCGTTCGGCAGACAGCTTGGCCGTAGCGGATGCCGGCTTGTCCTTCAGACCGGCGGCCTCGCGGGCCTTGTCCAGTCCGAAGGCCTGCGGATTGGCCGCCGCCTTGATCGATTTGGAGATATCCTTGACCCCCGCATCGTCGGCCGCAGCCTCCATCGCGCGGCTGAATTCGGACGCCATAGCCCGCGCCTTGCCGGTAAACTGTCCCAGCGTGCGGAACATGTTAGGCAGGTCCTTTGGCCCGATCACGATCAGGGCCACGATCCCCAAAAGGATCATTTCGCTCGCGCCAAGGCCGAACATGGGCAGCGCCCCCTATCTGTGGCTTAGACTTTGTCTTTGTCGGCTTTGTCGACGCTTGCGTCAGGTGTGACGTCGCGCGCATCGCCAAAGCTGTCGTCCAGTTCTTTCTTGCCGTCGTCGACACCGCGTTTGAACGCGGTGATGCCCTTGCCGACCTCGCCCATCAGCGACGAAATCTTGCCGCGCCCGAACAGGACCAGTACGACGACGGCGATCAGCAGAAGGCCCGGAAGGCCGATGTTGTTCAACATTTCAAATTCCCCTTTGCGCGCGGCGGGTGGCTTCCCACGGCGGTAATGACCCAACAGACATAAAACGCGGTGCGCCCGTTTGAAAGGGCTTTCACGGAATTGCAAACGGGCAATCCACCTTTTTTTGCTGGACTTTTCACAACTTGCGACAGAAACCTGTCAGGAGGGAGGATCGCCTGTGAAACGTGCCGACAGGCTGATGCGGATCGTGCAATTGCTGCGCCGTGGCGGGCTTCACCGGGCCGAGGCGCTGGCGCAGGCCACAGGCGTGCATGTCCGCACGATCTATCGCGACATGGACACGCTGGCCGCCTCCGGCGTGCCGGTCTCGGGGGAACGCGGCGTGGGCTACCGGATCACCGCAGCGGTCACACTGCCCGCGCTGAACCTGACCATGGACGAGGTCGAGGCACTGACGATCGGTCTTGCGGTCGTGGCACAGGGCCATGACGGGGAACTGTCGCGCGCTGCACAGGGTCTGTCGGCAAAACTGGACGCGCTCTTGCCAGAAGAATCGGGCGATCCCGCGCATCACGCACTGGCGATCTATCCGTTTGCCGATGCCGCACGCGGGTTTCAGCACCTGGCGGCGTTGCGGCAGGCGGTGCGGGCCCGCCAGCGCGTGCAGGTGACAATAGGCGATCAGACCGCGACCTTGCGGCCGCTGCGTCTGGACTATTGGGGCAGGCTCTGGACGTTGACGGCGTGGAACGAAACCGGCCGCAGGTTCGACGACCTGCGACTGGATCAAATGACCGGCCTGCGCCTGCTGCCCGGTCTATTCGTCGACGAGCCGGGCAAGACGCTGGCCGACTACCGCGCAAATGCGTTCTAGAACAGCACCTTGCGCAGCATGTTCAGCGCCACCAGGATCAGGAACACGCCAAACCCCCGCTTGAGCGGTTTTGCGTCGATCCGGTGGGCCAGCGCGGCCCCCATCGGGGCGGTGATCAGGGTCATGGCGATGACCAGCAGGAACGCCACCGCATTGACCGACCCGATGGTGAACGGCGGCGCGTCCTGCATCGGCGTCAGCAGGAAACCCACGACCGCTGGCACTGCGATGATCACGCCAAATCCAGCCGCCGTCGCAACAGCCCGGTGGATGGGCACCCCGAAGAGCGACATGACCGGCACGCCGAACGACCCGCCACCAATCCCCATCAGCACCGACAAGAAGCCCAGCATCGGTGACAGGATCGCGCGCAGCACGCCCTTGGGCATCGCATCGCCCAGCCGCCAGTGATTGCGCCCCGTCGCCATGTAAAGGCCGACAATCACGGCCAGAACGCCGAAAATCGCCTGAAGCGCGCTGGTGCGCAGCTGTGCCACCAGCAAGGTGCCAAGGATTGCACCGATCACGATGCCCGGTGCCCATGTTTTCAGGATATCCCAGTCAACCGCACCCTTCTTGTTGTGCGACATGACCGACCGGATCGAAGTCACGATGATCGTCGCGAGGGATGTGCCAAGGCACAGGCGCATCACCTCTGGCCCGTCGAACCCCAGCCCGACGAAGGCGTAATAGAACGCAGGCACCAACACGATGCCACCACCGACGCCCAGCAAACCGGCCAGAATCCCACCAAAGGCGCCGATGACCAGCAACAGCGCCCCCATCTGCAACAGCAACACAACATCCATGACTGGTTCCCCCTATTCAGCGGCAACCTGCGTCACGAAGGCGAGCGCGTCCAGCATCGTTTGCGATGATGCGCCGTCGCGCGATGCATTTTCCGACAGGTGACGTCGCCACATCCGCGCACCCGGCCGACCCTGAAACAGCCCCAGCATGTGCCGGGTGATCTGGTGCAGGCGGCCGCCCTGCGCGATATGCGCATCGACATAAGGGACCATCTGCATGACCGCCTCATGCGCCGTGATGGCGTGGTCGCTGCCAAAAATGCGGCGGTCGGCGTCCAGCAGGATCGCGCTGGGGTCGTGATAGGCCGCCCGCCCGATCATCACGCCATCCAATCCCTTGGCCAGAAAATCCTCTGCAAGATCAAGGCTGTCTATCCCGCCGTTCACGCTGAGATGCAGGTCCGGAAAGCGGTCCCGCATCGCCAGCACCAGGTCGTAATCCAGCGGAGGTATATCGCGGTTTTCCTTGGGGCTGAGACCTTGCAACCACGCCTTGCGCGCATGGATCGTGAACCGCGTCACACCCGCCCCCGCGACCCGTTCCAGAAAATCGGGCAGAACCTGCGCGGGGTCCTGATCGTCCACGCCGATCCGGCATTTCACGGTGACCGGAAGATGCGTGGCGTCCTGCATCGCCGTGACACAGGCCGCGACCAGATCGGGTTCTGTCATCAGGATGGCACCGAAACGCCCTGACTGCACACGGTCCGACGGGCAACCGCAATTCAGGTTGACCTCGTCATAGCCTGCTGCGGTCGCGATACGTGTCGCCTCTGCCAAGAGCGCAGGCTCTGACCCACCCAGCTGCACGGCCACGGGATGTTCCTGTGCATTGAACCGCAAGAGCCTTTCGGAGTCGCCCAGCACCACAGCAGGTGCCGTCACCATTTCGGTATAAAGCAACGCCTGACGCGACATCAGCCGGTGAAAATACCTGCAATGCCTGTCGGTCCAATCCATCATGGGGGCGCAAGATAGTGTCGCTCCCGAAGTGGCTGCGTTGTTGGGCATTCTAAGCTCTCCTATGGTCCGCGATCCGGTATTCGGGGCCATGTCGCACACATAATCCACATGAATTGCGGTGGTCTACCCCCAGATCAAAGACAGGTGAACGGCAGTTTTTGGGTGGGTCTGTGATCCGGTGCCCCTGCCCCATGACAAGGGACCAACGATAACGGTGCTTGGTGCGCTCAGCAGCGAAGGCCCCGTGAAAGCCCATTCTGGAAAATTCGGTGTTCTCATTGCGCGCGCTGGCGGCGTGAGATCTGCCGCATCTGGCAACTCTTCTGGCCAATTTCAGCGGTGCCAATGCCGATGCGATCGTCACGCTGGCAGATGAAATTGGGTTTGATCCGACGGTATTGGAAGAGCTGCGCCTTATCGTCGATGCGCTTGTGGTTTTAGGCTTCCATAACCTTACGGTCGACTCGGCAATCGCGCTGATCCAGATGCCGCCCGACGACAGCCCCTATCCAACGCCAAATTGCGCGACATCGGATCGTCCTGACTGACCGAACCTCGCGGGATGGGACTGATGGGCGAAGCCACGCCGAGCACACCTTGTTTGTCCCATGGCGATCACGTGTGGATGGAATGCCGCAGCCGCGACGACCAGCGGCTGTTCGGCGCGATCGACCAGCGCGACATCGCTGCCCCCACGTCCCGAGCCGTTGCCACCCTGGCACATGGCTTGCACGGAACGCGCAAAGTGGCGACACTGACTGACCGTTGCAGCCAGGCAGGACAGCCCCACATGACGAACCCTCTCTATGATGCGCTCTTTGGCTGTCATGCCGGGCGGCAGACCCCGTTTCTGCACTTGCCGGACGGTAACACGATCACGCATGACGCATTCCTGCGGATGGCCGCACGATTTGCCCATGCGATCAGTGATCTGGGGTTGGCCGCTGGCGACCGGCTGGCCGTGCAGATCGACAAATCGCCTCAGGCACTGGCCGTCTATGCGGCCTGCGCCCAGACAGGCGTCATATTCCTGCCGTTGAACACGGGCTACACGGCGGCAGAGCTGGATTATTTCATCGGCAACGCAGGTGCGAAACTGGTGCTGGCCAGCCCGCAGCGGTCAACGGATCTGGCACCTGTCGCGCAATCGCATGGTGCCCTTTTGCACAGCCTGGACGCGCAAGGGGCTGGCAGTTTCGCGGACCTTGCAGCGGGGTGTCCCGATCAATTCGACACGGTGCCGCGCAGCGGCGATGATCTGGCAGCCTTCCTCTATACATCCGGTACCACGGGCCGGTCCAAGGGGGCGATGCTGACACAGGACAACCTGCTGTCCAACGCGCGGACGCTGACCGAATACTGGCGTTTTACGGCGCAGGATGTGCTGCTGCATGCGCTGCCGATCTTTCACACGCACGGACTGTTCGTGGCGACCAACATCACGTTGCTGGCCGGTGGCGCGATGATTTTCCTGCCGAAATTCGAGACCGACCAGATCATGGCCCACCTACCCCGCGCCACCGCCCTGATGGGGGTGCCGACGTTCTATACCCGCCTGCTGGACGAGGACCGATTTGATGCGAACCTGTGCGCCAACATGCGGCTGTTCGTGTCGGGCTCTGCGCCCCTGCTGGCAGAAACGCACGCCCGCTTTGCAGGCAGGACCGGGCACCGAATCCTTGAACGCTACGGGATGACGGAAACCAACATGAACACCTCAAACCCCTATGACGGCGACAGGCGGGCGGGCACCGTCGGTCTGCCGCTGCCGGGGGTCGCGCTCAAGATTACCGACCCGGCCACCGGGGCAGAGCTGGCCCCCGGCACCATCGGCCAGATCGAGGTGCGCGGCCCCAACGTTTTCAAGGGATATTGGCAGATGCCCGAGAAAACCGCCGAAGAGCTGCGCCCCGACGGATTTTTCATCACTGGGGACCTCGGCCTGATCGATGCCGACGGCTATGTCAGCATTGTCGGGCGCAACAAGGACCTGATCATCTCTGGCGGGTTCAACATCTACCCCAAGGAAATCGAAGCAGTGCTCGATGCACAGCCCGGTGTTCTGGAAAGTGCTGTCATCGGCGCACCGCACCCCGATTTCGGAGAAGGCGTTGTCGCCGTGCTGGTCGCCGCACCGGGGGCCACGATCGACCCAGATGCGATCTTGGCGCAGCTTGGCCCCAAACTGGCGCGGTTCAAACAGCCAAAACGAATCGTCACTCTGGACGCGCTGCCCCGCAACACCATGGGCAAGGTGCAGAAAAACATCCTGCGCGATGCCTATGCGGGCAGTTTCAGCGCGTGATCATTCTTGCCTGCGGGCGGCCATATCCGCGACCGAGGCCGCCGTGTTGACTGCCGTCAGACTGGCCATGCGGGCCGGATCGGCGCGGGCCAGATGGCGCGGTGCCTCGCCCGCGAACAACAGGTCCAGCTCATCCAGTATCAGCCGCCCGATCAACTGCCGCCCGCCCGGCACAGCCGCCGCGCGATGTGGTGACAGAATCACCCCGGGCAGGCTGCGGATCGGATGATCGGCGGCCAGCGGTTCGGTCGGAAACACGTCGATGGCCGCCTGAATGCGACCTGCCACCAATGCCACCATCAGCGCGTCGAAATCCACCAGATGCGCCCGGCTCAGCACGACCAATCGTGCGCCCTTCGGCATCAACGCCAGCTGATCCGCGCCGATCAATTTGTGGTTTTCCGATGTCGGCACCGCGACGACGAACACTACGTCAGACGCGCCCATGACCGTATCAAGATCGCACAAGCTGGCCCCAAGATTCTTTGCAACAGCGTCTGGCAGCCAGGGATCATGTGCCCGAATGGTTACCCCAAAGGGGGCCAGCAACGGGCAAAGCGCCCGTGCGATTTGTCCAAAACCGACAAACCCGATATTCGCGCCGAACAGCGTTCTATCGCGGCCATTCATGTCGTCCAGCCAATTTTCAGTCCCGACACGGAACCGTTCGTGTTCCGCCACCAGCCCCCGTGCCGAGCCTAGGGCCATCGCCAGTCCCATTTCCGCAACCGATTGCCTGAACCCCGGTGCGCAACTGAGCACTGGGATACCGGCCGCATCACAGGCCGCATAGTCGATGGTGGCGGGAAATTCGCCCGACACCTCGATCACGGCCCGCAGGTGGGGCGCGCGGTCCAGCGTCGCCTGATCGATGCGCGGATCGGTCGTGATGATGACTGCCGCATCGGACAGGGCAGCGTCATAAATGTCCGGCGGGATCGGCCCATCCTCGCCCCAGACCACGTCATAGGCCTGTAGCCGCGACAGGCTGTCTGCGTCGAACAGTTCGGTCATGCCGCGCCAGTGCGGCGCAAGGATGATCTTGGGTTTCATCGCGGCTCCTCCTCCGGTTTGGGGCAGCATGTCCGGTTTCGCGCAGCCTGCAAAGTCCGCATTGCGCCTGTCCGGCGCAATGCTAGGGTCAGCACATTCCCATTAGACAGGAGCCCGCCATGTTGGACCCGATCCGGGACTGGGACGATGCCTTTGCCAACAGCGCCCATATTCCGGGGTCCGAAACCTTGCCGGCCCAATGGGCGATGGCGGCCGCAACCTTTCGCGACAGCGGTGTGCGGATCGAACGCGACCTGCCCTACGCTGCAGCGCCACGCGCGCGATATGATCTGGTCTGGCCCGAGGGCACGCCGCGCGGGCTGGCGGTCTTTGTCCACGGCGGATACTGGCTGCAAACGGAAAAATCCGACTGGACCCATCTAGCCGCGGGTGCGGTCGCGGCCGGTTGGGCGGTTTGTTTGCCGGGCTACACGCTGGCCCCCCAGGCCCGGATCAATGAAATCACATCACAGGTCGGGGCGGCGATCAGCGCCGCGGCGCTGCGCGTTGACGGCCCCATCCGGCTGGCGGGTCATTCCGCCGGTGGGCATCTGGCCACCCGGATGATCTGCGCCGACAGCCCGCTCTCTAGCCGCGTGCTGGACCGGGTGGCGCATGTCATTGCGATCAGCGGGCTGTTCGACCTGCGCCCGCTGCTGCGCACGGCAATGAATGACCGTCTGTGCCTGGACCAGGCAGAGGCCGTGGCCGAAAGCCCCGCTTTGCTAGCCCCCGCCCGCGCCATTCCCATGACCTGCTGGGTCGGCGGCGGTGAGAGGCCCGAATTCCTACGCCAGTCGCGCCTGATGGCTGCGATCTGGGACGGGCTGGACGTGCCGACCACGTTGCACATCGACGACGATCACAACCATTTTTCCGTCATCGCAGGACTGGACGATCCTGACAGCGCGCTGGTGCGCTGCTGGTTGACGACGGATCACTGACCGTTCCGAAACCTGCGGTTCAGCTTGCGCATGCCGCCGATCCAGCGGTCGGTGTCATCCGCCTTGTTCCGGATGTAATCGCGGACCTGAAGGTGTGGCAGGATCAGGAATACCTCGTCCAGCACCCCCTGCACGCAGGCCTCTGCAACGGCTTGGGGCGGTATGACACCATCGATCCCGGCAACCCCCGCACCACCTGCGATCATGGCGGTATCGACCCCTTGCGGGCACAGCACAGATACCCTGGTCCCATCGTCGCCGTGGGTCAGTGCCAACCATTCGGCCAGACCGACAGCCGCATGTTTCGTCACACCGTAAGGAGCCGCACCGATCTGGTTCAAGAGGCCGGCGGCAGAGGCGGTGTTCACCAGATAACCCCCGCCCCGCGCGATCATGCGCGGCACCAGATGACGCGCGGCATAGACATGTGCCATGACGTTGACTTGCCAGATGCGCTGCCAGTCGGGATCGGGCACCTCGACCCCGCCGGACACAAAAATGCCGGCGTTCGAGCAGAACAGGTCGATCGGTCCAGTGTCACACTCGATCCTGTCGATCAGGCCGGCGACCTGCGCCTCTTGGGCCAAGTCCACCGTGGCGGCCTGACCGTTCACCAGCGCTGCCGTCGCGGCAGCACCCGGGCCGTCACGATCCACACAAACCAGCCGCGCACCGGCTTGGGCAAATGCCATGCACAGCGCCCGCCCGATCCCTGCGGCGGCCCCCGTGACGACGACCAGTTTGTCCCGTGGATCCATGATGCCCCCCTTTTCTGCAAACCGTGCCACGATGACCGGGGCCACGTCACGTGACAAGCGGGACTGTGGCATTGCGCGGGCGCGGGCTTTGCGCTTTGCTGATCCGACGCAACAGCCTGACAGGACAGCACATGCCGAAAGAGACGCAGACCTTGGACCTTGCTGCGGTCGAACGCTATCTGACAGCGCATCTGCCCGGGTTTTCTGGTCCGATCACGGCAGAGAAATTTCAGGTGGGCCAATCCAACCCTACGTTTTTGCTGACAACGGCTGCGGGCAAATATGTGCTGCGGCGCAAACCGCCCGGGGTGCTGCTGAAATCGGCGCATGCTGTCGACCGTGAATTTCGGGTGCAGCGGGCACTGGCGGGCACGGATGTGCCGGTCGCACCCGTGCATCTGCTGTGTCAGGACCCGTCGGTGATCGGGTCGGATTTCTACGTCATGGACCATGTGGCAGGGCGCAATTTCAACGAACCCACGCTGGACGGGCTGACAGTATCGGAACGGCGCGCCCTGATGGACGACTGGAACCGCGTTCTGGCGGCCCTGCACAACGTGGATATCGACGCCGTCGGGCTGGGCGACTTTGGTCCACCCGGAAACTACTTTGAACGGCAGATCGCGCGCTGGACCAAGCAATATGCAGCCTCCGAAACGTCACACCTGCCTGACATGGATGCGCTGACCGCTGCGATGGCGCGCCACCTGCCCCCCGACGACGGCCAGCGCACGCTGGTGCATGGCGACTACCGGATCGACAACATGATGTTCGCACAGGCCGGGACGGACTGCGTCGCCGTGCTGGACTGGGAGTTGTCGACCACAGGCCACCCTTATGCCGACCTCGCGGCGGTGCTGATGCAGTGGCAGATGCCGACGGGGCCAGATACTCGTGGTCTGGAGGGTGTTGACCGCGCAGCCCTTGGCCTGCCGACGGATGCAGATTTTGTCGCGGCCTATTGCGCGCGGCGCGGCATCGACGGGATCGCGCACCTTGGGTTCTATGTGGCATTCTGCTTTTTCCGGATGGCCGCGATCCTGCAGGGCGTCTATCGCAGGTCGCTGGACGGCAATGCGTCAAACCCAGAGGCCGGTCGCCGCGCCGGTCAAATGGTGCCGATGTTCGCAGCCAAGGGGATGGCGGCGCTGGACGGCTAGGCCTGCGGGATTGTCACGCGCGCCTGCAAACCGCCTTCTTTGCGGTTGGCCAGCGTGATCGTGCCGCCATGCGACAGGACGATATTGCGGGCGATCGACAGGCCCAGACCGGCACCGCCGGTGTCAGTGCTGCGGCTGTCGTCACCGCGTACAAAGGGATCGAACATCGCATCCAGCCTTGCGGGATCGATTCCCGGCCCCGTGTCGCTGACCGTGACCACCGCCGCGCCATCTGCGGTGCTGACAGCAACCTGCGCCTGACCGGCATAGCGGACCGCGTTGTCGATCAGATTGCCCAGCGCCCGGCCCAGCGCGACAGGCCGTGCACGCACCCAGACAGGACCCGCGTCGGCCAGCACCGCGCCCCGTTCGGCGCACAACCGTGTCAACAAGACGGTCAGATCGACGCGTGTGACCTTTTCGGCCTCGGCTGCGCCACGGGCAAAGGCCACAAGACCATCGGCCATGACCGTCATCTCGTCCAGCGTGCGGATCATTGCGGCCGCCTCTGGGCTGTCCAGCATTTCGGCCCTGATCCGCAGCGACGTGATCGGTGTGCGCAGGTCGTGGCCCACCGCCCCCAGCGTGCGCATCCGTTCTGCGTCAAACTGCGCGATGCTTGCCTGCATGGCGTTGAATGCAACACCCAGCTCGCGCAGCTCGCGCGCGCCGCCCTCGACTACGCGGACGCTGCGGTCACCGCGCCCGGCCGCGCGGGTGGCGGCCGTCAGGCGGGTCAGCGGCCCGGTCAACCGCCGCAGTAACAGCCAACTGACCCCAAGGGTGGACACCAGCGACAGGCTCAACAACAAAAAGAACAGCCGATCGTCAAAATCCGGACCGTCCTGTGGCAATGGCCGTGTCGCGACATTCAACCATTGGCCCACCGGACCGCGCAACTGGATCGAGATCGCCAGCGCCTCGATCCGCGCCCTGCCCCGGTCCTCGCCACGTGCGGGTATCAGTGACGCCCTCACCTCTCTGCCCGGCAGCATGTCACCAAGCGATTGCACAAGACGCTGCACACGCGGCAGACCGCCTGCGGCGGGTCCGACCAGTGCATCTGCCGTGACCGACACGCGGGAAAACCGGGTCGATGCCTCGGCAGCGATCCGCATCCGTTCGGCGGCGGCAACGGCCTCGATCGCGGGCACCAGCGACACCACGCGTTCGATTTCGCGTTGGGCCAACGCGGCGCGGTCGCCCTGCACCCGGTCCACCGACAACAGGATCAGCGCCGCGACATTGGCCGCGATCAGGGCTGCCGCCAGCAGCAGCATGAACCGCCCTGCAAGGCCGCTGGGAAACAACCGCCTCATGCCGGGGTCACCTCGGCCGCCAGACGGTATCCGCCGCCCCATTCGGTCACGATCAACACGGGGCGTGCCGGATCATCCTCGATCTTGCGGCGCAGGCGGCTGACGGCATTGTCGATGGCGCGGTCATAGGCCTTGCTGTCGCGCCCGGCGGTCAGATCCAACAGACGCGCCCGGCTGAGCACGGTCGCCGGATGATCGAGAAAAATCCCCATCAGGCGGCTCTCGCCCGTGGTCAGATCGACGCTGTGGCCGTCGTCATGAACCAACGACTGGGCGGCGGGATCATGCACCCAAGCTCCGAACCGCCTGCGGTCACTGGCAACCACTGCCGCCGGTTCGGGTACGCGACGTAGAACGGCGCGGATCCGCGCCAGTAGTTCGCGCGGATTGAACGGCTTGGTGACGTAATCGTCGGCCCCCATTTCCAGCCCGACAATCTGGTCGGTGCCGTCGGCCATGGCGGTCAGCAGGATGATCGGCGGCCCCTTGTGTTCGACCAGCCAGCGACACAGGCTCAGCCCGTCTTCGCCTGGCATCATGATGTCGAGGATCACCAGCGCGATCCGCGCCTCGTCCAATGTGCGACGCGCCTCGCCTGCGTTCGCGGCAAGCTGCGTGCGGTAACCCTGTTTGCGCAGGTATTGGCCCAGCGGTTCGCGGATGTCGCGCGCATCGTCCACGATCAGGATCTGGGGGGCCTCTGCGTCGGTCATCGGTGAAATCCACTTGTTGCCCCCCCTGTCATAGCGGGGTCAGCCCCCGCCGATCCAGTGCGCAGCGCCCGCATGACGCAGAACTTTGTCGCAAGATGTATCAGGACCCGCCCCTGTGACACATGGCGACAAAACCCTGCTGTCGCTGACACACATCGCACGCGATGAACGGCTAGATCACGGTCATCGGGGCGCATGCCGCGCCTCTGCCAACCGGATCTTGAAAGGATCATACGATGAAAAACGCAAACATTCTGCCGATGACATTCCTCGCCGTGGCACTGGCTGCAAGCGGCGCGATGGTTGCAACCGCCCAGGAGGCTGCCACCCCCGAGGCAGCCGTGACCCAGTCTGCGCCGACCGACGGCACCGCGACCAAGGCACGCCAACCCCGCGCCGAGCGCGGCGAAGGCCGCAGGGGCCACAACGGGCGTGACGGCGGCCGCAAAATCATGGGCCAGATCATCATGCAGGCCGACACCGATGGCGACGGTGCGCTGACCGTGGCGGAAATCGACGCCTTTCGCACGGCCAAGGTGACCGAGGCTGATACGTCGGGCGACGGAGCACTGACCCTGGAAGAGTTCAACACGCTCTACGCCGAATTCATCCGCGAACGGATGGTCGATGCATTCCAGAACCTGGATGCGGACGGCGATGGCATGATTTCGGCGCAGGAAATGGATAGACGTTTCGATGCGCTGACCCAACGGTTGGACCGCGACGGGGATGGCAACCTGGACCTGGGACGCCGCAACCGCGGCTGAACCTGAACAGGGCGGCACCTGATGGTGCCGCCCTTTTTCATGACCACGACAGGACAAACGCCATGCTGCATCGCCTCAACCCCTATCCGCTCTGGGCCCTGCTGGCCCTGCAACCCGTGCTGTGGATCATCGTCAGTCTGACCTCGGACAATCCGCGCATGATCCATATCCTTGTCCACCCCACGGGCGAATGGGCCGCGCGTCTGCTGATCATCACCCTGATGATGACGCCGCTGGCGATGTTGCTGAAAGGGCGGCCCATCGCGCGCTGGTTGCGCAAGAGCCGCCGCCATTTCGGTGCGGCGTCATTCGTTTACGCAGCAATTCATACGGCGTTCTACCTCATCGACACATCCAGCGTCGCAACAGTCATCGCTGCATTGCCGCGCCTGTATATCTGGACCGGCTGGATCGCCTTTATCATCTTCATCCCACTTGCGCTGACCTCGACTGACGCGATGGTGCGACGTCTGGGCCGCCGCTGGAAGACGCTGCAACGCTGGGTCTATCCTGCTGCCGTGCTGACGCTGGTGCATTGGGCCAGCATCCACGACTGGGACAGCCCCGGTGCCGCGATCGTGCATTTTGCCCCGCTGGCCGCGCTGGAACTATGGCGCCTGTGGTACTGGCAGAGGCACCCGCACAGGCAGGCCACCCCGGCCTGATCCGCAGATTGGTCGCAGGCGGCGCATCACGCGCCGCCTTTGCGCGACGCGCGCCGGATTTGTCGCCTAATTTGCGTCCTGTGGCAGAGCGCCCATTGACGCCAAGCCCCACCCGCCCAAGAAGTGCGCCAACCGTAGATACGACCGAAAAGAGACCCCGATGGATACCTTTGCACTGCGCGTCACCTGCCTATCCCGCCGTGGCATCGTCGCCGCGATCGCCGTGTTTCTGGCAGATCACGGCTGCAACATCACTGACTCCGCGCAATTCGACGACGCGGACACCGGCATGTTTTTCATGCGGGTCAGTTTCCAGTCCGAACAGGGCAAGACCCTGGATGCGCTGACGCAGGCCTTTGGCGCGCTGGCGGCCGATTTCGACATGACGTTCGATTTCTTTGACGAGGCGATCAAGCCAAAGGTCGTGATCATGGTCAGCCGGTTCGGCCATTGCCTGAACGATCTGCTGTATCGCTGGCGCATCGGTGCGCTGCCCATCGAAATCGCAGCCGTGGTTTCGAATCACATGGATTATCAAAAGGTTGTTGTGAATCACGACATCCCGTTCCACTGCATCAAGGTCACAAAGGAAAACAAGCCCGAGGCCGAGGCGCGCATCATGCAGGTGGTCGACGACTCCGGCGCGGACCTGATCGTGCTGGCCCGGTACATGCAGATCCTGTCGGACCAGATGTGCAAACAGATGTCGGGCCGGATCATCAACATCCACCACTCGTTCCTGCCCAGCTTCAAGGGTGCCAACCCCTACAAGCAGGCTTTCGAGCGTGGCGTGAAACTGATCGGGGCGACGTCACACTATGTCACCGCCGATCTGGACGAGGGTCCGATCATCGAACAGGACACGATCCGCGTGACCCATGCGCAATCCGCCAACGATTAC
Source organism: Loktanella gaetbuli (assembly GCF_020531945.1). Classification (NCBI taxonomy): domain Bacteria; kingdom Pseudomonadati; phylum Pseudomonadota; class Alphaproteobacteria; order Rhodobacterales; family Roseobacteraceae; genus Loktanella; species Loktanella gaetbuli. The sequence goes on from NZ_JAJATZ010000002.1 coordinate 66,663, forward strand.
GTCAGTCTGGGCCGGGATGTGGAGGCACAGGTGCTGGCCCGCGCGATCCACGCCCATGTGCACGGACGCGTGTTCATCAACGGCAACAAGACGGTGGTCTTTCCCGCCTCGCCGGGGTCCTACACCAGCGAACGGATGGGCTAGGCCTGCCGCAAATGACCGCGATAGCGCACCATCGCCCGCCGGGTGATCGGTGCGCGCAAGGCCACGTCAAAATGGAACAGCCCGCCCACGACGTATTCACGCGCGACCGAAATCGGTAGCAACCACCGCGGCAGCGGGATTGGCCCCAGCCGCCCCGCCTGCACGGGGTAGTGCAGTGCGCCATCCGCAACCGTCAGCCCGATGGCAAATGTGAACGGACCAAAACGTTCGTGCATCACGCCGTCCCGCACCGACAGATGCGACTGAAAACGGTGACGTCCGAATTGCCGGACCCAGGTTTCGCCCTTTGGCGTCACAGTCTTTGTCACCGTCACGGCGATATCGTCCTGCGCCGGCGGAAACCGGAACAACGCGCACAAGAGGCGCGGCCAGATCCCCGGCCCCCGGTCAATCGCACTGCGGCCCTGCCACCGAGAGATCTCTGTCGTCAGGTGGGTGCGCTGAATTTCGGACGGGAGTTTTGCGAAATCATCGTCAAGCACCCGTTTGAAGATCGGCGTTGTCATGTCATCAGCCTGTTCTGGAACGCCGGATCAGGCAGCGCGCACAGATCACCGCGCCCAAAGATCGCGTAGCGATTGCGCGCAAACTGCAGATAAAGCCAATCACGCAGCGGACGCGGCAGGACCAGCAACGCCCCAGCCAACCGTCCCCATCCGCCGTAGCTGCGGGCGGCGTGTATCACGCCCTCCATATTGCGATATGGTACACCTGCATCAACGTACATCCAGCTGACCGGATCGTCGGGATCCATGCCGTAGTGCCGCAGCAGGGCCGCCCCCAGCGGTGTCTGGATCGGGCAAATGCGCACGCGCCCCGTGCGGTCCATCCTGTGGATCATCCGCGCGCCCCAGCTACAGACCGCACATGTGGCGTCCATCACGGCGACCGGGTCCGCATCGTCGAACACCGGCACCTGTGGGTCATGGCGATAGGAATGGAGGTCTGTCATGCGCCCGACTGTCCCGATTTGGGCGCGTCAGCACAAGGTTGGCGTGACGCGCGGCCTGTGCCACGTCGTCACGCCACTGGGTCAGGCCGCGGCCTGCCCCGGTTTCTTACCCAGAATGATCATGCCCAGGATGTCGTCGTCGGTCACATCCTCGACCTTTTCGGTGCCGACCAGCTGGCCGTTCTTCATCACGGACACGCGGTCGCACAATTCCATGACATCGGCGATGTCGTGGCTGATCAGGAAAATGCCCAGACCCTGGCGTTTCAACTCCTGCACCAGCTCGGCCACCATCTGGGTCTCTTGCGGCCCCAGTGCTGCGGTCGGCTCGTCCATGATCAGGATTTTTGCGTCGAAATAAACCGCCCGCGCAATGGCGACGGACTGACGCTGACCGCCCGACAATGCGCTGACCGGTTCCGCGAATTTTTTGAAATTCGGGTTCAGGCGGTGCATGATCTTGCGGGCCTCGGCCTCCATCTGGGCATCGTCCAGCATCCCGGCCCGGGTAATCAGCTCGCGTCCCAGAAACAGGTTGCTGGCCGCATCCAGGTTATCGGCCAGCGCCAACGTCTGGTAGATGGTTTCGATATTATAGGAGCGGGCATCACGGGGGTTGTTGATTTCCGCCTTTTCGCCGTTGACGTAGATCTCACCACTGTCAGCTGCATAGGCGCCGGACAGAATCTTGATCAGCGTCGATTTACCGGCGCCGTTGTGCCCCAGCAGGCCCACCACCTCGCCGGGGTAGAGATCGACAGTGACGTCATCGACAGCCTGAATCCCGCCGAATGCGATCGAGATATTGCGCATCTCGACCAATGGGGTTCCGCTGCGATCAATGTTATTTTGCTCAGCCATGTCAGACCCTTACTTTGACTTGCGACGGTAGAGAATGTCGAGGAACACGGCCAGCACCAGCACGGAACCCACGACGACCTGCTGCATGCCGGCGTCAAATCCGATCAGCACCATGCCCGATTGCAGCGACTGCATCACCAGCGCGCCCAGGATTGCGCCAAAGATCGTGCCGACGCCCCCTGCCAGCGATGTGCCACCGATCACGGCAGCGGCGATAACGTAGAGCTCGTCCAGGGTGCCCAGCGCGTTGGTGGCGGAATTCAGACGCGCCGACGCCACGACAGAGGCCAGACCGGCCAGACCGCCCATGATCGCGAAAATCTTGACCGTCATCCATTTGGTGTCGATGCCGGCAAGGGCGGCCGCCCCGGGGTTGCCACCGATGGCAAAGACGTAGCGCCCGAACCGCGTGCGGGTCAGCAGGAAATTCATGCCCACCGCCACGACCGCAAGGATCAGCACGGGGATCGCGAAACCGTAGCTGATCTGCAGGCCGGTTTCCGGCACGACCACATCATTGGCCGCCGCCCATTGGTTCACGATGCCACGTGGCCAGTAGTACGAATTGACCAGGATCACCGCACCGATCGTCGCGCCACAGCCCAGCAACGCCAAAAAGCTGTCAGCCCAGACCGGACGCTGTTTGAACTGGAACTTGGTCCGCTGACGTCGGCCGTTCAGAACGCCAAAAATGATGCCGCCACAGACGATCAGACCCACGATCCAGCTGCCCGTGGCACCGACCGCGCCATAAGGCCCGCCGCCCAGCAGAGCAAAGGTGCTGTCCACGGGGGAAATCGTCTCGCCGCGTGCGATCAGGAATGCCGCACCGCGCCAGACCAGCAGACCGCCCAGCGTCACGATGAACGCAGGAATGGCACCATAGGCGATCAGCGACCCTTGGAATGCACCGATGATCGCACCGCTCAGAATGCCCGCCAAGACTGCGATGATCCAGATCAACGGATGGCCCAGCCCCAGGATCGGCGGCAGGATATAGACCTGCAACATGCCCATCACGATGGCGCAGAACCCCAGGATGGACCCGACCGACAGGTCGATGTGGCGGGTGATGATGACCAGCACCATGCCCGTCGCCATGATCCCGATGCTCGACGTCTGCACGCTGAGGTTCCACAGGTTGCGCGGCGTCAGAAACGCGCCAAAGTTGTTCACGATGGCCCCGTACATGTGGAAACCGACCCAGATCAGTGCCAGCGCGGCCACCATGCCGATCAGCCGCGTGTCCAGCTCGGTCGCGGTCAGAAACCGGGACCAGGCGCCCGGTCGGTCAGTGCCGGGCGGTGGGTTCGAAGGCGACGCGGGCGTCGAGGCAGTGCTGTCAGTCATGTTCTGTCCTGCGCGTGTAATCTGAGCTGTGAATTGATGGCCCGCAACCGGCGCAAAGGCGCAGCGGTATATGCAGGCAAACATGGTCGCGGCAGCACCGCGTCCATGCGGGTATCCGGCGCGGGAAAGGCCCGCGCCGGAGTGTCGTTTGCCTTACTGGCAGGCTGCGACGGTTTCCATCGCGCCTTCACATGCCTGCTCTTTCGAGATGTGGCCTGCGTCGATCGCGAGGTTCAGGTTGTCGGCCGTGATCGGTGTCGGTGCGAGGAAGATGGCGTTCATTTCCACACCGTTTTCACCACCAGCCCACTTTTGTGCCTCGGGCACGGCGTCCAGTGCGGTGCCACTGGCCAGTGCGACAGCGATATCAGCGGCGCGACCGCCCAGATCCCGGCTGTTTTTCCAGACGGACACAGTCTGCGTGCCACGTGCGACGCGGTTCAGCGCAGCAAGATCGCCGTCCTGGCCACCGACCGGCACGTCCAGACCCTGCGCTGCAAGTGCTGCAATCGCACCACCGGCCATACCGTCGTTCTGGGACAGCACGGCATCGATGTTGTTGTCGTTGGATGTCAGGATCTGTTCCATGTTGCGCTGTGCATTCTCGGGCTTCCAGCCGTCGGTGAATGCCTCACCTGCGATGGTGACGGCACCGCTGTCGATCATCGGCTGCAACACTTCCATCATGCCTTCCAGCAGGAACAGCGCGTTGGGATCACCAGGATCGCCCTTGATGATCGCATAGTTGCCTTCGGGGGCCGCGGCGGACACAGTTTCGGCGATGATCGTGCCGACACCCTTGTTGTCAAAGGTCAGGTAGAACGCACGCTCGTCCTCGATCAGACGGTCGTAACCGACAACGGGGATGCCTTCGGCAGCGGCCTGGTCGATTGCCGGCCCGATTGCGTCCTTGTCCATCGCAAGGATGATCAGCGCGTCAGCACCCTGTGCGATCAGGGCTTCGATATCGGTCAGCTGCTTGGCCGCAGAGGCCTGTGCGTCGGCGGAAATATAGCTTGCGCCAGCCGCCTCCAATGCGGCCTGAATGGCTGCTTCGTCGGTTTTCCAGCGCTCTTCCTGAAAGTTGGACCAGCTCACGCCAACAGTGACGCTGTGGCTTTCGGCCAGCGCGGCAGAACTGAAACCGACCGTCGCGATGACGGCGGCGATAATTGACTTGTTCATTGTGTCCTCCCAGACGGTTGTGCCGCGCAACGCGCGGATTCGGGATCTCCCCCGGTGCACAAGAGCATGCCAGCTTTATTTCAGTTGTCAAAATAAATTACGCTGACGCGTGAAATATTCTTGCCATAACTGTCGCCAATCTGCGTAATGCGTTGCATGCACGGCAGTGGAGGGCCGTGCGATACGAATAATGGCTGCTTGCGGCGATTATTTTCTTCGGGAGGTAAAGAAATGGATGCGGTAGCGCCCGACATCAGCGCGGTGCCGGGGTGTGGACCACTCGTCGGAACGCAGGACGGTCAAACCCTGTCCCTGCGCCAGCAGGTCTTTGCCCATGTGCGCGCCGTCGGGCAGACATCGCGGGCAGAAATCGCGCGCGGTCTCGACGTCTCTGCGGGATCGGTGACGGCGATCACTGCCGACCTGATCCAGCTGGGTCTGCTGACAGAATGCACGGCACCCGCCCGTGAACAGGGCCGCGGACGTCCACCTGTCGCCCTGTCCGTTGTCCCCGGCTTTGCCTGCGTCGTGGGTGTCAAGATCGCCGATGCCAGCCTGTCCGCGGTCCTGACCGATTTTGCCGGGATCACACGTGCCGACATCAGCAGACCCAGCGCCCGCAGCCGCAAGACACCCGATGACCTGATCGCGGAACTGGCCGATCTGATTTCGGACCTGATCGCGCGTGCGGGACTGACCATGGCGGACATTTCCGGGATCGGGCTGGGCCTGTCCGGGATCGTCGATCATGAAACCGGTATCGTGCCGTGGTCGCCCTTGCTATGGGGCGTCGACATACCGCTGGCACAGCTGGCGCGCGCCCGTTTCGGCGTGCCCGTCACGCTGGATAACGATGCGAATGTGCTGACGCTTGCAGAACTGTGGTTCGGTCAGGGGCGCAATCGCCCCGATTTTGCGGTCGTCACCATCGAACATGGTGTCGGCATGGGACTGGTGCTGAACAACCGCCTGTTCCGCGGCAGCCGCGGCATGGGGCTGGAGCTGGGCCACACCAAGGTTGCGCTGGACGGTGCGCTGTGCCGCTGTGGTCAGCGTGGCTGCCTCGAGGCCTATCTGGCGGATTATGCATTGGCCCGCGAGGCCGCAACCGCGTTGAACGATACGGACCCCACGACAGACCCCGGACATCTGATCGAACGGCTCTATGCGCAGGCGCAGGCGGGTAATCTGGCGGCGCGCACGATCTTTGACCGTGCGGGGCGCTATCTGGCGGTCGGGCTGGCCAATGTGGTCCAGCTGTTCGATCCCGCGCTCGTGATCCTCGCGGGGGAACGGATACGCTACAATTACCTTTTTTCACAGGATGTTGTGACCGACATGGAAACCCTGACCCTGACCGAAGGCCGGTCGCATTGCCAGATTGTGACCCATGTCTGGGATGATCTGGTCTGGGCGCGCGGTGCTGCGGCGCTGGCGCTGTCGGCGCTGACCGACAGACTGTTGTCGGCATGATCCGGGCGTTGATCCTGATGGTCTGGGCGGCGCCTGCCGCAGCACAGGTCAGTTTCACCGACGTCTCGGACAGGCTGGGCGATCATGTCTATGACGGCGGCTGGGAACATTTTGTCGGCGGTGGCGTGGCGGTCATGGATTGCGACGGGGACGCGCGGCCCGATATCTTTGCCGCAGGCGGCAGCAATCCCGCGGCCCTGTGGCGCAATACAGGTGATATGCAATTCGCGCCGATGCCCCTGCCCACGCTGACCGGCGTCACGGGGGCCTATCCGCTGGATATCGACGCCGATGGCCACATGGATCTCTATGTGATGCGCGTGGGTCCCGATGTGGCCCTGCGCGGTGGTCCCGATTGTACCTTTACCGATGCCACGGACCTGTGGGGCCTGCCGCAGACCGATCAATGGACAACCGCCTTTACTGCCTGGTGGGAGGACGACAACCGCCCGGTCATGGCAGTGGGCCACTATGTTGATCGCGCAGATCCCGACGGCCCGTTCGAGGCCTGCGACACCAACACGATCCTGCGCCCGACACCCAAAGGCTACCGGGCGGATACCCTTGATCCCGGGTTTTGCGCCCTGTCGATGCTGGCCGCCACCGACGCGCGTGGCCGCATGGCGCTGCGAATCTCCAACGACCGGCATTATTACGTCCGGACCGGGTACGAACAGATGTGGGACATCGCGGACCGCCGGTTCCTGGGCCAGGCCGACGGCTGGGAGGATGTTTCGCTCTGGGGCATGGGAATCGCCAGTGCCGATCTGACAGGCGACGGCCGCGACGAGGTGATGCTGACCTCAATGGGGGATCAATTGATGCAACTGGCGCAGCCAGATGGCACCTACACGCGCGCGCCGTTCGGGCTGGGCACCTATGCGCAGCGCCCGTTCATCGGTGACGACGGACGCCCCTCGACGGGCTGGCACGCGGAATTCGGCGACGTGAACAATGATGCGCGCCCCGATCTGTTCATTGCCAAGGGCAATGTCGACCAAATGCCGACCAATGCGATGGCCGACCCCAACAATATGCTGATCCAGAAACCGGACGGCAGCTTTACCGAGACAGCCGAAGCGGCAGGTGTCGCCGATACCGCACGGGCACGTGGCGCAGCGCTGGCGGATTTCGACGGTGACGGTCTGCTGGATTTGGTCGTCGTCAACAGACGGGCCAATATCCTGCTGTTCCAGAACACGACGCAGCAGGCGGGCCACTGGATCGGATTGTCACTCAGCCAGCCCGGCGGCAACCGCAATGCAATCGGCGCGCGGGTCAGCGTGACAACGGACCAGGGCACCCAGATCAGGGAACTGCGGGTCGGCGGCGGGCACGCCGGCGGACAAGCCCTGCCGCTGCACGTAGGGCTTGGCCATGCCAAGCAGGCCGACGTCACGATCACCTGGACCGATGGCACCACGTCACGCGCCACCTATGCCGCGGGCCGCATCCACAGCATCCAGCGCCCCTGACCCGCCTCGCAGGTCAGGGACCCGGTGCCAATCCCCGTATCATCTTGCCAAAAATACTCCCGCCGGAGGCACCCACAGTCGCCACCGGCGCACCGCTTGGTCAGTTTGGAACAGGCAGACCCGACGGGACGCTGTCCGGTACGCCCAACCGCCCGTCTATCGCCACAGGATCGGTCAGCGTGTCCAGAAACGCGACCAGTGCCGCGATGTCAGTATCGGATAGTGCGACCGGCGCGACCGTGACGGCCGCCACGATGGCGCTCAATTGTTCGGTATCCTGCAGCGCGCGCGCATCCGCTACCGGCAGGTCTGGCAGGGCCGCCTGCCCCAAATCATAGCGTGCAAGTGCCGCCACAGGATCCGCGTGATCGGCAATGAAACCGGCCAGTGTCGCATGGCTGCCTGCGTGCCCGTATGGTGCGGTCAGTGCGATGTTGCGCAGGCTGGGTGTCCGGAACGCATAGAGATCACCCGGGTTGCCCGTCACCTCGGCACGGCCCCGGTCGTCATAGCGCGTCTCGAACCGTGCCCCCTTGCCCGGTCCGATCTGCGGAACCCCCATGGCGTGGAAATCATGGTCCGTCAGAAACGGGCCGCTGTGGCAATCCGCGCAGCCCGCAGCCCCGTAGAACAGATCCATTCCGTGCTGTGCCGCGCCCGTCAGTCTGGTCTCGCCACGCAGCACCGCGTCGAATGGCGCTGTGTCGGACCGCCATTCCAGCGCCATGAAGGCCGCGACGGCATCAGAGATATCGGTGAAACCGATGTCATCGGCCGTTTCGATATCGTCAAAGGCCGCGATGAACATTTCCGTATAGGCGGGCACCGCCGCCACCTTGCGCGAGATCAGATCCCAGGCCCCGTCCGGACCGGTCAACCGCCCCTGCCGTACCGCCAGGGCGATCGGGTTTTCCTGATAGTGTCCCGCCATTTCGTCGGGGCTGAGCACCGGGAACATCGTTTGTGCCGACAGCAAGGAGGCGAAACCGCTGGCCATGTCCTCGGCCAGTGGCGTGCGCAGCCCGCCGGGGCGGCTGTCGTCCACGGCGATGCGCCCATCATGGAATAGGGTCGTGAATTCATGGGCACCCAGATTGAACAGCGCGGGCGCGTTGCGCGGGATGCGTTGTTCGGGCAGGTTGTCAGGGTCCGCGCGCCTGTCCGGACCCAGCCCCGTGGCCCCGTCGCCCAGCCCCAATGACAGCCCATCGCCGGTGCCGAATTTGGGATGATGGCAGGTGGCGCAGGCGACCTGATCGCTGCCCGACAGGATCGGATCGTAAAACAGCAATTGACCCAGTTCAGCCTGCGCAGGATCCACCGGCGCGTAATCGGCATTCGTGATCGCAGGCGGCAACACCGTATCGGCAGCCCAGACCGCACCGGCAAGCATCGTCACCGCACCTGCGCCCAACATCCGTTTCTTCACTGATTGTCCTCCACCCTCGGGCGTAGAATGCATCAGCGCAGAACGTCGGGCAACGCGATATTGCGCGTCAGGCGCTGAGACTTTTATGATGCGCCTCAAGCACTGAGGCGACGCGCCGGATCAGATGCCTCGACCGGGACCAGCGCGCGGACCAGATCGCGCATGTGCAGCAGGCCGACCTGTTGGCCGTCCTGCATCACACGGTAATGCAGATTGGTGTCGCCCTCTGACATGGCAATCACGCGTTCAAGGTTGGAATTAGCGTCCACCTCGCCTGCGATGTTCGGCACTTCGGTCGTGGTCGGCTTCATCACCGACCGCACCCGCAGCACACGCGCGCGATTGATGTCAGCGATAAAGTCCATGATGTAGGGATCATTGGGGTGCAGCAGGATATCCTGCGGCTCGCCTTGCTGGATGACTGCGCCGTCCTTGAGGATCACGAGGTGATCCGCCAGTTTCAGCGCCTCGTCCAGATCATGCGTGATAAAGACGATGGTCTTGTGCAACTCGCGCTGCAATTCCAGCAGCAGGTCCTGCATATCCGTGCGGATCAGCGGGTCGAGGGCGGAAAATGCCTCGTCCATCAGCATGATCTCACTGTCGGAGGCCAGCGCGCGGGCGATGCCGACACGCTGCTGCATGCCGCCCGACAATTGGTTCGGATAATGCCCGCCGTAACCGTCAAGGCCAACGCGTTCCAGCCACTTGTTGCCCTCAATATCGGCGGCAGCGGCATTTTCACCGCGCACGCGGCGCGCCATGCCGGCGTTTTCCAACACCGTGCGATGCGGGAACAGCGCGAATTTCTGAAACACCATGGACATGGTGTTCTGGCGCAGGCTGTGCAGCTTGGTCTCGTTGTAGGACAGCACGTCCTCGCCGTTGACGATGATTTCGCCGGCGGTAGGTTCGATCAGGCGATTGAGGTGCCGGATCAGCGTCGATTTGCCGGATCCAGACAATCCCATGATGACCGTCACCTCGCCTGCACGAATATCGACGTTGATATCCTGCAGGCCCAGCACGTGATGATGCTGTTCCAGCAGTTCGGGTTTACCCAGCCCCGCGCGGACGTGTTCCAGCGCGGCCTTGGGATTGTCGCCGAAAATCTTGTAGAGGTTGCGGATCGAAACCTTGATGTCTTTTTGCTCTGTCATGGTTTCACTGCTCGCTCGTATTGATGCGGCCCAGTGCCGCCTTGGTTGCGCGGTCCAGCAGGATCGCCAGCAGCACGATGCAGAAACCCGCGACAAGCCCGACGCCCAGTTCCAGATTGTTGATGCCGCGCAGCACCAGACGGCCCAGCCCCGGTGCGGACACCAGCGACGCGATCACGACCATGGCGAGGCTCATCATGATGGTCTGGTTGATGCCGGCCATGATGTTGGGCAAGGCCAGCGGAATCTGCACGCCCGTCAGCTTTTGTCGGCTGGACATGCCGAATGCGTCGGCCGCCTCGATCACGTCCTTGTCCACCAGCCTGATCCCGAGGTCGGTCAGTCGAATGACCGGCACGATGGCGTAGAGGATGATCGCGATACCGTAGAGCTTGCTCTCGGTCACGGAGAACAGGAAAATCAGGGGGATCAGATAGACAAAGGTCGGCAGCGTTTGCAGCATGTCGAGAATTGGTATCGTGAGGCGCTGCATCGTGTTGCTCTTGGACATGGCGATGCCGATTGGCACGCCAAGGACGACCGAGAAGATCGTACAGACAAACACGATCGACAGCGTCGCAATCGCCGCGTCGTAATGATCGATCATCGCCATGAACAGGAACGAGAACGTCACCAGCACCAGCACCCCGACGGACCGTGCGGTGAACCAGGTCAGCAGCATCAGCAGCGTGATCATGATGAACCACGGCGTTGCCTGAAACCAGACCAGCGCCTGATCCAGCAGCCAACCCAATGGTGCCGTGATGGGGTCCAGCACGAACCGCAGCTCGTCCTTGATCCCGATAAAGCTTTGTTCGACCGCTTCGGTCATGTCGCGGGTGCGCGGAATGGTGTTGCAGGACCCGTGCAGCACGTCGAGCGACGGAAACGGCGTATCCATCAACGGCGTGGCGGCGGCGCTGTTGTCGGCCCCCGTGGCCTGCGCCATCAGTTCGGCCATCGTCATCGGTCCGCCGGTGGCTTCGCCACACCAGTCCTGCAGGCCAAGCGCCTCAAAGAATTTGTCGTAAAAGGCCATGAAACACCCGTCCCGTTCGCGCAAATGCAAAGGCCAGCGTAACGCGGCCTTTGCCATTCATGATGAAAAGGCCCCTGCCGTCAGGCAAGGGCCGATTTTCGGATTACTGGATCAGGCCGGCCAGATTGGTGGCTGCCTCTTCGTTCAGCCACTGCGACCAGACGTCAGAGTTGTTGGTGATGAAGTAGACAGCGGCCTCTTCGGCAGAGGCGTTGTTTTCCTCTTTCCATGCCAGCACTTCACCCATCTGGTTGTTCGTGAACGACACCTTGGACATCATCTCGGCGATCTCGGGGTTTTCGTCCTGGAACGTGGTTGTAACGACCGTTTTGACCGGACCCACGGGATAAGAGCTCAGGCCGACCTCTTCACACTCCGGGTTGGAGTTACAGGTGTGGATCTCTTCGTTGTATTCGCCCAGATCGACCATGGTCATGTCATACTTGCCCAGCACGGACGTCGGTGCCCAGTAGTAGCCCAGCCAAGGTTCCTGGTTTTCAAAAGCAGCCGCGATGGATGCTGCCATCGTCTCACCGGACCCGTGCTGAAAGATTTCGTAGCCGTCATCGGCCAGACCGGCGGCCTGCGTCAGCGCGGTGTTCGTGTTCTTGCAGCCCCAACCATCGGGGCAGTTGTGGAAACGGTTGTCCAGCAGTTCGGGGTTTGCCTTCACGCCTTCCAGCGTGGCCAGTTCCGGGTGTTCCTCGACCAGATAGGTCGGCACCCACCAGCCCTCGACACCGCCGTCGGACAGCACGTCGCCCAGCGTGACGATGCGACCGGCCTCGGACAGCTCGCCATAGGCGGGGGTGCCGTTGATCCACAACTCGGTCACGATGTCAGGCTTGCCGGTTTCGGACACCGACGCCAGCGACGTGACAGTCGCGGACGGCACCGTGGTGACAGTGCAGCCATAGCCCTGTTCCATCAGAAATTTCGACACATAGGTTACGACAGCAGAGCTGTCCCAGTTCATCTCGGTGATCGACACCTCGCCACAGTCGGCAAGCGCCATGGTCGGTGCTGCAAATGCGACGGCAGAAGCCAGTAGTGCTTTTTTCATGAATACATCCCTGTTTTGCGCCGGTCGCGATCAGAACAATCGGCGTCGTTTTTATGATAGGTGTAAAAGACAATAGCCTGTCCTCTATTGCAACCCTGACACCCGACTGATTCAAACAAATGAAATGAACGGCGGGCTGTTTGGACAAAGCGCCGTAACGTCACCCGACAGAACAGGACTGCATGTGACCCATCCCAACATCCTTATCATCATGGTCGATCAGCTGAATGGGACGTTGTTTCCCGATGGCCCCGCCCCCTGGCTGCACGCGCCGAACCTGAAACGTTTGGCCGCGCAGTCGGTACGGTTCGCCAATTGCTACACGGCCTCGCCCCTATGTGCGCCGGGCCGTGGTGGGTTCATGTCGGGCCAGTTGCCATCGGTGACAGGCATCTACGACAATGCCGCCGAATTTCCGTCGGACTTGCCCACCTACGCCCATCACCTGCGGCGCGCTGGCTATCAGACGTGTCTGTCAGGCAAGATGCACTTCGTCGGTCCCGACCAGTTGCACGGGATCGAGGAACGGACGACGACCGACATCTACCCCGCCGATTTCGGCTGGACGCCGGACTATCGCAAACCAGGCGAACGCATCGACTGGTGGTATCACAACATGGGGTCCGTCACCGGGGCCGGCGTGGCCGAAACCACCAACCAGATGGAATACGATGACGAGGTTGCCTATCACGCGGTGCGCAAGATCCGCGAATACGGGCGCGGACTGGACCCGCGGCCCTGGTGCCTGACGGCCAGCTTTACCCATCCGCATGACCCCTATGTCGCGCGGCAGAAATACTGGGATTTGTATAACGATTGCGCGCACCTGGACCCCGAGGTTGCAGCACTTGACTATGCCGATCACGACCCCCACAGCCAGCGCATTTTCGATGCGAACAACTGGCGCGATTTCGACATCACGGACCGCGACATCCGCCGGTCACGTCAGGCCTATTTCGCCAACATCTCTTATCTAGATGACAAGATTGGAGAGATGCTGGACGCCCTCGCGGCGACGCGCCAGGAGGCGGTGATCTTGTTCGTCTCTGACCACGGCGACATGCTGGGCGAACGCGGTCTGTGGTTCAAGATGAGCTTTCGCGAGGGGTCAGCCCGCGTGCCGATGATGATCAGTGCGCCGGGGCTGACACCCGGTCTGGTCACTGACGCCGTGTCCAATATCGACGTCTGCCCGACCTTGTGTGATCTGGCGGGGATTTCCATGGCCGAGGTCATGCCATGGACCCAAGGCGAAAGCCTGATCCCGGTGGCAAACGGCACCCCGCGCAGCACGCCAGTCGCGATGGAATACGCAGCAGAGGCCAGCTATGCCCCGATGGTCGCATTGGTGCAGGACGGTTGGAAATATACGCGTTGCGCACTGGACCCTGACCAGCTGTTTGATCTGAACACCGACCCGCATGAAATGGTGAACCGCGCGGATGATCCCGCAGCGCAGGCCGTCATGGACCATATGCGCGCCATGGCCGATGCGCGCTGGAACCTGGACCAGTTCGACGCAGACGTGCGCAAATCACAGGCCCGCCGCTGGGTCGTCTACGAGGCCCTGCGCCAGGGCGGCTACTATCCGTGGGATTTCCAGCCACTGCAAAAGGCGTCCGAAAGGTTCATGCGCAATCACATGGACCTGAACGAGGTCGAGGAAAACGCCCGATATCCGCGCGGCGAATAGCACCGGGCGCGCGGCCCGGTGCTGCTCGCGTCCTAGAAAAACGCCTGCAAGCCGGTCATTGCACGCCCCAGGATCAGCGCGTGAACGTCATGCGTGCCCTCGTAGGTGTTGACGGTTTCCAGATTGATCATGTGGCGCATGATGTGGAATTCGTCGGAAATTCCGTTGCCGCCGTGCATGTCGCGGCTGTGACGGGCGATATCCAGCGCCTTGCCGCAGTTGTTGCGTTTGATCAGGCTGATCATTTCGGGTGCGGCCTGACCTGTGTCCATCAACCGACCGACCTGCAACGCGGCCTGCAGGCCCAGCGAGATCTCGGTTTGCATATCCGCCAGCTTTTTCTGGAATAGCTGTGTCTGCGCCAATGGTTTGCCGAATTGCTTACGATCCAGACCGTATTGCCGGGCGGCGTGGAAACAGAACTCTGCGGCCCCCATCGTGCCCCAAGCGATGCCATATCGCGCACGGTTCAGACAGCCGAACGGCCCCTTGAGGCCCTGCACACCCGGCAGCAGCGCATCCTCGCCGACGGCCACGTCCTTCATCACGATCTCGCCGGTGGTCGAGGCACGCAGCGACAGCTTGCCACCGATCTTGGGCGCGGACAGGCCATCCATCCCCTTTTCCAGCACAAAGCCACGGATCTTGCCGTCATGCGCCTCGGATTTGGCCCAGACGACAAAGACATCCGCGAATGGTGCGTTGGAAATCCACATCTTGGACCCGTTCAGCACATATCCGTCGGCGGTTTTCCTGGCCGTCGTTTTCATGCCACCCGGATCGGACCCCGCGTCGGGTTCTGTCAGGCCAAAACAGCCGATCAGTTCACCGCTGACCAGACCGGGCAGATATTTCTTGCGCTGCTCTTCGGACCCGTAGGCGTGAATCGGATACATCACCAACGAGGATTGAACCGACATCATCGACCGATAGCCGCTGTCCACACGTTCCACCTCGCGTGCGATCAACCCGTAGGTGACATAGGACGCACCCAGCCCGCCGTATTCTTCGGGGATCGTGCAGCCCAGCAGACCCGCCTGCCCCATCAGCGGGAACAGTTCAGGTGCCGCTGCCTCGTCCCGGTAGGCCTGCGTGATGCGCGGTTGCAATTCAGACTGGGCAAAGTCGCGGGCGGCATCGCGCAGCATCCGCTCGTCCTCGGTCAGCTGGGTTTCCAGCAGCAGCGCGTCGCTCCAGTCAAAGCTGCCCAGGTCGGGGCCCATGCCAATCATGTCTTTTGCCATGTCGTTATCCCTCTTTCATCAGCAGGTCCGCAAAGGCGTCCAGCAGTTTGTGTTTCAGTATCTTGCCCGTCGGGGCCGCCGGTAGTGCATCTACCGCAAAAATCCGTGTTGGCCGCTTATAGCCGCTTAATCGCCCCGCTACAAAGTGCGCGAGCGCGACCGTATCAAATGTCGCAGGACTCC
The DNA here is from genome assembly GCF_020531945.1 of Loktanella gaetbuli. Lineage (NCBI taxonomy): Bacteria > Pseudomonadati > Pseudomonadota > Alphaproteobacteria > Rhodobacterales > Roseobacteraceae > Loktanella > Loktanella gaetbuli. The sequence continues at coordinate 81,935 of NZ_JAJATZ010000002.1, forward strand.
GGCACTGCACAAAGGCCAGGATATCCTCGTCCCCCACTGTGTTGGCCGCACCGATCACGGCACTCTGGATCACCTCCGCGTGGTCATTCAGTGCGGCCTCCACCTCTGGTGGGTAGACGTTGAAACCGCCGCGAATGATCAATTCCTTGGCGCGGCCGACGATATGCAGATTGCCTGCCTCATCCAACTGTCCCAGATCGCCGGTGCTCAGCCAGCCATCCTGCACAGTTTGCGCGGTCAGATCGGGGGCGCGGTAATAGCCCTTCATCACGTGGGGGCCACGGGTCAACACCTCGCCGATCGGCATACCGGCTGGCGCATCTATCCTGACATCAACCCCCGGCAATGGGCGGCCTGCGCTAGTGTCGGGATCACCGATTGCGTTGCGACTGCCGCTGACGCCAGCGGTGCTTTCGGTCATGCCATAGCCGTTTTGCAGCGGCAGGCCATAGAACGCCTCGGCCTTGGCCTTCCACGCAGGATCGAGCGGGGCAGCTCCGGACGAGACATAGCGCAGCGCGCTGTTTTCCAATCGGTTCAGCCCCCGGTCGGCCGCGTATTGCATCAGCAGTGCATGCATCTGCGGCACGCCCGGAAAAACCGTCACGCCGCTTGTCAGGGCCGCGTGCAGGCGTGCGGGGCTGAACCGCGTTTCCAATTGCAACGCAGCCCCCGACAGCGCACAGGCGATCAGCACGGACGCCAGACCAAAGACATGGGTCAGCGGCAGCACGCCGTAGATCCGGTCCTGCGCTGTCATGCTGCGCAGCTGCACCGACAGGCCACCGGCAAAGATCAGGTTGGCATGGGTCAGCATCACCCCCTTGGGCGCGCCCGTCGTGCCGGTGGTGTAGAGGATGACGGCAACATCAGCGGTCTCAGCCTCGGCAGGGCTAGCATCGCACTGCGTCATGTGGAACAGGCCAAAACCGATGTCCTGCGGCACGGCGGATGTCGCGTGGGCCAAGGCCTCGGCGGAACAGCCAGAGGTATAGATCACCACGCGTGGCTGCGCGTGATCCGTGACGCGCAGGATTTCCGGTGCGGTCATGCGTGCATTGACCGGCACCGCGATCGCACCGACCCGGCTGGCGGCAAAGATGAAAACTGCTGTCGCAAGGCAGTTTTCCGCCACGATCAGCACGCGGTCGCCAGCCATGACGCCCGATTGCGCCAGCAGCTCGCCCGCTGCCGCGATATTGCGATCGTATTGCGCGAAACTGACGGCACCATCAGGATCGATGATGGCTGTTGCGTCCGGCCGTAGCGCCGCCTGCCGTGCGATCAGCGCGTCGATGCAGTCTGCGTTTTGCATGTGAACACCGCCTCCCCACGGTGGTCGGTTGCGTCAGGCCACGGCCAGCGCCACGAACCGTTCGGTATGATAAAGCGTGTCGCCAAAGCGGTGATCGACCATAACCAACCGCCGCGCGAGATGCGCCAGCGCGTATTCCTGCGTCATGCCGATCCCGCCGTGCAGCTGGATCGATTCCTCAGCCACCAGGCGCGCCGCCTGCCCCACCAGCGTCTTGGTCGCCGACACATGAGTATCGCGCACCAGCGCATCGGCATCGACATGCCCGGCCAGGTTAATGACGGCGGACCGGGCCTGTTCGATCTCGATCAGCATGTCTGCCATGCGGTGCTGCAGCGCCTGAAATTTGCCAATCGGCTGGCCGAATTGTTTGCGGGTTTTCAGGTAGTCCGTGGTCAGTATACGGATCGCGTCCATCAGGCCGATGGCCTCGGCGCTGATCGCCAAGGTGGCGCGGGCGTGAACCTGCGCAAGCGCCTGATACCCTTTACCCGCAGCGCCAAGCGGCGTGCCGGGCGTGTTGTCCAGCGTGATTTCCGCTGCGTGCCCACTACCGGTCAACGGATAGCTACGCCGGGTCAATCCGGGCGCATCCGCGTCCACGATGAACAGGCTGATCCCCGCCTCATCCGCCACATCGCCGCTGCTGCGCGCGCTGACGATCAACCGATCCGCCGCACCGCCGTTCACGACCACCGCCTTGCGGCCCGACAGTTTGCCGTCCGTCACGGTGCTGGCGACCCGAGACAGGTCGTAGCGGCTACCGGGTTCGGCGTGTGCCAGCGCCATCTGGCGGCGGCCTGCGATGACCTCCTCCAGTAGCGCCTGCTGATCCGCATCACCCAGCGCCGCGATCAACCCGCCGCCCAATAGCCCGGTGTCGATCAGCGGTTCGGTCGCCCCGACGCGGCCCAACTCTTCGGCCACCAGCGCAATATCGAAACCCGCCCCGCCGAAACCGCCCTGGTCTTCCGTAAACAGCGCCCCGATCACGCCAATCTCGGCCAGCCCGGACCAGACGACGTCGGACCAGCCGGTTTCACTGTCCGCGATCTGCGACAGCAGCGCGGGGGTGTATTGGTCACGCAGGTAACGGCGCAGACCGTCCTGCAACATCTGGCGTTCTTCGGTCAGGTCAAAGTTCATGGCTGTCTCACAATTCCAGAATGGCTTTGGCGATGATCGACCGCTGCACCTCGTTCGAGCCACCGTAGATCGACAGCTTGCGGTTGTTCAGATATTGCCGCGTGCGTGCCTGCGCATAGGCGGGACCGACGGGGTCGTTGTCGCCCTCAAGTGCTTCTGACACGTATGGCATGGCATAGGGACCGACAGCCTGCATGGTCAGCGCGTTGATTTCCTGACGCACCTGCGTGCCCTTGATTTTCAACATCGAGCTTTCTGCACCCGGTGCCTGGCCTGCGGCGGCGGCACTGACAACGCGCAGATTGGTCGTCGCCATCGCCATCAGGTCGATCTGCACCTGTGCGATGCGCGCGGCAAACAGCGGGTTCTTGATCAAGGGCTGACCGCCGGATTGTTCGGCCCGCGCGATCCGTTTCAGCTGTTCCAGCCCGGCGCTGGCAAATCCGACACCCGCGATGTTGGTGCGTTCATGCGTCAGCAGATATTTGGCATAGGTCCAGCCCTTGTTTTCTGCACCGACCAGATTGGCCGCAGGCACGCGGACGTTGTCGAAAAACACCTCGTTCACCTCGGCTCCGCCGTCGATCAGCACGATGGGCCGCACGGTGATGCCGGGGCTGTTCATGTCGATCAGCAAAAAGGAAATGCCTTCCTGCCGCTTGCCTTCGGTGCTGGTGCGCACGAGGCAGAAAATCATGTTTGCGTGCTGGCCCAGCGTGGTCCAAGTTTTCTGACCATTGACGATGTAATCATCGCCGTCGCGCACCGCAGAGGTCCGCACCGCAGCCAGATCAGACCCGGCCCCCGGTTCGGAATAGCCCTGACACCACCAGTCGTCGCCGTTCAGAATACGCGGCAGCCAATATGATTTCTGATCCTCTGACCCGAATGCCATCAGCACCGGCCCCAACATCGCAAGCCCGAACGGCACGATGCGCGGCGCGTGCGCCTTGGTCATTTCATCCTCAAAGATGTGGCGCTGCACCGCGTCCCAGCCGGTGCCGCCGTGTTCAACTGGCCAGTTGCCCGCCAGCCAACCCCGGGCGTTCAGGATTGCGTGCCATTCCTCGTGGTCGGCCTTGGTCAAGGACTGGCCGTTGCGGACCTTGTCAGACAAACGGGTTGGCAGATGCTCGGCCAGAAAATCGCGGACCTCGGTCCGGAATGCCGTCTGGGCGTCGGTATAATGCAGATCCATGACGGTCCCCCTTAGTAGATTTCAAACAGGCCAGCGGCCCCCTGGCCGCCGCCGATACACATGGTGACAACGCCCAGTTTCGCGCCACGGCGGCGACCCTCTATCAACAGATGACCGGTCATGCGCGCCCCTGTCATGCCGAACGGATGACCCAGCGCGATGGACCCACCGTTCACGTTCAAACGGTCGTTGTCGATGCCCAGGGTGTCGCGGCAATAGATCAGCTGACTGGCAAAGGCCTCGTTCAGCTCCCACAGATCAATGTCGGCAACTGTCAGGCCCGCGCGTTCCAGCAGGCGCGGCACCGCATAGATCGGACCAATGCCCATCTCGTCGGGTTCGCAGCCCGCTACGGCAAAACCGCGAAACGCACCCAGCGGCGCAAGCCCCGCACGGCTGGCCGCACCCGCATCCATCATCACCAACGCCGCCGCCCCGTCAGACAGCTGCGAGGCGTTCCCGGCGGTAATGAACTGATCGTCGCCACGGACGGGTGACAGGCTTTGCAGCCCAGCAAGCGTCGTGGTCGGGCGGTTGCATTCGTCCTTGGCAATCGTCACCTCGCGCGCGGATGTTTCCCTGGTCGCCTTGTCCGTCACCTGCATCGTCACGGTGATCGGCACGATTTCATCGTCGAACAGCCCCGCATCCTGCGCGGCCGCCGTGCGCTGCTGGCTTTGCAGGCCCAACGCATCCTGATCTGCGCGGCTGATGCCATAGCGTGCCGCGACGATATCGGCCGTTTCAACCATCGGCATGTAAAGGTCGGGTTTGTTGTCCAAGATCCAGGCGTCGCGCGAATGGCGCGCGGGCGGCTGAACCATCGAAATGCTCTCGACCCCGCCGACCAGCACGGCCTGCGCACCTTCCTGGGCGATCATGTGACCACCCATCGCGATGGCCTGCAAGCCGCTGGCACAGAACCGATTGACCGTGGTGCCCGCGATGCTGACGGGCAGTCCCGCACGGATCACGGCCTGACGGGCGATATTGCCGCCCGTGACATATTCCGGATAGCCGGTCCCCCAGATGCTGTCCTCGATCAGCGCAGGATCAATCCCCGCCCTGTCGACGGCGTGGTGCGCGACATGACCGGTCAGCGTCGCCCCGTGGGTCATGTTGAACGCACCGCGCCCGGCCTTGCCGATGGCGGTGCGGGCGACAGAAACGATGACGGGCAATGACATGGGCAATCCTCAGGTATTCAGGCTGGCAAAGGTCTGGCCGTCCTGCACGAGACGTTCCAGCAATGGGGCGGGTTTCCAGAAATGATCGTCCAGAACCGCAAAATCGCGGATATCCGACAAGATGACGTCCAGCCCCACGGTGTCGGCATGGTGCATGGGTCCACCCCGAAAACGGGGGAAACCGTAACCGGACAAAAACACCACATCCACGTCAGAGGGGCGTTGGGCGATGCCTTCGTCCACCACGCGGGCCCCCTCGTTCACCATGGCCGCCATGGTGCGGCGCACGATCTGTTCTGCGCTGAATTCGCGTGGTTTCAGGCGCAGACTGTCACGCACATCGCGGATGATCGGTGGCACATCATCATTGGGCCGGCCCTTGGGCGTCGCATCGTCGTAAATGTAATAGCCACGTCCGGTTTTCTGCCCCAGCCAGCCTGCGTGATACAGCGCATCCGCAAACAGGGGCGCGCGGTCACGGGGATGGGCCTGCGCCGCCTTGCGCTGGCGGGTCATGTATCCGATGTCGAGGCCCGCCAGATCACCGACCTGATACGGTCCCATCGCGAAACCGAATTCTACCAGCGCGCGGTCGATCGCATAGGGGCTGGCCCCGTCAAGGACCATGTGATCCACCGCCGTGCGATAATGCGACAAGATCCGGTTGCCGATGAACCCGTCGCAAACACCTGCGCGCACGCCGACCTTGCCCAACGTTTTTGCCAGTTGGAACGCCGTTGCCGTCACATCGACCGCCGTTTCATCTGCCACGACGATTTCCAGCAGCTTCATCACATGCGCAGGTGAAAAGAAATGCAGCCCGATCACATCCGCCGGGCGATGTGTGGCCTGTGCGATCAGGTTCACGTCCAGATAGGACGTGTTGGTGGCAAGGACCGCGCCCGGTTTGCAGACACGGTCGAGGTTGCGGAAAACCTCGGCCTTGACGGCCATGTCCTCGAACACGGCCTCGACCACCAGATCGGCCTCTGACAACGCGGCGTAATCTGTCACTGTGGCCAGCGCGTCCGACAGGATCGCATCGCGGCCAGCTTCGGTCAGCTTGCCACGTTTCACGGCGCTGGACAGGTTGCGGGTGATGGTGTCGCGGGCGCGTGCAGCACTGGCCGCGTCACGTTCCACCAAGGTGACGTGCAGCCCTGACAAGACCATCGCCGTGGCGATCCCTGCCCCCATCGTGCCGCCGCCGACAACACCGGCACGGGTCACGGGACGCGGGGCGACATCCTTGATCTGCGGGACCTTTGCGACCGCGCGTTCCGCGAAAAATGCGTGCATCAGACCCGCGCGCTGCGGTGTTTTCAGCAATGACAGGAATGCCTTGCGTTCAGCCGCCAAGGCCTGCGCAAATGGCATCCTTGCGCCTGCCACGACGGCATCCAGCACCGCCAGAGGTGCCACCTGACCGCGCGCCGACTGGGTCAGACGCTTGCGCCAGCCATCCACCAGATCGGCGTCGAACTGCGGAAACGGCATGTCACTGACACGGCGCGGACCGGCTCCGTCTTGCGCAAGCTTTGCCGCATAAGCCATTGCATCCGCGCGCAAATCGTCACCTGCCAAAGCATCCACAAACCCCATGTCCAGCGCCTGCGCGCCCGTCACGGGCCGACCAACCGTCATCAGGGTCAGCGCGTTTTCTGCGCCCACCAGCCGCGGCATGCGCTGCGTGCCACCGGCACCGGGCATGACCCCCAGCGTGACCTCTGGCAGGCCCAGTTTCGCGGTCGGCGTGGCAATCCGGTAGTGCGCGCCCAGCGCGACCTCTAGCCCGCCGCCCAGGGCGGTGCCGTGGATCGCGGCCACCACGGGTTTGGGGCTGTCCGCGATCCGGTTGATGACATCAGGCAGATAGGGTTCCACAGGCGGTTTGCCGAATTCGGTGATATCCGCGCCACCGATGAACAAACGGCCTGCACCGATAATGACGGCGGCATCTGCGCCGTCATCGGCGTCAAATCGCGTGATGGCGTCCCACAGACCCTGACGCACCGCCTGCCCCAGCGCATTCACCGGCGGATTGTCGACAGTGAGAACCGCCACGCGGTCCTGCAGATCATAACTGACGTAGGTCACGCGTGCCTCCTCCCGGTCCTCATACCCGGCATACCGCACTGGTCAAATATTTCAATATGCAAAATGTTATTCCGCTATGCGGAATAATTTACAGATCTCTTGATCCGATCGCCACACCTTGCCCCATCATGCGTTCCAGATCGCGCACGGTGCCCGCCAGCTTGGGCCCCACTTCTTCGCGCATCCGTGCCACGCTCAGCGCGGCGGGCATGGCACCGCAGGTGAAGACAACCGGTTCACCCAGTTCACGCGCATGAAACGGCACGGCCACGGCGTGAATGTTGGCCGCGAAATAGCTGTCGGGGTCGGTGATCACGTAGCCCTGGATCATCAACTGGTTCTGGGCATCGGCCCGGTCGGTCTGCGCCTGCTGGACCGTCAGCCCCTTGTCGCCCACGGCCTCTTGCAATGTCGCGGCAAAGGCATCGTCGCCAAGCGCGCCGAACATCGCATGCCCCGACGACGACCCGTGAAACGGCAGACGGTGCCCCACCTCGAGCCAGAGTGAGGCGACATTGCGCGGACGCCATGTCTTGACGATCAGCATGCGCCCTGCATCCCGCACCAGCAGCAGCGACAAGGTGCCTGTGTCATCGGCCAGCCGCTGCATCAGTGGCCCCGACAGGTCCACAAAGGACAGCGACGCGCTGGCCATGTTGCCCAGCGCCAGCAAGGCGGGACCGGGACGGTAGCGGTCGTGGCGGCGCGCGTGGGTCAGGTAACCCAGCGACTGCAACGTGAATGTCAGCCGCGAAACTGTCGATTTCGGCAGCCCGGTCCGGTCTGCGATTTCCGCATTGCCCAACCCGTCGTCCGATGGCCGGAAGGCCCGTAAAACACTCAGCCCCCGCGCGAGGGTCGTGGCAAAGCGCCGGTCCTTTTCCAGATCACCGTCCATCCGGGTCACTCCTGTTCGTTATGTCCCGACCAGTTATAGCGAATTCGGAATCAAAAGCGAAATGATCGGAAAGGACATGATGAGGATCAGCACCAGCACATCGATCGCCAGAAACCGCGTGATCCCCGAAAAGATGCGGTCGATCGGCACGGCCTTGCCCACCACGTTGCTGATGACGAACACGTTCAGGCCGACGGGCGGCGTGATCAGGCCGATTTCCAGCAGCTTGATGACGACGACGCCGAACCAGATCAGGTTGAAACCATAGCTTTCGACCAGCGGCACCATCAGGGGCAGCGTCAGAACCATGATCCCGATGGGATCAAGGAACATCCCCAGCACAAGGTAGATCAGCGCGATTGCGGCCAGCAGCACGACGGGCGACAGCTGTGCATCGCTGACACCATTCACGATCACCGGGGCCACGCCTGTCAGCGCGATGAAGGCCACGAAAATCTTGGCCGCCGCTGCAATCAGGAAAATGGCAGATGTCTGGATACAGGTTTCCCGCAGGCTTTCCCACAGGTCGGTCAGCGTCAGCTTGCGCTGTGCGAAACCGATCAGGATGGCGGCCGCTACGCAGATCGCCGCAGCCTCGGTCGCGGTGAAAAACCCGCCGTAGATCCCACCGACGATCAGGCCGAACAGCGCCAGTGCGGGCCATGCGCCGACGGCCGCAAGCCACTTGTCACGCCCGGTGATCACGCCTGTGAACGCCGGTGCCGCACTCGGCTTGCGTTTCACCCAGATAAAGATCGTCAGCAGAAAGCCCAGCAACGACAGAATGCCCGGCAGGATACCGGCCAGAAACAGTGAAGAGATCGAGGTTTCGGTAAAAATCCCGTAGATGATGAATAGCACCGACGGCGGAATCAGCGACCCCAGCGTCCCGCCAGCGGCCACGGATGCGGTGGCGAGGCTCTTGTCATAGCCCATGCGCAGCATTTCGGGCGAACAGATCCGGCCCATCGTGGATGCACAGGCGATGGATGACCCCGTGATCGCGGAAAACCCGCCGCAGCCCACGACCGACGCCATTGCGACGCCGCCGGGCACCCGCGCCAGCCAGACCCGTGCTGCGTCGTAGATGCGCGTCGTGATATCGGCGCGATAGGCGATATGACCCAACGCGATGAACAGCGGGATCATCGACAGATCATAAGAGTGGATGAGGTCGAACGAATTGGAAAACACCAGCGAGGTGGTTGGCCGCACGGCACGATCCGGCGTGAACGCCCCCGTCCGCGTGGCAAAGATGACGAACGTGCCGATCGTGCCGATGGCCGCCAGTGCGAATGCGATCGGCACGCGGATGGCCAGCAGGCCAATCACGGCGGCAAAGGCACAGATGCCGATGATGGATCCATCGATCATGACTTGTCCCCGTCTTCGGTAAAGCTGCTGGTGGTGGTTTGGGACATCTGCGGAACACCGCCGCTGCGCAGGGTGCGGACATCCCCGATGACCAGCAACAGCAGGCGCAGCCAGCAAAACGACATGCCGATCAGGAACAGCACGCGCCCGGGCCATTTCGGCAGGTTCAGCTGTCCAAAATAATACGAACCACCCGTGATGGCGTGCGCGGCCTCGTTCCAGCCCGCATAGAGCAGCGGCGACAGGGCCAGCAGCCCCATCACGCCGCCTGCGACAACCAGCCAGCCTTGGGTGCGCAGTGGCATCCGGTTGGACAGAAACTCTACGACGATATGCGCCCGGGCCGTCGTAGCAGCGGCCAGCGGCAGCACGATGGCCATGACCATCAATTCGCGCACCATGACGATCGTGTCGGGAATACCCCCATTGACCGTGACGCGCAGCGCCACGCTGATCGTGATCAGCGCACCTAGTGCCACCACGGCGCAGCACGCCAGATCAAGCAGCAGCCGTTCGATGCGATGCAGCATCTGTTGTCCTCAAACTATCAGAAAAGAAGCGGCCCGCGATGCCAGTCAGCACCGCAGGCCCGCTGGTGTCAGCGATCCCAAGGGTAGCCTTGGGCGTCGCGCTCTGCCGTGAATTCGGCCAGCAGCGTGCGATAGCGATCCAGCATGCCCGCGCCGTCCAGACCTGCGGCATTGGCCTGTTCGATCCATGTATCGATATAGGGCGCGCCACGCGCCACTAGCTTGTCGCGTTCCGCCGCATCCAGGGTGATCACTTCGACACCGGCCTCTTGCATGGTCTGCACTGCGGCGTCGTTGTCAGCATTGATCAGCCGACCCAGCGTATCGGCCATGCCGACACCCGCATCATTCAACGCTTGCTGGTGTTCCGGGCTCAGCGCGTCATAGGCGAACTTGTTCATGAAGATTCCCAGCGCACCGACCTGACCCCAATCCATCAGCGTGTAGCTGGTCATGACCTCCTGCTGCTTCAGCGCGGCCACGGCGTAGGAATACCCCTGAGAGCAATCCAGCAACCCGGTGTCCAGCCCCTGATAGGCGTCATAGATCGACATGGCGACCATGTTGGCCCCCAGATCGTTGAAAACCTTGCCGTAGGCACCGACCCCACGCACCTTCAGACCTTCGATGTCTTCAGCTGTCCGTATGGCCGTGTCCTTGCAACCGATATTAACGGCGGATGTCGTGAATGTGCCCAGATAGACCAGATCCTGATCGGCCAGATTGGCGGCAATAGAAGGATCGGTGCGCATCAGCGCATCCGTCGCACGCATCCCGACCCAGGCATCGGCGTTCTGCAACGGCAGATCTGCAATGCCATAGGCCACCATTTCCTGCGGGAAATACACGCCGATGATCGTGCCAAGGTCAGCCACACCGTCACTGACCCCCTGCAATGCCGCATCGGCCTTGAACAGGGCACCGCCCCATTGAATGTCAATTTGCAGATCACCGTTCGTGCGGGCCGTCACGTCATCCGCGAACGCCTGCGTCGCGACGGCGCGCGCACCACGGTTCGGACCCGCCTCACCCAAGATCAGCGTGGTCTGCGCGGCTACCGATGTTGCCATCAAACCCAGCGATACCGCCGCCGCTGCCAAAGTCCTCGTCATCGTCGCTCCTCCCAGAACTTCCAATAAGTAGAATGATATTCCACTATACGGAATTAAGATTCGGAGCAAGCCAGCATTCACTCGCGTCAGTGCCGCCCTGCGACATGCGCGAAATGCCACCAACCACGACAGGCGGCGGCCGGATGTTCACGGTGAAACGGGGCGTCAGACCGACGTGGTGTCCAGTGCGTCAGGCAGACAGACCTGCACCTGCGTGCCCCAGTCCGTGCATCGCGCGGCCAGATCGGGCGGAACAGGTGCATCCGTCACGAATACATCGATCCCCGACAGCGAACCGATCTGTGCAGGGGCCTTGCGTTTGAACTTGGTATGGTCGGCCAGCAGGATCTTGCGTCGGGACTGGCCCAGAATCGTCTGACTGACGCCGACCTCACGCAAGTCGAAATCCAGAATATCACCATCATGATCGACTGCCGAACATCCGATGACGCCAAAGTCGAATTTGAATTTTCGGATCGCGGCTGTGGTGATGTCACCTGTCAGCCCGCCATCCGACTGGCGCAACGCACCGCCAGTCACCACGACCTCGCAGTCGGGATTGCGTGCGAGGATGTTGGCCACGTTCATGTTGTTGGTGACGACCAGCAGGTTGCGATGATGCAACAGCTCGTTTGCAACCGCCTCGGTGCTGGTGCCAATGTTGAGAAAGATCGCGCAATCCTCGGGGATCATGGCCGCACAGGCACGCGCCATCGCGGTCTTGCCTTCGGCATTCAGGCGGCGACGTTCCTCATAGGCGATGTTGATCGTGCCCGATGGCAGCACCGCGCCGCCGTGGACCCGTTCCAGTTTGCCCGCGTCGGCCAGATCGCTGAGGTCGCGCCGGATCGTCTGCAATGTGACACCCAGATGATCCGCCAGGTGTTCAACCGTCACCTTGCCGTCGCGTCGCGCAATTTCGAGGATTTCAGGGTGTCTGATGCTTTGCGACATGAACATGATCCAATGGCTTTTCTTGCAATATGACAGTGAAACCGAACATCGCCCATCCCATACCGCACAGTTGATCGCAGAAAATTCGGTGAATCGCGCGAAATCCACACCAAAACTCGCATTTTCCGCGCGCATTCCCACAAAACCGAAAATAACCGAAAAAATACCTTTTCTTTTCTGAACGCCGTTGCAATGGTGTCGTCACGAATTTGGGGGGATTCACTTTGACGGACGATCGCGAAATCCGCGACCTGCTGGTCGTCGGCGGTGGAATAAATGGCTGCGGGATTGCGCGTGATGCGGCAGGTCGCGGCATGACGGTCACCCTGGCCGAGATGTCGGACCTTGCCTCCGCAACCTCCTCTGCGTCGACCAAGCTGTTTCATGGTGGACTGCGGTATCTGGAATTCTTTGAATTTCGTCTGGTCCGCGAGGCCCTGCTGGAACGCGAAACACTGCTGCGTGCGATGCCGCACATCAGCTGGCCGATGCGGTTCGTGCTGCCCTACCACGCCGACATGCGGTTCGACAGCGACACGCCGACGTCGAAAATCCTGTCGCGCGTCATGCCATGGATGCGCGGACGCCGCCCTGCCTGGCTGATCCGGCTGGGCCTGTTCCTCTATGACAACCTGGGCGGACGCCAGATCCTGCCGGGGACGAAAACGCTGGACCTGACCCGCGGACCAGAAGGTGCGCCGCTGAACCCGCGTTTTGCCAAGGCCTACGAATACAGCGATTGCTGGGTCGAGGATTCACGTCTGGTGGTGCTGAACGCACGCGACGCCGAACAGCGTGGTGCGCAGGTGATGACCCGAACCAAGGTGGTGTCGGCCAAGGTGCAAGACGGAATCTGGTCGGTGACGTTGCAGGACACCGAAACGGGCCACCAGCGCGTGATCCGCGCACGGATGGTCGTTAATGCAGGCGGTCCCTGGGTGGGTCAGATCCTGCGTCAGCAGATCGGGTCCAACAGCCAGGACGATGTGCGGCTGGTGCGCGGCAGCCATATCGTGACCAAACGCCTCTTTGACCACGACAAATGCTATTTCTTTCAGGGGACCGACGGACGCATCATGTTCGCAATCCCCTACGAGACGGATTTCACACTGATCGGCACAACCGATCAGGAACACGATGACCTGTCTGCGCGCCCGGTCTGCACGCCCGCTGAAAAACAATACATGGTCGATTTCGTGAACGCCTACCTGCGTGAACCGATTTCGACAAATGACATTGTCTGGTCCTATTCCGGCGTGCGCCCGCTGTTCGACGAAGGGGCCAGTTCCGCCACGGCGGCGACCCGCGACTATACGCTGAAACTGGACGACAGCGCAGGTGCGCCCGCGCTGAACATCTTTGGCGGCAAGATCACGACCTACCGTCGCCTGGCCGAAAGCGCGTTGGAAAAGATCGGCCAGCGGCTGGACGTGGCACAGGGTCCGTGGACCGCAGGCGTACCGTTGCCCGGTGGCGATTTTCCGGTCGGTGAAGTGGATCTCCAGATCGCGAACCTGCGCGATGCCTACCCATTTCTGGACGACCGTTGGGCCACACGCCTGATCCGCGCCTATGGCACCGATGCGAAGCTGATTTTGGGCGATGCCGCCAGCGTGGCCGACCTTGGGCCGGCGTTCGGTGCAACGCTGACAGCCGCAGAAGTCGATTGGCTGATGGCCCACGAATACGCCCGCACTGCCGAAGACATCCTGTTTCGCCGCAGCAAACTGGGTCTGCGCGACACCGATACAGCCGCACTTGACGCCTATATGACCGACCGCCGCCAACAGCTAAAGGACATCGCATGACACTGGAACTTGACAGCGTCAGCCATGTGGTTGGCGCTCAGACCTATATCCACCCCACTGATCTCACCTTGGAAAAGGGTACGATGAACGTGCTTCTTGGGCCGACGTCGGCGGGGAAAACCACCTTGATGCGCCTGATGGCCGGGCTGGACGTGCCAACCCAGGGCCGGATCCGCTGGAACGGCACCGATGTCACCGGCGTGCGCGTGCAGGATCGCCAGATCGCGATGGTTTACCAACAGTTCATCAACTACCCCGCAATGAGCGTTTACGACAACATCGCCTCGCCCATGAAACTGATGGGGTTGGCAAAATCCGAAATCGACCGCCGCGTGCGCGACACGGCAGAGCTGATGCAGCTGACGCCGATGCTGGACCGCAAGCCACTGGAACTGTCGGGCGGACAGCAGCAACGCTGCGCGCTGGCGCGGGCCTTGGTGAAAAACGCAGGTCTGGTGCTGCTGGACGAACCGCTGGCCAACTTGGACTACAAACTGCGCGAGGAATTGCGCGCCGAAATCCCGCGTATCTTTGCGGAATCCGGGTCGATCTTTGTTTATGCGACAACCGAACCCGAAGAGGCGCTGTTGTTGGGTGGCAACTGCGCGACCCTGTGGGAAGGCCGCGTGACGCAGTTCGGCCCCACGGCGCAGGTTTACCGCAACCCGCAGGATGCGACGACGGCGCGGGTGTTTTCCGATCCGCCGATGAATTTCCTGACGGTCGAAAAACGCGGTGACAGGCTGCATTTCGGTCAGAATGAAACCATGCCCGCAGGCCGCATCTCTGCCGCCGACGGCACCTATCAGCTGGGGTTCCGCCCCAATCACCTGACGCTGGAGCCGGGACCGGACAGCATCCGTTTCGACACCACGCTGTCGGTCATGGAAATCACCGGGTCCGAAACCTTTGTGCATCTGTCCCATCATGGCGCGGCCTGGGTCGGCCTGATCCACGGAATCCGCGACCTGACACCGGGACAGACCCTACCCGTCTACCTCGATCCATCGCGCGTCTATCTGTTCGCGCAGGATGGTGCACTGGTCGCCACGGCCCCCTATGCGGAGGCTGCGTAACATGGCCAAGATCACGCTTGATAACCTCGCCCATTCCTATCTGCCCAACCCGCAGACCGAGGCGGATTTCGCGCTCAAGGCGCTGAACCACGACTGGGTCGACGGCGAGGCCTACGCCCTGCTGGGATCGTCCGGTTGTGGCAAATCCACGCTGCTGAACATCATTTCGGGCCTGCTGATCCCCAGTCAGGGGCGCGTGCTGTTTGACGGGCGCGACGTGACGACCGCCCCGACAGCGGATCGCAATATCGCGCAGGTCTTTCAGTTTCCGGTGGTCTACGACACGATGTCGGTGCGCCAGAATCTGGCCTTTCCGCTGAAAAATCGCGGGATGGATGCGGCCGAAATCGCCCGCCGCGTCCAGAAGGTCGCCGCCATGATCGACATGGAAGCGCAGCTGGATCACAAGGCGCGCGGCCTGACGGCGGATGCCAAACAAAAGATCTCTCTCGGGCGTGGGATGGTCCGCGAGGATGTGAACGCGCTGCTGTTCGACGAACCGCTGACCGTGATCGACCCCCACATGAAATGGGAGTTGCGCACCCAGCTGAAAAAGCTGCATCAGGATTTCGGTCATACGATGATCTACGTGACCCACGACCAGACAGAGGCGCTGACATTCGCCGACAAGGTCGTGGTGATGTACGACGGTCGCGTGGTTCAGATCGGCACCCCGCAGGAATTGTTCGAACGCCCGGCCCATACCTTTGTCGGCTATTTCATCGGCTCGCCCGGCATGAACCTGTTCGATGCGCAGATCGACGGCGCACAGGCCCGCATTGGTGACGTGACCGTGCCACTGGGTGCCAGCTATGCCGCGACGGGCCGGACCCAGATCGGCGTGCGCCCGGAATTCATCCGGTTGTCGTCAGGTGATGCGGGCATCCCGGCATCCGTGCGCCGGGTCGAGGACGTGGGCCGGCACAAGATCATCCGGCTGGACGTCGGCGGCCAGATCATCAACGCCGTCGCCCCCGAAGGGTCCGAGGTTTCCGCAAACACCAACCGCATCACATTCGCGCCCGAGGGCATCAACGTCTACGCCGACGACTGGCGCGTCACACCGCAGGGGGCTGCCGCATGAACAAGACCGTCAATCAAAAGGCGTGGTTCCTGATCCTGCCGGTGCTGATCCTGGTGGCGTTTTCCGCCGTGATCCCGCTGATGACAGTGGTGAACTATTCGGTGCAGGACACATTCGGAAACAACCAGTTTTTCTGGGCGGGCCTCGATTGGTTCGACGACATGCTGCACTCGGACCGGATGTGGAATGCGCTGGGCCGTCAGCTGTTATTCTCTGGCATCATTCTGGCAATCGAAGTGCCGCTGGGCATCCTTGTCGCGCTCAACATGCCGAAAAAGGGTTTCTGGGCGTCATTCTGTCTGGTGGTGATGTCGCTGCCGCTGTTGATCCCGTGGAACGTCGTCGGCACGATCTGGCAGATCTTTGGCCGGGTCGATATCGGCCTGCTGGGCTATACGCTGGATGCACTGGGGATCGACTACAACTATACTCAGGACACGCTGGATGCCTGGATCACCGTGATCGTCATGGACGTCTGGCACTGGACATCGCTGGTGGCGCTACTGGCCTATGCGGGCCTGCGGTCCATCCCCGACGCCTATTATCAGGCGGCCAAGATCGATCAGGCGAGCCGCTGGGCCGTGTTCCGCTATATCGAACTGCCCAAGATGGCGGGTGTGCTGATGATCGCGATCCTGCTGCGGTTCATGGACAGCTTCATGATCTACACAGAACCTTTCGTCGTCACCGGCGGCGGACCGGGCAATGCCACGACATTCCTGTCGATCGACCTGGTGAAAATGGCCCTGGGGCAATTCGACCTGGGCCCGGCGGCGGCGTTCAGCCTGATGTATTTCCTCGTGATCCTCGCGATTTCATGGGTGTTCTACACCGTCATGACGACCCTAGATAACCGGGATGGCAAATGATGACCGACACAACCATGCCAAGCGTCGCCCAGACCGATGACGCGATGACCATCGAAAAACCCCGCACCGCGCAGCGCCGGTTCCGACCGTCGGGCAGTGCGGTGGTGATGGGTCTGTATCTGCTGTTCCTGATGCTGCCGATCTATTGGCTGCTGAACATGAGCCTCAAGACAAACTCTGAAATCCTCGGATCGTTCAGCCTGTGGCCGCGTGACCTGACATTCGCCAATTATGCGCTGATCCTGACGGATTCCAGCTGGTACATGGGCTACGTCAATTCGCTGATCTACGTCGTGCTGAATACGGCGATCAGCCTCGCCGTCGCCCTGCCCGCGGCCTATGCCTTCAGCCGCTACAGTTTCATGGGGGACAAGCACCTGTTCTTCTGGTTGCTGACGAACCGCATGGCCCCGCCTGCCGTTTTCGCGCTGCCGTTCTTTCAGCTGTATTCGTCCATCGGGCTGTTCGACACGCATATCGCCGTGGCGCTGGCGCATTGCCTGTTCAACGTGCCGCTGGCGGTCTGGATCCTAGAGGGTTTCATGCGCGGCGTGCCCAAGGAAATCGACGAGACCGCCTATATCGACGGCTATTCGTTCCCGGCATTTTTCATCAAGATCTTCACCCCGCTGATCGCCAGCGGCATCGGTGTGGCGGCGTTCTTTTGCTTCATGTTCTCTTGGGTGGAACTGCTGCTGAGCCGGACACTGACATCCGTGGATGCAAAACCGATCGCCGCCACCATGACCCGCACCGTGGGCGCCGCCGGTGTCGACTGGGGCGTGCTGGCTGCCGCCGGTGTCCTGACCATCGTGCCCGGTGCCTTGGTTATTTATTTCGTGCGCAACTACATCGCCAAGGGCTTTGCCCTGGGGCGGGTGTGATGCGCGACTTGAGAGGAACCTATCATGCTTGACTGGATGGCATGGACCTGGCCCACGGCCACGTTCTTTATCGTGATCGCAACGCTGCTGGTGACCTTTACCGTGCTTGCGATCAAATTTCCCGAAACGCCCCGCAAGGGTGTCTTGCGGATCGAGACCACGCGCGGTGACCGGCTGTTCATCACGCTTCTGGGGTCTGCATTTCTCAATCTGGCGTGGTTGGGTCTGGGGCTTGGGCCCCAGCCATACGCGCTGATCGTCTGTCTGGTCTTTGCCGCTGCGGTATTCCGCTGGGTCTAGACCACGTCAAACCCCATCCCAGCCGATCGGGATGGATAACCAACGTTCGAACTTATGGGAGGAAACCTAAAATGAACGTTCTATTGAAATCCTCGACCGCACTGGGACTGGCACTTGCCATGACACAGCCGGCCTGGGCCGACATGGCGGCAGCCATCGAATTCCTGGATGCGGAAATCGGTGACGTCTCGACCCTGACCCGTGCTGAACAAGAGGCGGAAATGCAGTGGTACGTGGACGCCGCCGCACCGTTCCAAGGCATGTCGATCAACGTCGTATCCGAAACGATCACGACCCATGAATACGAATCCCAGGTGTTGGCACCCGCGTTTTCCGCCATCACCGGCATCAACGTGACCCACGACCTGATCGGTGAAGGCGACGTTGTCGAAAAACTGCAAACGCAGATGCAGTCGGGCGAAAACATCTATGACGCCTTTGTCAACGATTCCGACCTGATCGGCACCCACTGGCGGTATCAGCAGGTGCGCAACCTGACCGACTGGATGGCTGGCGAAGGCGCTGACGTCACATCGCCAACGTTGAACCTGGACGATTTCATCGGACTGCAGTTCACCACCGCCCCCGATGGCAAACTGTACCAGCTGCCCGACCAGCAGTTCGCGAACCTCTACTGGTTCCGCTACGATTGGTTCAACGATCCGGAAATCCAGGCCGACTTCCGCGAGACCTACGGCTATGATCTGGGCGTTCCCGTGAACTGGGCTGCCTACGAGGATATCGCGGAATTCTTTACCGGCCGCGAGATCGACGGTGTCGAGGTCTATGGCAACATGGACTACGGTAAGAAGGACCCCAGCCTTGGCTGGCGCTACACCGACGCGTGGATGTCCATGGCCGGGATGGGCGATGTGGGTGAACCCAACGGCCTGCCGGTCGACGAATGGGGTATCCGCGTCAACGAAAACTCACAGCCCGTGGGTGCCTGTGTCGAACGTGGTGGTGCAACGAACTCTCCTGCTGCGGTCTACGCCGTGGACAAGGCGATCAACTGGCTCCAGAACTATTCGCCACCCTCCGCTGCCGGCATGACCTTCTCCGAGGCCGGTCCGGTCCCGGGTCAGGGCAACATCGCGCAGCAGATGTTCATGTACACGACCTTTGTCGCCCCGCTGGTGGCATCGGACGCGGTCATGAACGAGGACGGCACGCCGAAATGGCGCCTCGCCCCCAGCCCGCACGGGGCCTATTGGGAAGAGGGCATGAAGGTCGGTTACCAGGACGTGGGTAGCTGGACGCTGATGCAATCAACCCCGGTGGACCGCGCCAAGGCGGCATGGCTCTATGCGCAGTTCGTGACCTCGATGACCGTGGACGTCAAAAAGGCCGACGTTGGCCTGACGTTCATCCGCGAGTCCACGATCAACTCTGACCACTTCACGCAGCGTGCCGACAAGCTGGGCGGTCTGGTGGAATTCTACCGCTCGCCCGCACGGACACAGTGGTCGCCCACCGGCACCAACGTGCCCGACTACCCCAAGCTGGCACAGCTGTGGTGGCAGAACATCGGTGACGCCATGTCCGGTGCCAAAACCTCGCAAGAGGCGCTGGACCAACTGTGTGCCGACATGGAAAGCGTGATGGAACGGATCGAACGGTCCGGCATCCAGGGCGATCTGGGTCCGGTCATGAACGAGCCGCAGGACGCATCCTACTGGCTGGAACAGGCTGGCGCACCCAAGCCGAAACTGGAGGTCGAGGACGAAGAACCGCAGACCGTCAGCTATGACGAACTGATCGCCTCCTGGCAGTAAAGTCCGGGACGACAGACAGGGGCCGGGCCGCAGCGATGCGGCCCGGCCTTTTTCATGCGCTCAGGTCAGCAGGCGGGCAACGGCATCGGTCAGGGCATCGACCGTGACCGGTTTGGCCAGCAGCGTCAGACGGTCCCTGTCGACCGGGGGAACGGAAGGGTCCGCCGGCAGACGCGATGACATCAGCACGGCACGCGCGCCCGGCCCCGCGGCCAGCACCGACCGGATCAGGTCCAGACCGGACTGTCCGTGGTCCAGATTAAGGTCCGACACGACCAGCACTAGATCGGGTCTGTCCGCGATGATATCGGCCGCCTGCGCAAACCGTGTTGCCATCAGGGCCTCGAACCCCAGCCCGTGCAGGACCTGCTGCAATCCGCGTGCCGTCTCGGGAGTGTCGTCCACCACCAGCGCAGCCCCCGTATGGACCGCCGTGGCCAGCTGCGGCATGCCATCGGCCAGCGGAAAGCGGATGGTGATTTCGGTCCCCTCGCCCAGCGCAGAGGTGATGTCCAGTGTTCCGCCGGATTGCGAGACAAACCCGTCGACCATCGGCAGACCCAGGCCCGTGCCGTCACCGTCACGCCGTGCTGAAAAGAACGGCTCGACCGCGCGCCTGCGTGTGTCCTCTGACATGCCATGACCGTCATCGCGCACGGAGAGGACCGCATGACCATTCTCTGCGCGCAAGGTGATCCAGATATGTCCGGACCCCGGGATGGCCTGTGCCGCGTTCATGCAGACGTTCAGGACGGCGCTTTCCAATTGACCGGGATCAAGCATGGCGTGCAGCGGATCATCCCCCAGCGACAAATGCAGGTCCACGCTGTCGGGCAGCGCGATATCCAGCAGATCGACCATGCCCTCGATCAGCGACCCGATCTCGACCACCTCGGGGGCGAGATGCTGTTTGCGTGCGAATGCCACCAGTCGTTCGGTCAATGACACGCCCAGATCCACCGCCGTCCTGATCCGCCCCAGATGTGCCGGGGCCTTGGCTGGCGTGGTGGTTTCCAACAGATGCAGGTTGCCCGAAATCGTCGACAGGATATTGCCGAAATCATGCGCGACCTCGCCCGTGACCTTGCCCAGCGTTTCCACCCGCCGGATTTCGGCCAGCCGTTCGTCGATGCGTTTGCGTTCCGTCGTCTCGGACAGCAGCCAGACCGCGCGGCCATCGGGCAACTGAGACTTGCGTACCTCCAGCACGTCGCCTGCGGGATTGGTGTATTCCTCGAACCCGCCCCGGTCGTTGCCGCCGCAGGCCTGGGCAAAGGCCGATGCTGCCAGCCGGTCGGGCATGGTCCGCGCGGCCTTTCGCACGTCATCCGGCAGATGCAGCAGCGCGCAGACCTGATCATTCTCGGCCTCGATCACGCCGTCGGGGGCAACGATCGCGACACCATCCTGAATGTTGCGAAACACACTGGCAAACAGGGTATTCTGCCGGGTGATCTGGGCCGTGCGCCGTTCCAGATTGCGTGCATTGGCCCGAAACACGCCAAAGGCCTGAAACAGCCTGCCGATTTCGTCCCGCGGCCCGCCCGGATCAGGAAGGGTCGCCGCGTGATCCCCCTGCGCCAGCCTGTGCATGCCGTCGGCGATCAGCCGCAGGTTTCGCGTGACATAGCGCGATACGAATAGCGCCGAGACCACCGCGACACCGGCACTGAGCAATGCAAGGATCGCCACTGCCATCTGTGCAACATCGAGGTTCCGGGCGGTCTGGGCGCGTGCCTGTCGCAGACGGTCCTGTGCTGCCTCGACCCGGCCTGCCGCATAGGCATTCACGGTGTCCGACAATTCCCTGATCCGAAACAGGGCATTTTCCGCATCCAGACCCGCCGTCAGATAGCCGTATTGCAACTGAAACAGGTCCCCAGACGGGCTGTTCAAGGCTGCATCGACCTCGGCCAACCCGCGGGCCACGATCGCGCCGCGGGGGATATCCGCCCGGTTCTGCCGGTAACGGCGACTGAATTCACCGACCTCGATGATGTTCTGCGACCGGGCGACCTCGCGCGCGGTGCCGGTCAACTGACCAAGAGCGGCCCATTCCAGCCGTTCCACAGGTGCGAGGTCCGGCGCATTGGCCTGCCGTGTGAAACGGCCCTGCAACTGCGTCAGCCGTATGTCCACCTGCGCGATATCGGCCCGCAACGCGTTTTGCGGTTCCGTCAGCCCCAGCAAACGGCCGATGGCCACCCGCATCCGGGCCAGCGGCAGCGCGAGGTCAGTCGTGTCGGACGACAGCGCCTCAAGCCGGTCGATCGTCGACAGGATCGCCTGCGCGTCCGCGGTGCGCTGAAACGGCATCTGCACCGTCAGCAGAAATGGTGCAGCGGTCGCAAGGTCTGCGGCATTGCGGGAAATGTCCAGCGCTTGCGATACCTCGGCCAGCGTGTCGCGGTGGATGGTTTCCAGCCAGTTTTCCGCATTGCGCAGCATCAGCAGGCTGATCCCCGAAATGACCAGCGTCACGGCACACAGCGTCAGGATCGCGACCGACAGTCGGAACCGGACGCTCAGATTGCGCAACCGCGTCCGCACCGCCCTAATCCGCGTTCAATTCAAAGAAATAGCCCTGCGAACGTCGGGTCTGCAGGTGCCGCGGCTTGGACGGGGTATCCTCGATCTTGCGGCGCAGGCGCAGGATCAGGACGTCGATGGTCCGGTCCACATAGCGTTCCATGTCCGACCCCAGTTCCGACAGCAATTCAGGCCGCGAGATGACCCGCGACGGATTCCGCGCGAGGTATTCCAGCAGTCGGTATTCGCCGTTGGTCAGCGGTATTTCATGCCCGTCACTGTTCAGCAGCACCCGCGCCTGCGTGTCGATCTGTTTGTTTCCAAAGGTGATCGTATGTTCCGGCTGCGATGTCGCGTGATGGGTTCCATGTCCATAGCGCCGCAGCACCGACCTTATCCGCGCCACCAGTTCACGCGGGTTGAACGGTTTCATCAGGTAATCGTCGGCACCGTTTTCCAGCCCCATGATCTTGTCGCTTTCGTCGCCGATTCCGGTCAGCATGACGATGGGGATGTCATAGCGGGCCCCGATCTGGACGGCCAGGTTCAGGCCGGATTCACCGCGCAGGCGCAAATCAATGATCGCGAGGTTGACCGGCGGCGGATCACCCAGGGCAAAAAATGCGGCACTACCGTCGCAAGGCACCGGCTCGAACCCGCTTTCACCCAAGAGGGCGCACAGGGTCACGCGCACCTCGTGGTCATCATCCACGATGGCGATCACAGGGGGTTTGGGGTCCGGTTGTCGCATCGCCGTCATTGCGTCGATCCTCCTGATGTCGCCGCACGGGGGCAACCTGTCCCGATTAGGCCCCGAGGTATAGACGACAAAACGACGGCGCGCGCCCGCTGTAATATTGTTAACGCAAAACGCCGTTCTTGTAACGCTGTGTTAACATACCGCGCATGGTCTTTCCGGCTGCGGCACGCGTAGCCTGACCGGGTCGCTGTGGCATCAGGTTGGAGGACCCGCCACGGATCGCGATTGTTCAAGGGAGAGAGACATGACCTATAAAATGACACAGACCGCCGTGGCGGCTGGCCTTGCCCTGCTGGGTTCAGCCTCGGCTGTCGCAGCCCAGGACTGCCCCGAGCGTGGCGCGCTGGACGTGCTGTATTGCGACGCCAACGGCGATCTGGTGGCCGATACGCCGACCGATCCCGCGCTGCTGAACGACCCCAACACGCTGGTGTTCGCCTATACCCCGGTCGAGGACCCCGCCGTCTATGCCGATATCTGGGCACCGTTCATTGCGCATCTCGAGGCAGAGACCGGCAAGGACGTGCAATTCTTTGCCGTGCAGTCCAATTCCGCCGAGGTCGAGGCGATGCGGTCGGGCCGTCTTCATATCGCAGGTTTTTCGACCGGACCCACGCCCTTTGCCGTGAACCTCGCAGGGGCCGTGCCGTTTGCAATCATGGGGGCCGAGGACGGTCAGTTCGGATACCGGCTTCAGGTGTTCACGCAGGCCGGTTCCGACATTCAGACCGTGGCCGATCTGGCCGGCAAGCGCGTGGCGCATACCTCGCCCACGTCCAACTCTGGCAACCAGGCGCCGCGCGCACTGTTCCCCGGTCTGGGTGTGGTGCCCGATCAGGATTACGAGGTGATCTACTCCGGCTCGCACGACCAATCCATGCTGGGCGTGGTTGCAGGCGACTATGACGCCGCCCCCGTCGCATCCGAGGTCGTGGACCGCATGGCAGAACGCGGTCTGTACGATCCCGCCGAGGTCCGCATGATCTGGGAAAGCGATCCCTTCCCCACGACGTCGTTCACGCTGGCGCATGATCTGGACCCGGCACTGGCCGAAACGATCAAGCAGGCTTTCTTCAGCTTTGAATTCGAAGGCACCGCCTTGGGCGACGAATTCGACGGGGTGAGCAAGTTCATCCCGATCACCTATCAGGA
This sequence comes from Loktanella gaetbuli, assembly GCF_020531945.1. NCBI lineage: Bacteria > Pseudomonadati > Pseudomonadota > Alphaproteobacteria > Rhodobacterales > Roseobacteraceae > Loktanella > Loktanella gaetbuli. Next base: position 105,983 of record NZ_JAJATZ010000002.1, read on the forward strand.
CCAATGGGCCGTGATCCGTGAAATTCAGGCGTCCAACGGTGTGGAATACACGCCGCAGGGTCTGGCTGCCGAATAACCCCCTGCCCGACTGCCCCGGCCATCCCGCCGGGGCAGCACCGCGACTGAGAGGCCATATGCTGGAAATCAACAACCTTGTAAAAAGGTACGGGAAAGGTGCGCCTGTCCTGAAAGACCTGAACCTGTCGGTGCAGGGCGAACAACTGATGTCGATCATCGGATCGTCAGGTGCGGGCAAGAGCACGCTGCTGCGCTGTATCAACAGGCTGGTGGAACCCACCTCGGGGACGATCACGCTGAACGGCACCGAGATGACGACACTGGGGACCAAGGACCTGCGCCGCGCCCGCCGCCGCGTCGGCATGGTGTTCCAGAGCTTCAATCTGGTTGACCGGCTGACTGTCATGGAAAACGTCCAGTCAGGGCGGCTGGGCTATATTTCGACCTGGGCTGCTGTCACCCGCCGCTATCCGGCAGCCGATATCGAACGCGCGTTTGAGCTGATGGAACGCGTGGGCATTGCGCAATACGCAAACAAGCGGGCAGACGAACTGTCGGGCGGCGAACGCCAGCGCGTCGGCGTGGTGCGGGCGCTGATGCAACGCCCCGAAATCCTGCTGGCCGATGAACCGACGGCCTCTCTCGACCCAAAGACATCGGAACAGATCATGTCGCTGTTGCGCGATCTGGCCAATGAATTGAACCTGCCCGTCATCATCAACATCCACAACGTGACCGAGGCCAAGGAATTCAGCGACCGTATCGTCGGCATGCGCTACGGGCGGATCATCTTTGACGACAAACCTGCAGCACTGGACGCCGCAGAGATGGACGAAATCTATGCAGGCACACCGTCACAGGATCGTCAGGACATGGGTGCGGTCGCATGACCATGCCCACCACATGGCGCAAACCGCCGTTCATCGCTTCACCTGTCCTGCGCTGGGCGTTCTACATCGCCGTGGCGATCTATCTGGTGGGAACCATCGGCACATTGCCGATCGACTGGGAACGCGCATCCGAAGGTCTGACCCGGGCGGGCCGGATCTTTAGCGGGGCCTTCCCGCCCAGTTTTGCCCGGTCCGACCTGATGATCACCGGGTTCATGGAAAGCCTCAAGATCGCCATTCTGGCCACTGTACTGGGCCTACTCCTGTCGGTGCCGCTGGCGTTCATGGCGGCACGCAACATCGCGCCCAAACCCGTCTATTTCGTGGGGCGCGGCTTGTTCATCCTTGCCCGCAGTTTCCACCCGGTCATCGTCGCCATCATCTTTGTCAAGGCGGTGGGTTTTGGCCCGCTGGCGGGTGCGCTGACGCTGACCATCTATTCCATCGGCTTTGTCGCAAAACTGCTGGCCGAACGGATCGAGGAAATCGATTTCGGACAGGTCGAGGCGTTGCGGTCCGTGGGCGCCCCCTATCTGGTCACCATGGTCTATGCCATCGTTCCGCAGATCATGCCGCGGCTCGTGGGGCTGGGCATCTATCAGCTGGACAGCAACCTGCGTGCCTCTGCCGTGGTTGGGATCGTGGGGGCCGGTGGCATCGGATCGACGCTGGCCAATGCATTCGGACGCTACGACTACGATTTCGCCCTTGCGATCACGATGGTCATCGTCGGTGCGATCCTGATTTCCGAGGCCGTCAGCGGCAAGATCAGAAAGAACATGACATGACTCAGGACATGACGATGGATTGGGCGCGCTACACGCCCGCACAGCGCATGAAACGCTATGGTGCCTTTTTCGGCGTGGCACTGCTGGTCACATGGGCGCTGGGCAGCATTGATGTGATCTGGGAATGGGTCTGGGATGCGCCGGTCCAGCTGGCGGACCTGTTCACCCGCATGGTGCCGCCTGACCCCACCAATCTGGAAACCATCCTCTGGGCCACATGGGAGACGATCAACATCGCCACCATCGCCACGATGATCGCGGTCGTGCTGTCCTTGCCTGTCGCATTGATTTCAGCGCAGAACACCACGCCCAATGTCGTGTGCCTGTGGATCGGACGGTTCATCCTGGTGTCGTCCCGGTCGGTCAACACGATCATCTGGGCGCTGTTGTTCGTCGCCATCTTTGGCCCCGGCATCATCGCCGGCATCATCGCGATCATGTTCCGGTCCATCGGGTTTCTGGGCAAGCTGCTGGGCGAGGCGATCGAAGAAATCGACCATGCCCCGGTCGAGGCGCTTCAGGCCTGCGGCGCATCGCGATTCCGCGTGGTCCTCTACGGGATCGTGCCGCAGGTCATGCCCGCGTTCTTTGCGATCAGCATCCTGCGCTGGGACATCAACCTGCGCGAATCCACCGTGTTGGGGCTGGTGGGTGCCGGCGGCATCGGGATCATCCTGCAAGGCGCGATCGACACCTTTCAGTGGCAAGAGGTCTCGATGGTGCTGCTGACGATCCTCGCACTGGTCATCGCAGGCGAGGTCATCGCCTCTGCACTGCGCAAGAAGCTGCTCTGATCCTCCCAGGGGCCGGCCTCCTCCGCCGGCCCCAAAGGATCACGCCGCTGACTTCCAGTCTTGCGGTGTGACGTAGACGACAGCGTCGTCGATGCTGACCATCACGTCCCCGTCCTGCACATTGACCTGCAACCGCATGGCACGACTGGCCAGCGCAGCCAGGGCTGCGGTGTCGGCCTCTGCCAGGTTTACGACCGTCAGGTTGTCGAACCGCGTGGTGCTGTTCTGGATCTTGTCCCACCACACCTCTGCCGGGCGACCACCATAGGTATAGATCACGACCTTGCCTGCCTTCGCGCAGGACTGGCGCACGACCTTGTCGCTGGGCAGGCCGAGGGCCACCCACAGATCCAACACGCCGCTCAGGCTTTTTTGCCAGATGTCGGGTTCATCGTCAGCCGACAGACCCTTGGTCATTTCCAGCTGTTCATGGGCGTTCAGCGCAAAGGCCAGAAGCCGGACCATCATCCTCTCATCCGTCTCGGACGGGTGTTTGGCAATCGTCAGCTTGTGGGTTTCGTAATAGTGCCGGTCCATGTCGGAGACCGACAGCTCGACTTTGTAGATGGTTGCGTTCTGCGCCATGATAGACCCCATAGGTTCATGTTGCGGCACGCCTATAGCGTCTGTGGCACGGGCGAAAGCGATTAGACGCGCCGCCCCTCGATCCGCAGGGCCGGACCGTCGCGCATTGCACGGCGCAGGCGGCGCGACAGCGTGTCGATCAGCAAGGTCAGCAAGACCGACACCGCCAGCAGCGCCAGCACCCGGTCCATGCGCAGGGTCTGCACGTTGGTCTGGATATAGAACCCCAGCGTGCCGATCCCCAGCAGCCCCATGATCGCACTGTCCCGCAGGATGATTTCCCATCGGTACAGACACAGCGCCCAAAATGACGCCGACAGACGCGGCAGCAGGTCCCAGGCCCACAGGACCAGCCCGCGCGGCGCGTCGGCCCGTTGCGGCAGGCCCTGCGCCTCGCGGCCCAGCAGATGTGCGATGATGGCCCCGTTGTGCAGCCCCAGCGCCAAGGCGGCAGGCAGCATCGACGGCCCCAAGATCTGCAGCAGGACAAAGGCCAGCATGTAATCCGGGATCGACCGCAGCACGACCAGCACCGCGTGGCCCGCATATGACCCTGCCCGCCCTACGACCCCCGGCACGATCGCCGGAAAGGCCGCAGCCGCCAGCAACGCAGCCCCTGCCAGCGCGATCTGCGACAACACCAGCGTGGCGATGGCCCCCGGCCACGCCTGCGCGACGAACACCGTCTCCAGCCAGGGGGCCCAATCGGCACCCGTGCGCAGGGGGGCCGGCACGATGCCGGTCAGGAACCGCACCAATGCCCCGCTGCCCATAGGCGGCGCGTCCACCGTCATCAACGCGGCAATCGAGGCGATCAGAAACAGCGGCACCAGCCGCCAGACCATCCAGATGCGTAGCGGCAGGATCAAGGCCAGAAACAGCGCCAGAACGGCGACCGACTCGCCGTACTGGGCCTGTTTGAATGCCGTTTCCAGCCGGAACCCCAGCGTCGGCAACCCGATGAACCCCAGCACCGCCGAGGACCGCAGCCCGCATTCCATCCGGTAGAGCGTATAGGTCCGCATCTGAGGCAGGACCTGCGGCAGGCGCACCCACAGCAGGCGCGTCAAAACGGGCACGACCTGCGGCACGGGCGCCTTGCCCGGCGCATCGTCGAGGTATTCCGAAAACACCTTGGCAAAGATGCCCGCGTAAGGAATGCCGATGGCCAGCACACCTGTCAGCGGCGATAGCCCCGTGACGCTGAACAGCAGCAGCGCCCAGAACAGTTCGTGCACGGCGCGCAGGCTGATGCACAGGCCTCTGACAGGACGCAGCCGGTAGAATGGTGCAAGCAACAGACCCGACACCGCCCCCAATGCGACACCGCAGAATGCGAATGCCACGGTCAACACCGTGGCCCAGGCCAGTCCCGCGGGGTCACTGAAATCGGGTGACAGCAGACCACGCCCGATGGCGGCCAGCGTCAGCCAGGGATCGGTGCGCACAGACCCCAGATCAGCCAGCAGCAACGCAAGGACTGTCGCCGCAGCAAACCCCGCAAGGACATGCCGCCGCCGGATCATCGATATAGCGCCAAAAGTTCGGTTTCCGACAGATCAGCCGCCGCGGCGTCGATCACGACGGCCCCCTGTCGTAGGCCGATGATCCGCGTGGCGACCCGCAGCGCCTGATCGACGTCATGCAAGGTCAGGATCATCGTGGCAAATTCCGTCGTCAGCCGTCCCAGCAGTGCGGCCCCCTGTGCGGGGTCCAGCGCCGTGACAGGTTCGTCACCCAGCACCACGTCACCGCCACGCAGCAACGCCCGCCCCAGCGCCACGCGCTGCCGCTGTCCGCCCGACAACTGCGACACCGGGCGTCGGCCCAGACCCGACAGGCCCACGATATCCAGCACATGTTCGACCCGCGCCCGTTCCGCGCGCGCAGGCCAGATCAGGGTGCGCAAATTCCGGGGCGTGCCGAAGTCATCCAGCACACCCATCCAGATATTGTGAAAAACACTTAGACTGCCCACGAGGCCGTGGTCCTGCGGCACCAGCGCCGCACGTCCGGCGATCCGGTCGTGCAAGGCGGCCAGCAAGGTGCTCTTGCCCACACCGCTGCGGCCCAGCAGGGCTATCCGCTCGCCCGCTGCGACCTGCAACGTGACGCCGGTCAGCACCAGCCGCCCACCCCAGCCCAGGCTCTGGTCCGTGAGGGCGACCAGCGGTGCGGTCATCAGTCGATCAGGTCCAGCGCGCGCGCGGTATCCGCGATAGGCTGGTACAACGCATCGTCCGCCGCGATGAACCGGGTGCGCGGGAATGACGCCAGCAGTTCGGGATCATCCATGCCGATCAATGCCCCTTGCACCCGGTCCGCAAATCCATCCCCAAAGCGGGCGTCCACATCGCCGCGGATCGTCCAGTTGTAATCGGGATAGGGCGGTGTTTCCCAGATGATCGTGGTCTGGGCGGCCTCGGGCGCACCTTCGGCCACGGCCGTGTCATAGACGGAATAGTTCAACGCGCCGACCTCGTAGGCACCCGACGCCACCAGCCGCAGCGTCTGACCGTGGTCACCGGAATAGCCCACGCTGTCGAACAGATCGGCGGGGGCCTGACCGGTTTCCTCGCGGATCCAGTATTCCGGCATCAACCGCCCCGAGGTCGAGGTTTCCGCCCCAAAGGTGAAACTGCGACCCGCGATGTCCGGGAAATCATCGGTCTGGGTCAGGCCGGTGTCCGTATTGGCAATGAAATAGCTGACGAATGTCTCGTCCTCGTCGCCCTGAGCGATCGCGCGCGAATTCGGCACGACAATGCGGGCCTGCACGCCTGAAAGGCCACCGAACCAGCCCAGCTGAATCTGGTCGTTGGCAAAGGCCGTGACGGCGGCGGCATAGCTCTTGACCGGGACGTATTGCACATCGACCTCCAGCGTGTCCGAAAGATAGTCGGCCACGGCGCTGAACCGTTCCACCAGCCGCGATTCGTCATCGTCGGGAATGGCGGAAAAATACAGTGTCTCGGCGGTGGCTGCGGGGGCCAGCATCATCGCCAGCAAAACGGTTGTGATCTGACGCATCGGGGACACTCCTGAGGGATTCACCTTGCGTCTAGCCAAACTGGGCAGCCGTGAAAACGGCAAACGCAGAATAATCCCCGCGCTGTGGGTTCAGCTGGTCGGTGCCGTCTGCCCGCTGGTGTCGGTGACGGATCGCCAGGCGTCATATTGCGACAGGAATACCTGGCCATTGAGCACGTCCAGCAGGTGCGACTGCCGCAGCCGGTCCAGAACCGGACCCTTGACCTCTGACAGATGCAGCCCGACCCCCATGTCCGACAACCGCAGGTTGATTGCCTCCAGGCTTTCGAGTGCTGAAAAATCAACCTCGTTCACCGCCGAGAACATCAAGATCACATGTTCGATCTCGCATCCCTCGGTCACGCGGGACTGCACCAGTTCCTCGAGGAACCGCGCGTTGATGAAATACAGGCTTTCGTCGACGCGCAGGGTGACGACCTTTGGATCGGTTTCGACATCGTGGCGATGGATGTTGCGGAAATGCTGAGTGCCCGGCACCAGACCGACCTCTGCCACATGCGGGCGCGAGGTCTTGTACAGATGCAACAACACCGAAATCACGACGCCAGAGGCCACACCGATCTCGACGCCCATCAACAAGGTCAGCAGGATCGTCACCGTCACGGCCACGAAATCGGACGCGGAATAATCCCAGGTCTTTTTCAGGATCGAGAAATCCACAAGGCTGAGGACGGCCACGATGATGGTCGCGGCCAGCGTGGCGTTCGGCAGAAAATAGACAAGCGGCGTCAAGGCCATGGCGGCAATCGCCAGACCAACGGCCGTATAGGCCCCGGCTGCAGGCGTCGCTGCCCCGGCGTCATAATTCACCACGGACCGCGAAAAACCACCTGTCACGGGATAACCGCCGGTAAAGGCCGCACCGATGTTGGCAGCACCCAGTCCGATCAATTCCTGATCGGGGTCGATGCGCTGCCGTTTTTTCGCGGCCAGTGTCTGTGCCACCGAAACGGATTCCACAAATCCGATGACCGAAATCAGGATCGCGGGGATCAGCAGCGCCTGTATCAGATCCGGCGACAGCCCCGGCATCGTCAGCGGTGGCAGGCTTTGCGGGACACTGCCCACGATTTTGACGCCGCGTTCATCCAGGCCGAACAGCCAGACCGACAGGGTCGTGACCACGACAGCGGCCACCGGCCCTGCCTTGGTCGCGAAATCCGCGACGGTGGGCGTGGCACCCAGCCTGCGCATCAGTGGTTTCAGTCCCTTGCGTACCCAGAACAGGAAACCCGTCGCCAGCACGCCGAGGACGACCGTGATCCAGTTGGTCTGCCCCAGATTTTCCCACAGCTGCATCAGGATTTCCGGCAAGGTATGGCCCTGCGCGCTGATCCCGAGGATATGCTTGAACTGGCTGGCGGCGATCAGGATGCCAGAAGCCGTGATGAACCCCGCGATCACCGGGTGGCTGAGGAAATTGGCCAGAAAGCCCAGACGCAGCACACCCAGCAACATCAGGAACCCGCCCGACAGGAACGCCAGCGTCAGTGCGGCAACCGCATAGCCTGCGGTCCCCTGCTCTGCCACCTGACCGATGGCACTGGCGGTCAGCAGCGACACCACCGCGACCGGACCGACGGCAAGCGCGCGGCTGGTGCCAAAGATGGCATAAAGGATGATCGGCGCAATGGACGCGTAGATGCCCGCCTCCGGCGGGAGTCCGGCCAACAGGGCATAGGCCAGCGATTGCGGGATCAGCATGATCGTCACGATGACGGCGGCCACCATATCGTTGGAAAACGCTCCGCGATCATAGGTGCGACCCCAGTCGAGGATGGGCAGGTATCGGCGCAGGTTCATCGGTCAATCAATCAGTTTGAGTTATCGAAAATTGGCCCTGCCCGGCACGGTCGTCAGCGGGATCAGGACATGCGCGGGGCAATTGCTGCGCCCCGCGCCGGGTCACAGCCGCTATTTTGCGGCAGCTTTCAGTGGTTCGGGCTTTGCCATCCATTCCTTGCCGCGCAACATCGCCTGCCAGTAGATCGGCGGCAGCATCCGTTCCTTGAGGAACCAGGCCGCACGCGTGGGTTTGGTCCCGTCCAGCAGGACAGACGGAAAGCTGGGTTTGAGAACGCCCCCATAGCCAAATTCGGCCAGCACGATCTTGCCGCGTTCGACCGTCAATGGGCAGGATCCGTAGCCGTCGTATTGCGCGACAGCAGACCGCCCATCCAGATCGGCCACGATATTTTCGGCAACCGTCGGGGCCTGTTTGCGCGCGGCTGCCGCCGTCTTGGCATTGGGGGCATTCATCACATCGCCCAGCGCCCAGATGTTGTCGTGGTGCTTGTGTCGCAGCGTGGCCTGATCCACGTCCACCCAGCCTGCTGCATCCGCCAAAGGTGAGACGCGGATGAAATCCGGGGCCACCTGCGGCGGACAGACATGGATCATGTCGAAATCGACAGTCACCTCTGTAGCGTCCGTGTCAGGCTTTGCCACGCGGAACGTCGCGGTTTTGCCCGGTCCGTCGATCGCGATCAGATTGTGAAAGAAATTCAGCGTCGCATCGTATTTGTCGACGTATTTCATCAGCGCCGGCACGTAATCCTTGACCCCGAACAGCACGCCGCCCGCGTTCATAAACTGGATGTCGATGTTTCCCAGCGCGCCGTTGCGGAACCACGCGTCGCCCGACAGATACATCGCCTTTTGCGGCGCACCCGCACATTTGATGGGCATCGGCGGTTGGGTAAAGATGGCGCGCCCCTGTTTCAGCTTCTGCACCAACTGCCAGGTGTAGGGGGCGAGATCGTAGCGATAGTTCGACGTGACACCGTTGCGCCCCAGCGTATCCTTCAGACCCGCGACCTGATCCCAGTCCAGTTTCAGCCCGGGACATACCACCAGACGGTCGTATTTCACGACACGGCAACCCTCCAGGATGACGGCGTTCCTGTCCGGCTCAAAGGCTGCAACAGCGGATTTGATCCAGGTGACACCACGCGGGATCAGCGATCCCATGGTCTTGGCCGTCTGCTGTGCGTCGAAGACGCCGGCACCGACCATGGTCCAGCCGGGCTGGTAGTAATGCACATCCGCCGGGTCGATCACGGCGATCTGCAAATCGGGTTTGCGCGACTTGAGGCTTGCCGCCACAGAAATACCGCCCGCACCCGCCCCCACGATCACCACGTCATAGCTGGCATCGCCCGTATCGGTCGGCGTCCTGCCGCCGTTTGCGATCCGGCGGGCCACACCGTTCATGTCATAGCCCGCCGCCTTGGTCGCTGCCAGAATGTCGGTCATGGGTCGCGTGCCCGCCGCGTGAAAGGACCACAGGGTCGCGGACCGGGTGCCGGACCGGCAATAGGCCAGCACGGGCCGCGGCAGATCCGCCAACGCCGCATTGAATTCCGCCACATCCGCATCGCTGATCTGGCCCGCCGTGACCGGCACATAGCGGGCAACGATGCCTGCGTCGCGCGCGGCCTGTTCGATTTCGGCAAACCCCGGTTGATCGGATCCTTCGCCATCGGGGCGGTTGCAGATGATCGACCTGAATCCCGCAGCCCTGATCTGGGCGATATCGGCGGGGACGATTTGCGGACTGGCCGATACCGTGCTATCTAGCTTGTTGATTTCCATGATGGTTTCTCCTCCCACTCAGAACTTGTTGACAGGCATCTTGAGATAGCTGTGTCCGTCCGCTTCGGGGTCAGGCATGCGCCCGTCACGCAGATTGACCTGAAGTGCAGCCAGCATCCGGTTGGGCAGCGCCAGCGTGGCATCGCGCCCCTCGCGCAGCGCCACGAAATCCGCCTTGGACACGTCGCCGCCCAGGTGGATGTTCTGCGTTTTCTGTTCGCCGACCGTGCTTTCCCAGCTGGGCAGGTCACGGGTCTTGGTGCCGTAGTCGTGGCCGACAAAGATGCGGTGGTCATCCGGGCGGTCGAGGATGCGCATGATGCTGTCATAGAGTTCGGATGCCGAACCGCCGGGGAAATCGGCCCGCGATGATCCCGCATCCGGTTGCATCAGCGTGTCATGGGCAAAGACCGCATCGCCCACGACATAGGTGATCGACCCCAGCGTATGACCCGGTGACAGCATCACACTGACCTCCAGATCACCGATCTGGAATGTGTCGCCCTCGGCAAACAGGTGATCGAAATGCGGATCGATCGGAAACCCGTCCGGCAGGTTGTAGTAGTCCCGCCACAGAACCGCGATGTCGCGGACCTTTTCACCGATGGCCGTCTGCACACCCGTCTTGTCCTTGAGCCAGGCCGCCGCGATAAAATGGTCGGCATGCGGATGCGTGTCCAGGATCCATTCCAGCGTCAGCCCGTGGTCCGCGATATAGTCCAGCGCCCACTGGGCATGATCGAACCGCGTGCCAAAGGATTTCGGATCGAACTGCTGCACCACATCGATCAGCGCGCATTTACCCGTCGCGTCATCGATGCAGATATACTGACAACTGCCGGTGTCCGGCTCGTGGAAACCGACGACAGTCGGGCTGCCGGGTCCACGCGATGCAGAGGTCTTGCTGTAGATGTCGGTCGGCATTGGTCGGACTCCTTGTAGATCGAATGGTTCAAAGGCCGTTGATCGGCACCTTGAGCATGGGGTTGCCGTCGCTGTCGGTCGGGACCGCACCTGCGCGCATGTTCACCTGCAACGACGGGATGATCAGACGTGGCATGTCGAGCTGTGCATCGCGTTCCGTGCGGAACGTGATGAAATCCGCCTTGGTCCGGCCACGCCCGACGTGAATGTTGTGTTCCTTTTCCTCGCCCACGGTCGTTTCCCACTGGATGTCGCGCCCGTTGGGACCGTAGTCGTGGCACATGAACAGGCGCATGGCGTCAGGCAGGGCCAGCACCTTCATGATGCTGTCATACAGGTCCTCTGCACTGCCGCCGGGAAAATCACAGCGGGCAGATCCGCCGTCGGGCATGAACAACGTATCCCCGACAAAGGCCGCATTGCCGATAACATGGACCATACAGGCGGGCGTATGGCCGGGCGTGTAGATGGCAAAGCCCTGCATGTTGCCGATCTGGTAGGTATCGCCATCCTCGAACAGGGCGTCGAACTGGCTGCCATCGCGCTGGAATTCGGTGCCTTCGTTGAACACCTTGCCAAAGGTATCCTGCACGACCATGATTTTCGATCCGATGCCGATCTTGCCACCCAGGCGTTCCTGAATGTAGGGCGCGGCCGACAGGTGGTCGGCATGAACATGGGTTTCGATGATCCATTCCAGACGGCATCCCATCTGCTGCACCCGCGCGATCATCGCGTCGGCATGATCGTAGGTGATGCGGCCGGCGGCATAGTCGATGTCCATCACGCTATCGATGATCGCACAGGCATCCGAGGTCGGATCCTTGACGATATAACTGATGGTGTTTGTCGCGGGATCAAAGAAAGCCTCGACGACCGGGGTGATGTCCATGTTGACGGGATATTGTGTCATCTTTTTCTCCAATATGGTCCTGCCTTGCTCGGGTTGCGGCAGGGCGGTTCCGGGGCGCGGCCTGGGTATCAGGTCGCGGCCCCTGCAGTTTGCATCGGGGCCAGCAGGCGGCGCAGATAGAAACCGGCCGTCACGGCCAGCAGGAACAACGCGACTTCCCATCGGCCTGTGCCCAGCGCGGGGATCGCAGCACCGGGGCAGAACCCGGCGATGCCCCAGCCAATGCCGAACAAGGCCGAACCGCCGACCAGATTCCTGTCGATCGCAGTGCCCGTCGGGATCTGGAAACGGGCCTCGAACAACGGGGCGTCCCGCCGCCAGACCAGCCGGTACCCCACGAATGTCACGATCAGCGCGCCGCCCATGACAAAGGCAAGACTGGGGTCCCAGGTGCCAGCCAGATCAAAGAAATTCAGAACCTTGGCCGGGTCCATCATCCCGGACAGGGAAATGCCGATGCCAAAGACCAGGCCGGTGATCAACGCATAGAATAGTTTCATGGCTCAGGCTCCAAAAACATGACGGATGATGAAAACGGTGATCGCGGCGGTCACCATGAAGGTCGGCACCGCCACCAGCGACCGGACCGACAGGCGGGACAGGCCGCAGACCCCGTGACCGGATGTGCACCCCGACCCCAGACTTGCGCCCAGACCGACAATCACGCCACCGATCACGATCATCGCCGGGCTGACGGGCACGTTCACGACAGGCATCTGACCTGTCACGAAAAACAGGGTAACAGGGGCCAGGACCATGCCTGCGATCAACGCCAGCCGCCACGACAGTTCCGCCCGGCTGGTGATGAAAACCGCACCGGACATGATGCCAGTCGCGCCAAAGATGCGCCCCAGGCCCAGCATCAGCAGCACAGCGCCGAGCCCGATGGCGAGGCCGCCGCCAAAGGATGTAAATGGTGTGAATGCCGTTTCCATCTCAGCAGTCCTTGCAGGTCTTGAGGCCCAGCAGCGTGTAGACCGGGCACATTTTCAGGGTGGCGGTCGCCAGCATGATCAGGCCGATCAGCGCCGCGCCGTATTTGAACAAAGCCGCGTCAAGCAACGCCATGCCGCTGAAAAACGCGAGGAACAGCAAAACCACGCCCAGCGCCGCGCGCAGGGTCCGGTCCAGTTTGCCAACATTGGTCGTCATGTGATGTCTCCACAGAATCAGGTCTGTGACTTCACTACGCCTGCGGCGGCAATCCTTCAGTGATATTGTCACCCAACCCGAAAAACAGCATTCGGCGCGGGTGCGTCAGCCCTGCGCGATGGCGCGCAGGCCTGCGCGGTCCTTCAGCGTGACGTGGCCACGGGTCTGACTGATCAATCCCCGCTTGGCGAAATCCTGCAACACGCGCGATATGACTTCGCGCGCGGTGCCCAACTCGCTGGCCAACTGCTGGTGCGTGGTGGCGATGTCCTGATCGTCGCGGGCCAGACCCAACAGCCGTTCCGCCAACCGCACGTCGATCCGGCCAAAGGCCACGTCGTCCACGACGCGCAGCAGATCGATCAGGCGACGCGAATAGGCGGCAAAGACGAATGACCGGAACGCGGGTTCCTCGGACACCAGTTGATCGAACGACGCGCGTGGCAGAATGATCGCCGTCACGTCCGTCTCGGCGATGCCTTCAGCGTTGTAGGCCTCTTCCGCCAGCATGCAGGCGGTGGTCAGAACGCAGCTTTCGCCGGCTTCGACCCGGTAGAGCACAATATCGCGGCCATTTTCGGACGTTTGCGATACGCGGATCGTCCCATCCACCAGAAACATCAGGCTGTCGGGAATATTGCTGGGACCGAACACGGATTTACCGGCGGCATAGCGTACGGTCTGGGCGCTGCGTTGCAGCCTGTCCCGCACATCACGCGGCAGTGCTGCGGTGCCCTGAAACCGTGCTGTCCAATCCTCGACCTTCATCGCGCGCTCGCGATGGCTGGCGCAGATGTGGCATCGAATGCGGGTGTGAACGGCATGACAGGGTGTTCCTCGGGTGGTGGATACCTGCCATGACGCCGCCCGCCGGGCAAGTCACCTTGCCGGGATCTGTCCCGCTAGTCCGCGGTCGGCAGTGCGGCGCAATGCGCACCCGCTCCTGCGAGGCCGGACCCCAAGGCCAGCGCAGGTGGTGCCTGAAACGGATCAAGGGGCGCGCTGTTGGCGAGGTCCACGCCCAGCAGCCCGAGCAAAAGCGCGAAAACGGTCACGACCGTCAGTCTGCGTGTCATCATCATCCGTCCAATCCCAATGCCTTGCGGATACGGATCCCCTGGAATGCCCCGGCAAAGGCTGCCACGAACCAGACCCAGCCGTGCAGGCTGCCGGTCGAAATTCCCGAAAAGAACGCGCCGACGTTGCAACCAAAGGCAAGGCGCGACGAATAGCCCAGCAGGAACCCGGCAATGATCGTGCCGATCCAGGCCCGCAGCGGCAGTTGCGGCAGACGGGCGGACAGTCCCGACCGCCATGCGGCGATGATGAACGCGCCACCGATGATGCCGATATTCGTCAGTGACGTGACATCTGTCAGAAGGCTTTCCGCGATGCGGGCCTGGTTCGTGGGCAGCGTCCAGAACGCAGACCCCGAAATATCCATGCCCAGCGCCGTGGCACCCTTGGCCGCCCACAGCCCCAGACCGTAGACGACGCCCCAGGGCTGACCGGCAACCACGAGGTTCGCCAATGCCAGCGCCGCCAGCAGACCTGCCGCGATCCACAACCTGCGTGGCAGACTACGGGCACCCGGTGCTGCCAAGTACAGCGCCAGTCCCGCGACCGCCGCCAGCCCTGCCAGCGTCAGCACCAGACCGGACGTGCCGGACAACACGACGACCGGGGCAGTGCCCAGATTGGTCCACCACAGCAGATGATAGGCCCCGGCAAAGGACCCGATGGCAAAGAACGGCAGCGCCAGCGCGCTGACCGGATTGCCGCTGCCCGCGTTGACCAATGTGCCGGACCCGCAGCCCAGCACGATCTGCATGCAGGCCCCGAACACAAAGGCGCCGCCGATCATGGCATAGCCCACTGGCGCATGTGCGCCGATCAGTTCGGTGCCGTTATTGGTGATCAGCGGGATTGCCACCAATGCGACCAGCGCAATCGACAACAATTGCGCGATCAGACCCGCAGGTTCGCGTCGCAGGATCATCGCGCGCCACGGTCCTGCGAAACCGAACCGGAACCCCTCGAGGATTAGACCGAACCCCAGACCTACCGCCAGCAACAGTCCGTAACGGACCCCCGCAATGGCAGACAGGGCAAGGATCACGACCAGCGTCCCCAGGACCAGGCCCGTGCGCGTCATGGTCGACGACCGGGCGGGCGCGATTGCGGCAGCGCTGGTCATCGGATCAGAACACGCTCTTGATCTGGTTCCACATCCGGCGGACCGGACCCGGCACATTTGCCATCTCGTAGCCGGCGTTCGACCAGCCGACCATCGATTCAGGATAGAGCTTCACGTTTTCCAGACCGGCCAGTTCGCTCATCGCGAACCAGTTCGTTGCCGCCCAATGGCCAGTGTTGCAGAAACTGATGATCGGCGCACCGTCGTCCAGATTTCCCTCACTTGCCAATGCGCGGGCCGCGTCGGCATCGACGATCACGGGGCCGTTGCTGAACCAGTTGGAATGGGTAAAATATTCGGATTGCGGCAGTGTGCCGGGCTTGGCTGCAGCCGGATGCGCCTGCTCGCCCGCCCAAAAGGATTCGGGGCGTGCGTCAACCAGAGTGGCCTCTGCCTCGCCATTGACGATGGACAGCACCTCTTCGCGGGTCGCAAGCCATTCGTCGGAATAGGATACCTCGATCATGCTCGGCTCTGGGGTGACCTCGCCCTCGTCCAGCGACAGCCCGGCCTCGGTCCAAGCGTTCATGCCACCGTTCAGGATCGCCAACTGGCTGACGCCGCTGGATTTCAGCGTCCAATACACGCGCGCCGCCGCGCCAAAGTCGGTCACATCGCTGCCTTGGTGCACGATCAGCGTGGGGCGGTCGCGGGTGACACCCAGGTCGCGCAGCACTTCTTGCAGGCGCTCCTCTGGGACGACCTCGCCGGGGCTCTCGGCGCTGCCACGGAACAGCGCGTAGGGTGCGCTGACGGCACCGGGGATATGCCCCGCTGCGTGAACGCTGTTGCCGTCGGAATCGGGCGACCGGATGTCGATCACCAGCGGGCTGACCTCTGACTGCACTTCGGTAAATTCAGCCGGTGTCAGCAGCGGGCCGAAATCGTTGGCTTGGGCGAATGCGGGCAGCGGCAGGGCCAGCGCCCCCGCGAGTGTGATAGCTGTAAAGCGTGTCATTGCATGTCCTCTGACAACAAAATTCACACAACCAGATACACTGCAAAACAAGGGTTTCAAGGCCACTGGACCGCGCGGCAGGCGCCAGCCGAAAACAGAACACCGACGCGATCGCGGTCGCCCGGTCTGTATTTTTGTGCCTACCTCGACAGTAGAAATTTTATTCCGGCAGTGCGCCATACCCAGAACAAGCGTTCTTTTGTTGATTAACTCTCGTCACCACCGCAGAAAAAAATACCCCAGAATGCCACCGCAGCCCGCCACGGCCAACACCGCGAGACTGTACCAACTGGCGTAGAACAGCGGTGAATTCTCGATGCAATAGACCGAATAGACCGTCGCCGCCGTGGCACCCGCCCCCAGCCCCGCAACGGCACCGCACAGTGCCGGGTGTTCCGGCGCACCGCGCCGCAGCGCTGCCAACAGACCGATGAGGATGGGCACAGACAAGACCGGGATCGATATCAGGCAGGTCACGATGGATTTGCCACGCAACGCCATGGGCCAGGCGTCGCCCGGTGTCGTGACCAGCGTCATGGCCACCAGCAGGATAAGCGCCAGAGGAATGCCCCAGATCAGCCGCGCAGCACAGCTGCGCCCCGCCGGGCGCGCCGTTGCATGCAGCCAGAACAACGCAAGACTGGCCAGCATTAGCGGCAGGACCGTTTTCGCAAATAGCGCAAGGTCGCTGACGATCCCAATCAGGTCCGACCGCACGCCCCAGAACGCGAAAAACAGCGCAGATGTGCCCGCCAGCCCCGCCAGGAGGCCCGTCGCGATCTGCCTTGTCAGATAACCGCGCGGCAACGGTGTCAGTTCTGATCCCAGCGATTTGATCAGGTCATCGGTATTCATTCACGCGCCTTTCCGGATTGTTCCGTCTGGTCGGCAACCGCGAGGGCTGACAGTTTCGCCATGGCCCGGTGCAATGCAACCCGTACCGCGCCGGGCGTCATGCCCAACTGGCGGCCCACCTCTTCGGCGGTGCGACCGTCCAGCCTGATCTGCCGCACGATCAAGGCAGATGTCGGGTCCAACTGGCCCAGCAGACGGTCCAGATCAGCCGCAGCCGTGGGGTCATGGCTGACCTCATCCGCGATATCAAGCTCGCTGCCGTCATAGGATACAGTCGGACGACGCACCGATAGCCGCATCGCGTCCACCGTCTTGTAGCGTGCGATTGCATAGGCCCACGGACCGACCGGTTCGCCGTCCCGCCAAGTGTGGCGTTTTTCGTGAATGGCGATCAGCACGTTTTGCAAAATGTCCTCGCAATCCTCTTTGGGGCGGCCGCAGCGTGCGGCGATGATGCCCCTCAGAACAGGGGCGATGTCGTTCAGAAACTGAACATAGGACGCACGACCGCCTGCATTGGCGTCGCGCAACAATCTGGCCCAGCGGTCTTCTCTTGTGCGTCCCATATCATCCAGTTCGTCGGTCGTGGGGCAGACGTTACACCTATGTCCGGGAAAAAGTCCGCAGTGTTCGAACACGGGCCACACCGACTCCAAGTGTTTCATCTGGTCACGACGACGCGAGGGCTGTAACGTACCCGGCCCCGGCGGCGAATTGCCCTGCATCGGACGCCACAACGGTGCCGACAGATTGATGGGAGAACACCAGATGACCACCAAGACAACGACCCTCGCCCTTGCCCTCGTCGGCGCTTGCGTTTCCGTTAGCGGCGCATCCGCACAGGATATGGAAAAATGCTTTGGCATTTCGCTGGCCGGTGAAAACGGCTGCGCCGCTGGTCCCGGCACGACCTGCGCCGGTACCTCGACCATCGACTACCAGGGCAACGCCTGGGCGCTGGTGCCTGCCGGTACCTGCGAGGACATGGTCATCGACGCCGCCGCTGACGGCGAAAAGCGTATGGGTTCGCTCGAGGCGCTGGAGCGCGACCTGCCCGCATAACCCCATGGGGGCAGTGCGTGACGGTCCCTGCCGCGCGCTGCCCTGCCACCTGCACCCGACCCCGGAGGATTTCGTCGTGACACAGCTGCCAGACGCAACAGGCATCGGTTTCAAACGCACCCATTTCGACGCCCTGCGCCAGACGCCGAACCGGCTGGGTTTCATCGAGGTGCATGCCGAAAACTACATGGGCGATGGTGGCCCGCCGCATGCACAGCTGACCGCGCTGCGTGAAGACTATGCGCTGTCCGTGCACGGTGTCGGCCTGTCCATCGGCGGGGCAGAGCCGCTGAACCGCGACCACCTGAACCGTCTAAAACATCTGTGTGACCGCTACGCGCCCGACAGTTTTTCCGAACATCTGGCATGGTCCAGTCACGGCGGGGCCTTTCTGAACGACCTTCTGCCCCTGCCCTATGACGATGCGACGCTGGATGTCGTTTGCGATCACATCGATCAGGTTCAGGACAAGCTGGGCCGCCGGATGTTGCTGGAAAACCCGTCGACCTATGTGACCTTCGAGACCTCGACCCTGGCCGAGACCGATTTCCTGACGCAGATCACGGCCCGCACCGGGTGCGGGTTGTTGCTGGACATCAACAATGTCTTTGTCAGCTGCACCAATCACCGCACCGATCCGCGTGCTTATCTGGCCGACTTCCCACTGCATGCGGTGGGCGAAATCCACTTGGGCGGACACGACGCCGAGGACCTGCCCTCTGGCCCCTTGCTGATCGACGCGCATGGATCACCCGTCGCGGACCCTGTCTGGACCCTCTATGCCGAGACAATCATGCGGATCGGGCCGCGGCCCACGCTGATCGAATGGGACACGGATGTGCCTGCCCTGTCGGTGCTGCTGGACGAGGCGGACCGGGCGGACGCAATTCTGGAGGGCGCCCGCCATGCACGCGCATCGTGACACGCAGGCTGCCTTTTGCGCGGGGCTTGCGACGGGGGCTGTGCCGCCGGGCGTCACCGCGGTGGGCGATGTTGAACGGCGGTTTTCGGTCTATCGCAACACGGTCGCGCATTCGCTGACGGACGCGTTGTGTCAGCGGTTCCCGACCGTACTCCGGCTCGTGGGGGATGCGTTTTTCAAGGCGACCGCCGGTGTCTTTGTCGCCAACAACCCGCCCCGGTCTGCCATCCTGCATGACTATGGCACGGCGTTTCCCGAATTTCTGGCCGGTTTTCCGCCAGCGGCGACACTGCCCTACTTGCCCGATATCGCCCGGATCGAGGTACTACGCGGACAGGCCTATCACGCAGCCGACGCCCTGCCGCTGACCGCGCAATCTGTCAGCGACGCCTTTGCCGCGGGGCCAGAGGAACGCGGCCTGACGCTGCATCCTTCGGTCCGGGTCATCACGTCGGACCACCCTGTCGTGGCGATCTGGGCGATGAACCAGCCCGGTGCGACCCCCCGGCCCGTCACGCCCGAACCGCAGGCGGCCCTGATTTTCCGACTGGGGGAAAAGATCCCCGTGGTCAGCATCACGGCAGATACCGCACGCATCGTCACACGGCTTTTGGCGGGTGAACGGCTGGGGACAGCCTGCGCCGACGTCCCGCCACAGATCGCAAGTGTGGCGATCGGACTGCTGATCCAACACGAACTGATTATCCAAGTGACCTAAACCTGACGGGAGACCCCCATGACAGACCTGACAGCCACACGCACCACCGCCCCCACGACCGGCCCCATGCGAAAGGCTATTCAGGCCGGCAACGCCTTGGCCGGTCGCTTGCCCTGGGCTGTGCCTGCGCTGCTGGCCCGGTTGATCCCCGCATGGGTTTTCTGGGCCTCGGCCCGGACCAAGGTCGATGGCTTTGCCATTGCCGACGGGACATGGTGGCTGTTCGAAAACGAATACGCCTTGCCACTGATCCCCGCTGCACTGGCCGCAGTATTGGCAACGGTGGCCGAACACGTCTTTGCCGTGCTGCTGGCATTGGGATTGGCGACGCGCCTGTCAGCAGCGGCGCTGCTGATCATGACGCTGGTCATTCAGGTTTTCGTCTATCCCGGCGCATGGGTCACCCATGGTCTGTGGGCCGTCTGTTTTCTGGTCCTGATTGCACGCGGACCGGGTGCCCTGTCGCTGGACCGGGCGCTAAAGCTGGATCGCTGACGCGGCGGCGGACGGAACTGATCCGGCTGTCGGGCGGTTGGTCGCATGAACACCGCAAGGAGACGTCATGTCCACGATCACCACCACCAACCCCGCAACCGGCGAGACGATCAAGACCTACTCGCTGATGTCCGAACAAGAGGCCACCGCCAAGATCGAGGCCGCCCATGCTGCGTTTCTGGATTGGCGCAGCCTGTCCCATGCTGAACGCGCACCCTATCTGAACGCCATCGCGCAGGAACTGCGCGACAACGCGGACGAGTTGGCCGCCCTGATGACCCGCGAAACCGGCAAACTGCTAAAGGACGGGCACCGCGAAGTCGAAATCTGCGCCGCGATCTTTGATTACACCGCCGAACATGGCCCGGACCTGTTGGCCGACGAGGAACGCACCCACGGCACCAACGGCGCGCGCGGCGTCGTTACCTATCAGCCCGTCGGCGTGATCTATTCGATTCAGCCCTGGAATTTCCCACTGTACCAGCCCGTGCGCGTGCTGGCGGCCAACCTGATGACAGGCAATGCCTGCGTTTTGAAACATGCCGAAATCTGCACCGGGTCGGGTTTGCGCCTGCGTGAATTGTGCATCGCCGCCGGCCTGCCCGAGGATCTGTTTCAGGTGATCATAATCGACCACGACACCAGCGATACGCTGATCCAGAACACGCTTGTGCGCGGCGTCACGCTGACGGGCAGCGACGGTGCAGGTCGCCACGTCGGTGCCGTCGCGGCCAAGGCGCTCAAGAAAACGGTGCTGGAGCTGGGATCGAACGACGCCTACCTCGTGCTCGAGGATGCCGATATCGAGACGGCGGTGAAATTCTCTGTCATGGGACGCCTGTATAACAACGGCGAAACCTGTGTCGCGGCCAAGCGGTTTGTCGTGACCGATGCGGTCTATGACCAATTTGTGCAGGCCTATGTCGCACAGATGGAGGGGATCACGATGGGTGATCCGACCGATGACGACAGCCAGCTGGGACCGCTGTCCAGTCAGGAACAGTTCGACACGGTCAAGACCCAGGTCGACGACAGCGTCGCCAAGGGGGCCAAGGTTCTGTGCGGGGGCAACCCGCCCGACGGCAAAGGCGCCTATTATCCCGCGACGGTGCTGGCCGATGTATCGCCCGGCATGCCCGCCTATGACGACGAAATCTTTGGCCCGGTCGCCGCGATCATCCGTGCCAAGGATGACGCGGACGCGATGCGGATCGCCAACGACAGCCGTTACGGGCTGGGCGGCGGTATCTTCAGCCGCGACGAAGACCGCGCGCTGAAACTGGCACGCGACCATTTTGATACGGGCATGGTCCGGATCAATTCCTTCGGTGCCGCTGATCCCAACATGCCCTTTGGCGGGGTCAAGGATTCCGGCTACGGGCGCGAACATGGCGGATTCGGGATGAAAGAGTTCGTCAACGTCAAGGCGATCTTCTTGCCATGATCACGCTGCACGCCCTGCAATATTCGCGTGCGCTGCGCGTGTCGTGGCTGCTGGCCGATCTGGGCCAGCCGTGCAACCGGGTCGACTATGACCGGACGGCGGATTTTCATGCGCCAGACAGTCTGTCCAGGGTTCACCCCCTGGGCAAGTCACCGGTGATCGAGGACGAAGGCGAGGTCATCGCGGAATCTGCGACGATCCTGCGCTACCTCGCCGCCAAATTCGACGACACCACACACAGCCCGCCGCCCGGCAGCGCTGCCTATTGGCACCACGCGGCACTGCTCGACTATGTGGAATCCTCTTTTGCAGAGGTTGCAGCGGGCGGGATCATGCCTGCATTCCGTGGCGATCCCGTCCCGCAGGACGCCAGCGATGCCATCGACCGTCATCTTGCCTATCTCGCGCAGGCATTGGGTGACGGGCCATTGCTGTTCGGTGACCGTGCGATGCTGGCCGATATCCAGTTTTCCTACATCATCGCCATGCTGGACCGGGTCGGCCTGCTGAAAAACCATCCCCGGATCGCGGCCTATTGGGACGCATTGCAACAACAACCCGGCTACATCGCAGCCGTCGACGCGGCAGGGCCAATGGCCCCGCCCGCATAATCCAGACACAAGGATCAAATCCATGCCATTGAATATTCTCATCGCCGGCGCGACCGGCAAGACCGGCCTGATACTGACGCAAGACCTGTTGGATCAGGGCCACAACGTGACCGCACTGGTGCGCGAAAGTTCCGACACTTCGTCCCTGCCGCAGGGCGCATCGTTGCGACACGGCGACCTGACCGACCTGCACCCTGGTGTCTGCGACGGTGCGGATGTAGTCGTCTTTGCTGCCGGATCAGGTGGTGCGACTGGCCCGGACATGACCGACAAGGTCGACCGCGACGGTGCAATGCGCCTGATTGATCTCGCCAAGGCGGCAAATGTCGACCGCTTTGTCATGCTCAGTTCCATCGGTGCGGACCAATCCGACCCGTCAGGCGATCTGGCGCATTACCTCAAGGCCAAGCACGACGCTGATGAACATCTCAAGGCATCGGGGCTGACATACGCCATTCTGCGACCGGTCGCGCTGACCGATGATGGACGCAGCGATGACGTGATCCTGGGCGATGACGTCGATCCGCGCGCGCAGGCCAGCCGCGCCGATGTGGCGGCAGTCCTCGCGCAGGCCGCAACCACCGCGACCCACGACGGTCAGACCCTGAACATGCAATCCGCCTGACGGGGCCAGCCCCAGCCCCCGCCACGTTGGTCGCGGTGGGGGTGCCGGGACACCCTGCCCCGGCCCATCGTGACCCGTCTACAGCCCGAGGTCGGACAGGCCGCCGTGATCCGGCGGTCTTGGTCCCTGAGGCCAATGAAATAGCCGATCCGCCTGCGTGATCGCCACATCATTGATGGATGCGTGGCGGGCCGACATGTAGCCGCCCACGTCAAATTCCCAATTTTCATTGCCATGCGCCCGGAACCATTGCCCGTCCGCATCGTGATATTCGTAGCAAAAGCGCACGGCGATCCTGTCGTCGCCGTGCGCCCAGATTTCCTTGATCAGCCGGTATTCTGTTTCGACCGACCATTTCCGCACCAGAAAGTCGCGCACCGCGTCACGGCCCCGCAGAAATTCGGACCGGTTGCGCCATGTCGTATCCGGCGTATAGGCCAGTGCCACCCTTTCCGGATCGCGGGTATTCCACGCGTCCTCGGCCATGCGCACCTTTTGGATCGCGTCAGCCCGGGAAAAGGGCGGCACCGGCATGCGGGTCACCGTCGCATTACCAGGCGTTATAGCCGAGGTATTTGCCCGACATCTCGACCTTGACCCGGTCCCCCTTCGGGTTTTCGACGCGCGTCACGGTCATGTCGAAATCGATTGCCGACATGATCCCGTCGCCGAATTTTTCCTGGATCAACGCCTTGAGCGTGGGGCCATAGACGCCCACGATTTCATAGAAACGATAGATGCAGGGGTCGGTCGGCACGGCCTGTTCCCAGATTTTTGTGGGGCTTTCGGCCAAAACGCTTTCTGCCTCTTGCGGCAGGCCCATGACGCTGACCATCAGCTTGGCCTTTTCCGGCGGAAAGGCATTCATCCCCATCGCGGCCGAATGGGTCCAGACTGGTGACATGCCGATTTTCTCGGCGATCCCTTCCCACGTCATGCCGGCCTGTTTCTTGGCCGACAGGATCATGGCTGTGACGTCTTCCTTGGTCATCATCTCGGTCATAGCGAGGTCTTTCATGCTTTTGCTCCTGTGGTGTTAGCTGTTGACCGCCTTGAGGGCGGGCCGCGTGTCGGCGGGATCGTCGTTGGTCTGGGTAGTGTCGATCCGAATGGTTTCGGGTGCGTTGGGCTGTCCGGGTGTGGCGGGTTGGCCCGCCAGTTCCTTGGACCGCTTGCCCAGAAACTGCACCAGATGGTTGCGGATCGCGTAATAGTTCGGATGTTCGACGATTTCGGTCCGACTGCGCGGGCGCGGGATCGTGATTTCGACGCTTTCCGCGACGCGGGCATGGGGTCCGTTCGTCATCAACAGAATACGGTCGGCCAACAGGATCGCCTCGTCGATATCGTGGGTGATCATGAAAACGGTCTGCTCCATCTGGCCCCAGATCTTGAGCAGCTCGTCCTGGATCGTCCCGCGTGTCAGCGCATCCAGCGCGCCAAAAGGTTCGTCCAGCAACAACAGCTTGGGGTGATTGGCAAAGGCCCGTGCGATGGAGACCCGTTGACGCATCCCGCCCGACAGCTGACTGGGTTTGCGGTAGATTACATCGCCTTCCAGACCGACCATCGCCAGAAACTTTGTCGCGTGTTCGTCGATCTGCGCCTTGGTCCATTCCGGATGGCGCGCCCTGACGCCAAAGGTGACGTTTTTCAGCGTCGTCAACCAAGGCAGCAGCGAATAGTTCTGAAAGACGACACCCCGGTCCAGACTGGGTCCCTTGACCTCTTGGCCGTCCATGATGACGCTGCCGCTGGTCGGGTCTGCCAGTCCCGCGAGGATGTTCATGATCGTAGATTTGCCACAGCCCGAATGGCCGAGGATCACCACGAACTCGCCTTTTTCGACACCAAAGGTGGCGTTTTCGAAAACAGTCAGCTGCCCTCCCGATCCGTCAGGAAATCTTTGGGTCAGCTGTTCGATGCTCAGATACGGCTTCATTGGGATTTCCTTTATTCGGCGTAGGTGACACGGCGTTGCAGCAGGCCGAACATGGCATCCAGCAACATGCCCACGACACCGATCATGAGGATGGAAAACACGACCGAGGTCAGGTCGAGGTTGTTCCATTCGTTCCAGACGTAGTAGCCAATCCCGGTGCCACCCACGAGCATCTCGGCTGCGACGATGACCAGCCAGGCAATACCGATCGAGATCCGCATGCCGGTGACGATGGTGGGTGCGGCCGCAGGCAGGATGACGCTGAACGCCGTCCGGATCGGACCCAGTTCATGCGTGCGGGCCACGTTGATCCAGTCTTCGCGCACCGCTGCCACCCCAAAGGCCGTGTTGATCAACATGGGCCAGATCGAACAGATAAAGATCACAAAGATGGCCGATGCTTCGCTGTCACCGATGATGAACAGCGCAAGCGGCATCCATGCGAGCGGCGAAATCGGCCGCAACACCTGAATGAACGGATTGAATGCCTTGTAGGCGACCTGGCTCATCCCGATCAGGAATCCAAAGGGAATGGCGATCAGTGCGGCAAGGAAATATCCCGTCAGAACGCGGTAGATCGAATAGCCGATCTGGATGCCGATCCCCTTGTCGTTGGGGCCTGCGTCGTAGAACGGATCGCTCAGTTGTTCCCAGGCCTTGGCGATCACCTGGCTGGGCGGCGGCACACCGGCCTTGGGCGCGCCGCCTCCGGTCAGCAATTCGTATTCGGTCAGTTCGCCCGCCGCCTGCTGGGCCGGGATGGCGGCCTCCCAGATCAGGAGGCCGACAACAAGCATGATGACCGACAGCAGGGCCGCGCGTAGGTTGAGGGACAGTTGATACATCCCTTAACCCTTCTTGATGGCAAAGCTGTCGACATAGGCCTCGGGTGTGGCCGGATCAAAGGTCTTGCCCATGATCATGTGCGATTTGTAGGTGACGTCAGGGGCGTCGTACCCGAGGTCTTCCATCACCTTCTTGCAGTCGGCGGCGAGGTAGACCTGTTCGGCAACGCCGCGGTAATCTACATCGCCTTCGATATAGCCCCAGCGTTTCATCTGGGTCAGGATCCAGACCCCCATCGAATGCCAGGGGAACGGGTCGAAATCGATGCGGTCCGGCACGCGCTGCACATTGCCCAGGCCGTCGGCGTAGGTTCCGGTCAGCACCTGCTCGATCACCGTGACCGGTTGATTGAGATAGTTGGTCGGCGCGATGGCGGCAGAGATTTCCTTGCGGTTTTCGGGGTTTGACGCGTATTGCGTCGCATCGATGATCGACTTGAGCAGGGCACCGTAGGTGTTGGGCAGTTCCGTTGCAAAGGACAGCGGTGCGGCAAAGGCGCAGCAGGGATGACCTTCCCAGATTTCCTTGGTCAGCAGATGGATGAAACCAATGCCTTCGTAGACGGCCCGCTGATTGAACGGATCGGGCGACAGATAGCCGTCCAGATTGCCCGCTCGCAGGTTGGCGACCATTTCGGGCGGCGGCACGACGCGGATCTGGATGTCCACATCCGGGTCCAGACCAAATTCCGCCACGTAGTAGCGCAGCAGGAAATTGTGCATGGAATATTCGAACGGCACGCCAAAGGTGAAACCTTTCCACTGGGTCGGATCACGCTTGTCCAGGTGTTCGTTCGACAACACGATCGCCTGTCCGTTGATGTTTTCCACCGCAGGCATGATGTAGGGTTCTGCAACAGATCCCGCGCCCAGCGTCATCGCCAACGGCATCGGCGTCAGCATATGCGATGCGTCGTATTCGCCGTTCAGTGACTTGTCCCGTGCCACGGCCCAGCCTGCGGTCTTGATGACCTGCGCATTCAAGCCATAGCGTTCATAAAATCCCAGTGGCTGCGCCATGATGATCGGGGTCGCGCAGGTGATCGGCACGAAACCGATGTTCAAATCGGTTTTTTCAGGCGGCCCGAGGTTGTCGAGGATCGCAGCCTTTGCTTCGTTCAGGGGAAAGACAGACGCCAGTGCCGCCGCCATCGTCGAGCCGCCCATCATCCCCATGAACGACCTGCGCCCGATGTCGCTTTGCCCGAAAACGGACCGGACGATCGCGCTTTCGACCGCGCGTTCCAGCATCCCCTCCGAGGTGGACAGGTCGATGCTGTCCGCGACCTCTGGTGCTGCGGCCTTGCAGGTGTGGCACCCGCATTCCGCAGCATGGCGAAGATCGGTTTTCGACGAAAATGGATTTCCCAGAGACTTGATAGACATTATGCGCTCCTGCTGGTGATTTCCCTCATGGTGACAGCGGGAACAGACCAGTTGAAGCGATGCACAAAATTTAGGGTCACTTATTTTTACGTTTATTTATATACTGTTAACGATATTCACCGACGGGAATAATTACGATATCTCGTAAATTACGAAATATCGTATTGCGTTTGATCGCGTTTGTCCCTCGCATGACCGGATGCAGACCACAGACAGCCCACACGATTCCCTGCTGGCCGGTGCCTTTGGCCCGACGCTTGTGATCGACCTCGCGCAGGACCGTATCCTAGCGGCAACCCCCGAAGCGGTCGCGCTGCTAGGTGACCCCGCGCTGGTTGGGACGCATTTTGCGCGTTTCATCGCGTCCGGTCTGGATACATTTGTCGTCTTTATCGCCGAGGTTCAGCACCGCAAAACGGCATGGACGCGCCGTGTGTCCCTGCAAAACGCAGGCGGTGATCCACTGCTGTGCGAGGTGACCGGGCGGGCCCTGCGCCACGACGGCAGGGACATGCTGTTGTTGCATGCGCTGGATCTGGGCGCGCTTGACCGACACGCAGCCGAGGTCGCCGCAGGAAATTTCTACCAGGGCGGCCTGATGGAATGGCAGCGCGCCCAAAGTTTCTTTGCGGATCTGGAACGTGAAAACCAGTTGATCCTGAATGCCGCAGGCGAAGGCATCTACGGCGTCAATGCCGATGGCAAGACCACCTTCGTGAACCGCGCGGCGCAGGAAATGCTGGGGTGGACCACCGATGACCTGCTGGGACACGATATCCATGCGAAAATCCACCATCACCACCTGAACGGTGACCGCTATCCCTCTCATGAATGTCCGATCTACCAGTCGTTCCGGTTCGAACAGGTCAACCGGATCGAGGACGAGGTGTTCTGGCGCAAGGACGGCAAGCCGATCCGCGTCGAATATGTCTCGACCCCGATCTATGACGGCCCGCAGCTGGTCGGGGCGGTCGTGATCTTTCGCGACATCACGGAACGCTGGGAAAACGAACGCAAACTGCGCGAAGCAATGGAACAGGTCGCGGCCCTGCGCGACCAGCTGGAAGAGGAAAACGCCTACCTGCAAGAGGCGATCAGCATCGAACGCGCGCACCACGACATCATCGGGCGTTCGGATGCCATTCGCCGGATCATCACGCAAATCGAACTCGTGGCACCGACCGACACGACAGTGTTCATCCGTGGCGAAAGCGGCGTGGGCAAATCGCTGGTGGCCTCGGCCATTCACAAGGCCAGCCCGCGCAAACGGCGGCCCATGATCCATTTCAAGGCTGGGGCAATCACGCCTGAAAAAGTGGAAAGCGAATTGTTCGGCCAGATGCGCGGGGCTTTTGAAGGCGCGCTCAAGGATCGCCCCGGCAAACTGGAACTGGCCCATGGCGGCACATTGTTCATCGAGGAAATCGCCGACATTCCCGTCGAACTGCAGGGGCATCTGCTGGATGCCTTGCAAAACCGGCAGGTTGTGCGTCTGGGCGATGATCGCACCCGCAGTCTGGACCTGCGCGTCATCGCATCGACCAACCGCGACGTGGACCGCGAGGTGCAGGCAGGCCGTCTGCGGCAGGACCTGCTGCTGCACCTTGGGGTTTTTCCCATCCTGTGCCCGCCGCTGCGGGATCGGCCAGAGGACATACCGATCCTGACGGCGCACCTGCTGCGGCTGGTCTGCAAGAGACTGGGCCGCAAGGTGCCGGTCGTCACCGAAGGCGCCATGCGCAAGCTGCAACACTATCACTGGCCCGGAAATGTCCGTGAACTGGCCAATGTGATCGAACGCGGTGCCATCGTGTCGCAGGCGGACAAGCTGCAAATCGAAATCCAGAGTCAGATCGCCCCCGGCGCCTTGCCGAAATCCACCCTGCTGACCGAGGCAGAAGTCGAACACCTGCGCCGGGCCAACATCATCGCCTGCATGAAAGAGGCCGGCGGCCGGGTGTCGGGCGCACAGGGTGCGGCGGCCTTGCTGGGGATCAAGCCCACGACACTGTATTCACGGCTCAAAAAACTGGGCCTGAAAGAGGATGACTGGTAGCGGTTGGCAAAATGTCGGTGCGGTCTGTCCGCCGGTCCGGAAATGCCCCTGCATGACGATGCCGCGCCCGACCGATGACATACGGGACGAAATCGCGGCAACAGATACGCAAGCCCGTGAATTCCGGGCAAAGCCTGCTATCTGAGCGCATGATGCGGGGCGATCGTGCCGGTCCCCACGCCAAGATCGCCAAGGAGACCGCCATCCGCTTTTCAGTCACCATCGCCCTCATCCTGGTCCTGTCCGCGCTGGGACTGACCTACGAGATCGCGGCAGGCCGCGTTCTGGCCCCATATTTCGGTACATCCCTGCTAACCTGGACAACCGTGATCGCGACGGTTCTGGGCGGGTTTTCGCTCGGCAGTGCCCTTGGCGGGATCCTGGCGGAACGGCCGCGCGACGTGGCGTTGCGCAATGTGCGCGGCGCACTGGTCGCGACCGCCGTACTGATGGCGGCATCTCCGACACTTCTCTCGATGGTCTATTCCTGGGGCGCGCGCGGCACGGGGGGCATGTTTTTCAGCGTGCTGATCGTGTTCTTTCCGGCCTCGGTTCTGGTGACACTGCCGTCCCCGCTGCTTGCAAAGCTCGCGATAGAGGCGCGGCCGGGCCGCGAAGGATCGTCATTGGGTTTCGTGCTGGCTGCGGGGTCCGTCGGGGCCATTTTCGGCGCCATCCTCGCCGGTTTCGTGACCTTGCCCCTCATTGGCTCGACGGCCACGTTCGCAGCCTGCGGGATGATCGCCCTGCTCTGCCTGCCGTGGGTGCGCGGCGGCGCTGCCGGTGACACCGGGGTCACCCTCGCTGCTGCGGGTTTCGTGGGCTTTGCCGGTCTCGCGGGTTCCTCGGTCTGCCAGTATGAATCCGGGTTGTCCTGCCTGACCGTCGTCCAGCGCGGGGGCGAGGTTCAGCTGGTGTCCGATGGCACCATGCAAGCCGCGGAACAACGCGCGTCGGCCCAAGGGTCGGATGGCACCGTCGGCCTTGCGCTGGATTATGCCCAATGGATCTGGGATCGGATGGACCGCGATCTGGGACCCGATCCGTCCGTGCTGTTTGTCGGTGGCGGTGGCTATACGCTGCCGACCAAACTGCTTGCCACGCGACCGCATTCGCATGCGACGGCCGTCGAGATTGATCCATTGGTCACCGATGTCGTGCGCCGGCACATGCCACGCGCCTCCGAAATGATCGCGCAGACCGGATATGACGCGTCACAAGGCGGTGCCGACGGTCGGCTGGGCATCGTTCATGCAGACGGACGCATCTATCTGAACGAAACAGATCAGCGTTTCGATGCCGTCGTGATGGATGCGTTTTCGTCCGGTTCGGTCCCCGCGCATCTGGTCACGCGCGAGGCGTTTGCCCGCCTGCGCGCAATCGTCGACGGCCCGGTTTACGTCAACCTGCTGGACCGGCCCGATGGCCCGCTCGCGCGCGGCGTTCACGCGATCCTCAAGGAGCTCTACCCTCAGGTCGAAGCCGTGCAGGGCGAGGTTTATGCGTCGGGCCGCGCCAACATCCTGTTCGCAGCATCGCTGCAACCAATGGCACCGCTGGACAACCTGCCGGACGGCTACGGCGCGACACGCATTTCTGACGCACGCGCCTTTACCGATGATCGCGGCTGGGTCGGACATCGGTGATACACAACTGTATGTGACGGTCCCAAAATACGCCCGCGCCACATCATTGGGGGCAGCCCGGACTGCCGGGTCTGCCCCCCATGACGGCACCAGCCCTAGGCTGGAACGACAATCTTGGGGTCCTCTGCCGGTGCGTCCAGCGGCAGGTGATTTTCGGCAAGAACCAACAGGTTCTCGATCCCGATCACGTCACTTTGCGTCTTGTAGCCAATCAGATCCTCGACGGCCATGTCGCTGTGGCGGGCCATCAGCATCGTCTCTTCCGAGGAAAAGTTGGTCAGCCCGCGCGCGACCTCTGCCCCGCTTTCGTCATAGACGTGCAGCACATCGCCCTTGGTGAAATCACCCTGAATGGACAGAATGTCATGGCGCGATACCCCGCAATCGCCCGCAGCCACGGCTGCCGCGACATTGTCGGGCACAACCAGCGTTCCCGACACCTGCAACCGGTTGCTGAGCCAGACCATCAGCGGCGATGCCGCCTTGCCGGTGACGCGGCAGCGGGTGAAACGCCTCTCGTTCGCCAGAACTGAGGAAATCGGGCGTTCGATGATCCCCTCGGCGATGATCGTCTCAACCCCTGCGTTCTGCGCCATGTTCGCGGCCTGCATCTTGGTCAGCATACCACCACTGCCCAGCGCGCTGATCGCGGTCGTTGAATCCAGATGCTCGCTGACATCGTCGATTTCGGCAATAAACTGCGCGCCGGGTTCCGCCGGATTACGGTCATACAGGCCGTCCACGCTGGTCAGGATCACCAGCAGATCGGCGTCGACCATCTGGGCCACCTTGGCCGACAACCGGTCGTTGTCGCCCACGCGCAGGTCGCGGGTAGCCACGGAATCGTTTTCATTGATGATCGGCAGGATGTCGTTTTCGAACAACCGCAGCATCGTGTTCTTGATGTTCAAAAACCGGCGGCGTTCTTCCATGTCGCCGACGGATACAAGCATCTGCGCGACGTCCATGTTATGTTCTGACGCGATCTGCCGGTAGGCGTTCATCAGCAGCGGTTGGCCACATGCAGCGGCCGCCTGCTTGTCCAGAATGCCCGCATCCTCGGGCCGTTTGCCGACCATATTGAGGCCCAGCGCCACCGAACCCGACGATGTCAGAATGACGTCATGGCCCTCTTTCTTGAGCCGCGCCAGATCGCTGAGCAGGCCGTTGATAAACGCGTAGCGCAGCGTCAGATTTTCGTCATTGGCCAGCAGGCTTGATCCGATCTTGACGACGATTTTCTTGTTCTTCGGCATGGGTGCCTCCGGTAATTTCCTGTTTTAACTGGCAAAATAGCGATCGGTTTGCGTCGCGTGACGCAGCCCTGTAGCACTGCCAACTCAATGATTCGCCGACGTGTAACACAGACTGGCCCCCCTAGCGCAAACAGGTTGCCGGGCGGGCCGGCAGGTTGGCAGGCCAGCGCCACAAGCGCGGCAAGCGTCGATTTCCCGGCGCAGCAATGGCCGCGATGCTGCATTGCAGCGCCAGCGGACCTGGGCCTGGAGGCAAGCTTGAAGGAGACGAAGATGAACATACTTTTGATCGGCTGCGGCAAGATGGGCGGCGCCATGCTGCGCCAATGGGTGCGCCACGGTGAACACAGCTTTACGGTCGCCGATCCGGCTGCAGACGACCTGCCGTCCGGCGTGCGCCATGTGTCAAAAGCGACAGATTTGCCGTCGCAAGCCTTTGATGTCGTGATGATCGCGATCAAGCCGCAGGCCATCGCTGACGTCCTGCCGGATTACGCGCATGCGCTGAAGGAGGATGGTACTTTCGTGTCCATCGCGGCGGGCACCAGCGTCGCATCGCTGGAAAACGTCGTGGGCGACGCGGCCATCGTGCGCGTCATGCCGAATATGGCGGCACTGGTCGGGATGGGCGTGTCGGGGCTGTATGCCAACGCCCGTTGCACAGCCGAGCAGACCCGCCAGATCGTGGCGCTGATCGACCAGACCGGGACCTGTATTCCCGTCGACAGCGAAGACAGGATCGACCGGCTGACCGCCGTCAGCGGCAGCGGGCCGGGCTATGTGTTCGAATTGTTGCGCAGCTATGTCGCCGCCGCCGAAGAGCTTGGCTTTGACCACGATACCGCGCGCACGCTGGTCTTTGACACGCTCTCTGGCACGGTCGAGGCCGCGCGTCAGTCGGACCAGACGCTCGAGGCGCTGCGCAATTCGGTCACCAGCAAGAACGGAACCACGCAAGCCGGTTTGTCCGCACTCATGCGCGACGGCCAACTGGACACCCTTTTCCAGGACACCCTGCAATCGGCCTACGCACGCGCCGTTGAACTGAAGTAAATTGAAGCGGTCAGATGACCGCAGAAAGGATGCAAGATGAACACCATGCACCCCGATCCAAAAACCACTGACATCACCGCCGTCATCGATGACCTTGGTCGCCGGGCCAAGGCAGCTGCCCGTGACCTGTCGATGGCCAGCACACAGGACCGCAACCGCGCCCTGACCGAGGCAGCCGCAGCCCTGCGCGCCGCAACGGACGATATTCTGGCCGCGAATGCCAAGGACCTCGAAAGCATCAAGGGCAGCGACAAGGACGCGGCCTTTGTCGACCGGCTGACCCTGACCGACGACCGCGTCGCGGCAATGGCCGACGCGCTGGACGCAATTGCAGCGCAGGACGATCCCCTTGGCCGGACGCTGGCCACCTTTGACCGCCCGAATGGGCTGAAAATCGAGCGTGTCAGCGTACCCATCGGCGTGATCGCGATGATATATGAATCGCGCCCCAACGTCGGGTCCGACGCCGGTGCGCTTTGCATCAAGTCGGGCAATGCCGTGATCCTGCGGGGCGGATCGGAAAGCCTGCATTCCTCGCGCGTGATCGTCGATTGTCTGGCACGCGGACTGGCGGCGGCAGGTCTGCCGCAGGACGCCGTGCAGCTGGTCGACACGCGCGACCGCGCTGCGGTCAAGGCACTGCTGCACAGCATCGACACCGTCGATCTTGCCATTCCGCGCGGCGGCAGGGGCCTTGTGTCACTGGTCCAGCGCGAGGCGCGGGTGCCGACCCTGCTACATCTGGACGGCAACAACCACACTTATGTCCATGAAAGTGCTGACCTCGAAAAGGCAATTGGCCTTGTCCGAAACGCCAAGATGCGCCGCACCGGCATTTGCGGCGCCACGGAATGCGTGGTCGTCGATGCAGCGATCGCAGAGACCTTTTTGCCCAAGCTGGCCGCCGCGATGCCGGACTGTGAACTGCGCGGCGATGATGCCGCACGGCGCATCCTGCCTGACATCACCCCCGCAAGTGATGACGACTGGCACACCGAATACCTCAGCAACATCATGTCAGTCAGGGTTGTCGATGACGCGGCAGAGGGGATCGCTTTTGTGCAGGGACATTCCTCGGGGCATACGGATGCCATCGTGGCCGAGGACAAGGCGACAGCGCGACGTTTCATGGCGGCAGTCGATTCCGCAGTGGTGATGCACAATGCCTCGACCCAGTTTTCCGATGGTGGTGAATTCGGCATGGGTGCCGAAATCGGAATCGCAACTGGCAAGATGCACGCCCGCGGCCCCGTTGGCGCAGAACAACTGACCAGCTTCAAATACTTTGTCTTTGGCGACGGTCAGCAGAGGGACTAGGATCCTCTGCCGCCGGTAGCGGTGGCTGCCTTTGGTTGCCACCGCCGGTGATGCGCGCCTGCCCCGTCTTGCGTCGGGCGATGCCGCAGGAACACCGGTCGCAGATCGATCCGAACTTGCGACCGGTGACAACGCAGGCTTGGTCGGGGCGAGGACAGGACCGGTGTTACAGGCCCAGCATCTTGCGGTTCATCGCGTCATCCGTGCCGCCTGCGGCAAAATCGTCAAAGGCATGCGGCGTGACCCGAATGATATGATCGCGCACGAATTGCGCCCCTTCGCGTGCACCATCCTCTGGATGTTTCAGCGCACATTCCCATTCGACCACGGCCCAGCCGTCGAAATCATTGGCCGCCATCTTGGAAAACACGGCCCCGAAATCGACCTGACCATCGCCCAGTGACCGGAAGCGCCCCGCGCGATCCACCCAAGGCTGATAACCGCCATAGACACCCTGCCGCCCGGTCGGATTGAATTCTGCGTCCTTGACGTGGAACATGCCGATCACGTCGCGGTAGATGTCGATGTTGTCCAGATAATCGAGGCACTGGAGAACATAATGCGATGGATCGTACAGCATCTTGGCCCGCGTGTGGTTGTTCACCCGTTCCAGAAACATCTCGAACGTCACGCCGTCATGCAGATCCTCACCCGGATGGATTTCATAGCACAGATCGACGCCGCAGCTGTCGGCATGATCCAGAATGGGCCGCCATCGCGCGGCGAGTTCATCGAACGCGGCCTCGACCAGTCCCGCCGGGCGCTGTGGCCACGGATAGACATAGGGCCAGGCCAGTGCGCCGGAAAAGGTCGCCTGCGCCGTCAGGCCGAGTTTTGAAGATGCATCCAGCGCCTTCTTTACCTGATCCACCGCCCAGGCCTGCCGTGCCTTGGGGTCGCCATGAACGGACGGTGCGGCAAAACCGTCAAACGCCAGATCGTAGGCGGGGTGAACGGCGACCAACTGCCCCTGAAGGTGGGTAGACAGTTCCGTGACCGTGATACCGTTGTCGGCGGCCTGACCTTTCCATTCGTCGCAGTAGGTCTGGCTCGTCGCGGCCTTGTCGAGGTCGATCAGGCGGGTATCCCAACTGGGAACCTGCACACCGTCATAGCCGACCTCCTTGGCCCATTTGGTGATGCTGTCCCAGCTGTTGAAGGGGGCTTCGTCACCCGCGAATTGCGCCAGAAACAGCGCCGGTCCCTTGATCGTTTTCAACGGTCTTCTCCCTTGGTGCGGTCAAATTCTTGGGGCGTGTAGGCGAACCGGGTGTACCGCGCCTCGGCCCCCATGCCGGTGATGTCATAGGCCATCATGCCGACGAAGGCCCCGGTGAACGACGCATGTTCCCCCTGCGCGCCCTCGTCCGAGATATGCGAGGCATCGCGCGGTGGGCCCAGCGGCTGCGCACCGTCGCCGGTGTCAAAGTGAAACTGCTGATACGCGCCCGCGACCTGTACCGACAGCGTAACCGGGCCGTCGGGGATCGGGACGGGGGCGATCGGATGGTCTAGCGCGCCCGCAGGCCAGTCGCCGTTGCAAGAAATCAGGGTCAGACACCGCTGGCCGTCCTCATAGGTGATGAACGCACCGTGGAATTTGTGCCGGTTGTAGTAGGTGATCAGGCCCGCGCCCTGCTGATAGGACTGCGGTGCGAAATCAAGTGTGGTTTCGACGGTGTAGGCCGGGTCCTCTTGCCTGCGCGCGACGAGGGATTGTTCAAACCAGCTTCCGATGCTTTCGCGACCGATCAGGACCAGTGCACCGTCGTCGACGCGGAACAGGCGGTCTGGCTGGGGGGTGCGCAGCCATTGGAATTCGGACGGTAAGCTGTCGAAGCGGTCGTGGATGACCGCGTCCCGAGGTTTTTGCGTGACGTCAATGTCGACGGTTTCCGGCGGCAGCAGACCACCGTGTTCCAGATACAGCCAGTCGTCGCGCCAGACGCAGCGGGCAATGCCCGTTTCGCGGCCCGTGGCGCAGAACGGCTTGCCATCGTGCATGACGGGGCGGCCCATCAGATAGGTATGCCACGCAGTGCCATCGGGGGCCTCGACATACTGGCCGTGGCCTGCCCGCTGGATCGGATGGTTAGGCACGCCCTTGGTCGAGATCACGTGTTTGTCCGGGTGATCCTCATACGGGCCGTCGATCTGGCGGGACCGGGACAGGGTGACAGCATGGTCATATCCCGTGCCGCCCTCTGCCGTGGTCAGGTAATACCAGCCGTTGCGTTTGAACAAATGCGGTGCCTCTGTCAGGCCGCGGTCAGTGCCGTGGTAGATATTCGTCACGGGGCCGAACAGCCCGCGTGCAGGCGACCATTCCTGCAGCAGGATACCATCGAAACGGTCGTTTGCCGGGTTCACGCCGGACCCCGCCTGCCGGTGGTTCCACTGCATGTTCACGAACCATTTGCGGCCGTCGTCATCGTGGAACAGCGACGGATCGAACCCGCTGGAATTCACATACCACGGGTCGGACCAGTCGCCGTCGATAGTCCCACAAGTGGTGATGTAATTGTGAGCGTCCTTCCAGTCGCCCTCCAGCCGTTTGACATCGGTGTAGACCAGCCAGAACCGCTTGTCCGCGTAGGACAGACAAGGGGCCCAGATGCCGCAACTGTCGGGATTGCCGCGCATGTCCAACAGGGCCGCGCGGTTCAGCGGGCGCGACACCAGCGTCCAGTTCACCAGATCACGGCTGTGGTGAATTTGGACGCCGGGATACCACTCGAACGTCGAGGTCGCGATATAATAGTCGTCGCCGACACGGCAGATCGACGGGTCGGCGTTAAAGCCGGGCAGGATCGGGTTGCGGATCATGGCGCGGCCGCCAGCAATGCGCGGGCATCATCGGGGGACAGGGCCGCGGGACGGTCGCAGGTGGTGGTCATGTCGATGAATTTGCCGGTTTCACCCGACTTCAGGATGCTGGTCATCACGTCGGTCACATGCACCGCCAGATCGAGTGCGCAGCGATGCGGGCGATCCGCCTCAATCGCCGCTGCCATATCAGCCAGACCCGCCGTGCGGTAATTGGCGCGGGGATTTTTGCCGTCCAGTTCCCAGTTCACGCGGCCAAAGGGATGATCCCAGACCGGCACTTCGCTGATCGTGCCGGCGGCATCGGATTGTTCCAGCGCGCCACCAAAGTGGTTGGGGTCCGGCACGAACAGCGTGCCTTCGCTGCCGTAAAGCTCCATGTTCGCATGGCGGTGCGCCTTGACGTCCCAGCTGACGTTCAGTGTGATCGCGGCCCCGTTTTCAAATTCCAGCAACGCATGTATCGTCGTAGGCGTCTGCACCGGGATGGTTTCCCCGGCACGTGGCTGCGACGTGATCGTCCGTTCATTCTGGGCCGCAGTCGCTAGCGCACCGACCCGTTTCACCGGACCGATCAGCTGCACAAGGTTTGTGATGTAGTACGGCCCCATGTCCAGCACCGGACCGCCGCCGGGTTTAAAGAAGAAATCAGGGTTGGGATGCCACATTTCCATCCCCGGCCCCATGAAATGGGCGGTCCCTGATGTGACGCGCCCGATGCCGCCGTCATCGATGATCTGCCGCGCCTGTTGGTGCGCGCCGCCCAGGAATGTATCGGGGGCGGATCCGATGCGCAGACCCTTTGCCGCCGCCAGATCGGTCAGCGATTTGCCCTGTTTCAGCGTCAGCACCAGCGGCTTTTCGGTATAGGCATGTTTGCCCGCGTCCAGAATGCGTTTGGTGACGTCGTAATGCGCATCCGGAATCGTCAGGTTGACGATGATATCGATGTCGTCGGACGCCAGCAGGTCGGTCACGGTCCGCGCCTTGACCCCGAATTCAGCGGCCCGCGCAAGGGCCACCTCCTCGTTCATGTCTGACACCGCGACAAAGCGGATGTCCTTGAAGGTCGGCGCAAGGCCCAGGTAGGCGGCAGAGATGTTGCCGCAGCCGATCAGACCGATGTTCATGGTCATGGGATGTGTCCTTACAGTGAATTCATGTAGGTCAGCGCGCGTTCGGCGAACCGTTGGTCAGACGAGGGCTTGTCGTGTTCCATGATGAACAGATCGCAGCCAGCGGCCTTGAGGGCGGCGAAATGCGCAGGCCAGTCCAGCGTGCCGTGACCGGCATCGGCCCAGCCGTCCTCGTCCGCGTTTTCACCTGCGGGCGCGCGATCCTTGACATGGGCAGAGATCAGCCGGTCGCCATATTGATCGATGACACTGCCAGGATCGGTGCCTGCAACGGCGGCCCAGGCGACATCAAATTCGAAACCAACGGCAGAGTCGGCCAGGATCAGATCAATGGGGCGTTCACCCGTGGGCAGCGCCTTGAATTCGAAATCGTGGTTGTGCCAGCCGAATTCAAATCCGTCGTCCTGCAACGGTTTGCCCGCTGCGGCCAAGCGCTTGCCGAAATCGGTCCAGCCTGCCGCATCGGTGGGGCGGTCGTCGGGCATCAGGAACGGCACGACGATCTTGTTGATGCCCAGACCGCGGGCGATGCGTGTGACCTCTTCGCGGTTGTTCTCGACCAGATCGAACGCAAAGTGGCCCGACGGCATGGTCAGCCCGGTGTCGGCCATCGCCTTGCGCGTCGCGTCGAGGTCCTCATACACGGGGCCATAGCCTTCGACGTGGGTGTAGCCCAGATCGGCCAGCATTTTCAGCGTATCGGTCAACGGACCAAAATTGCGGGAACTGTAGAGTTGGTAGGAAAATCCGGTCATGTCGGGGCCTTTCAGGAATGATACGTCGCGCTGTGCAGATCGCGCAGCGTGAATGATGGGGTGATGTCGGGGTTGGCCGGGGTGAACCGCAGCGTCGCGGTATGGCCGGGACCAAAGTGAATTGCGTTATGATCGAAACGACCGGGGGTGTCGGCCTCTGCCGTGACGAAAAACGCCATCGCCTGCGCCGTGATCGACAGGACCCAATTGTCACCGTCGCGTTCGGTCTGGCAGTTCAATGCGGCGGGCAGCAGGTCATAGGCCTTGTAGGGTTTCGGGGCAAAGACATCGCCGCCCTTGCTGCCGTCGCTGGCCGTCCAGCCGAACGACAGCATCTCTTGCGGTTTCAGATCAGCGGCTTTGACGCGCAGCAATTCTGTTGCGTGGTCATCGACCTGACCGGCCCCCTGCCCCAGTGCGCGCGCTGTCCCGTCCATCGCGCAGGCATAGGCCGTGATCGACAGGTCCAATGGACTGCCGGTATCGTTGATCCCGCGCAGCACGAGGTCGTCACCGTCCGGCATCACGACAACGGTAACGGGGGCGTAGAACTCGCGGCTCAGATGGTGAAGCACCTTCCATCCGCCGCCATAATCAAGCGAGGCCCACGAACACACCGGCCACGTGTCGTTCAGCTGCCAGATCAGCGTGCCCATGCAATGCGGTTTCAGCCCGCGCCAGTGCGTCACGGCGGTCTTGATCGCCAGCGCCTGCTGCACCTGAGAGACGTAAACGAAATTCTCGAAATCCACGGGAAAGCGGAAATAGCGGAACATGGTTTCCGCGATGCGGGCGTTGCCGCCATCGTTTTTTTGATGCGCCTCCATCACCGGGGCGGCGATGTTGAAATCGGCCGGATCGGCGAATTGGCGGATCACGTCCATCGAGGGATAGCTTTGGAACCCGAATTCGGAGCAAAACCGGGGCGACACGTCGCGGTAGTGGTCGAAATCGCGACCCTCGTGCCAGACCGACCAGAAATGCATGTCGCCGCTGCTGTCATCGTGCCACGCATCGCCAAACGACAGCGGTCCGGTCGAGGGGCTGGACGGCCACCAGTTCGCATGGGGATCAGTGTCGCGCAGCGCGTCCTCGATACAGCGGTTCAGCCGGTCGTAGTTCACCAGATAACGGTCGCGGTCATTGATGCTGACGTCATACCACGTCAGCGCGCCGACCAGTTCATTGTCGCCGCACCACAGCGCCAGACAGGCGTGATGATGCATCCGCGCGACGTTGTCATGCACCTCGGCCCGGACTTCGGTCAGATAGGCAGGATCGGACGGGTAAAGGTTGCAGGCAAACATGAAATCCTGCCAGACAAGCAGGCCCATCTCGTCGCAGGCGTCGTAGAAACTGTCAGGCTCGTACCGGCCGCCGCCCCAGATACGGATCATGTTCATGTTCGCATCGACGGCGGATTGCAGCAGGTCGCGCGTCTTGGCGTCGGTGATCCGCCCCGGCAGCGCATCGGCGGGGATCCAGTTTGCCCCCTTGCAGAAAACGTCGCGCCCATTGACCCGGATCTTGAACCCCAGCCCGGCGGCGTCGGGCGCGGCCACCAGTTCCATCCGGCGCAAGCCGATGCGCCGGTGTGCCGTGGCCGTTCCCACCGTCACGACCAGATCATAAAGCGGCTGTCCACCCTGCCCGGCGGGCCACCAAAGCTGCGGGTCGTCGATCCGAACCGTTACCTCGGCAAAGCCGTCGTCGGCCTGGGCGGTCACGGTTTGCCCGTCCAGTTCAACCGTGACCGGGCCCGCGTGATTGCTGGTGTGGACGCCGACCGTGACAGTCACGCCGTCGCTATGATCCTGCGCGATGGCCAGACGGTCGATGCGCGGTGCCGCGCCGGGTTCCAGACGCAACGCGCCATAGACGCCAGAGGTCGCCAGCGCGATGTTCCAATCCCAGCCGAAATCGCAGGCCGGTTTGCGCAAAAAGTTTCCGTAGGGGATCGGGCAGTTCTTGGACCACGGCACGGGAAACGGATGCGCGTCCGACAGCGCCTTGCCCGCCGCGACGGGCGAATGGAAGGTGATCGCGATCTCGTTGGTCCCGACCCGGGCCACATGACCCAGCGCAGCGCGGTAGGTGCGAAATGCATTCGCGGCCTCCAGCACCACCGTGCCATTCACGCGTATCGTCGCCACGGTGTCGAGTTCCGATATCACCAGATCGATATCGGTATGTTCCAGCTCGAACGATTTGTGCGCCGTCCAATCCTGTTCGCAAATCCAGCGCAGATCGTATTCGTTCTGACCTGCATAGGGATCAGGGATCGCGCCCGCGGTGTACAGCGCCGTCACGATGTCACCCGGCAGGGTCATCGGGACGGCATGCCTGCCATCCACGGATTGCAGGGTCCAGCTGCCAGACAGGTCGCGTGGCATTACAGACGCGCCTCTGTTTCCTTGTCAAAGAGTGATGCAGCACCGGGATCGATCCCGATCATCAACCTGTCACCGGGTTTGACCTGTGCCTGGCCGTCCATGCGCACCCGCATCGTCTGCCCGCCAAAGGCGCAGTGCACCAGCGTGTCGGACCCCATCGGTTCCACCAGATCGGCCGTGACCTCTGCCGTATAGGGCGCGGAACGCAGGTTATCGCCCGTCATGACGTGTTCCGGGCGGATGCCGATGATTGCAGGCCGCCCGGTCGCGGGCCGCTGGGAAAATTCATAGGTGCCAAGCGGTAAATCGTGATCGGGAATGCGGATCACGTCACCCTCGACCGTGCCGTCAAAGAACGTCATCGACGGCGATCCGATGAAATCGGCCACATACAGATTCTGCGGTTTGCCATAGATTTCGGCGGGCGTTCCCAGCTGCATGATCTTACCGCCTTTCATGATCGCGATGCGATCAGCCAGCGTCATCGCCTCGACCTGATCGTGCGTGACGTAGATCATCGTGTTTTTCAGGTTGTTGTGCAGACGTTTCAGTTCGACGCGCAGATCGGCGCGCAGCTTCGCATCCAGATTTGACAGCGGTTC
The DNA here is from genome assembly GCF_020531945.1 of Loktanella gaetbuli. NCBI lineage: Bacteria > Pseudomonadati > Pseudomonadota > Alphaproteobacteria > Rhodobacterales > Roseobacteraceae > Loktanella > Loktanella gaetbuli. The sequence continues at coordinate 147,792 of NZ_JAJATZ010000002.1, forward strand.
GTCGAACAGGAACACCTCGACATCGCGCACCAGCGCCCGCCCGATGGCGACCCGCTGGCGCTGACCGCCGGACAGCGCCCCCGGCTTGCGTTTCAACAGTTGTTCGATTTGCAGAATTTCGGCCGCACGGGCGACGCGTTTGGCGATCTCGGCCTTGGGCACCTTGGCATTGCGCAGGCCGAACGTCAGGTTCCCCTCGACCGTCATCTGCGGATAAAGGGCGTAGCTTTGAAACACCATGCCGATCCCGCGTTCGCTGGGTTCGGCCCAGGTCACGTTGCGGCCCTTGATCCAGACCTGTCCGTCGGTCGGTTCCAACAGCCCCGCAATGACATTCAGCAGTGTGGATTTCCCACAGCCGGACGACCCCAGCAGCACCAGAAATTCACCATCACCGATATCGAGGTTCAGGTTTTGCAGGACCTTGACCGCGCCAAACGACAGGTCGAGATTCTTGATCGAGACAGACGGATTGAGAAGGGTCACTAGATTATCCTTTGACAGCACCCGCAGCGATGCCGCGCACGAAAAGTTTGCCGGACGCGAAATAGATCACGAGCGGGACGAGACCGGTCAGCAAGGTCGCTGCCATGTTGACGTTGTATTCCTTGACCCCCTGAACGGAGTTGACGATGTTGTTCAGCTGCACCGTCATCGGGTAGCGCTCTGGGGACGAGGTGAACGTCACCCCGAACAGGAAATCGTTCCAGATACCCGTCACCTGAATGATCAGTGCGACCACAAAGATCGGCAGCGACATCGGCAACATGATCCGAAAGAAGATCGCCCAGAACCCGGCCCCGTCGACGCGGGCGGCCTTGAACAATTCCTCTGGGATGGATGCGAAATAATTGCGGAACAGCAAGGTGTTGATCGGCATGCCGAATGCGACGTGCACCAGAACCAGACCCGTCAGCGACCCATACAGACCCGCCTCGCGCAGCATGATGACGATGGGGTACAGCATCACCTGATACGGGATGAACGCGCCGATCATCAGCAGCGTGAAAAACACCTCGGACCCGCGGAATTTCCACATCGACAGCGCGTAGCCGTTCACTGACGCGATGGCGACCGACAGGATCACGGACGGGATCAGAATCTGAAACGAATTCCAGAACCCACGCGACAGGCCGTCACAGTTGATGCCGGTGCAGGCTTCTTGCCAAGCCTTGACCCAAGGCTGAAACGTCACTTCGAGCGGTGGGGCAAAGATATTGCCGACACGGATTTCGGGCATCCCCTTCAGAGATGTGACGATCATCACATAAAGCGGCAGCGCATAATAAAGGGCGACCACGAACAGCGTGCCGTAGATGATGATGTTGCTGCGGCTGAACCGCCGGACAGGTTTGGGGCCGCGCGGGCCGTCCAGCAGTGCGGCGACTGGTTGCTCCGCCGCCTTGGTCGCAGCTAAAATACCGACATCAGCCATGCTTTTTGCCCCCGAATTCCAGATAGGCCCACGGGATCAGAATGATCACGACCATCACCAACATCATGGTCGAAGCGGCAAAGCCCTGACCCAAATTCTGACCGCCGAACATGGCGGTCATCACATATTTCGCCGGAACTTCTGAACTGATGCCCGGACCGCCAGAGGTCTGCGCGACCACCAGATCATAGAGTTTCACGATCCCCGCACCGATCAGGACCAAAGAGGTGACGAACACCGGCCGCATCATCGGGATGATCACGCGGATGTAGGTTTTCACGGTGCCGATGCCGTCGACGCGGGCGGCCTTCCAGATGTCCTCGTCGATGCCGCGCAACCCGGCCAGCATGATGCACATGATCAGTCCGGTCCCCTGCCACAGACCTGCAATCAGCAGACCGAACATCACGATGTCAGGGTTGTTCAGCGGGTCGAAACTGAACCCCGTCCATCCCATGTCCCGCACGACGTTCTGCAGGCCCAGTTCAGGGTTCAGGATCCATTGCCACACCAGCCCCGTGACGATGAATGACAGCGCAAAAGGATAGAGGAAAATGGACCGGAACACCGCCTCGCCCCGGATCTTGCGATCCAGCAGCGCCGCGAGCGTAAAGCCGATGACAAGCGTCCCGATCAGGCTGAAAAACCCGTAGATCGCAAGGTTTTCGATCGACACGATCCATTTGCGGCTGGACCACAGGCGTTCGTATTGATCAAGGCCCGCCCACGACAGGCGCGGCAGCAGCCCGGATTTCGTGAACGAATAGACCACCGTCCAGATTGTTCCGCCCAAAAAGACGACGACGGCGGTGAAAATCAGCGGCAGCATCGCAATCTTTGACGGCAAATTGCGGAAAAGACGCGACGGACGGCGCGCTGCGGCGCGATCCCCGGCATCGGGGCGGGTGTCGGAAATGGTCATGATGTGCCCTCAGGGGTCGTTGGCATCGCGAATTGGCCACATGGCCGCAAATGCGAACGGACGGCGCAAGGGCCGTCCGTTCAAAGACGCTTTATTCAGCGGATGCGATGATGTCGGAGTATTGCTCCTGAACCTCTGCCGCGGTCATGGCAGGGGTATTCCAGAATTCCGTCATCAAGTCGTTCAGCTGGCTGATCGTGTCGGGCGCAAGAAAGGATTCCCCGTTTGGCACGATGTTGCCATTGGCCAGCAGGTCCAGACCCTTTTGCGTGCACTCGTTCACGGATGTCAGATCGACGTCACCACGGACCGGCAGCGATCCCTTGGCCGAGTTGAACGACACCTGAACTTCGGGGCTTAGCAGCATGGCGGCCAGTTCCTTTTGTCCGGCCTCGATTTCGGGGTCATCCTGCTTGGGGAAATAGAACGCATCGCCGCCCGTATCCAGAATCGCGACCTCACCCAGACCCGGCAGGCAGGAATAATCCTCGCCTGCGACTTCGCCTGCCATGGCGAATTCACCCTGCGCCCAGTCGCCCATGATCTGCGCACCAGCCGTGTCGTTGATCACTGCTGCCGTGGCCTGGTTCCAGTCCTGCACGTTCAGACCGTCGGAAAATTCGCGGGCCGCGCCAAATGCCTCGAACACGCGGGTATATTCCGGTCCCATGACGGTTTCCGCATTCTTGTCGCGGTTGACCGACAGCCAGGCCTCTTCACCAGCCAGTGCCAGCGCCATGACGCCAAAGGCACCGTTCTGCTGCCAGGACTGTCCGCCCATCGCCAGCGGCGTCAGACCCGCCTCTTGCAGCGCGGGCGCGCTCTCGGCGAATTCGGTCCAGGTGGTTGGCACGGCTAGACCGGCGTTTTCATAAGCGGCATTCGAAAGCCACATCCACTGCCAGGAATGAATGTTCACCGGCGCGCAATAAATGCGACCATCGACGGTGCAGGCGTCCAGCAGCGACGACGGGTTCACGATGTCGGCCCAACCTTCGGCCTCGGCCACATCGGTGAGGTCCAGCAAGAGGCCAGCCTCGATCAGTTCTTCTGCCTGACGCCCGTGATTGAACTGGAACGCAGCGGGTGGATCGCCACCGATGATCCGGCTGACCATGACGGGACGCGCGGTGTCGCCACCACCGGCGATTGCACCGTCAACCCATGTGTTGCCAGTGGCCGTCCAGGCCTCTGCAAACTTGGCGACAGCATTGGCTTCACCACCGGATGTCCACCAGTGCATCACCTCGAGGTCGACTGCGCCAGCGGTGGTCGCCGCGCAAATCGCAGTGGCCGAAAGTAGTTTTATCCTTAGCTTCACGATCTTCTCCTCCCAGAATCTAAATCGTTATAGAAAGGCTAACCTGAAGTTGTTTGCGCAAACAAGACTATTTTTTTTGGTCAACAAAATTTACGATTTGTCGCACAAACACCTTGCGCCAGATTGCGTTTTTATTGATCGGCACACAGGGGATCGAAGGGGGGGACGGATATGGACGACGCCACGCGACCAAGGCAGCGCGCTCCGACGCTCAAGACCATTGCCGGGCTGACCGACCTCGCGGTGCCGACCGTTTCCCGCGCCCTGTCCGGCGCATTGGACATCAGCGAAGATACCCGCGCGCGCGTCCGCGCGGTTGCCGACGAAATCGGTTATGTGCCCAATCGTGCGGGCGTGCGCTTGCGCACCGGTCGGACGAATGTGATCTCGCTCGTGATGTCGACAGAACACGACATCATGAACCATACAGCCAAGCTCATCTCTTCGGTATCCGCCGGTCTGCGCAACACACCGTTCCACCTGATCATCACACCCTATTTCCCCGACGAGGACCCGATGAAGCCGATCCGCTACATCGTGGAAAGCCGGTCAGCCGATGCCGTCATCTTCAATCAGATCCAGCCGCAGGATCCGCGCGTGCGTTACCTGCTCGATCGCAAGTTTCCGTTTGCCACACATGGACGCTCGAACTGGGCCAGGGACCATGCCTGGTTCGATTTCGACAATTTCGCCTATGGTCGCATCGCCGTCGAAACCCTGGCCGCACGCGGCAGGCGTCACTTGCTGTTGGTGCCGCCCCCTGACAAGCAATCCTATGGTCAGGAAATGATCGCGGGTTGCAGCGACACCGCGCGCAGGCTGGGGATTGATTTGCAGATCGTGGTCGGGTTCGACAGCGACTCCGCGATCGAAGATGTCCAGCGCGGCGTTTCAGATTTGCTTGATCGGCAACCCGCACCCGATGGCATCATCACCGGATCCACCAATTCCGCCTTGGGTGCTGGGGCCGCACTGCGCACCGGCGGTATCGCCATTGGCCGTGACATGGACGTTTTTACCAAGGAAGCGATGGTGTTCTTGCGCCGGGTCTGGCCGGAAATCCTTACCGTGTCGGAAAATGTCGTGGCCGCCGGTGACTTTCTGGCCCGTGCGGCCATCGCTCAGGTCACCCACCCAAAGGAGGACCTGATGCAGAAACTCGACGCGCCGACCTGGCAGCTCGACGACGAGGCAAGCTAGACTCCGTCCTGCGTCGGCCTGCGCCAATCGTGCAAATCATGTCACGCAAATGTGAATTCGCAGGTTCGGCCACAACTGCATCTGTCGGGCGCTTTTGATCCGATTACCCCGTGAAGCAGTTTTGCGGTCTGCGCGAGGCATTCGGGCAGCATCACGCCGGGCTGCTCCACCAAATGCCGGGACTGAACACCTAATTGTTCCGGCGGATTGCACAAAGAAACCTTTGCCTGATCCGGTCTGATGATGGTAACGGCTTCTGCGTCCTGTGTTTTAAGGATGTCCCTGCAGTTCAAGTTCTGGACGACCGATATGCTGACCCGACGACATTTCATCCAAACGACGGCCGCGCTGTTCTCCGTCCCGATTGCCGGTCCCGCTTTTGGGGCGCCGACGTCGAATCGGTCGCGCTGGGCTGAATGGGACGCCCGCGTCACACCCCCCAACTACGACCCGGCGACGACGAATCCTTGGGGATTCCACGACCGGTTCCTGCCACAGCTTGTTCAGGCGAACGACGGTCTGGTGCCGGGTGATATTCATGTCGATGCGGTGGCCAGATACCTTTATCACATCCGCGCAGACGGCATGGCCATGCGCTACGGCGTGGCGATTGCGAAAGGCAACCTATACGAACCCGGCCGCTACAACATCCGCCGAAAGGCGAAGTGGCCGGTCTGGACACCGACATCCGCGATGATCGAACGCGATCCTGGTTCCTACGCCCAATACAAAGACGGTATGGATGGCGGCCCGACGAATCCTTTGGGTTCACGCGCGCTGTATCTCTACGTAGGCGACCGCGACACCTATCTGAGGATACACGGCACCCCATCGCCCCGGTCAATCGGAAGTCGGGCCAGTTCGGGATGCGTCCGCATGGTGATGGCACATATCATCGGTCTCTACGATCAGGTGGCAACCGGATCGAACGCCATCCTCTATCCCGCCGAGGACGGCGTCACGGCGCGCAGTTAACCGCCGGCGGCGACCGCGGCTGTCTCTGCCACCGTCGGTTCCGGACCGCAGAGGTGCCTACCGTCTTTCGTCAGCAATGGCAGTTCTGTCGTCTCGACCGGACCAACGTAGCTATACCAGAAACAGTTGTCGTCCGCCCGCAGTCGCGCAGACGCGATGTCCTGATTAGGTGCGGAGCGCGCGACGATCTGATCCTTGATCTGTTGTTCCACGCTGGGAACCTTGACCGCGGAGGGCGGCACAACTGCCTCGGGACCGATCCCGGCGCATGACGCCATCGTCGAAATCGCCGCGATTGCGCAAAACATTCTGATCGTCATTGGGGCACTCTTTTTATTGGCAAGGCGTGGCTGGAGAGGACATCGACGGCTTTAACGTCCTTCACCCGCTGCGCCGTGGCTTTCTTCGTTATCGCGTTCGTTTTCGGGTCAGGAAACGATATTCTTTCGCGTTCCGGCGGGCAAGCGTGTCGGCTGATTATCTAGTCCCTTCAGGCACATCCGGGGCACGTTCTGAAGCGTTTTGTTCGAGAACGATTGTTTTCGGCCCACAAACCACAGACAGGTGTCAGTCTTGAGGCGTCTTCCTTGCGATCCGAAAGGCCTTGTTTGGTTTGACGTCCTCGCCGCCCGGCTGCCATCGCCGCTGGTCTTCGGCCCGTCTCGGACCTCTAAGACGATAAAGCTTTCCGTGGCGCGGGATTCCCAACCCTGTCATTTTTTACCGTGTATAATCGACTGCCCTCTGACGTCGGCTGTCCGGCGGAAGCTGCCTTTACCAAGACAACTGGCTCCACCAATGAGGTGTGTAGAAACGCGCTGCGTGCGGGGCATGATAGAAGAAGTCCGGGAAGTAAACCTGAACAGTTCGAGTCCCTGATCCTCTTCAAGCCGACAGATGGACGGACCACGCATAATTGCGCGAACTGTTAGCGCTTTCGACTGTGACTTTCCCCCTGCACCTTGCATCCCGCCGTGAAGCAGCCATATACCATCCATACAGATGGAGATTGGATGATGAGCAACGTCAGGAATATTCGGGACAAGACGCCAGAAAGCGAAAAAATCACAATTAACCTTGGCTACGTTGATCTGGGCCGGATCGACCTGCTTGTGCAGGAAGGGTTCTATTCCAATCGGAGCGATTTCATTCGCACCGCGATCCGCAATCAGTTGGATACCCAAGGCGATACAGTTTCGAGGTCCATCGACCGGCATACGATGGAGCTGGGACTGCGCGACTACGCGGTCGCGGATCTGGAGGCGCTCAGGGCCGCCGGAGAAATGCTTCACGTCAAGGTTGTCGGCCTTGCCCGGATCCATCCCGATGTCACACCCGAACTGGCGCTGGCGACCATCGGCTCCATCACCGTCCTTGGCGCGCTTCAGGCGAGCGCCGAGGTGAAGACGGCCCTCGCCGATCGAATTAAGTAACCTCCTTTAGGATTGAAATCATGATACGTCTGAACGCTGGCGCACCGCGCCCGGCGACCGGTGACGCACGTCTCACCGCCGCCAACGCTCTTGTCCGCCGCACGCTGGCACAGCACGGGCTGATACCTGGGGCGGACACTGACCCCGGCCCGATGGCACATTTCCGCAGCCAGATGCAGAAGTTGGACTTTGCCAATCCCCTCGCTCGTTTATCCGGTACAACACAGCCCGGTGTAATGGCCGGGTTCGGCGCATCCGCCGAGCCGACAATCCCCATAGGAGCGGTCTTTGAGACGGGCACGTTCTCAAACGGGGCGGGCAGCCGTGAATATCGCCTTTATGTGCCGTCAAAGACCGACGAGATCGCGGGCGTTGTCATGATGCTGCACGGCTGCACACAAAATCCCGAGGATTTTGCCGTCGGCACGGGCATGAACGCGCTGGCCGAAGACCGTGGTTTCGTCGTGGTCTATCCGCGCCAGTCGCGGGGCGACAATGCACAGTCCTGCTGGAACTGGTTTTCACGAAATGACCAAAACCGGGAACCTGGAGAGCCTGCGATTCTTGCGGGCATGGCGCAGGAAATTGCCGCCCGCTTTGATGTAGGCGCGGACCGTATCTTTGTCGCCGGCCTATCGGCCGGTGCCGCTATGGCGGTGATCCTGGGCGAGACTCACGGCGATACCTTCGCCGCAGTCGGCGCGCATTCGGGCCTGCCTTACGGGGCAGCACGTGACGTCCCATCCGCTTTCGCAGCAATGAGAGGGAGCGGCGACCAGCGCCTGGTATTGCCTGCCAAAGGTCGCGCCCGGACCATCGTTTTCCACGGCACCGGCGATACCACCGTGCATCCGTCCAATGGACAGACCATCGGGTCTGACCTGCTGACCAACATGGGCGGCCAGACCATCCAGACCGAAACCACGGGCACCTGCAATGGCCGCAGCTGGACCTGCGAAACCACGACCGACACGACCGGCACCCCGCTGCTGGAACACTGGACCGTCGAGGGGCTGGGCCACGCGTGGTCCGGCGGACAGCCGGCAGGCACCTATACCGATGCGAAAGGCCCCGACGCCAGCGGCGAAATGGTGCGGTTCTTCTTTAACACTGAAAGCAACTGATATGACTGACATGACACTCACCTTCGATGCGGTTTCCGAACCGATCCCCGGCCCCAAATGGCGCGCCCGCTGGAAACGGTCCTGGCCCGCCTACGAAGCGTGGTTCGTGGCCCGCGGCGGCGACAACGGCCCCACGGCCTCCGAAAGTCGCGCAGCGCTGAAGCAGCACATGCCAGAGCTTGTGCCGACCTACGACCGTCTGGCTGAACTGGCAGGCGGAACCGATCGGGCCAAGCAGTTTCTGTCGACTTGGTGCCCACCGACTTACTTGGGTGGCTGCTCTCTCGCGGCGGTCGCGGACGCCGAAGATGTCCGGCTGGTGCGCAACTATGATTTGTCGCCCACGCTGAATGAAGGATTGCTTTTGCGGACCGAATGGACTGGCCGCGCGGTGATGGGCATGGTCGAATTCCTCTGGGGCCTGTCTGACGGGATCAACCAAGCGGGGCTATCGATCGCGCTGGCATACGGCGGGCGTTCTGAAAGCGCTGAAGGCTTCGGCATCACCACGATCTTGCGCTATGTGCTGGAAACCTGTGACACCGTGGATCAGGCGCTGACCGTACTGCATCGGGTCCCATCCCACATGGCCTACAACGTTGTGCTGGCCGATGCATGCGGGGCTACGGCAAGTGTGGAGCTGTCGCCCGGTGGCGGCGCCAAGGTGATGGACAAGGCCATTGCCACCAATCACCAAAGCGGGGCAACCCGCGCCGACCGGCCCGATTTTACCAAGACCGAGGAGCGTCATGCGCATCTGTCGGGGCTGCAGACGCCCGCGCGGGATCTGGCAAAGTCGTTCCTCGCGGCCCCGCTGATCCAGACCCGCTATGGCGAAGGTTTCGGGACGTTGTTCACGGCGGACTATGATCCCAAGGCAAGGACGCTGGTGCTGACCATCGCAGGCGAACGATGGGAGCAATCGCTCGACGGTTTTGCCGAAGGCCAGCGGACAGCGAACTACGCAAGCGGTGCGCTGACAGCAGCCACGGATGCGACCGGCGTACGCGCTGGCATCGACTGGGCTGCTGCCGCACGGGTTGACTGGTCCCGCGTCGGTCGCGACTACGCCGAAGGGAGAGGCCGATCGGTCGAGGACTATATCTCGGAATACGCGTGACACATCGCTGGCCCCGTTGAAGGGGGCCAGCACGCAAGGCGAACAGCGGTATGCTGTCATCCTCTGACCATGAAAACACGCAGAGGAAATGCGCGCGCCGGGCGTTCAGGAAACGACGGGCACCTCAAGGCAATCGGCACCATTCGAAGTCGAGGCGCAGTCGCTTTTGCCGACTGTGGACTACACGTCCTCCGTTCCAAGTCGTCTACGAACAGCCCTCAATAGTCATTGAACGCACACCCGCCCGCTGCTGCCCGGAAGCTGGCCGACCCGCTGTGTGCCATTGTCATTCGAGCTGTTGATCCCCAGTCTGGATGAAACGCCATCCGAAGGATTCCCATGCCACGTCCGTTCCCTGCCCTGCCCAATGCGCCTGCCGCCGCGCGCAATCCGACCGTGACGACCGTTCACGGCGTTGATCTGCATGACGATTACGGCTGGCTGCGCGCCGACAACTGGCAAGAGGCGATGCGCGCCCCCAACCGGCTGCCCGCAGATATTGCTGACTACCTGACGGCCGAAAACGCCTACTACGACGCCGCGATGGCCGACACCGCCGACCTGCAGGCGCGTCTGGTGGCCGAGATGCGCGGCCGCATCAAGGAAGACGACAGCAGCGTGCCGCGCGAGAACGGACCCTACGCCTACGGCTTGCGCTACGACGACGGCGCGGAATATCCGGTTTTCATTCGCACGCCCCGCCACGGTGGCGCCGCTGAAACCATGCTGGACGTCAATGTCATGGCCGCGACGCAGGATTACTTTCAGCTTGGCACGACGCAGGTCAGCCCCGATCACGCGACACTGGCCTGGGCTGCGGATGTGAACGGGTCGGAATTTCATCGCCTGACCTTTCGCGATCTGACGACGGGTAAGGACTTCAACTATCACATTCCCGATGTGGCCTCTGTCGCCTGGGCGGACGGGCAGACCCTGTTCTATGTGCGCGTCGATGCGCGACACCATCCGAACCGCGTCTATCGCCATACCCTTGGCACGGACCCTGCCACCGACACGCTGGTCTATACGGAAGACGACACGCGCTACCACGTCAATGTGTCCCGCCTGCGGTCCGGTGCCTATATCGCCTTGTCCACCGGCATGAATGACGAGAACGAGATCAGTATCATCCCGACGGCCGATCCGACGGCGACCCCGCAGGTGATCGAGCCGCGCACGACGGGGCTGGAATACGATATCGAACATCAGGGCGATGCATTTCTGATCCTGACAAATGCAGACGGGGCGCATGATTTCAAGGTAGTGACAGCGCCTGTGGCGACACCGGCGCGGGACAACTGGCGCGACCTGATCCCGCACGAGGATGGCCGCATGATCATTGGTCTGGCCGCCCACAAGGGTTGGACGATCTGGACAGAGCGGCGCAACGCCCTGCCCCACATCTGCTATGTCCGTGCGGGCGCGCCGATCGAGGCCGCGCGCAGCATCAGCTTTGACGAGCAGGCCTACAGCCTCGGCAGCGATCCCAGCCCGGAATATGACACCGACAGTTTTCGCTTCACATACGCGTCGCCAACCACGCCGCCACAGGTGTTTGACTACGACCTGTCCGCCGGCACCCGGACCCTGCGCAAGACAGTGGAAATCCCCTCGGGGCACGATCCGGCGAATTACGTCACGATCCGCACGACGGCCCCGTCGCATGACGGCGCACAGGTGCCGGTGACGATCCTGTATCACAAGGACACGCCGCTGGACGGCACGGCACCCTGTCTGCTGTATGGTTACGGATCATACGGCGCGACCATGCCAGCATCCTTTTCGGCCAACCGGTTGTCACTGGTGAACCGCGGCTCCGTCTACGCCATCGCCCACGTCCGGGGCGGAGAAGAGTTGGGCCGCAACTGGTATGAGGCTGCGAAATTCGCAGGCAAGCTCAACACATTCCACGATTTTATCGCCGCCGCGCAAAAGCTGATCGCCGATGGCTACACCGACCGGGGCCGCATCGTCATTCAGGGCGGATCGGCAGGCGGTCTGCTGGTCGGTGCCGTGCTGAACATGGCGCCGGACCTGTGGGCGGGGGCCATCGCCGATGTGCCCTTTGTCGACGTGCTGACGACGATCCTTGACGACACACTGCCCCTGACGCCGGGCGAATGGTCGCAATGGGGCAACCCGATCGAAAGCCGTCAGGCCTTTGACGATATCCGCAGCTATTCGCCCTATGACAACGTCACCGCACAGGCCTATCCGCCGATTTTGGTGACTGCGGGCGTGTCCGACCCGCGCGTGACCTATTGGGAACCCGCCAAGTGGGTTGCTCGTCTGCGCGCGACCAAGACCGACGACAATATCCTGCTGCTGCGCACGAATATGACGTCGGGCCATTTCGGCAAATCCGGGCGGTTCGCGGCATTGGAGGATGCGGCGCGGTCCTATGCCTTTGCGCTGAAGATAACGGGCACCGATCTGTCGGCAGGCTGATCGAGGGGTAACATTATGGCCTGGACGACTGACTGGGAACGGCCCAATCATCCGGAGTTTCCAACCACAGAATATCAATCAAGAGGGTGCCAAGACCATGCAGACCGCAAACGTGACAGGGACGATATCTTACCTGACCCGCATCGAGTTTGGTGAAGGTCGCATCGCGGAACTGCCGGCCATGCTGGACCAGATTGGCGTCACCAAACCCCTGATCGCGACCGACAAAGGGCTGATGGCCACCGGCATGATCGACAAGGTCACAGCCGGGCTGGGCAGTTTTGCCATCTTCGACGGCACCCCGGCCAACCCGACCGAGACCGCCGCGATGGACGCCTTCGCCGTCTATCAGGCGGAAGGTTGCGACGGGGTCGTCGGGATCGGCGGCGGATCCTCGCTTGATCTGGCCAAGGCGGTGCGCATCCTGTCCGGTCATCCGGCCCCGCTGGACCAGTATGCCGCTGTCAACGGCGGCGTCGCGCGCATCCACGGCAACATCTGCCCGCTGATCGCCGTTCCCACGACATCCGGCACCGGGTCAGAAGTGGGCCGCGCCGCAGTCATCATCACGGCTGCGGGCCGCAAGCTGGGCATCCTGTCGCCGCACAACCTGCCCACCATCGCGCTATGTGATCCGACCCTGACCTATGGTCTGCCACCGATGCTGACGGCGGCGACGGGGATGGACGCGATCTCGCACTGTCTGGAAACCTACATGGCACCGTCCTTCAACCCGCCGGCCGAGGCGATTGCCCTGCACGGTCTGGACTGCGGCCTGCGCAGCATCGAGGTGGCAACGATGGACGGTCAGAACGCCGGCGCACGGCGCGACATGATGACCTGCGCGCTGGAAGGTGCAATGGCGTTCCAGAAGGGCCTTGGTGCCGTCCATGCCCTGACACACCCCCTGGGCGCGATCCGGTCGCTGAACCTGCATCACGGCACGCTGAATGCCGTGCTGATGCCCGCGGTGCTGCGGTTCAACCGCGACGCCATCGGGGCGAAATGGGATGTGCTAACCGACCGCATGGGCGGCGATCCGGCGGACGCCTGTGCCGCCCTGAACGACCGCCTTGGGATGCCAAGTGGACTGGCCGCGATGGGCGTGACCGAAGAGATGATGATCGACGTGTCAAATGCCGCGATGAAGGACCACTGCCACGGCACCAATCCCCGCATCGCCACGCAAGGGGAATATCTGGATATCCTGAGGCAGTCGGCCTAGTCAGCGGCCTGACGCACTGCCGCATGTCATGGTCCGCGACCGGTGCGGTCTGCGGTCGCGCGGCGTAATCTCTTCAGCCACGCCGATCCTTTTCAAGATCAGCAGACTGCCGGACAGCGTGACACGATTGCGCCCATCATGACGCATCCGTCTTTGGAAACAGGAACGGCGCTGTCTTGCTGTTCGCAGACTTTGCCACGACCGCAGGCGGGCCCTGGGCGACAACCTGGCCGCCATCGTCGCCTGCACCGGGACCGATATCGACGATCCAGTCACTTTGCCGCGCCACAAGCATGTTGTGTTCGACCATGATCACCGAATTTCCCGCATCGACCAGACGGTCCAGCTGCGCCAGCAAGAGGGTCACATCCGCCGGGTGCAGACCCGTCGTCGGTTCGTCCAGAATATAAAGCGTGTCTTTGCGCTGTGCGCGTTGCAACTCGGTCGCAAGCTTGATCCGCTGTGCCTCGCCGCCCGACAGTTCCGTCGCGGGCTGCCCAAGGCGCAGATAACCCAGGCCAACCTGCCGCAATGCTTCGACGGCGCGCAGGATCGCAGGATCGTCGGCAAAGAATTCCTGCGCCCGGTCCACCGTCAGATCAAGAACCTCCGCGATGGTCTTGCCGCGGTAGCGGATGTCGAGTGTTTCGTCGTTGTAGCGTTGCCCGCGACACACGGGACAGGGGGCAAAGACGCTGGGCAGGAACAGCAGTTCGACACTGACAAAACCCGCACCTTCGCAGTGCGGGCAGCGCCCCTTGGCCACGTTGAACGAAAAGCGCCCGGCGTCATATCGCCTTGCCCGCGCGTCGTCCGTCGCAGCGAAAAGTTTGCGCACATGGTCGAACAGTCCGGTGTAGGTTGCCAGATTGGACCGCGGTGTGCGACCGATGGGTTTCTGATCCACCACGACCAGACGCCGGACATGCTGCATGCCATCCACGATCTGCCCGTCGGTCGGGGTGTCGACCTCCTGCTCCAGCAGCTCGGGTTCGTTTTCAGCCGTTTCAGCAGGTGGCTTCTGCCCCAGCGCATCGCCGACAAGCGCAACCAACGCCTGACTGACAAGGCTGGATTTGCCCGACCCCGACACGCCGGTCACGGTCGCCAAAACGCCCAGCGGCAAGTCGATGTTCACCCCCTGCAGGTTGTTGCGCGTCACATCGGCCAACCGCAGCCAGCCGGACGATTCTCTGGGTGTGCGGGTGCCCGCACGCGCGTCGGCGAACAGATGCCGCGCGGTATGCGAGGTTTCGACCTGTTGCAGCCCATCGACCGGGCCGCTGTAGACGACCCTGCCGCCCTCCGTGCCCGCGTCGGGGCCAATGTCCACGATCCAGTCCGCGTGCCGGATGACATTGACGTCATGTTCCACCACGAAGAGCGAATTGCCCGCCCCTTTCAGATCATCCAGCGCGCCGAGCAGCGCCTGCGTATCAGAGGGATGCAGCCCTGCCGATGGCTCGTCCAGCACATAGACCACGCCGAACAGCTGCGACCTGATCTGCGTGGCCAGACGCAAGCGCTGCATTTCCCCCGGCGACAGGGTGGCGGTATTGCGGTCCAGCGACAGGTAGCCAAGGCCGAGCCGCGTCAGCGCCGCCACGCGGGCCATGATGTCGCGCGTGATGCGCTGCGTGACGATGGCCTTTTCAGGGCTCTGGTCATCCGTCACCGGGTCGCGTTCCGCCCGCTCGTGGAGCAAACTGGCCAGATCGCCCAGCGTCAGCCGCGAGATCGCGCCGATATCCAGCCCTGCGAAAGTGACCGAAAGCGACTCGCGCTTCAGTTTCTTGCCGTCGCACAGCGGGCAGACTGAAATATCCATGAATTGAGAGACGCGCTTTTTGGTGCGCGCACTTTGTGTGGTCGCAAAGGACTGCAGCACATAGTTCCGCGCAGAGGTGAAGGTCCCCATGTAGGTGGGCGAGCGGTTCTCCTCGCGGGCGTTTCGCGTTTCCTCCGGTGTCATGCGGGCATAAACGGGCACCTCTGGGGCATCGTCGGTGAACAGGATCCAGTCGCGGGTGTCGCGTGGCAGATCCTGCCAGGCCACATCGATGTCATATCCCAGAGAGATCAGGATATCGCGCAGGTTCTGCCCGCCCCATGCCGGCGGCCACCCGGCGATGGCACCGTCGCGGATCGTCTTTGCCGGGTCGGGAACCAGCAGATCCTCGGTCACATCGAACACGCGGCCGATGCCGTGGCAGCGCGGGCAGGCACCATCCGGCGTGTTGGGCGAAAACGCATCCGCGTAAAGGATCCCCTGCCCTTCTGGATAGTCACCCGCACGCGAATACAACATCCGCAACCCGTTCGAGATCGTCGTGACACTGCCGACCGAAGATCTGGCGGACGGCGCGCCCCGTTGCTGTTGCAAGGCAACCGCAGGTGGCAGGCCTTCGATGCTGTCGACATCGGGTTCGCCCACCTGATCGATCAACCGCCGCGCATAGGGTGAAACGGAATCCAGAAACCGTCGCTGCGATTCCGCGAACAGCGTCCCAAAGGCCAGCGACGATTTGCCGGACCCCGAAATGCCGGTAAAGACGACCAACGCGTCGCGCGGCACATCAATGTCGATATCCTTGAGGTTATGGACACGCGCGCCACGCACCCGAACGCTGTTCTCGACCTTGGCAGGGCCGGATTCAAATTTACTCTTTGGGATAAATTCACCTCTTCAGCCGCATGGGCTGTTTTTAGACAATCGGCTATACAGTCAGACGGCTATCACACTTTGCCCAAAGCGAAAGGCCGGGTCTCTTCGACGCGCAAATTCTGACAGTAGCGCCAGACATCTGCGACAATCGGTTTGCCCCGCGCCATGGCGGCCAAGAAATTTATAAAACAACGACGAAAACCTTGGCGGTCGCACCGGGAACTTTCTTCCCGTCGGCACTGGCCGCCATGCGCGCAAGTCGCAGCGAAGGTCAGGTTCGGGCCCACTTTGGCGGTCTTCTGTCCCGCAATGAAAGTCCGCCTCCGGCCCCAAACTGCCGTTCGTCACAAGAGTCGTATGCCGCAACGCCGAGCGCCGAAGCGGAGGTCACGCCGCTTCGGCTGATCAGACCATCACTCGTTCATCAACGCCTTGATTCCGCCGATGAAGGTTGCGTCGTCCTGTGTTTTGCGCCGGTCCAGCAGGTCGATGGCGTCCGATCCGGCGCGGAAGCGCAGCTGGTCGCCGGGGACCGTCACCGCCTGCCAGATCACATCCGCGACCAGTTCGGGGGCTGAGGGGTTCGATGCCAGCCTGCCGAACAGCCGTCCCATGGCGGCTGCCGTGGGGGCGTAGTCGGTTAGATCCTCGCCCATGGCAAAGTCGAAGGAGCGCCCGCCGAAATCGGTCCTGATCATGCCCGGTTCAACGATGCGAACGCGGATGCCCAGCGGTTCCAGTTCGTAATGCAGCGCCTCGGATAGGCCTTCGACGGCGAACTTGGTGCCGTGATAGAGCGTGCCCAGCGGCAAGGTGATCTGCCCGCCGATGGAGGAAATGTTGACGATGGTGCCCGCGCGGCGCGCGCGCATCTGCGGCAAGACCGCCTTTGTCACCTCCAGCAAGCCGATTACATTGGTATCGAACTGGCGGCGGATGCGGTCGGTTGAAAACGCCTCCAAGGGGCCATAGGCGCCGTAGCCCGCATTGTTCAGCAGGACGTCGATGCTGCCGAAACGGTCGGTTCCCGCGTGGATGGCCTCCGTGATCGACGCCGGTTCCGTGACATCCAGCCATGTGACCAATACGTTGTCGAGCTCGCCGAGGTCCGAAACGGAAGGATCACGCATGGTGGCTATGACATTCCAGCCTTCAGACTGAAAGCGCAGCGCGGTGGCTTTGCCGATGCCGGAGGACGCGCCGGTGATGAGGATGGTGGACATGAGAGGACTCCTTTAGGCGTTGAGGCGCAGCATGTCAGCGATGCCGAAGCGGGTCAGGACGGTGCGCGTTACGTCCTGCAGCACGGTGTTGTAGCGCTCGATCTTGGGCGCGACGCCGGTGTGATCGACCACGGTGCGGAAGGGTTTCTGGCTAAAGGGCAGAGCGAGCAGGGCGACGACAGCCTCGGCGATGCGCTCGGGGCGTTGATTCGTCGTGGCGTCGAGCATCTGCGCCAGCCCTTGCGCTGACAGGGCGGGAACGGCTGCAAAATCGCCGTACTGGGCCTCAAGCGTCGGGTCGTTCGGCGTCACCATCCCGTCCAAGAAGGCCGTGGGCATGTTGCCCGGCGCGATGATGCAGGCCTCGGTGCTGGCGGTGTCGGTCACGTCCATCTCGACGATCCATGAACCTTCGGCCTCCAGCGCAGCAACAGTGTCTGCGTTGCGGCCGGTGCGGCTCCGCACACTGCCCGCCACCATGTGCCCCCGCGCCGTGGTCGGGTCAAAACCGCCTGCGATCCCGGTGATGAATACCTTTGCCATGTATCGTTGTCCTCGCATGCTGATAAGATGACGATACTCCGCGCAGGACACGGTCTCTTTCTCGATTGTCCGAAAAACTTGCCCGATCCTCCGAACGTTTGAAATTTCCGTCATTGATCGGGGCACCGTCATGCTATCAGATCTGCAAAGGGAGGACGGCATGACAGGTTTGCTGGAACGCGCGGTGGCGCTGTTGGATGAGGCGCGGGTGTCGCAGGGCGCATTGGCCCATGCACCCAGCGGATTGCACCTGTTGCGGCACGCCGCCGCGACACCCCAGAGCGCCACAGTCTATCGCCCGCTGTTGTGTCTTGTGCTGCAAGGGGCCAAGCAGGTCAGCACCGGCACCCGCAGCCTGACGGTGACCCGGGGACAGTCGCTGATCGTCAGTCACGCGCTGCCGGTCGTCTCGCGCATCACAGAGGCCACGGCTGCGACGCCCTATCTCGCGCTGGTCCAGCCGCTGGATCTTGACCTGTTGCGTGGGCTGGCCCCGGCGGTTCCGCCCGCGCGGGCACCTCATATGAAAGACCCGTTCTCGATCACACTTTGCCCGACGGACCCCGGCATGGAAAACGCGCTGGTCCGCCTGATCGACCAATGCGCGCGGGATGACACCCGTCACCTGCTTTCTCCGATCACCCGGCAGGAGATACATGCACGGCTGCTGCTGGGGCCGCATGCGGGCGCCCTCCAACGGCTGATGTGGCACGAGACCACCGCTAGCCGCATCTTCCGCGCCACGCGCGAGATCCAGTCCGACTTGTCGCGTGCCCTGGTCGTCGGCGCGCTTGCCGAAAGCATCGGCATGAGCCCCTCGGCCTTCTTCGAGCATTTCAAGGCCATCACCGGCACCTCGCCCCTGCAATACCAGAAGGACCTGCGCCTGTTGCAGGCCCGAAGCGCGCTGCACGCCTCGGAAGCTAAGGTCTCGGACATCGCCTTCCGCGTCGGCTACGAAAGCTCGGCCCAATTCTCGCGCGAGTATGCCAGAAAGTTCGGCCTGTCTCCCCGTCAGGACCGGGCTGCACTGGCCGCCGAGTGAACGCCGTGATGATCAAGCCCGGCCATTAACTGCCATTCATCGCCGCACCTGACGCTGCAATGCAGCTTCCCAGACCAGTCACTCATGCATTGCGCAGTATTTTCGGGTGCCCAAGGTCAGCTATGCGCTCAAGGCGACCACGCGGGCTCAGACTGTCGACGAATGCTGCCAGTCCGAAAATGAAACTCTTGTCGAGCGCCCAAACGCCTGTTGCAGGGCATTCCGAACCGTTGGGACGCCGACAGATTTGTCCCTTGCCGCTGGCGAACGCAAATCGGTCGTAAAGCTGTCTACCTAGCCGGGTCTTGCGTGTTATCGTAGTCGGAACCAGCGGTGTGCCACCGCAAGAACCTTAATGCATTGCGGATAGCCGAAGAATGAAAAGGATTGGCCTCGACGCGACCGACATTCGGATCCTTTGCGCGGTGCAGCAATATGGGCAGCTGAGCAAGGCAAAGCTTGCCGAGATTGCCAACATATCGGCGACGCCGTGCTGGGTCCGTCTGGATCGGCTGAAGGCTGCGGGTCTGATCCGGGGTTATCAAGGTGACATCGCGATCGACCGTGTCTGCGATGTGACCCAGGTCATTGTCACCGTATCCCTGACCCACCATCGCAAGGCCGACTTTGACAGGTTCGAGGCCTTCGTCACGGCCCGGGACGAGATCACGGAATGCATCGCCACAGGAGGCGGCATGGATTACGTGCTGAAGGCCGTCAGCTCCAGTCTCACGTCGTTTCAAGCGTTGATGCAGGCGATGCTGGATGCTGAACTCGGCGTGGACCGGTACATGACCTACATCGCGACTCGCATCGTCAAGGCAGGTCGACCCAACCTTGCCAAGCTGGCGGCAAAAGACGTCGGCTGACCCGCTCAGACCAAACAGTACAATTTCTGCCCAAAAATCAGCCCGTCCGGTCTGAAACCGCCGATTTTTCAGACCGAACATGGCCATCTCTCGAGCCTAAATTCGCCGCAGGTTCAATCGTCCCGGCCCATCCAGCCGGTGACGCACAAGGGGGGAAGAATATGCACGCAGACGACTTCGGCTTTGGTACACAGATCCGGAAATCACCCTATTTCGACGCCACTGTGCGGTGGGGTGCAAAGGGTTTTTCCGTCTACAACCACATGTACATCCCGCGCGATTTCGGCGATCCGGAACAGAACTTCTGGACACTCGTCAACGATGCGATCTTGTGCGACGTGGCTGTGGAACGTCAGGTCGAAATCACCGGCCCCGATGCGGCCCGTTTCGTGCAGATGCTGACACCGCGCGATCTGTCAAAGATGGCTGTAGGCCAGTGCAAGTATGTCCTGATCACCAACGCCGAGGGTTGCATCCTCAACGATCCGATCCTGCTGCGCCTCGCCGAAAACCACTTTTGGATTTCGCTGGCCGACAGCGACATCCTGCTGTGGGCACAGGGCGTCGCCGTCCATTCCGGCCTTGACGTCACGATCGGTGAACCGGACGTGTCGCCGTTGCAGCTTCAGGGACCGAGGTCAGGCGAAATCATGCAGGCCTTGTTCGGTGACAGCATCCTTGATCTGAAATACTACTGGCACCGCGAACTTAAACTGGACGGCATCCCGCTGCTTGTGTCGCGAACCGGCTGGTCCAGCGAGTTGGGCTACGAGATTTATCTGCGCGACAGTACGCATGGGGATGCGTTGTGGGAGCGCATCATGGCAGTGGGCATGGCCTTCGGCCTGAAGCCGGGCCACACCTCCTCGATCCGCCGGATCGAGGGCGGGATGCTGTCCTACCATGCGGATGCGGACATCACGACGAACCCCTACGAGCTGGGGCTCGACCGCCTTGTGGACCTCGACATCGAGGCCGATTTCATCGGCAAGGCCGCGCTGCGCCGCATCCGCGATGAGGGTGTGACCCGCTTGCAGGTCGGAGTAATCATCGAGGGTGCACCATTGAAAGGACCGAACACGATGTTCTGGCCGATCAAAAGTGACGGCGCGCAGATCGGCAAGGTCACATCCGCGGTCTATTCGCCCCGGCTGGAACGGAACATCGCCTTGGCAATGGTAGAGGTCGCCCATGCGCAGATCGGGACCGAGGTCGAGGTCATGACCCCGTCCGGCCCGGCGCGCGCCACCGTGGTCGAGCGT
Source organism: Loktanella gaetbuli (assembly GCF_020531945.1). Lineage (NCBI taxonomy): Bacteria > Pseudomonadati > Pseudomonadota > Alphaproteobacteria > Rhodobacterales > Roseobacteraceae > Loktanella > Loktanella gaetbuli. Next base: position 168,602 of record NZ_JAJATZ010000002.1, read on the forward strand.
CCGTTCTACGACCCCAAGAAGAAACTCGCCGCCGCGTAAGCGTTCCGGCCCAGCAAGAGACCTGACCCATGTCCGACCTTTCGATCCAGTTGCACTGGCAACGTGGGGAACCCGCGCTGCTGACCGGCAAGTATTCCAATGCGCATACCGTCCAATTCAACAGCGATTGCGACATTCAGGTTGATGCCGCCCCGGATTGGGGCGGCGATCCGGCCAACACCAACCCCGAACAGGCGCTCGCCTCGGCGCTGTCCAGCTGCCACATGATGACCTTTCTGGCGCTGGCGGCCAAGGCGGCTTGGCCGGTCGCAAGCTACAGCGATTATGCGGTCGCGCATCTGGGCAAGAATGCGCAGGGGCAGATGTCGGTGACGCGCATTGATCTGCACCCGGTCGTGCGGTTCGACACCGGATTTTCACCGTCAGATGCCGAGCTGGACAAGATGCAGCACCGCGCGCACCGCTACTGCTTTATCGCCAACACCTTGGCCGACAGCGTGGCGATCAATATCATGCAGCCCGCACGCGAGGGGGCCTGATGCCATGCTGAAGGCCGAGATCCTGACACGCGAACTGGACGCCGACGGCATCCTGCGTCTGACCCTGAACGACCCCGCGCGGCGCAACGCGCTGTCAGAGGAGATGCTGGCGCAACTGGCGGCCGCCTTCGCAGGGGCCGCTGCCGATCCTGCGGTCCGGGTTATCGTCCTTGCCGCGAAGGGCCCCGCGTTCTGTGCGGGTCACGACCTGAAGGAAATGACAGCCGGCCGCAGCGGTCCGGACGAAGGGCGCGCCTATTTCGTGCGGGTTCTGACGCAGTGCTCCGGGGTCATGCAGGGCATCGTCACCTGCCCGAAACCCGTCATCGCCGAGGTGACGGGCGTGGCCACCGCCGCAGGCTGCCAGCTTGTCGCCAGCTGCGACCTTGCCATCGCCGCCGACACGGCGACGTTCAGCACCCCGGGCGTTCACATCGGGCTGTTCTGCTCGACCCCCATGGTCGCCCTGTCGCGCAACGTGGCCGCAAAACACGCGATGGAAATGTTGCTGACCGGCGACATGATCCCGGCGGACCGCGCGGCAGACATGGGGCTGATCAACCGGGCCGTCGCCGTTGACGATCTGCGAGACACCACGATGGATCTGGCGCGCAAGATCGCGTCGAAGTCCAGCATGACGCTGGCGACAGGCAAACGCGCCTTCTACGCGCAGCGCGACATGACGTTGTCAGATGCCTACGACTATGCCACGCAGGTCATGGTCGAGAACATGCTGGCCCGCGACGCATCGGAAGGCATTGATGCCTTCATTGCCAAACGCGCCCCCGCTTGGCAGGATGCATAACATGACGGACGTGAACCCCTACAACACCGGGCTCGACCGCAATCCCGCGAACCATCAGCCGCTTTCTCCGCTGACTTTTCTGGAACGCGCGGCCAGCGTGTTTCCAGAGCATACGGCCATCGTGCACGGTGCGCTGCGGCGCAGCTACGCTGAGTTCTACCGACGGTCGCGGCAGTTGGCCTCGGCGCTGACGCAGGCGGGGATCGGGCGCGGGGATACGGTTTCGGCCCTGCTGGCCAACACGCCCGCGATGTTGGAATGCCATTACGGTGTGCCAATGTGTGGCGCGGTGCTGCATTCGATCAATACGCGACTGGATGCGGCGATCATCGCGTTCCAGCTGGATCACGCCGGCGCAAAGCTGGTGATCGCGGACCGCGAATTCATGCCCTTGATGCAGGATGCGCTGGCGCTGGCGACGGTTAAACCGGTTCTGATCCAATACGACGACCCGGAATTCACTGAACCGACCGCCGCTGTAGATGCCCTCGACTACGAAGCTTTCGTGGCGGGAGGCGCCCCGGATTTTGCCTGGCTGATGCCACTGGATGAATGGGACGCGATCGCGATCAACTACACCTCTGGCACGACGGGCGATCCAAAGGGCGTGGTGTCGCACCATCGCGGGGCCTACCTGCTGGCGCAGGGGAACGCGCTGACGGCGTCGATGCCGAAACATGCGGTCTATCTGTGGACCCTGCCGATGTTTCACTGCAACGGCTGGTGTTTTCCCTGGACGCTGTCAGCCATCATCGGCACCCATGTCTGCCTGCGACAGGTCAGGGCCGAACCGATCTGGACAGCCCTCGCAGATGAAGGCGTGACCCATTTGTGCGGCGCTCCGATCGTCATGTCGCTGATGATCCAGGCCCCCGCGGCGGCGAAACGCAACCTGCATCGTACCGTCCAGTTTTTCACCGCTGCCGCCCCGCCCCCCGAAAAGGTGTTGGCGGACATGAAGACAGCGGGTTTCGATGTCGTCCATCTTTACGGGCTGACCGAAACCTATGGTCCCGCCGTCGTGAATGACTGGCACGACAGCTGGTCCGATCTGCCGCTTGCCGAACAGGCGCGTCTGAAATCCAGGCAAGGCGTGCGCTATCTGCCGCTGGAACAGCTCGACGTGCTGGACCCAGATACGATGATGCCCGTTCCACGCGACGGCCGGACGATGGGCGAGGTCATGTTTCGCGGCAACGTCGTGATGAAAGGCTATTTCCGCAATCCGCAGGCAACGCAGGAGGCCTTCGCCGGGGGCTGGTTCCATTCAGGCGACCTCGGCGTGATGCACCCTGACGGCTATATCCAGCTCAAGGATCGGTCCAAGGACGTCATCATCTCTGGCGGAGAAAACATCTCCTCGATCGAGGTCGAGGAGGTGTTGTATCGTCACCCCGACGTGGCCGTCGTGGCCGTCGTGGCCATGCCGCACGACCGCTGGGGCGAAACGCCCTGCGCCTTCGTCGAACTGTCAGCGGGTGCTAACGTGGACCCGGACCAGCTTCGGGATTGGTGCCGCAGCAATCTGGCGGGATACAAGGTGCCGGGACGGATCGTCTTCATGCCGATCCCGCGCACCACGACGGGAAAGATCCAGAAATTCGTGCTGCGCGAACAGGCGCGTGCGCTGGCGGCAGAGGTCGCGTCGGCACCATCCGGACCGACAAACAAGAACAGGCATCCTGCACTTTAAATCCGTGATAGGATCGGACCGAGGAGACCGAGAAAGGCCATAGACGTTTTCAAGGGAGAAAGGACCAATGGACCTGAGACCGGACCCAACGTTTCACGCGCCCCCGAAACTCGCAATGGACGCCCCGCCAGAAACGCTGGCTTTCACACTGATGCTCTGCCCGGACGGGTCGCAACCCGGCGGGCTGGGAGTCGTCGACGTGGACCCCACGTCCGACACCTACGGTCAGATCGTCCATCAGGTGATCACGCGCAACACCGGCGACGAGTTTCACCATTTCGGCTGAAATGCCAGTTCCTCGTCCCTGTCGCCGCTGTCTGCCTACGCCTTTCTGGAACGCCGCTACCTGATCATTCCCAGCATCCGTTCGTCGCGCATCGACATCATCGACGTGAAGAACCCGCTGAAGGCGAAAATCCACTAGATCATCAAGCCCGAGGAGGTCTTTTCCAAGACCCGCTACACGCCCCACACGATCCACTGCGGACCCGAGGGCATCTATGTCTCGACCCTTGGCGGCGGCCCCGCAGTCAGAAAAGCGTAACCTTATCGCGGGGCCAGATCGCGCGCCGCCCGAAACCGGGCCTCCGCATCCCCGTCACGCCCCGCAAGCCGCGCTTCCCATCCATCAAGGTATCCCGCACAAACGCGTTCTACCTTCGACAGCGCGATTACGCGAGAATCTGTTTTCAAGCTGTGCCAGATAACAGGCCGCGGCTCCACATCAGCAAACCGCGCTGGCACGCGTCGCTTCGGGTAAACCGTCCTGCCGCGTGGGGTAAGGTTGTCTGAGATCGCACACCTCCAAAACCCTCGGGGATGTGGTGCGAAATGGGCAGCAAATCAAGATGACCATCCCGACACGTCCCAATTCAAACGCCTTAATCAATTGAAACGAATGGGCAACTGACTTGTTGAGCGGAACTCGTCTGGCGGAGGCTCAGGGATTCGAACCCTGGGAGGACTTTCACCCTCGTCGGTTTTCAAGACCGGTGCATTCGACCACTCTGCCAAGCCTCCGCGCAGGCACCTCATAATCCGGCCAAGACGTCAGGACAAGCCACTTCACACTCTGGGGAATTCCGCCGAGACCGCACCTGCTTTGGCTTTCTTTCACGGCGCAGTGACGCTAGACTCCGCTCAGGATTTCGGGGGGTTGCTTCGGTCACGCCCCATACAATGACGCATCAGCGCAAGTGCCGTGCAAAACGGCCACGGTGCGACCTGCAAGAGAGGGCGAGCAATGGCATTTGAATTCCGGCGTGTTTCCAGACCTGCAATCTGGCTGGCGATGACAGTCAGTGCGGTCGCACTGGCGGCATGCGAAAACCTGCCCAGTTTCGGTGCCGCGGCCGATGACGAGGCTGCCGCGCCCATCGTGACGCCGGCGGACGCCGCCAATGCCCGCGACATCGAAGCGCCCGAGGTCTTCAACCTGACCGAGGCCGGATTGTGGGACGGACGGCCTTCGCTGGGTGGCGTCTGGGTCGCGCATCCCTCCGTGACCGACCCCGAACGCGTGATCATCCGCAACACGTCCAACGGGCGTTTCGTGATCGGTGCCCTGTTCCGGCGTGAACGTGAAAATCCCGGGCCAGCGCTTCAGGTGTCGTCAGATGCGGCCGAAGAGCTGGGCATGCTGGCTGGCAGCCCCGCGCAGTTGAACGTCGTCGCGCTGCGCCGCGAAGAGGCACCTGCACCCACCGAAACCGCGATCACCGATTTTGACGCGCCAGAGGTGATCGCCGCCGAACCACTGGATGACGCCCCCGTCGCGGTCGCAGCGGCGACACCGGACGCCGTGGCCCCTGCCCCTGTGGCACAACCTGCCGCGACCTCTACGCTGGACAAACCGTTCATCCAGATCGGCATTTTCAGCATCGAGGAAAACGCCAACAATACCGCGACCGCACTGCGCGGCGACGGGCTTTCGGCAAACGTCATCGCACAAGAAAGCCAGACCAAGACGTTCTACCGTGTCACCGTCGGGCCCGCGCCCACGGCCGCCGACCGCAGCGCCGTTCTGGACAAGGTCAAGGCGCTGGGTTTCAACGATGCCTATGCCGTGACGAACTGATACCAAGAGGATTTCACCATGACTCAAGCCCTGCGTATCGCAGCCCTCGCACTCTCACTGCTGGGCAGCACTGCCATGGCACAGCAGTTCGAGACAAGCGCGGGTTCGGGGTTTGTGATGGACATGACCACCGGCACCGTGCTGCTTGAAAAAAATGCGGATGCGCCGCTGCCACCAGCGTCTATGTCGAAACTGATGACGATCTACATGGCATTCGAGGCCGTGGCGGACGGTCGGTTGCGCATAGACGAAGAACTGCCCGTGTCCGCCCATGCGGCCAGCTACGGCGGATCGTCGATGTTCCTCGATACGACGGATCGCGTCACCGTCGAGGATCTGTTGCGCGGCGTGATCGTCCTGTCCGGCAACGACGCAAGCACCGTGCTGGCCGAGGCACTGTCGCCCGATGGAACCGAAGCCGGATTTGCCCGGATGATGACGGCGCGCGCGCGCGAAATGGGCATGAACAATTCGACCTTTGCCAATTCCAGTGGCTGGCCCGATCCCAGTCACCGCATGTCGATGCGCGATCTGGGGATTCTGGCAGAGCGTCTGATTGTCGATTTCCCGACGTTCTATCCGATCTTTGCCGAACAGGAATTTCTGTTCGACGGGCGCGTGCCATCCAACAGCCGCAATCGCAATCCGATCCTGGGACTGGGGATTGGTGCCGATGGTCTGAAAACCGGTCACACATCCGAGGCCGGCTATGGTCTGGTGGGGTCCGCCAAACAGGATGGGCGGCGGATCATCTTTGTGCTGTCCGGCATGGACACCCCACAGGAACGCGCCGAGGAATCCGAGAAAATTGTGAACTGGGCCTTTCGCCAATTCGCGCAACGCGAGGTCGCGGCCTCTGGCGTGCGGATCGCGACAGCCGATGTCTGGATGGGCGAAACGCAGCAGATCGGCCTGACCGTTGCCGAAGATCTGCAGATGCTGGTTCCGACGACCAATGGCGACACGCTGAACGCCAGCGTTTCATTCAGCGGCCCCGTGCAGGCACCGATCACCGCCGGACAGACGCTGGGCGAGCTGGTCATCGAATTTGACGGCCTGCCCGACCGCCGCGTCCCACTGGTCGCCGATGCCGATGTGGCGCGTGGCGGTTTCATGCCACGGATGCGCACCGCCGCGCAGGTGCTACTGGGCAAGGTCACATCCCGCACCGCCGATCCCGCAGCCGCAGCACCCGCCGACGCCGAAGAGGCGGCATGACCTCAGTCGACCCGCACTCCGGTCGGTTCATCACCTTCGAAGGTATCGACGGGTCCGGCAAGTCGACCCAGGCCAGGCGTCTTGCAGACGATCTGCGGGCGCGTGGTCAACAGGTGGTGCTGACCCGCGAACCGGGCGGCAGCGCAGGTGCAGAGGAAATCCGCACCCTCGTACTGACAGGCGACCCGGGCAGATGGTCTGCCATGACGGAACTGCTGCTGTTCAACGCCGCCCGCCGGGATCACCTCGAAAAGACGATTCAACCGGCACTGGCCGCAGGACATACCGTGATCTGCGACCGTTTCGCCGACAGCACGCGCGCCTATCAGGGGGCCACGCGCGGTGACCTGCGCGGCACGGTCGACCAGTTGCACGCGCTGATGATCGGGCTGGAACCCGATTTGACATTCATCATCGACATGGACCCTGCCACGGCACTTGCCCGTGGTCTGGCCCGCGTGGGTGCGGAACAGCGGTTCGAGGATATGGGCCTGCCGTTGCAGCAAAAGGTGCGGTCGGTCTTTTGCGATCTGGCACGCGATCATCCTGAACGCTGCGTCTTGATCGACGGCGACCGTGACCCCGACAGTGTGGCTGCCGATATCGCATCGCGCCTATGACCGATCTGCCCGAACCAGATCGCATCGCAGGCGCGCCCCATCCGCGTGACACGCCCGTCCTGTTCGGTCAGGACGCGGCGATCGCTGATTTTCTGGATGCCTACAACACGGGACGCCTGCATTCCGGCTGGCTGATCACGGGCCCGCGGGGCGTGGGCAAGGCGACGCTGGCGTGGAAAATCGCGACCTTTCTGCTGGCCCAGCCCGCCAGCCCGGACGCAGGTCTGTTCGGTGATCCGCCGCCCGTCACCTCGCTTGCGATCGCGCCGGACCACCCCGATGCGCGGCTGATCGCAGCCGGCGCGCATCCACGCCTCTTTGTCGTGCGCCGTCCCGTCGACGACAAGACAGGCACCCTCAAGGCCGATATCACCGTCGATACCATCCGCGGCATGAAAGGTTTCTTTCAGATGTCATCCGCCGATGGCGGCCGCCGGGTCGTGATCGTGGATGCCGCCGACGAGATGAACCGCGCCGCCGCCAATGCCATCCTCAAGGAACTGGAAGAGCCGCCTGCCCGCACGACACTGCTTCTCATTGCGCATCAGCCGTCGCGTCTGCTGCCCACGATCCGGTCACGCTGCCGGGTGCTGCGCTGCGCACCGCTTGGGGCGGATGACCTTGCCGCTGTCTTGGACCAGGCCGGATTGTCGGCCGATCAATCCCAGGCCTTGCAGGCGCTCTCTGGCGGGTCCGCCGGCGACGCGGTCCGCCTGCTGACCCAGGACGGACTGGCACTTTACGCGCAACTGGTTCAGCTGCTGGATGGCCTGCCCCAGATCGACCGCACCGCAGCGCTGAAACTGGCCGAAAGCTGCGCAGGCAAGCAGAATGCCAACCGCTTTGCCCTGATGCTTGACCTATTCGACCTGCTGCTGTCACGCGCCGCCCATGCGGGTATCGCCGGCGAGCCGCGCACCCAAGGAGCCCCCGGCGAGGCCCGCCTGCTGACACGGATCAGCCCGCACGACCGCGCGGCCCGCGCCTGGGCGGATCTGACGCAGACCGCAGGCGCGCGCGCGCGCCACGGACGGGCGGTGAACCTTGACCCTGCCGCGCTGGTGCTGGATATGATCTTCAGCATAGAGCGTGTGGCACAGACCGACGCCAGCCCCTAAAAGGCCCCCATCATGTCCCACCTCGTCGACAGTCACTGCCATCTGGATTTTCCCGAGTTCGACGACAGCCGCGCGGATGTGATCCAGCGCGCCGTGGACGCAGGTGTCACGCGCATGGTCACCATCTGCACGAAACTGGCAAATGCGCCCCGTGTCGCCGCAATTGCCGACGCCCACGCCCCCGTCTATTGGGCCGCCGGCACCCACCCGATGAGCGTGGCGGACCAACCCATGGCAACGGTCGACGATCTCGTGGCGCTCGCCCGGCATCCCAAATTCGTCGGCATCGGTGAAACGGGTCTGGATTATCACTACACCGCCGACAGCAAATTCGTGCAGCAACAATCCCTGCGTCTGCATATCGAGGCCGCACGCCAGACCCGGCTACCGCTGATCATCCACGCCCGCGACGCCGACGACGACATGGCGCGCATCCTGACCGAAGAACACGCCGCAGGTGCATTTACCTGCGTCATGCACTGCTTTTCATCCTCGCGCGCGCTGGCCGAGGCGGCGCTGGCCCTCGATTTCTATCTGTCGATGTCCGGTATTGCAGCCTTTCCCAAATCCCGCGACCTGCGCGCCATCTTTGCCGATGCGCCACTGGACCGGATCCTGGTGGAAACAGACAGCCCCTACCTCGCCCCGCCGCCACACCGCGGCAAGACGAACGAGCCGGCCTATACCGCACATACAGCACGCGTCGGGTCCGAGGTGTTCGGCCTCACACCTGCGGAATTCGCAACCCGGACAACCGCCAACTTCGACCGCCTGTTCTGGAAGGCCGCATGACCCTGCGTTTCACCATTCTGGGCTGCGGATCATCCGGTGGCGTGCCACGCCTGGGCGGCATCTGGGGCGACTGCGATCCGACCAATCCCAGGAACCGTCGCAGGCGCTGTTCGCTGCTGGTGCAGCGCGACGGGCCGGACGGCACCACCAGCGTGCTGATCGACACCACACCCGACATGCGCGAACAACTGCTGGATGCCGGTATCGGCCAGCTGGACGGTGTGGTCTACACCCATCCCCATGCGGATCATGTGCATGGTATCGACGATCTGCGCATGATCGTGTTCAACACCCGCAAACGCCTGGATGTCTGGGCCGATGGTCCCACGGCACAAGCGCTGACCGAACGCTTTGGCTATGCCTTCGAGACACCACCGGGATCGAGCTATCCACCGATTCTGGATCTGCGCCATATCCGTGGCGATGTGCATGTGAGTGGCGCAGGCGGCAAGATCATCCTGACACCCTTCACGGTGGAACACGGCAATATTCCCGCCCTGGGATTCCGGATCGCCGATGTTGCATACCTGCCGGATGTATCCGGCATACCCGAGGCGGTCTGGCCGACCCTCGACGGGTTGCACACCTGGATCGTGGATGCCTTGCGCCGCACCCCGCATCCCAGTCACAGCCATCTCGCGCGGACATGCGAATGGATTGCGCGGGCAAAACCGCAGCAGGCGATCCTCACCAACATGCATGTGGACCTTGATTACGCCACCTTGCAGGACGAACTGCCCGACCACATCATCCCGGCCCACGACGGGCTGCGTATCGTCCGACCCTAGCATCATCTTGCCGCAAATACTCGCCCGCCGCAGGCGTCCGCCATTCGAACCAGAGGGGCCTCACCCATGACAGCGCTGATCGAGGTCATCCTCCCCGTCTTTCTGGTCATCGGTTTCGGCTATGTCGCGGTCTGGCGCGGCCTGTTCAGCGATGCAGGCGTGGACGGGCTGATGCGCTTCACCCAGACCTTTGCCCTGCCCTGCCTGTTGTTCAAGGCAATGTCCGACCTGGACCTGAGCCAGAATTTCAGCCTGGCATTGCTGGGCAGCTTCTACACCGGCGCATTGGCCTGTTTCATCTGCGGCACGCTCGGTGGCCGCTACCTGTTCAAACGCGACTGGGAGGACGCGATTGCCATCGGATTTTGCGCACTGTTCTCCAACACATTGCTGCTGGGCATTCCCATCACCGAACGCGCCTACGGCACCGATGCACTGGCGGGAAATTTCGCGATCATCGCGATGCACGCGCCCTTTGGCTATTTCCTCGGGATTACGGCCATGGAAATCGTGCGCAACCAGGGCGGGGCGCGCAGACAGCTCCCCTGGAAGGTGCTGAACGCCATGTTCCACAACAGCCTGATCATCGGGATCGTTCTGGGCCTAACCGTGAACCTGTCGGGAATGGCCCTGCCGGTCACTGTCGCGGATGCCATCGACCTGATGGTCCGTGCGGCTCTGCCGGCGGCGTTGTTCGGTCTGGGGGGGGTGCTGTACCGCTACCGCCCTGAAGGTGACATGCGCACGATCCTGTTCGTTTGCGCAATCAGCCTTGGTCTGCATCCCCTGATCGTCTGGACGATGGGGCGCGCGACAGGACTCGATATCGCCGATTTCAGGTCCGCGATCCTGACCGCCGCCATGGCCCCGGGGGTGAACGCTTATGTCTTTGCAAATATGTATGGCCGGGCCCGCCGGGTTGCCGCATCCTCCGTGCTGATCGCGACGGGCGGCAGCGTCCTGACGATCTGGGGCTGGCTCTACATTCTGCCCTGATCCCGATTTTTCGCGAAAAATCGGCCCCCCGCCAGCAACGGGAGGCCGTATTTTCGCGAAAATACGGGGGATCAACCCGGCGACATGCCCCGCAGGCGTTCCGACCGGCGCCGCAACAATTCCACCACCGTCAGCAGGCAGATTGACACGCAGACCAGCACCGTGGCCACCGCGAGGATCGTCGGTGAAATCTGCTCGCGCAGGCCGGTGAACATCTGCCACGGCAGCGTCTTTTGCGCGGCGGCGCCCACAAACAGTACGACGACCACCTCGTCGAACGACGTGATAAAGGCGAACAGTCCGCCTGAGATCACGCCGGGCAGAATCAGCGGCATCTGGATCTTGAAGAACGTCTTGGCAGGTCCCGCACCCATGTTTGCCGCGGCCCGTGTCAGCGATTGGTCAAAACCGACCAGGGTGGCCGTCACCGTGATGATGACGAAGGGAATGCCCAATGCGGCATGGGCCAATACCACCTTGATATAGCCGGTCAGATCCTTGGACAGGCCCAGGTATTCCTCCATCCACAGGCCCATCTGGCTGTAGAAAAAGAACATACCCGTGGCCGAGATGATCAACGGCACGATCATCGGCGAAATCAGGATCGCCATGATCGCGCGCCGGGCGGGCACATGCGATTGCGACAAACCGATCGCTGCCAGCGTGCCCAGCGTCACCGAAATGATGGTCGCCAGCGGCGCGATGATCAGCGAATTCTTCAACGGCTGAAGCCATGCATCATTGGTGAAAAAGTCGCGGTAATGGCGCAGGCTGTAGGCCTCGGGATCCAGCGCCAGCATGCCCGGTGTGAAGGTAAAGAAGTTTTCGGCGTTGAACGACAACGGGATCACCGTGACGATCGGTGCGATCAGGAAAAAGAAGATGGCACCGCAGATGAACTTGAACGCATTGTGCCACAGCGTCTGGCCAGAGGTTGCGTAAACCGGCACGCCACGGCGGTAGTTGCCCTTGGTCAGCCAATAGACCGCCCAGCCCAGCAGCGCGCCCAGGATCACGCCGCCGATGAAACCGGCCAGACCACCCGCCAACAGCCCCAGCACACCGCAGATCCCCGTGGCCGTCCAGCGGCCTGAACGCTGCGGCAGATAGCGCGGCAGCACAAAGGCCAGCACAGCCGCCACGATTATCCCGACCAGCGTGCCGGCAGCAGGTCCCAGACCTGCCGCCTGCCCACCGATGAAACCCAGGATCGCGCCAAAGGCCAGCAGTAGCGGCAAGGCAAATGTCATGAAGGGGCGCAGTGGTTTGCCTGCGGTCGGATTGAATGCAGCAGCCATGATCAGCCCCCCAGTTTCACGTTGTCGATGCCCACGATCCGATCATAGGCCCAGTACAGCGCCAGAACGATCACCAGCAAGATGGCCCCCAGCGCCGCCGCCAGACCCCAGTTCAATGAGCTGGAGATGTGATAGGCGATCCGGTTCGAGATAAAGACACCCTTGGTCCCGCCCACGATTTCAGGCGTGATGTAGTAACCGATGGCCAGGATGAACACGAGGATCGACCCCGCGCCGATGCCGGGCACGCTTTGCGGGAAATAGACGCGCCAGAACGCGGTCCAGTTCGTCGCACCCAGCGATTTGGCGGCGCGGGTATAGCTGACTGGGATGGTTTTCATCACCGAATACAGCGGCAGGATCATGAACGGCAGCAGGATGTGCGTCATCGCGATGATCGTGCCCGTCGCATTGTTGATCAGGGCAAGCCGGTTGTCATCGGCGACGATACCGATCCAGACGAATAGGTCGTTGATGACACCCTCGCGTTGCAACATGACCTTCCATGCGGATGTGCGCACCAGCAGCGACGTCCAGAACGGCAGCAAGACAAGGATCATCAGCAGGTTTGCCTGCCGTGCGGGCAGGTTCGCCATGAGCCATGCGACAGGATAGCCCAGCATGATGCAGGCCAGCGTGATTGCCGTCGACATGATCATCGTGCGGATGAACAGCGTGATATAGATCTGCTGGTTTTCCGGGCGCCAAGCGACGCCGTCGGGTGTCTGTTGCAGGTCCACGGCGTTCAGGAAATACCCGGCCGTATAGGGTGCGGAATAGCCCTGGATGATGCGCCAGACCTCGCGGTCGGCCCAGTCTTCGTCGATCTCGACGAACTGCGCGCGCAGATCCTCGGTGTCAAATGTGGCAACAGCGGCCTGTGCCTGGTTCAGCAGTGCGGCCTGCGGAAAATCCGCAGGGATCACGGCACCCGCGGACAGTTCCTCGTAAAGTGCGAGGTAAACCGCGTTCCAGGGTTCTTCTTCTACCGGATTGTCGTCATCCTCGACCTGAACGACGCGGGCAAAGTCTGCGTACATGCGGGCGGTTTCGGGCAGGACATCGTCCACGCCGGGCGCCAATCGGAATCTCGGGCGCGGCCCCTCGCCATCATAGGCGGCGTTCTCCGTCAGCCAGCGTTCACCGGCAAAGATGTCGATGAATGTTGCAGGGTCTTCCCATGCGGGATCCAGCGCCACGAACTGATCGGTGTAGACCTCGCCGAAATCGTCAACGCCACGGCCGGATTTGCGAAACAGGGACGACACGCCCGACAGTTCATAGTTCAGACGCGATCCCAGCCGGGTGTGGTTCTTTTCCTCGACCGCGACCATCAGGTCCTTGGTCAGCGCGGAAAACACTGGCGCACCCGGAACATCGGTCACATCGGCATCCCAATCGGCCAGTTCTACGACCGTGCGCGGCAGTGTTTCACCGACGATCTGGTTTTCGACCGACCGGAACAACATTTCGCCGATCGGGTAAATGAATGTGACGAGGATAAAGAACAGCAGCGGCGCGATCAGCAGCAGCGCCCGCATCTTTTGCTTGCGCAGGGCGCGGTTCAGCGATGATTTCAGCGAAGTGCCGTCAGCGGCCAGAACCGGTCCGGTTTCATCGGATTGCCCGACCTTCAGCCCGGTATCAGGGGTTACGCCTGTCAGATTGTCAGGGCCTGTTGTGGCGTTGCTCATGTTCAGGTGCCTTCCACCAGGATGATCGTGCTCTCGGCGCAGCGGCGCCGGATGTCTGCGACTTCTTGGTAATCGGGGTCATTGTAGGCGGCCTTGGCGGCCTCATAGCTGTCGAATTCGATGACGACATGCCGTCCCATATCTACACCCTCGGGCGTTTCGGACTGGCCGCCGCGCACGATGAACCGCGCGCCATGCGCTTGCAGGATCGGCGTGTCGCGCTGGACATATTCAGGGTAGCCTTCGGGGTCCGTCACCTTGATATGACCGATGATGTAACCTTTGGGCATGTCTGTCTTCCTCGCAGATTTGGGGATGTGGCGGCCCGACACATGCGGGCCGCCACGGATCATATGACGCCCCGGACCGGGTCCGGGGCGCGCCTTGATGATTTACTGGGCCAGCCAGGCCTGGAATTTCGCATCCAGATCGTCGCGGTAGTCAGACCAGAATGCGTACTGCGTGACGAACACGTTGGTCGCGTTGGCCGGATCGGTCGGCATGTGCTCTGCCATGGGAATACCCAGCTCTGCGTGGTCACCGACCAGGGGTGCAGAGGAGGCACGTGCGGGGCCGTAGCTGATGTAGGCAGCCTGATCGGCCAGACGCTGCGTGTCGGTCGCGAAACGGACAAAGTCCATGACGCGTGCCAGACGCTCATCGGACAGACCATCGGGGATCACCCAGCCGTCATAGTCCAGCATCTGCGCATCCCACAGCATGCCGATCGGTTGATCCTGCTCTGCGATGGCGCTGAACAGACGACCGTTGTAGGTCGAACCCATGACGACTTCGCCATCGGCCAGCAGCTGCGGCGTATCGGCACCGGCGGTCCACCACACGACATTTTCCTTGATGGTGTCCAGCTTGGCGAATGCCTGCGCCTGACCTTCATCGGTGGCCAGAACGTCATAGATGTCGTCCTTGGCGACGCCGTCACACAGCAGCGCCCATTCCATGTTCGCCAGCGGGCGACGGTTCAGCGAACGCATGCCGGGATAGGTTTCCAGGTCAAAGATCGCGCAGATGTCGCTGGGCGGCGTGTCACCGACCATGTCCGTGCGGTAGCCGACCGTGGTCGAGAACACGATCTGCGGGATAAAGCAGTCGGACACGAGGCTGTCACCGAAATCGTCCTCGGCGCTGGTTCCGTCGTCACCTTCGGCCAGTACTTCTTCGACGTCGATCTCGAGCACGAGACCCTCGTCGCACAGACGGATGCCGTCAGCGGCTTCCACGTCGACCAGGTCCCAGGTAACGTTACCGGCTTCGTTCATGGCGCGAAGTTTTGCGACCGCCTCGGCCGAGGATTCGTCCCAGACGACGGTCACATCGGGGTTCGCCGCGATGTAGGGTTCGACGTAGGCCTTCAGCTGGCTGTTCTGATAGGCACCACCCCAGGACACGATTGTCATATCGTTTGCCATTTCGGCGTGACCGGCGGCAAAGGCCGTCGAGCCAGCCAGCACAAGTGCGGTGGTCGCGCCAAGTTTTGTCTTCAAAGTCATAATCAACTCCCGTTATGTTACCCGGTCATTATTCATGGATGCACCCGCCGGGACCGGCCGCATCCTGTTCGATATCAGGCGTCCAGCGCGCGGCAGTCGCGCGGCAGCCAGCCGATATTGATGGTCGTCCCCGGCGTCAGTTTGGTCTGATCGGGGGAATTGCGTGTCTTGATGACGAAATTGTCGGTGCCAGCGACGCGCAGGCGGGTGCGGAAAATATCGCCCATGTAGACGAATTCCAGAACCTCGGCCTTGAGCGTATGCGCATTCGGTCCCAGCTTGGCGGTGTCCACCTCGACACGTTCGGGGCGGATCGAAACCTTGGTTCGTTCGCCGACCTGATTGACGTTCACCGGCACCGCGTCGATGACCTCTCCGCTGTCCAGTTTCACCACACAGGTATCGCCCTTGATTTCGGACACAACACCTTCGAGCGTGTTGTTTTCGCCAATAAACTGCGCGACGAAACTGTTCTGCGGTTCCTCGTACAACTGGTCTGGCGGGGCCAATTGCTGGATGCGACCGTTTTCGAAAACAGCGACACGGTCGGACATGGTCAGCGCCTCGGTCTGATCGTGCGTGACGTAAACCACCGTGATCCCCAACTCGTGGGCCAGGTTCGTGATTTCGAATTGCAGCGTCTCGCGCAACTGCTTGTCCAGCGCGCCCAGCGGTTCATCCATCAGCACCAGTTCGGGTTCGAACACCAGCGCGCGGGCCAGCGCGATCCGCTGTTGCTGGCCGCCCGACAGTTGCGACGGGCGGCGCCCAGCAAAGTCCTGCATCTGCACCATGCCCAGCGCGCGCATGACTTTTTCTTCCTGCGTGGACTTGTTCATCTTGCGCACCTGCAACGGAAACGCGAGGTTTTCGGCCACCGTCATGTGCGGAAACAGGGCGTAGTTCTGGAACACCATACCGATCCCGCGCTTGTGGGGCGGAATGTTGTTGATGGGGGTGCCATCAAGGCGGATGTCGCCGTGGGTCGCGGTCTCGAACCCGGCCAGCATCATCAGGCAGGTGGTCTTGCCCGACCCCGACGGCCCCAGCATGGTCAGAAACTCGCCTTTCGGCATCGAAAGGTTCAGATCTTTTACGACCAGCTGTTCGCCGTCATAGCTTTTCTGAACGCGGTCAAATTCCACGAACGCATCTGCGTTGTTGGCCACGGCAATCTCCCTGTCACGTCCGGCGGGTTGTCCCGCACTGTTGGTCACAGACTAAAGCGAGGCCGCCAGCGTTATGCAAGCCGATTCCCCGAAACGTTTTGGAAGCATGCGAAAACGGGCAAATCACCCGTAAAATGGGCGAAAAACGACAATAATGCCTGCAAAATTTGCAAATAGAGTGAAATTTCCTGAAACATGCCTTGGTGCGGTCGGGGGGACTCGAACCCCCACTCTTGTTACAGAACAGCGACCTCAACGCTGCGCGTCTACCAATTCCGCCACGACCGCAAGTCTAGGCATGGCGCTGATTAGCCAAACGGCCCCACACCATCAAGGCCAAATCGTCAAGTTGTCGCCGAAACGCCGCCGCGCACCTGACGCCACAGCCAGACCAGCGCAACCAGGCCCAGACCGATCACCAGCCATCCGGCGCGATCATCACCGTTCAACACCACGTGGTTCATCGTGCGGCCCGGCAGGAAATTGGCCAGCGTCGCGACGCCCATCGTGCCGAACCAGACATTGCGCATGATCAGGCGGTGCGCGCGGATGTTTCCGCGCCGGACATGCCGGATTGCAGACCAGACACCATGCAGGGCTGCAACCGCCAGCATGTGCAGCGGGCCAAAGTGGCCGACCACCGCCAGCCCAAAGCTGGGAATCCAGAACGATGAGAGTGACAGCCCGACAATCCCCGCCACCCAGGTGTAGCCAAGCCCCTTGTGCTGGCCGCGCGGCAACCGCGTGAACATCGTGAACGGCCCGACGGCCAGTGCGACCAATGCGCAGGCGATATGGATCTGCAGAACAGGAGATGCAGTCAGGATCGGGCTCAGGGTCATGGCAAGTCCTCTTGGCTTGGGTATTGCGATTGCCTATCCCTGAACCATGAGCTGCGACCGTGCTAATCCTGATGCCCGAACGACAGGGCCTGCTGTGTGAGCGGCGGACCACTGCAACTCGCGCTGCGTGAATGGCGGGACCGGTTTCGGCACCCGACCACACTGATCTGTCTGGCGGGCACCAGCGTGATCCTTGCGATCATCGCCCCGTTCGACGGTGCCGCTCTGCTGCGCCCCCTGCCCCGCCTTGCCTATTGGACGATGGTCGTCACGACGACCTATGCGGCCGGGTTGTGGGTGAACATCTACACTTTACATCGCTGGGCAGACCGACTGCCGCGGCAGCGGCGGCTGGCCGTCATCGGCCTTGCGACGGCGACTTGCGTGTCAGTGCTGGTCTGGGTTCTGAACGGCATGTGGCTGGGGTTCTGGCCTGCCGGAACAGCCCTGGCGGTCTACCTTGCACAGGTGTTTGTCATCGCGCTGATCGTTGCAATCCTGATCGAGGCTGTCGTGCAGCGCATAATGTCCGCGACTGCGCCAATGGTCGGACCATCGATCCTTGACCGCCTGCCGCTGGACAAACGCGGCACGCTTCTGGCCATGTCGGTCGAGGATCACTATGTTCGCGTGACGACCACCAAGGGACAAGAGATGATCCTGATGCGCCTGTCCGATGCGATCCGCGAAACCGCCACCACGCCCGGGTTGCAGGTGCACCGGTCCCAGTGGGTCGCGACAGCGGCCGTCGTGGCAGCCGACCGCAAGGGGGATGGCGCGGTCCTGACATTGGCGGACGGCACGCAGATCCCCGTCAGCCGCCGCTATGTCCCTGCGATCAAGGAGGCCGGGCTGCTGCCCGCGCGCTGAATGATCGAGTGGATCACCTCACCGGGGCTGACCCCCTATCCCGACGCCCTCGCCTGGATGGAGGCGCGCGCCGACGCCATCGCCGCCGGCACCGCGAACGAGGTGATCTGGCTGGTTGAACATCCGCCCCTCTATACCGCTGGCACCAGCGCCAACCCCGCCGATCTGGTCGATCCCGACCGTTTCGACGTCTTCGAGGCGCGACGTGGCGGACAATATACCTATCACGGGCCGGGGCAGCGTGTAGCCTATGTGATGCTGGACGTGTCCCGCAGGGGCCGCGACGTGCGGCTGTTCGTGGCCGATCTGGAGGCTTGGATCATCGCGACCCTGGACAGGTTCAACGTCAAGGGCGAACGCCGCGCGGGCCGCGTCGGCGTCTGGGTCCAACGCCCGGACAAACCACTGACCGCCACCGGCGCGATCGCAGAGGACAAGATCGCAGCCCTGGGCATCCGCCTGCGCAAGTGGGTGTCGTTTCACGGCCTGTCGATCAATGTCGAACCCGATCTGAGTCATTTCGACGGGATCGTGCCCTGTGGCATCAGCGATCACGGGGTCACGTCGCTGGTCGACCTGGGCCTGCCTGTCACGATGGATGACGTCGACGTGGCCCTGCGTGCAAGCTTTGACCAGGTGTTCGGCATGCCGCAGGACCCCCGCCCGGTTGATGACACGGATGCCTGCGGCGCTTGAGTATTTTTGGCAAGATGATGCGCAAATCGCGCTAGAAACGTTCAGCTCGCAGGACCATCGCATCCGTGACGGACACCACGCCGATGTGCCGTTCGACGACGGCAAAGGCCGCTTCGAGCAGGGCATCCAGCCGGTCCGGGCGGATCAGACAGATGAACATGACCATACCGGAACGCCCGATCTCGCCTTCGCGGGTCCAGGGGCCCGAACGGCCCGAGCCACCGCGCACGGGCACCACACTATAGCCCGTCACACCGGCAGAGCTCAGCGCCTTGGCCAGCCGCCCTTCCATCGGTTTTTCGATCACGATCTCGATGCGTTTTGCCTGATGCATGTCCATGTCAGCCCCCAGTCATCATCGTGGCCATCGCCACATAAAGTGGAATGCCCAGCGTCAGGTTGAACGGAAACGTCACCCCCAACGACAAGGTCAGATAGATGGCCGGATTGGCCTCTGGCAGGGCGACCCGCATCGCGGCCGGCACGGCGATATAGGAGGCGGAGGCCGCCAGAACCATGAGCAGGACGATCCCGCCTGCCGACAGCCCGATGGCCATGCCCATGCCCAACCCGATGACCGATCCCACCAGCGGCATCGCGATACCGAATGCCACCGCACCCAGACCCAGCACACCGCGCGACTGGCGCAGCCCCCGCCCCGCGACCAGCCCCATGTCCAGCAGGAACAGGCACAGCACGCCCTTGAACGGCGACACGATGAATGGCGCGATTTCGGCAAGACCAGCCTCGCCCGTGACCATGCCGATGACGAAGCTGCCGACCAGCAGGACGATGGACCCATTGAGCAGGATTTCCCGCATCAATCCCGGCTCCATCCGGCCGGCCGTGCCGCTGCGCGCCACCAGCCAGAGTGCGGACAGGATCGCGGGGGCTTCCATCGCGGCGGCGACGGCCACCATATAGCCCTCGGCATCGATGGCCCGCCCCTCGAGCACGGAGGTCGCAGCCACGAATGTCACGATGCTGATCGATCCATAATGCGCGGCGACCGCAGCTGCATCCAGGCCCGACAGGCCCGTGAGCACCCGCAACAGCGCGAATGCGATGAATGGCAGACCAAACGACAGCACGATGCCCGCGCCCACCGCCAGCAACAGGGTGGCGTCGATCCCGTGTGCTGCAACCGAGGCGCCGCCCTTGAACCCGATGGCGAACAGCAAATAAATCGACATGCCCTTGGCCACGGCCTCGGGGATGGACAGATCCGACCGCGCCATTGCGGCAGCAAGGCCCAGCGCAAACGACAAGATGATCGGTGAAATCAGGTTCGCGCCGGCGAGCGACAGGATTTCGGACATGGCTGGCCTCTTGCTGCGAACTTGTCCTGCTTTGATACCACAGCGTTCCGGACCTGCAATCCCGACAGCCCATGCAACCTTGGCCTCCGCGCCTGCGCCAATTTTACCCAGCCGGGCATGTACATCCAACATTGCCCCCAGCGCGCCGGTTCTTTAGAACGCGGGCAAAGGACGATGCGTTTTTGTCGACTCGTGCCGTCCGATCTGTAGCCAACGCGAGGGAGAGCCACATGGCAGACGCCGCCATCCACGGCCATGACCACGAAGACAACCGGGGGTTCTTTACCCGGTGGTTCATGTCCACCAACCACAAAGACATCGGGATCCTGTACCTGTTTACAGCCGGTCTCGTCGGCTTCATCTCGGTGGCTTTCACCGTATTCATGCGGATCGAGCTCATGGAGCCCGGTGTCCAGCATATGTGCATGGAAGGCGCGCGCCTGTTCACGGACGCCGCATCCGAATGTACGCCCAACGGCCACTTGTGGAACGTGCTGATCACGTATCACGGCATCCTGATGATGTTCTTTGTTGTGATCCCGGCCCTGTTCGGCGGTTTCGGCAACTATTTCATGCCGTTGCAGATCGGTGCGCCGGATATGGCGTTCCCGCGGATGAACAACCTGTCTTACTGGATGTTTGTTGCCGGTTCCGCACTGGGCGTCGCATCCATGATCGCACCCGGCGGCAACGGCCAGCTGGGCTCTGGTGTGGGCTGGGTCATGTATCCGCCGCTGTCCACATCCGAGGGCGGTCTGTCCATGGACCTCGCAATCTTTGCCGTCCACCTGTCGGGTGTGTCGTCGATCCTGGGTGCCATCAACATCATCACGACCTTCCTGAACATGCGTGCCCCCGGCATGACCATGCACAAGGTACCGCTGTTCGCCTGGTCGATCTTTGTCACCGCATGGCTGATCCTGCTGGCGCTGCCGGTTCTGGCCGGTGCCATCACGATGCTGCTGATGGACCGCAACTTTGGCACCACGTTCTTTCAGCCGTCGGGCGGTGGTGACCCGGTTCTGTACCAGCACATCCTGTGGTTCTTTGGTCACCCCGAGGTCTACATCATCATCATCCCCGCGTTCGGCATCATCAGCCACATCATCGCGACCTTCTCGAAAAAACCGATCTTTGGCTACCTGCCGATGGTTTACGCAATGGTGGCAATCGGTGTTCTGGGCTTTGTCGTCTGGGCACACCATATGTACACCGTGGGCATGTCGCTGACGCAGCAGTCCTATTTCATGATGGCGACGATGGTCATCGCGGTGCCCACCGGGGTCAAGATCTTCTCGTGGATTGCGACCATGTGGGGCGGTTCGGTCGAGTTCAAGACACCGATGCTCTGGGCCATGGGCTTCTTGTTCCTGTTCACCGTGGGTGGTGTGACCGGTATCGTGCTCAGCCAGGCTGGCATCGACCGCGTCTATCACGACACCTACTACGTCGTGGCACACTTCCACTACGTGATGTCGCTGGGCGCCGTGTTCGGCATCTTTGCGGGGATCTACTTCTACTTCCCCAAGATGTCCGGCAAGATGTATCCCGAATGGGCTGGCAAGCTGCACTTCTGGGCGATGTTCATCGGTGCGAACATCACCTTCTTCCCGCAGCACTTCCTGGGCCGTCAGGGCATGCCCCGTCGCTACATCGACTACCCAGAGGCCTTTGCGACATGGAACTACGTGTCGTCCTGGGGTGCGTTCCTGTCGTTCGCTTCGTTCCTGTTCTTCATCGGCGTGATCTTCTACTCGCTGATCTGGGGCCGCAAATGCACCGAAGCGAACCCGTGGAACGAATATGCAGATACGCTGGAATGGACACTGCCGTCCCCGCCGCCCGAGCATACGTTCGAAACTCTGCCCAAGCAGAGCGAGTGGGACAAATCCCCGGCGCACTAAACGCCACGGCTTACAAGCAAAAGGCCCCGGTTTTCCGGGGCCTTTTTCGTTCATGCGGTCATGAACACGGCGCGCTCGCGCGTTATCCTCGACAGTGATCCAGCACAGCACAAAATGGCCTGATGCGCGGGCCGGATCCGCCGGATGCCCGGTCAGGGCATCCGCGACGCCCTGCCCGCGCGCGGCAGGGTCGACGAACAGATCATCCTGGAACAGCCCCGTCCTGGCCGACAGCGGTCGGGCAAACGAACGCACATGCGCAAGACCGCAGATCTCTCCTTCCGATACACCACAACATGGCCTGCGACCACGTGCCCGGGATCCGTCAACCAGGTCCAGACCCTGTCGCGCATGTCGGGTGTCTGATCGATCGCATAGGGGACGCAGCATACCCGCGGTACACGGCGTCCCGGGCCCTGCGGTCCTGCGCCGCCAGCCGTCTGATTTCGATATGCATGTCACACGCTCGCTGCGCCAATATCCAGCGCGACCAAACCGCGCATTGGTCATGCGCGCAAGCCGCTCTAAAACTCACACATGCCCTATGAATGGTCTTCACCCCCGCCGCATGATCAGCCCCAATGGTCACTGTCGCTCTGGCCGTATCGGTCGCTCTTGCGGCGCGATTTCGTTCTGTTCATGGGGGGAACGGCGACGCTGATTGCCCTGCCCTTGCTGGTCGTGCTGGGCTCTGCCGTCCTGTGGGGACTGCTGCCATTCTTCATCCTGGCCTTCAGCGGGCTGTGGTTTGCGTTGAACGCCAGCTATCGCCGTGGTGCGGTGCTCGAGGAACTGACCGTCGACGACCAGACAGCACATCTGACACGTCACAACCCGCGCGGTCCGCGTCAGGACTGGGAGGCCAACCGCTATTGGGTCAGCGTCCATCTGCACCCCAAGGGTGGTCCGGTCGAAAACTACATCACTCTGCGGGGCGGCGACCGCGAGGTCGAGATCGGGTCATTCCTTGATGCAAGCGAACGGCTCGCCCTTTACGACGATCTCAAACGCGCAATGCGCGGCTGACTTCTTCTGGTTGAAAATATCCGGGGTCCGGGGCGAAGCCCCGAAAAGGGGTGGGCGGGCGGGCCCGCCCCCCTTCAACCCAGCTTGGACTTGACCATCGGGCCGACGCGGCCGAAATCCATCTGGCCCATGTACTTGCCCTTGAGGACCGCCATGACACGGCCCATGTCGCGGATGCTGTCGGCATCGGCCTCGACAATCGCCGCGTCCACCGCCGCTTCGGTTTCGGCATCGTCCAGCTGGCGCGGCAGGAAATCCTCGATGACCCTGACTTCGGCCAGCTCCTTCTCGGCTAGTTCCAGTCGCCCGCCTTCCTCATAGGCGCGCGCACTTTCCTGTCGCTGCTTGACCATGCGCCCCAGGATCGCCAGCACCTCGTCGGTACCGACGGTGGCCCCTTCCTCGGCACCCGTGCCACGCAGCGCGATATCGCGATCCTTGATCGCGGCGTTGATCAGACGCAGCGTCGAGAGCCGGTCGGCTTCCTTTGATTTCATCGCGTCCTTCAAGGCCGCCGTCAGCCGCTGTCGCACATCCATGAACTTGTCCTTGTGGTCCTGAAAACATGGGCGCAATCTATGCGGCCCGCCCGACCGGCACAAGCGGCCCCGCGGCCCTTGACCCGCACCACCGCCCCCATTAGGACACGTTGAATTTGTCGCAATGCCTGCACAAGGACGCACCCCATGACCGATAGACCCACCGCCTGCCTCGCCCTCGCTGACGGGACCGTGTTTTACGGACGTGGGTTCGGTGCGACCGGCCAGACCACTGCGGAATTGTGCTTCAACACCGCGATGACCGGCTATCAGGAAATCATGACGGACCCCTCCTATGCCGGTCAGGTCGTGACATTCACCTTTCCGCATATCGGCAACACGGGCGTGAACGACGAGGACGACGAGACCTCGGACCCGGTGGCCTCTGGCATGGTTGTCAAATGGGACCCGACAGAGCCGTCGAACTGGCGCACCACGGACACGTTGGGGGCCTGGCTGACAAAGCGGGGCCGCATCGGCATGGGTGGTGTCGACACGCGGCGGTTGACCCGCGCAATCCGCCAGCAAGGCGCACCGCACGTGGCCCTCGCCCACGACCCCGACGGCAATTTCGATGTTGCAGCCCTCGTTGCCGCCGCACGCGGTTTTGCCGGCCTTGTGGGTCTTGATCTGGCAAAGGATGTCACCTGCGCACAGTCCTATACCTGGGACGAGATGCGATGGGCCTGGCCTGACGGCTACAGCCGCCAGACCGCCGCCCGGCACAAGGTCGTGGCCGTCGATTACGGTGCGAAACGCAACATCCTGCGGTGCCTTGCTTCGGCGGGCTGCGATGTGACCGTGTTGCCTGCCACCGCCACCGCCGAGGATATTCTGGCCCTCAACCCCGATGGCGTCTTCTTGTCCAACGGCCCAGGCGACCCGGCCGCAACCGGCGCATATGCCGTTCCCGCGATCAAGGGCGTGCTGGAACATCAGGATATTCCGGTGTTTGGCATCTGCCTCGGACACCAGATGCTGGCGCTTGCACTGGGAGCACAGACGATCAAGATGAACCACGGCCATCACGGTGCCAACCACCCGGTCAAGGATACCGAGACCGGAAAGGTGGAAATCACCTCGATGAACCACGGTTTCACCGTCGACAGCCAGACCCTGCCCGAAGGCGTTCACGAGACGCATATCAGCCTGTTTGACGGGTCGAACTGCGGCATCCGTCTGGCCGACCGGCCCGTGTTCAGCGTGCAATACCACCCGGAGGCCAGCCCCGGTCCGATGGACAGTTATTATCTGTTCGAACGCTTTGCCGCCGCGATGGACGACCGCAAGGCTGCAAACTGAGATCGGTTAAGGATTCGTTAACGTCTGTTAACGAAAATGATCCCGCGCGATGGCGGGATCATGACAACACTGACGGACCATACGACTGAGGAACTGACACCGTCACTGGTCCTCGCACCCTTGTCGGCGCATCTGTTGCATGACGGCGTGGTCAGCCGGGACCAGGTGATCGCCGCGCAACGCTTTGCCTACGACACGGGCCTGTCCTTGGGTGACGTATATTTTCAGCGCTATGCGGTGTCGCAACGGTCCTTGATCCACGCCGAACGCGACATCCTGAACACCCGGCTGATCGACCCTGCCAGCGACCCGCCTGACGACCGGCTGATACGCGCCTTTGGACCGACCGAATGCATCACTGCGGGCGTTTTGCCCTGGCGACAGACAGGAGAGGTGACCGTGGTCCTCGCCCCTGATCTGCTGACCTATCAGCGGGCGGAACCCGATCTCGCCGCACGACTCGGACCAGTGCGGCTGGCACTTGCGACGCCGGACCAGATCACGACCGCGGTCATCGCATCGTGCAGTCACGACCTTGCGATGCGGGCCGAAACCCGGCTGGACGCCGCCGACAGCAGCCGGAACTGGCACAGTGGCCGTGCAACCCTGTGGGGCGCGTCGGTGATGGCCGGTCTGGCCACGCTTGCCTGGCTTACGCCCGGATGGCTTGTGACCACGCTTTGCCTGATATCCATTGGCCTGATGCTGATGGCGACCGCGCTGAAATCCGCGGCCGCCATCGCAGGACTTGTCCCGGCATCCTTTCCGCCGCGTCCTGGACCGCAGGCTGTGCTGCCGGTCATCACGCTGCTCATTCCGCTGTATGACGAACGCGACATTGCCGATCACCTGATTGCCCGTCTCGAGGCGCTTCGGTATCCGCGCGCGTTGCTGGATGTCTGCCTCGTGCTCGAGGACAACGACGATACGACGCGGCAGGCCTTGGGACGCATCAGCCTGCTGACGTGGATGCGCGCCATGACCGTGCCCGAAGGCACGCTGCGCACCAAGCCGCGCGCGCTGAACTACGCACTGCCCCATGCGCGCGGCGGCATCATAGGTGTCTACGATGCGGAGGATGCCCCCGATACGGACCAATTGTTGGTCGTTGCAGATGCCTTTGCACGCGCTGACCCGCGGGTAGCGTGCCTGCAAGGCGTGCTGGACTATTACAACAGCACGACTAACTGGTTGACCCGCTGTTTCACCATTGAATACGCCAGCTGGTTTCGCGTGGTCCTGCCGGGCTATGCGCGGCTTGGTCTTGTGGTGCCGCTGGGTGGGACGACGTTGTTCTTTCGGCGCGACATTCTCGAACGGCTTGGCGGTTGGGACGCCCACAACGTGACCGAGGATGCCGATCTGGGCCTGCGACTGGCACGGCACGGCTACCGGACCGCCTTTATCCCGTCCGTCACCCAAGAAGAGGCCAATGGCCGCGCATGGCCTTGGGTCAAACAGCGGTCACGCTGGCTCAAGGGGTATGCGATCACCTACGCGGTGCACATGCGGCGACCTTGGCGATTGCTGCATGACTTGGGCCTGTGGCGGTTCTGCGGGGTGCAGGTGCTGTTCCTCGGCACCCTGTCGCAGTTCGTTCTTGCACCGTTCCTATGGTCGTTCTGGCTGATCCTGCTGGGCCTGCCGCATCCGATGACCACCGCACTGACGACGGGCCAATGGCAAACATTGGTCGCGCTGTTCGTCGGGGCCGAGCTCATCAATCTGGTCATTGCCGCCATCGCCCTGCGCCGCGCGGACAAGCTGCGCCTGCTGGGTTGGGCACTGACCCTGCAATTCTATTTCCCGCTTGGATCGCTCGCCGTTTACAAGGGGTTGCTGGAACTGGCCTGGAAACCGTTTTGGTGGGACAAGACGGCCCACGGCATCCTGTTGCCGCCAGACCAGCTCAGGACCCTGCCTCGACCCGTGCCGCGTCCAGCTTCAGACGGGTGACATAAGCGCGGCTCAGGTGATCCCGCAACGCCGCATTGGCTGCATCGCCATCACCCGCCGTGATTGCCGCAACGATACTTTCGTGTTCGTCCAGCGTATCGGGCCCGCGCCCTTCGGCTGCGATGGATGTCGTGGCAAGCAGTGCCATCGACCGGTAGACCAGATCCAACTGCTGCACCAGGAACCGATTGTGCGACGCAAGGTGGATCTGCTTGTGAAACCGGCGATTGGCCCGCGCCAGTGCCTCGGGATCGTTGACCAGCGCGCGATCGGCGGCCAGCATTTCCTGCAGGACCTGTACTTCTTCCGGCGTGGCATGGCTGGCCGCAAGCCGCGCCGCCAGCCCTTCCAGTTCGGCGCGCACGGTATAAAGCTCTGAGATCTGGTTGTGATCCAGCGAGGCCACGATCAGCGACCGCCCGTCGCGGGTCAACAGACTTTGGGTTTCCAGCCGTTGCAATGCCTCGCGCACGGGGGTCCGGCTGACACCGAAACGGTCGGCCAACTCGCTTTCGACCAATCGGTCGCCGGGACGGTAGATATGGCTGTCGATGGCCTCGAGGATCAGCTCGTAGGCGTCTTTGTTCGGCGTGGCGCGGTCTGGCATCGTGTCTCCTTTGGCGCAGACATTAGCCTGCGCCGCACGTCCCGCCAAGCCGGCAAGGATGTCGCAGCGATCCGGGCTTTTCGCGCAGGCCCCGCCGTCCTATGTCTGCGGTATGAGCGACACACAGACAGACATCCTGATATCGGGCGGCGGCGTTGCGGGCCTGACCGCGGCTGCGGCCTTTGGCACCGCCGGTTTTACCGTCACGCTGGTCGATCCCGCACCGCCCGTGACCGACGCAGGCGCGGACGGCGCAGACCTGCGCACAACCGCGTTTCTACAACCGGCCCGCGATCTGCTGGATGGGGCGGGGCTTTGGGATGCGCTCGCCCCGCATGCGACACCGCTTGCGATCATGCGGATCGTCGATGCGGCAGGCGACACCGCGGTCAGTCGGGATTTCGCAGCATCCGACATTTCCGACGAACCCTTTGGCTGGAACCTGCCCAACTGGCTGCTGCGCCGGGAAATGGTCGCGCGACTGGCCGACATGGACAATGTGACGTTCCTGTCCGGCACGGGATTTGCGTCGATGGTCGCACGGCTGGACCGCGCGCTGGTGCGTCTGACGGATGGCAGCCAGATCGCAGCACGCCTCGTCGTCGGCGCGGATGGACGCAATTCTGCTGTCCGCGAGGCTGCGGGCATCCCCGTCAAGACAACGCGTTACGGTCAAAAGGCGATCACTTTTGCTGTCACGCATCCCGCGCCGCACAACAACATCTCGACCGAGGTGCACCGCAGTGGTGGCCCCTTTACACTTGTGCCCCTGCCCGATCACGATGGCATGCCCTGTTCGTCGATCGTCTGGATGGCCGATGGTCCGCAGATCAAGGCGTTGGCCGCCATGGACGACGCCCGTTTTGCAGCGGCCGTCAACGACCGCTCCGCAGGCGTCAACGGCACCCTCACGCCAGTCGGCCCGCGCAGCGTCTGGCCGATCATCACCCAAACGGCGCAATCCCTGACAGCGCGCCGCACGGCCCTGATCGCAGAGGCCGCACACGTCATGCCACCGATCGGCGCGCAGGGGCTGAACACATCGCTCAAGGATCTCGCCGCCCTGCTCAACCTCGCAGAAAAACATCGCGCCACGCTGGGTGCGGATGAAATGCTGACCGCGTACGAGAAAACCCGCCAGACAGACCTGCACATCCGCACCACGGGAATCGACGCATTGAACCGCGCCTCGCGGTTCGCCAACCCGCTCTTGCAGGATTTACGCGGGTTGGGCCTGCGTGCCCTGCACGACGTGGCCCCGGTGCGCAGGCGCCTGATGCGCCTTGGCTCCGGGATCAGCGACTAGCCCAGCACCCGGTCCAGTACCGGCGTGAGCCGTGCCAGCGTCGCATCCACGTCATAAAGCTTGTCCAGACCGAACAGCCCCAACCGGAAAGTCATGAAATCGTCGGGCTCGCCGACTTGCAACGGCACGCCCGCTGCGATCTGCATGCCCTCGGCGGCAAAGGCCGCACCGGATTTGACCGCAGGATCATCCGTATAGCTGACGACAACACCGGGGGCCTGAAACCCTGGTGCCGCAACCGACGCAACACCCAAGCCCGCCAGATGCGCGCGCACACGGTTGCCAAGGTCCCATTGCGCCGCCTTGACCGCGTCCAGACCAAAATCCCGCGTCTCGATCATGGCCGCATGGAAATCCACCAGACCATCCGTCGGCATCGTCGCGTGATAGGCGTGACCGCCATTCTCGTAGGCCTTCATGATGTCGCGCCACTTGCGCAGATCATTGGCAAAACTGTTCGACGTGGTGCTGTCCAACCGGTCCAGCGCGCGCTGCGACATCATCACGAGACCGGCGCAAGGCGTGGACGACCAGCCCTTTTGCGGGGCCGAAATCACGACATCCACACCCGTCGCCGCCATGTCGACCCAGATACAGCCACTTGCGATGCAATCCAGCACAAAGATCGCACCCACATCATGGGCGGCCTCGGCCACCGCCATCAGGTAGTCGTCAGGCAGGATCATCCCGGCGCTGGTTTCCACATGTGGGGCAAAGACCACATCGGGTTTCGCGTCCCGGATCGCCTGTGTGACCTCGGCGATGGGCACGGGCGCGAATGGCGCGCGACTGTTGTTGCCCGTCTGGCTCGCCATCTTCACCGTGGTTTCAGCGGCAAAACCACCGGCGTCGAAAATCTGGCTCCAACGGTAGGAAAACCACCCGTTGCGCAGGATAAAACAATGCGCGTCACGACCGAACTGCCGCGCGACCGCTTCCATTCCGTAGGAACCGCCACCGGGTACGATCGCCACACCTTCAGCGGCGTAGGTATCGCACAGCATGGACGACAGGTCGCGCATGACGCCCTGAAACCGCTTGCTCATCGAATTGAGGGACCGGTCGGTGAACACGACCGAAAACTCCATCATGCCGTCCGGATCGACCGGGGTGCGTGTCATATTGCCGTCCATGGGATACTCCTGTGCCATCTGCGCTAGCCTAGCGCAGCTTGCGCGGTCTTCATAGCGGTCCCGGACGGCGTTCCTCGCTCAACAGGACATTCGCCTCGACATCCCCCACACCCGGCAGCGTCATGATCCGCCGCCGCAGCACCCGTTCGAAATCCGCCAGATCACGCGCCACGACCCGCAACCGATAATCATACAGGCCCAGCACATGGGTCACAGTCTGCACCTCGGGAATGGCGGTGATCGCGCGTTCGAAATCCTCCAGGCTGACGCGGCCCTTGGTCGCCAGCTTGATCCCCAGGAACACCGTCACGCCGAACCCCAGCGCCTGCGCATCCAGATCCAGATGCCGCCCGGCCAGAACGCCGGCCGCGCGCAGACGTTTGATCCGCCGCCATGTCGCGGGCTGGCTCAGGCCCAGCGCCCGCCCCAGGGCCGCGGCCGGCAGCGTCGCGTCGTCCACCAACAGCCGCAACAGCGCGCGATCCAGATCGTCCAGCGTCACAGCGGCAACCCCGTCTCGGACTTGACGGCAGCAACATCCATCAGTGCCTCGATATCCGCGATATGCGGCAGCGCCAGAATACGGTCACGGTAAACCGCCTGATAATGCGCCAGATCCCGCGCCACCAGGCTCAGCCGCACGTCAACCCGCCCCAGAAAGGTCTGGATTTCCAGGACCTCGGCCACGTCCCGTGCCGCGACCACAAACGCGTCAAAGGCACCCGGCACCGTCTTGTCGAGGCTTACGCGTAGCGATACGCGCAACGGATACCCCATGGCGGCCCAGTCAATCACCGCCGATTGACCGCGGATCATCCCGTCACGCTGCATCCTGTCCAGCCGCCGCGTAACCTGTGCAGCAGACAGGCCCGTCAGTTCTGCCACCTCGCCAGCTGTCAGCGCCGGGTCGGCCTGCATCTGGCGCAAGATCGCCCTGTCCTGACTATCAAGCATGATTTTTCCCCAAATTCCGCATATCGCGCATGATTAGCATCATCTTGCGAAAAATACTCGGATAAATCCCCTCGCATCTCGCGCAAACCTCCCTATTGTGCCCGCCATCACATACCCAAGGGGAGAATTACCATGCGCGTTTACTATGACCGCGATTGCGACGTGAACCTGATCAAGGACAAGAAGGTCGCCATTCTGGGCTACGGCTCTCAGGGCCACGCCCATGCGCTGAACCTGCGCGACAGCGGTGCGAAAAATCTGGTTGTTGCCCTGCGCGAAGGCTCGCCCTCTGCGGCCAAGGCCGAAGGCGAAGGCCTCAAGGTCATGGGCATTTCCGAGGCCGCAGCATGGTGCGATGTCATCATGTTCACCATGCCCGACGAACTGCAGGCCGAGACCTACAACAAGTACGTCAAGGATCACATCAAGGCGGGGTCCGCGATTGCATTCGCCCACGGCCTGAACGTCCACTTTGGCCTGATCGAACCCAAGGACGGCGTCGACGTCATCATGATGGCCCCCAAGGGCCCCGGCCACACCGTGCGGGGCGAATACACCAAAGGCGGCGGCGTGCCCTGCCTGGTGGCCGTGCACACTGACGCAACCGGCAAGGCGATGGAAATCGGCCTGTCCTACTGCTCCGCCATCGGCGGTGGCCGCTCGGGCATCATCGAAACGAACTTCCGTCAGGAATGCGAAACCGACCTGTTCGGCGAACAGGCCGTTCTGTGCGGCGGCATCGTCGAGCTGATCCGCTGCGGTTTCGAGACGCTGGTCGAGGCCGGCTACGAGCCCGAAATGGCCTATTTCGAATGCCTGCACGAAACCAAGCTGATCGTCGACCTGATCTATGAAGGCGGCATCGCCAACATGGACTACTCGATCTCGAACACGGCCGAGTATGGCCAGTACGTCAGCGGCCCGCGCATCCTGCCCTACGCCGAAACCAAGGCCCGCATGAAGGCCGTTCTGGAAGACATCCAGTCCGGCAAATTCGTCCGCGACTTCATGCTGGAAAATGCCGTGGCACAGCCCACGATCAAGGCGTCGCGTCGTGCCAACGACGAGCACCAGATCGAAATCGTCGGCAAGAAACTCCGCGACATGATGCCGTGGATTTCCGCAGGCAAGATGGTCGACAAGGCCAAGAACTGATCCCGTCAGTTCAGCATCAAACACGAAAGGTGAGCCATCTGGCTCACCTTTTTTGTGCATGGTCCCCGGTTTGTGCCGGGTCAGCGCGTGACCTCGGTGCGCCACGATGCCTTAGCCGTGGTGGGCCTGCGCGCCATGTCGCGGCCTCCGCGCGAACAGATCCGGCCCCGGCCCGTCCTTGGCCAGCGAGGATTTCTGCCCCGGCACGTGTGCCATCTCGCGGCGCGTCAACACGATGCTGAGCAATGCACCTGCCGGCAGCGCGCATAGAAAACCGAAGGTCGCCAAAAAGTAGATGAGTGTCATATCCAGAATTTCCCGTGTAGGAGGTTTGCAAACAGAACAGGTAATTCAATGCACAGCCCGACCCATAGTTCCGCGCCGCCGGCCCCGACCCTGACCAACTGGGCCAGTATCGGATTTCTGGGGCTGATCTGGGGCGGCACCTTCATGGTGGTTTCGGTCGCGTTGCAGGGCTACGGGCCACTGACAGTGGCCGCTGCGCGGGTGGCATTGGGTGCGGTCGCACTCTTTGCGCTGCAATTTATCCTGCGCAGGCCTTGGCCTGCGTTCAATCGCCGCATGAACAAATACCTTGTCCTGATCGGCATTCTGAATACCGCACTGCCCTTCACGCTGCTCAGCTGGGGTCAGCAATATGTCCCATCGGCCTTTGCCGGCATTTCGATGGCGGCCTTACCGCTGTTCGTTCTGCCGCTGGCGCATGTGTTCTCTGACGAACCCCTGTCGCTGCGACGCCTGATCGGCGTGATCACGGGCTTTTTCGGCGCGCTGGTGCTGATCGGTCCCGGCGTGCTGCGCATCGGTGACGGGCTGGAACCTTTGGGCCAACTCGCCTGCATTGCTGCGGCCCTCTCCTATGCGACGGCCAGTATCATGACCCGCCGCGCACCACCGATCGATTCGATCACCTTTTCCGCGCTGACGCTGGGGGTCGGCACGGTCGTGCTACTGCCCGCCATGCTGCTGGTTGAAGGCGTGCCACGCTATGACAGCAACCTGACCGTTGCCGCGATCCTGTTTCTGGGGCTCGTGCCGACGGCGCTGGCCGCACTTCTGCGTGTCATCGTGATCCGCAGCGCAGGGTCTGTGTTCATGACGCTGGTCAACTATCAGGTGCCGCTCTGGTCGGTCCTGTTCGGTGCGTTGATCCTGAACGAAGTCCTGCCGCTCCGCTTTTTTGCGGCGCTTGCGCTGATCCTGTGCGGTCTGGCCATCAGCCAGTGGGGCAGCTTGCAAAAACTGCTGCGCCGCAAGGTTTAGGACGCGCTTTCGACCTCGGCCACGATGCCGTCGACGACGGCGACCAACAGGTCGGGGTCTTCGGATTCGGCCATGACCCGCACCAGCGGCTCCGTGCCCGATTTGCGGATCAGCAAACGACCATTGCCCGCCAGCTTTTCCTCGGCGTCGGCAATCGCAGCCTTGACCGCATCCGTATCCAGCGGGGCGGTTCCTGCACCATAGCGGACGTTTTTCAGCAGTTGCGGCACAGTGTCGAAACTGTGGGTCAAACCACTGGCTGGCTGGCCTGTCTCGATCATGGCGGCCAGAAATTGCAGGCCCGCCAGCAGGCCGTCGCCCGTGGTGGCGTAATCGGTCATCACGATATGGCCCGATTGTTCGCCGCCCAGATTGTGACCGCCCTTGCGCATGGCCTCGACCACGTAGCGGTCGCCAACGCCCGTGCGTTCCAGCCGCAAGCCTTTTGCATCTAGAAACCGTTCCAGTCCCAGATTGCTCATGACCGTGGCGACCAATGTGTTGTTGGCCAACCGGTCCGCAGCCGCCCAACGCGCCGCAAACAGCGCCATGATCTGATCGCCGTCCGCGACGTTGCCGTTTTCATCCAGGATCATGACCCGATCGGCGTCGCCGTCCAGACAGATCCCCACATCCGCGCCGAAACTGACAATCGTCTCGGCCGCGCGTTTGGGGTTGGTCGAGCCGCACCCGTCGTTAATGTTGTATCCATTGGGTGCGGTGCCGACCTCGATCACCGTGGCACCCAGTTCCCACAACACCTCGGGGGCGACGCGGTGTGCGGCCCCGTTGGCGCAGTCGATCACGACCTTCATGCCGTTCAGGCGCAGACCCGACGGAAAGGTGGATTTCAAACGTTCGGCATAACGGAACCTGCCGTCGTCGATCCGCTTGGCCCGACCGATGTTCACCGCTTGCGCAGGTTCGATATCGCTCATCACGATGGCGGTGATCTCGGCCTCGGCTGCGTCCGACAGCTTGAACCCGTCAGGGCCAAAAAACTTGATCCCGTTGTCGTGGTGCGGATTGTGCGACGCGCTGATCATGATGCCCAGATCCGCCCGCATCGAGGTGGTCAGCAAACCGACCGCCGGTGTTGGCACAGGACCCAGCAGCAGCACGTTCATTCCCGTGCTGGTCAGACCAGCGGTCAGCGCGCTTTCGAACATGTAGCCTGACAGGCGCGTATCCTTGCCGATCACGACGCGGTGGCCGTTGGACCCATCGTTGCGGAAATAGCGCCCGGCGGCGGCCCCGATTTTCAACGCCATATCCGCGGTCATCGGCCATTTGTTCGCGGTGCCACGCACACCATCGGTGCCGAAAATGGATTTAGCGCTCATGGGAAACTCCGTTCAAGGCGAGGGCCATGTCGATTGCCTCGCGCGTCTGACGTGCATCATGCACCCGCAACACCTGAACGCCAAGAGCCACGCCATGCAACGCGACCGCCAGCGACCCCGGCAGGCGCTGATCCGCCTGATCGACACCGGTGATGGTGCCGATGAACCGCTTGCGCGACGCGCCCAGCAGGATCGGCAGGCCGAGGTCATGGAACACGGCCAGATCCCGCAGCAGTGTCAGATTGTGGTCCAGCGTCTTGCCGAAACCGATGCCCGGATCGGTGATGATCATGTGCCGCGCAATCCCGGCGTCCACGGCCCGCGCGATACTGCCTGCCAGATGGTCGAACACCTCGGCGGTGACATCCCCATAGGTCGGCCCGTTCTGCATGGTTTCTGGATCGCCCTTGGAATGCATCAGAAACACGGGACATTGAGCCTGCGCCACCACATGCGCCATGTCGGGATCGAACCGCAGCGCGGTCACGTCGTTGACCATGTCCGCCCCCGCATCCAGCGCCGCAGCGGCGACCTCCGCCTTGCGCGTGTCGATCGAGATCGGTGTCGTGATGCCCGCCGCGCGGATCGCGCGGATCACGGGAACGGTGCGGGCGATTTCGTCCTCTGGTGTGACATAGGCGGCACCGGGCCGCGTGCTTTCGCCGCCGATATCCAGAATGTCGGCGTCACGCGCCATGTCGGCGGCCCGCGCCACCGCAGCGGCCACATCACCCGACGTCCCGCCATCCGAAAAACTGTCAGGCGTCACGTTCAGGATGCCCATGATCCGAGGACGGTCCAGTGTAAGCCCGCAGATCGTGGCACGCGGGGCGGACATTCGGTGCAACTGCGCGGGGTCTAGTGACGTCAGCGGATGCGACACGCCCTGCGCGTCCGATACCTGCCGGAACCGAAACGCGGCACTGCCCGCAAGCGGCACCGCATCATCGGGATGCCGGGCGGCCGGCAGCGGCAGTGGTCGCAGCAACCCATTCACGCTGCGACGGTCCTGACCGGCACGCTGGCCTGTGGTGCATCCGCGCCCACGACGACAAGTTCGGCTGCGTTCATCTGCCCGGCAAACCAGGCTGCCAATGCCACGGCGTCCGCAGGCTCTGCCGAAGGACCGTCGGGGCTGTCCAACACGATCTTGGACGGTGCCCAGATGCAGATCTGGCCATTCCGCATGGCCCAGTCCAGTTCGGTTCGACTGCCCACCACCTTGCATCTGGGATCGCAGGCCGCCAGCGCCCATGCATTCTGTTCGATGGCCAGCAGGTCGATGCGGCGCTGCGCCAGCGGATGACCCGCGCGCGGTGCGGGCGTGTCCGGTGCACCGACGCAGACGATGACGGGGGTGCCATCTGCACCGGCCTCGTCGATTTTCGCGGTAGTCGCCGGCCCCTCGATCACGCTGTTGGACAAGAACAGGATGCGGGGATGCGGCACATTGCTGTGTGACTGCGCCTCGGTCCTGTCGCCGCCTGTCGAGCGGACGATCTCGACCCCCAGCGAATAAGGACCACGGTCCAGTTTCTCGATCCGGACGAAAACCCGTTCGGCCTGCGGTTCGATCAGGATCCGGTCCGCGACACGGGCCGCCAGCGTTTCCAGCAGATTGATACGTTCCGCGCCCAGTTCTGCCTGAATGGCCTCGGTCACGCGATCATACGACAAGATGCGGTCGACATCGTCGTCGATCGGTCCGGTGAGCGGCAAAACCTCGACCACCACGTTGAACCGCACCCGCTGCAGATGCCCGCGTTCCTGCTGGAACGCACCGATTTCGACCTCGACGATATAGTCGCGCAGAGAAATCCGGTCATAGGGAATGTCGGTGCTGGCAGCGGCCCGTTCCGATGGATGGGCGAATGCCAGTCTGATGTCATTTGTCATGCGCGCCCCCCGCGGTTGCCCCTGCGGCATAACCGCCAGCGCCCACGATGCCAAGCATGGCCGATCAGTTAGATGCGCTGCGTGTCGGCTGACGATAGAAATGGTGCGCGCCGAATGTGGCCACGCGCGGGAACCGCTGCGCCCAGGACGGGTTCACGGCCTTGGTATGATAATGCGTCGCACCCTGCGTCAGGCGGCGCGGCAGCCCATCGATCAGCAGTTTGGCGACCTTGCCCACGCGGTTATAGGCGGCAGCATTGCTGATGGCGTCCGATTTGCCGTCACAGGTCCAGGTGAACTGGCACGCATATTTGCGGCCAGTGCCCTGATGGACGACACCGCAGACGGTGTTGGGATATGCACCGGAATCGACCCGGTTCAGGATGACCTCGGCCACAGCGAACACGCCCTGAATGCTCTCGCCACGTGCCTCGTGATACAGGGCGTCGGCCAGACAGCTCCATTCCGACCCGCCCGAGGGGGCCGACATGGTCGAGATATAGGCCTCGGTCACCACGGCGTCACCATCCGGGGTCGGCGTGGCATTGCGCCGTGCGCTTTCAGGCAAGGCAGTGAGGGCAGAGAGGCGCGTATCGGGAACAATCGACAGCGCTTGGCGTTCCTGTCCCAGAAGCGCACCCAATCGGGCGGCCATCACATCATCGGCCATCGCGGCAGATGAAAGGGTCAGTGCAGCCACGGCAGCGGCCAATGTCGTCCGGATGATACGCGTCATGTCATACCTCGCAAGGAAACGCGGTCAGCCCCGCGCCAGCGGCGTCGACCTAGCCGACACTTCCCCAAAGGTAAAGTCTGGCATCCCCCGGCGAAATTGCTCGGCAGATTCACGCTCTACTTTGACTTTTCGACGAAAGCCCAGTCAGTTACGCTCGGCCAGAACCCGCCGATGATGCCATGCGGGCATCCAGCAGCGTCAATTGTGCGGCAGACAGTCGCGCCGCAGGCACCCGAAACGGCGAACAGGACACGTAATCGAATCCCTGCGCACGGCAGAATGCAATCGCGGGCCTAGTGCCACCATGTTCACCGCAGATCGACAAAACCACGTCTGACCGGGTCTGGCGGCCCCGCATCGCACCGATGGCCAGCAGCTCTCCCACGCCGTCCAGATCGAGGCTGTGGAAAGGATCCTCGGGATAGACGCCCTGTTTGACATAGGCGGACATGAACCGTCCGGCGTCATCGCGCGACAGACCATAGGTCATCTGCGTCAGGTCGTTGGTGCCGAACGACAGAAAGTCGGTGAACTGCGCAATATCCCCCGCACGCAGCGCCGCGCGCGGTGTTTCCACCATAACACCCAGCTTGAATTTGAAATCCACGCCCGTGGCACCGCGCACTTCGGCGGCAATCTTGTCCAGGCGCAGCTTGATCAGCTCGACCTCGCGCACGGCACTGATCAGCGGGATCATGATTTCAGGTTGCACCGGCATGCCCCTGCCCCACGCACGCGCCGTCGCCTCGAAAATCGCACGGGCCTGCATTTCATAGATTTCGGGGATCGCGATTCCCTGCCGCACGCCACGCATACCCAGCATGGGGTTGTATTCGCTCAGCCCCTGCATCCGTTCCACGACCGTGGACAAAGGCAAATCCAGCTGTTCGGCCAGATCACGCTGGCCGGATTTGTCATAGGGCAGGAATTCGTGCAGCGGCATGTCGAACAGGCGGATACAGACCGGACGGCCTTCCATGATGCTGAACAAAGCCTCGAAATCGTCGCGTTGCATGGGCAGCAAGCGATCCAGCACCGCGCGTCTGTCATCGGCGGTCCCGGCAAAGATCATCTCGCGCATGACCCCGATGCGGTCCCCGTCAAAGAACATATGCTCGGTCCGGCAAAGCCCGATCCCCTCAGCCATGAAATTCTTGGCCGTCTGCGCATCCTTTGGCGTGTCGGCATTGGCACGCACGCCGATGTCGCGCACGGCATCCGCCCACGACAGCAGGGTCTGGAACGCATCGTCCAACGCCGCTTCCAGCATATCGGGCGCACCGGCCAGTACGGCCCCCGTGGTGCCATCAACAGTGATCGTGTCACCGACATTGAACCTGCGCCCGCCGGGGGCCTCGATCCAGCCGCCCTTGCGGTCGATCATCAGGTCGGACGCCCCGACGACGCAAGGAACGCCCAGACCGCGCCCGATCACCGCCGCATGACTGGTCATGCCACCCCTGATCGTCAGAACCGCCTGTGCTGCATGCATGCCGCGAATATCCTCGGGCGTGGTTTCGCGCCGCACCAACACGCAGGATTCGCCGCGCGCCGCACTGGCCTGCGCCTCGTTCGCGCTCAGCACGATGCGGCCCGTCGCAGCACCGGGGCTGGCCGCGATGCCCCGCACGATCACGTCGCGCGCCGCAGTGGGATCAACCTGACGGTGCAGCAGTTCGGACAAGGACGAGGGCGGCACGCGCATCACTGCTTCTTCGCGCGGGATGACGCCGTCCTGTGCCAGGGCCACGGCAACCTGCACCAGCGCCCGGCTAGACCGCTGCACCCGCACCGCATCCAGAATGTGCAAGGTGTTGTTTTCGATCGTGAATTCGATCTGCATTTCCTCGCGCAGCCGGGTCCGCGCGAGATCCCCGAACCGGATCAGCTGCGCAAAGATATCGGGCGCGATATCCTCGAGGGCTGGCCCACGCGGGTCCTTGGTCAGATACAGCGCACCTTCGCTTGCGCGTGCGTCGCGCTGCTGGCTTTGACTGCGATAGCGTCCGCGCACCTGTGGGACGCCCGTGTCCTCGTTGATGAAATGAATGAGGCCGGTGCCGCTTTCGCCTTTGCCGACGCTCAGCGCCAGTTCCTGCACGACCAACCCCAGACCCGCGTCGCCGGGCGCGCCCTTGGCCTCGCGCAGCAGGCGCGCGGTGGTGCCATCCCAGGCCCGTGCCATCGACCGCAAAACCTCGGTCAACTGGGTCGTCACGTCCTGGGGGAACGGCTCGTCCGCCTCGGCCTCGTAGGAATCGCGGGCTGCGCGCAGCGCGTCGGCCGGACCCAGATGCGGAAAATCAAACGCCTCGGGGTCCAGACGGGCGACGGACACCGCGTAGGTCTGCACGAACCGCAGGTACAGCGTTTCCGCCTCGGTCTGGCCGATCCTGTCCGCCAACAGCGGCAGGCAGGCGTCGTTCATCCCGATATTCAGGATCGCACCCGGCCCGCCCCAATCGGGGTCCTGGCTGGACGGACGCACCGACAGCAGCGGTTGCGGACCAAAAGGGGCCAGAATGGCCTTCATGTCCGGCAACTGGCCTTTTGCGCAGCGCAGGACCGCATCGAACGACAGCGCAACGGTCGTCGGTACCGGCATATCCAGCCGGATCAGACGTTGCAGACACTTCGCGCGGCCACCGTGAACGTCCGGCGACATCCGCGCTGTCGGTGTAATCAATGTCACATCGTCAAAGGGGGCATGTTGCTGCACTGCGGCATCCTTTCGTCAGTTCAGCATATGGGGCAGCGCGCCAACCTGTAAAGTCCGCGTCCGCCCCAACTGTCAACTTGACGCTACATCAGCCCTCGATTCGCGTCAGATCGGCGACGGACAGGCAAATTTGCCGAATACGGGACAGCAGATTCAGGCGATTGCGCCGCACGACGGTCGATTCGGCGTTCACCTGCACATCGGTGAAAAACGTATCGATCGGGCCGCGCAGGGCCGCCATGGCGGTCATGGCTGTTCCAAAATCCTCGGCTGCCATTGCCGGTGCGATCTTTGCATCCGCAGCATCGAGGGCGTCGAACAACGCCGTTTCCGCGCCCTCCTCGGCGAACTTGCGGTCGGCACCGTAGGAATATTCGACCCCGTCCTTGTCCTCGGCCTGGGTCAGGATGTTGTTTGCCCGCTTGAACCCCTGGATCAGGTTTTCACCGTCGTCAGTGGCCAATGTCGCCTGCAATGCCCGCGCCCTTTTCACCAACAAGGTCAGATCGTCATTACCCGGCATCGCGATGCAGGCGTCGATCACGTCGTGACGAATGCCCTGGTCCTTGAGGTAGACCTTCAGGCGATCATGAAAAAATGACAGCAGGTGCGCTGACCATTCCGCATCGCCGAATATTTCCGTCAACGGCATCCGCAGCTCATTCTCCAACACCAACCGAATGACCCCCAGCGCGGCACGGCGCAACGCAAACGGGTCCTTGGACCCCGTCGGTTTTTCGTCAATCGCCCAGAACCCGGTCAGCGTGTCCAGCTTATCCGCCAGCGCCACGGTGACAGAAACGGGCGCTGTCGGCACATCATCCGATGGACCCAGCGGCTGGTAATGTTCCTGCGCGGCGGCGGCCACGGCGTCCGATTTGCCCGCAAGGCTGGCATAGTAGCGGCCCATCAGACCCTGCAATTCCGGGAATTCGAACACCATTTCCGACGACAGGTCAGCCTTGGCCAGCTTGGCCGCCTCTTCGGCCTCGTCTGCGTCAGCGCCGACCACCGGGGCCAATGTGCGCGCCAGCACCGCGATCCGGTCGATCCGGTCGCGCTGGCTACCCAGCTTGTTGTGGAACGTTACGTCCGACAGGCTGTCGAGCCACGGCTGCATGCCAGCCTTTGCCACGCGCAAGTCATTGTCCCAAAAGAATTTCGCATCCGCCAGCCGCGCGGACAGCACCTTTTGGTTGCCGGCCAGGATCGTGGCCCCGTCGTCCGCCGCTTCGATATTGGCGACCGTCACGAACCGTTCGATCCGGCCCGTTTTCGGGTTGCGCACGGAAAAGAACTTTTGGTGTTCCTTCATCGAGGTCTGCAAGACCTCTGGCGGCAGGTCCAGAAACTGATCGTCGATCTTGCCCAGCAGGACGACGGGCCATTCGACCAACCCGGCCACCTCTGCCAGCAACCCGCGATCCTCGACCAGATCGAGACCCAGCGCGAAGGCCTGCGACGATGCATCGTTCCAGATGGCATCGGCGCGTTCGTCGGCACGCAGCATCACGCGCGCACGTTTCAACTTGGCCTCGTAATCATCGAAGGAGGTGACGGAAAACGCATCCGGCCCCATGAAACGATGACCTTGGGTGGTGTTGCCTGCAACGATGCCGTCAACCTCCAGCGGGACGACCTGCGCGCCCTCTTCGTCCGTCAGGATGCACAGGATCGTATGCAGCGGGCGCACCCAACGCAGGCTGCCCGACCCCCAGCGCATGGATTTGGGCCAGGGAAAATTGCGGATCGTGGCGTCCAGCACCTCTGCGATGATCTCGGCGGCGGTGCGGCCCGGCTTTTCGATGACGGCGACGTAGAACTGCCCTTTCTTGTCATCGCGCACCTCCAGCTGGTCCAGCGTCAGGCCAGTGGACCGCAGGAACCCTGCGATGGCCTGTTCGGGCGCACCGACCTTGGGGCCCTTGCGTTCCTCGCGCACGGCGCGGCTTTCGGTTGTCAGTTCTTCGACCGACAGCGTCAGGCGGCGCGGCGTGGAAAAAGCCGCCGCCGAGGCATAGGTCAGCCCTGCCTCGACCAAACCGTCGGTCACACGCTTTTTCAGATCGGCGGCGGCCTGCGTCTGCATCCGCGCCGGAATTTCCTCGGAAAAGAGCTCGATTAATAGGTCAGACATCAGCGGGTGCTTTCAGGGGGCGGTGGGCAATTTTCGGGGGCGGGATTGCCGTCAAACACGACCTCGCCGCAGTCGTTGATCTGGTGCCAGGCGTAGGCGCGACCGTCATCATAGACCGCGACGATCCGGT
Source organism: Loktanella gaetbuli (assembly GCF_020531945.1). NCBI lineage: Bacteria > Pseudomonadati > Pseudomonadota > Alphaproteobacteria > Rhodobacterales > Roseobacteraceae > Loktanella > Loktanella gaetbuli. The sequence continues at coordinate 210,771 of NZ_JAJATZ010000002.1, forward strand.
CGATGCCGTAGGTCACGTCCTTTTGTCCCATGAAACCGATGGCGATCCCGGCTTCCAGATCGGCACCGATTTGGCGGGCGTCGAAACAGTCGAACCAATCGGGGGCAACGCGCGGTGCGGCCTCATCGGCGATCTGATAGGTTTCGGTCATCATGGCCAGCGACGTCGGCATCTCATAGCAGGCACGATAGCGCAGCGGACTGGAGAGGCTGTCGATCCCCTTGTAGTTTTCGAACGTCAGCGGTTCTGCCTCGCCGGATATCAGCGAGACAAATTGCACATTTGCGTCCTCGACCGCGACCTCTTCGTAGTAGGCGTAGACTTGCAGGTAATAGAGGGCCACGCCCGCGATCAAAGCTATCAGCACCATTGCTCCTATGAATAACCGGGCGATCATGCCACCGCACCACCGGCGGCCGTCTGCACGAAGGCATCAGCGCAGGCTTTGGTCAGCGCGCGCACGCGCCCGATGTAGGCCTGCCGTTCGGTCACCGAAATCACGCCGCGCGCGTCCAGCAGGTTGAACACATGGCTGGCCTTGATCGCCTGATCATAGGCCGGATGCGCCATGATGATCTGCTTTCCCGTCTTGGGGTCCGTGGCGGGTTCGGCCAGGATACGGGCGCATTCCGCCTCTGCATCCTTGAAATGTTGCAGCAACGTATCGGTGTCGGCCACGTCGAAATTCCAGCGCGCGTATTCCTGTTCGGTCTGCAAGAACACATCGCCATAGGTCAGCGCGATAGGCGATTGCGGGTCGTTAAAGGGCATCTCCATGACATGATCGACGCCCAGCACATACATCGCCAGACGTTCCAGACCATAGGTCAGCTCACCTGATACAGGTTTGCAGTCATGTCCGCCGACCTGTTGGAAATAGGTGAACTGGCTGACCTCCATCCCGTCGCACCAGACCTCCCAGCCCAACCCCCAGGCCCCCAGTGTCGGGCTCTCCCAGTCGTCCTCGACGAACCTGATGTCATGCATCTGCGCGTCGATCCCGATTGCCGCAAGCGACCCCAGATACAGTTCCTGCAAATCGGGCGGGCTGGGTTTGATCAGCACCTGATACTGATAATAATGCTGCAACCGGTTCGGGTTTTCGCCATAGCGCCCGTCGGTCGGACGGCGCGAGGGCTGCACATAGGCCGCAGCCCAGGGTTTCGACCCCAGTGACCGCAGGGTCGTGGCCGGATGGAACGTGCCGGCACCGACCTCCATGTCGTAGGGCTGCATCACGGCGCAACCGCGACCGGCCCAATAGGTCTGAAGCCGCAGGATGATTTCCTGAAAACTGCGCGGTGTGTCGGCCATGTCACCCTCATGAATTGTTGCGACGGTGAATAGGCGGCTGGGCCGACAGGGTCAATCAGGTCACATTTCGGTCCAAGTCATTGTCACACGTCGAATTGTGCTGCGTCGGTGGTGCCGTCTGGTAAAACCCGGTCGAATGACCGACAGCGTACAAGGGCCCGGAATGTTAAAGTTGAATGCGTGTCTTTTGATCGGAGCAGGTCTGTTGACGATGACGGGGCCCGCGCTGGCCCAGGACGGCACGTTCATCCAGCTCGAAGCACAGCCCACGACGGCTGCGGCCATCACCCGCGCACAGGTCTATGACGCGACGCAGGACAATGTGCTGGGCTTTAATCTGGGCGGGCGCTGGAACGCCGTGGTCATCGGACCGTTCGCGACCCGGGATCAGGCGACAGCGGCCCTGCGTGTTTTGCGGCAGGCTGGCATTGCACCGGACGACGCGTTTCTGACGGACGGTGAACGGTTCGCGGAACAATTCTATCCTGCCGCAGGTGCGACCCAGACAGAGGCGACGCCGCCTGCGGCACCGGACGCACCGGCGACTGACGTCGTGGGATCGGTGGTCGACCTGCCCGCAGCGCCAGCGGATGAAACCGTGCAAGAGGCGCGTGTGTCCGAACAGGCCCTGACGCGCAGTGAAAAGCAGGATCTGCAAATCGCCCTGCAATGGGCGGGCTATTACGATTCGGCCATCGACGGGGCCTTTGGACGTGGCACCCGCAGCGCGATGGAAGCCTGGCAATTGGCAAACGGCTATGACCCGACCGGGGTGTTGACGACCTTGCAGCGTGACGTGCTGACCACCGCCTACAATGCGGTGCTGGACGGCATGAATCTGCAATTGATCCGCGATGATGCCGCCGGGATTGCCGTGCAGATTCCCACCGGCGTCGTCAGTTTCACCGAATATGAACCGCCCTTTGCCCGCTTTGGCCCGAAATCCGACGCGCTGGACGCGCAGGTGCTGCTGATTTCACAGCAGGGCGACCAGAACCGCCTGTTTGGTCTGTATGAAATCCTGCAAACCCTCGCCATCGTGCCGACCGACGGCGACCGGCAGCGCGGTGATGACCGTTTCGAAATCAACGCCGTCGGGCCACAGGTGGAAACCTACGTCATGGCCCGACTGTCGGACGGGCAGATCAAGGGGTTTGCCCTTGTCTGGCCTGCCGGGGACACCGCGCGGTTCAGCCGCATCCGTGACGAGATGATCGCCAGCTTTGCCACGACCGAAGGCGTGCTGGACCCGGCATTGGCCCGCCCGGACGAGGACCAGGTCATCGATCTGGTCGCCGGTCTGGAGGTGCGCAAACCGCGCCTGTCGCAGGCGGGTTTCTACATCTCTGACACCGGCACCGTGCTGACTGCGGCAACCACACTGGACAACTGCACCGAGATCACACTGAACGGCAGCGATGCCGCCACACTGATTGCCAGCGATGCAGCCCTCGGGCTGGCCGTGCTTGAACCCGCACAACCCCTTGCGCCGCAGGCGGTCGCCGCATTCCAGACGCAGGTGCCGCGCCTGCAATCCGAAATCGCCGTTGCCGGCTATCCGTTCGGCGGCGTGCTGCCTGCGCCGACGCTGACCTTTGGCCGGTTATCCGACATCCGCGGCCTGAACGGTGAAGAAGATATCAAACGGCTCGCGCTTGCGGCGGAACCTGGCGATGCGGGTGGTCCGGTGTTCGACAATGGCGGCGCTGTGCTGGGGATGTTGCTGCCCCGCGCGACCGGGGCCGGGCAGGTTCTGCCGGCGGATGTCAGTTTTCTGGTCGATTCCGAAACCATCATCGGGTTTCTGGATCAGGCCGGGATCGCCGCGCAGATCACCGACAGTCTGGCGTTCATGCCGCCCGAAACACTGACCCTGCTGGCGGCGGACAATACCGTGCTGGTGGATTGCTGGTAATCAGCTCCGCCAGAATCGCGGGCTGATCAGCACCAGCACCACCATGATTTCCAGCCGCCCGATGAACATGGCCGCGGCCAGCAGCCACTTGGCCGTCGGGTTCAACCCGGCAAAGCTGCCTGCGGGCCCGATTTCAGTCCCAAGTCCGGGGCCGACATTGGCCAGCGCCGTGGCGGCACCCGACACGGCCGTCACGAAATCCAGCCCCGTCAGTCCCAGCAGCACCGAAAACAGGCCCAGCAACAGCAGGAACGCGACGAAAAACGCCATGACCGAATTCATGACATCCGCATTCACCGGCTTGCCCTCGTAGCGTGGCACGAACACCGCATGGGGGCTGTGGATCTGGCGGATCTGCGTCTTGATCGACGCGAACAGCAACTGATAGCGGAACACCTTGACCGAACAGGCGGTGGACCCGGCGCAGCCCCCGATCAACCCGATGAAAAAGAACATGACGATGGGAAAGGTGCCCCATTGCATGTAATCCGCGCTGGCGTATCCGGTGCCCGTCACGATCGAGGTCACGTTGAACAGCGCCTCGCGAAAGGCCAGTTCCGTCACCGCGTTCTCGCGGGCCCAGACCCAGAATGAAATCATCACCACACAGGCGATGATGATGCAGATGAATGTACGGATCTGGCTGTCCGTCAGGATCGGCCGCCCTGCCCCGCCCATCATCTGCACATACCGCACAAACGGCAACGCCGCGAGGAACATGAACGCCGTCGCGACATAATGCACGCCCGCGCCGTAAGCCCCGAATGAGGCATCGCTGTTGGCCATCCCGCCTGTCGACACGGTCGTCATCGCATGGGTCAGCGCATCCAGCGCGGGCATGTCGAGGGCATAATAGATGATCCCGCAGGACACGGTCAGCGAGACATAGATGACCGAGATGCTGGCCGCGATCTGACCGGCACGCGGCAGGATCTTACCCATCGTGTCAAAGGCTTCTGACCGGAAAATCTGCATCCCCCCGACCTTGAGTTCGGGCAGGAACACCATCGCGACCACGATGATACCGATGCCGCCCAGCCATTGCAGGATGCCGCGCCACAGCTTGATCCCGTCGGGCAAGGTCTCGATCCCGCCCAGCACGGTGGCACCCGTCGTGGTCAGGCCGGACATGGATTCGAACACTGCGTCGGTCAGGTTGGACTGGGTGGCCCCCAGCATGAACGGCAGCGCCCCAAAGGCAGGCAAGGTCACCCAGACCGCCGAGGTCAACAGGAACGTCTGGCGCAGGGTCAGCCCCTGCGACACCCCGTTCGAGCAGGCCAAGGCCATCAACCCGCCGGTCAGGATGCACAGAATCGCGCTTTCCGCAAAAACAGGCCAATGCCCGTTATCGGCCAGCAGATCCGCCAGCATCGGAAACAGCATGAACATGCCCAAAGCCGTCACCAGCAGGCCGATTACATATCCAACGGGGCGCAGATCAATCATCGGCTATCGGTCGCCCGTCCGCCCTGCCCTGTCAAGCGCGGACGCGGTGACCGCGCCCTGACTGGGGCAGTCGGTGGCGGTCAGGTGACGTTGACTGCCAAGTCACGCCCTTGAGCCGACCGAATAGATCGCTGCGGCGAAGGTCGGGTTTGAGCCCAAAGTAACGGATGCTGCGCTCTTCGCCGATGGCTGCTTCGGTGATTGCTTGAAAATGTGTAGTCTTTTCCCTGAACAGGTCTGAAAGCATACTTTGGGTTCGAGAAGAACGGTGATCGATCAACTTGAGGACGTATAATGCGAAAAAGTGAAATCGATTTGATGGGATTTGAAAATGGACGGATCACTGGGTTTAAGCCGCGGTTTCACTCCATCGGTCATGATTGGGAACGATACACTGAAGCATTGGTAGAACTTGTCGATCGCGGTGTTGTGGCACATAAAAAAGGTCACTCGCTTTACGACCTCTATTGCCAAGACCTGAACGCATGGCTGACCGAGTTCTATTTCGAGGAAAAACGCTTTGACCAGATCGAAGCACATTACACCCATACAGGTGAGGTTGCTTTCGGCCCGATACTTGAAGAAGAACGAGCCGTTCTCGACCGGTTGCAGGCGCTGGGCGAAGGGGCGCGCGTGCGGCGGATTTGGCGCGCACATATGGGGCTCATCAAGAGGGAGTTTTGGTGGTATATCGGTGAAAGAAATGCGGGCTTCCGGATGGCCGAATATTATCAGGCCTCGGAGCAAAAACAGCGCCGCGATTACGAAAAACTGATCAATCGCATTCCAAAGATGAAGCAGGAGTTATTGGCTATAATGGCTGACTATCGCAAAACAGCAGAAATGACTGGCGCTAGCAAAACGGAACTGGCCCGCATCCACGCTGACATTGCAGCAATTGACGCTGAAGAAAGACCGCGTCCCAAAGGCAAACCCGATCCGCGGAAAATGGATGAAAATTTATTTTGGGACCTGATCGATGAAGGCCTGACTAGTCAGCCAATCGTCGAACGCATCGACACGCTGCCCGAAAGACTAGCCGCATTCAAAGCGACAGCAATTCGCGACTTCGAAAAGATCCGACGCAGCCTTGAGGCGCGCGCCTATCGATGGGACGTTTGGGCCTTAGCGTACCTCCTTCAAGGTGGATGTTCGGATGACGCCTTCGAGAACTTTCGTGGCTGGTTGGTCTTGCAAGGACGAGAAGTCTTTGAAGGTGCGATTGCGGACCCAGACAGCTTTGATGTTACCTTACATAGCGGCACGGCCAGTGGAATTAATGGATTGCGCGACGCGGCACCCGTGGCCTACGAAATGCGGCAGGGCAAAGCTATGAAGCCAGTGAAGATGCCTCTAATGGATGTATCCGGACCCGAGATTGCTGAAGACGATTTCGCGTCTGCTTTACCCCGCGTGGCGGCTCTTGTCGGTCGCTAATGCGTTCCTCCTCTGCCACTGTTCAAATACAGTCCAGCAATCCTGCTCACTGTCACAACGCAGAAAGCGGATTTTAGTAAGGCAGAGAAATATCCTCCTTAAAGCCGACATTGGTGCAATTGCAGCGAAATGGCGTTTTGTCCCACATTTTGAACCATGCCGTGTCCCGCGCTGATCGACTCGTCTGGGGCCAAGCTTGCGGCATTTCGGCCGTTTATGCGTGACCGGCAGGATGAACCGGGTCAGTCGATCCGGCAGATTGCAACGGCCAACACCCTTGGGCCGTCAACAACAATCTGAATTGTCAGTCCGCCTTGTCGGCCAAATGCAAAGGGGCCGCGTGGACGGATGTCCGTGCGGCCCCCCAAAGTAGATGAACCTGTATCAACCGACGTGGAACAGCGACGCGAACAGGCGCGGGTCCAGCGACGTGGCTTCGAACGTCGGACCACGTGTCAGCACCGATACAGCGTCATGGCTGTGCAGGCTTTCCTGGTGGCTCGCGACCACCCGGAAATCACCGATCCGCTGATCGGCCTCTAGCGCCTGCGTGAACAGTCGCGCGGCATCCTCGACGAAGATCGGATTGGCGGCGTTCAATTCGGCAAAGGCCTGTTCGTCCTCGCGTTTCACCATCACCTGTGTCTCTGTCGGCACGGCAGAGCGTGCCAGTTCCACCAGATCCTCGAACCACAGGATCGGGGTGTCGGGTGCGATCACGGCAGACAGACGCGCGACCGATCGCTGCGAATGCGGCGTGGCCAGCTGGCCACGGAACTGGCGGGCGTGTTCTGACAACTCCAGCGAACAGGGACAGGTGCTGGAATAGACGTAGTCCAGATGTACGATCTTTTGGCGCACACCATCGCGTTCGACGACTTCCAGCGCGATGTCGTAATACTGATAGCCCGACAGCCCCGACCGCAGGCTTTCGATCTTCATCGGAAAGGAGAACCGCATCTGGATGCGCGCATCAAAGCTTTCCAGGTCGGTGATGTAAGCATCCAGCGCCTTGATCATCACGTCAAAGCTAAACGTCTCTTCGGCATAGCCATAGAATGTCCGCATGATGCGGGACATGTTGATGCCCTTTTTCTCAGCCTCCAGCGACACGGTCCCGGTCACGCTGGTTTCCAGCGTCAGGTCGCCATTGTCGCGCGTGTGGAACCGGATCGGCAGTCGGAAATTGCTGATGCCGACGTGCTGGATCTGCGCCTTGGCCCCCCGGATCAGGCTGGACGGACCATTCTGCAAATCGGGCATGGACGCGCGATAGCTGTCGTCGACCGCGAAATCCTCGGGGTAGGCCCGTGCGAGTGCCGGATAATTCGACTGGACCGCACCGGGGACCAGGCGCGACAGCAGCGGATCGAGGTCCGCCACTTCCTCTGGTGCGGCGTCACCCGCCCAGCTGCGCAACAAGCGCAAGGCATCCTCGGCCTGTTCGCGGGTTGGGGTCATGGGTTCACGCATGTGCTTGTTCATATCGGGCCCTCCTTGGGACGACATCGGATGCCACTATATGGGGCGTCCTGAGATTATGAAAACAAAGCTAATGCATTTTTATAACCCGGCTATGTCGAGTGCCTGCGTCAGATCGTCCAGCAGATCGCCCGCGTCCTCGAGACCGACAGACAACCGGATCAATCCCGGCGTGATGCCCAGATGCGCCTTTTGGTCGGCGGGCAGGCGCTGGTGCGTCGTGGATGCAGGCGGCGTGGCGATGGATTTGGCATCGCCCAGATTGTTCGAGATCAGCCAGATTTTCAGGGCATTCAGCAGCTTGAAACTGGCCTCTTGTGACCCGGTATCTATGGCCAGCAATGTGCCGCCGCAGCCCATCTGCGCCATGCACAGGTCATGCTGCGGATGGCTGGCAAGGCCCGGATAGATCACGCGCGTCAGGCCGGGATGCCCTTCAAGACCGCGCGCGATGTGTTCGGCGCTGGCTGTCTGTGCGCGCACGCGCAGGTCCATGTGTTCCAGGCTCTTGACCAGCGTCCAGGCGGTAAAGGGCGACATCGAACCGCCGGTGTGTTTCATGTAGGTTTCGATCGGACCTCGGATGAATTCGCGCTGGCCCAGGATCACACCGCCCAGCGACCGGCCCTGCCCGTCGATGTGCTTTGTTGCCGAATAGATCACGACATCCGCGCCCAGTTCGAATGCACGCGAATAGACCGGCGTGGCAAAGACGTTGTCGACCATCACCATCGCCCCTTTGTCACGGGCGATCTGCGACACGGCGGCGATATCGACGGCCTCCAGCGCGGGGTTTGACAGGCTCTCGAAAAACACGATCGTGGTATCGTCGCGCACGGCGGCACGCCACTGATCCAGGTCGGCACCGTCCACGAATGTCACCTCGACTCCGAAACGCGGCAGAACAATTTCGAGCACATAGAGGCAGGACCCGAACAACGCGCGCGACGACACAACGTGATCGCCCGCCTTGAGCGTGGCCATCAGCGCACCCGACACGGCCGCCATGCCGGATGCACAGGCAAATGCGTCCTCGGCCCCTTCGATGGCGGCGATCCGGTCCTCGAACATCGCTGTGGTGGGGTTGCCGTAGCGGGCATAGATGAATTCATCATCGCCTGAGGCCTCGAACCGGGCCTGCGCGTCCTCGGCCGTGGGATAGACAAACCCCTGCGTCAGGAAAATCGCCTCGGACACTTCGCCGTATTGGCTGCGGCGTGTGCCTGCATGGACCGCCTTGGTCCGCTTGTTCCAGTTCGACATATCAGGCCCTTTCAAGGCAAAGAAAAACCCCGACACCACAGGTATCGGGGCAAACCCCTCACCCTTTTAGCGGAATGTTTAACGTGGTCCGCAATCCGGCATCAAATCACCACGCGCATCGCATACGCCCGACCGCCCCGTGGGTCAAGCAGGCGGCAGCGTTGCCTCGGGCCGCGTTTTCGCAAATAGTCAGTCGCGCGGCAGGCACGCCGCCGATTGCAGACAGGCTGGACCATGCCGGACCCCATCGACCTTTACTTCTGGCCAACCCCGAACGGGTGGAAGGCCTCTATCATGCTCGAGGAATGTGGCCTGCCCTACGTGACGCATCTGGTCGACATCGGCGCAGGCGACCAGCACGCGCCCGCGTTTCTGGCAATCAGCCCCAACAACCGCATCCCCGCGATCGTGGACCCTGACGGACCGGACGGTGCCCCGATTTCGATCTTCGAGTCGGGCGCGATCCTGCGCTACCTTGCGGACAAGGTCGGACGCCTGGCGGGCGAGACACCCCGCGACCGGGTTGCGGTGGACCAATGGCTGATGTGGCAGATGGGTGGCCTTGGCCCGATGGCAGGTCAGGCGCACCATTTCCTGAAATTCGCCCCGCGTGCAGGCCACGACATCCCCTATGCCCAGGACCGGTACCGGGCGGAAACCGGGCGCCTGTATGGCGTCATGGACCGGCAGTTGTCGCACACGGAATTCCTGGCCGGGGACCAGTACAGCATCGCGGATATCGCCTGCTGGGGCTGGGCGTCCCTGTGGCAAGGTCAGCAACAGACGCTGGATGACAAACCCCACCTTGCACGCTGGCTGGAAACGGTCAGCGCGCGTCCCGCCGTCCAGCGCGGCAGAGCCCTGCACGCGGAACTGCGGGGCTAACGCCGCCTTCATCATTTCGACCTAGCGTCTCTCTATAACCGTAGAGGGACCGCCATGACCCAGATTTACCGCCACCACCGTTATCCGACAGATTTTCCCACCATCGCAGGTACGGCCCACGGCAGGTCCAGTGCCCAGATCACGGACATCAATCAGGCAGGCGCACGCCTGCGTGGCCTGATCAACGTCCAGCGTGGCGACCAGATCATGCTGGAGGTGCTGCATCAGCGGATCAGCGCCCAGATCAGGTGGGTCCGGGGCGACATCTGCGGCATACGTTTCACGCAGACCATGGCAACGGCCATCGTCGATACCGTCAGACAATCACCCTCGCGCATTACAGGTTGGCGGCATGTCTCGTCACATCTGCACGAAATGCGCTAGGCGTCGGTTTCCTCGGCATCCTTGTCCTGCTGGATCATGTAGGGTTCCAGCCCCATGATCTGCCAGACCATGAACACCATCATAAGGGCCGGAAAACCAAAGGTTTCGACCTTGACCCAGACATCGGTCGACTGCGTGCGCCACAGGATTTCGTTGAACACCGCGAGAAAGATGAAAAACGCCGTGATCCGCCGGGTCAGCAGCATCCAGCCTGCAGTCCGCATCGGGATCAGTTCGCCCATTACCCATTCCAGATAGGACCGCCCCCGCAACAGCCCGAACCCAAGGATGGCCGCGAGGAATGTATAGACGATGGTGGTCTTCATCTTGAAAAACCGTTCGTCGTTGAAATAGCCCGTCAACCCGCCGAAAAAGATCACCATGACAGCGGTGAATACCTGCATCCGGCTCAACTTGCCGGTCAGCGCCCACAGGATCGCCATTGCGACCAACATGATCGGCACAAACAGCAGGGTCGCCACGATGAACCCCGAGTAGGCTGTGCCGCCTATGTCAAAGGTGCGTTCATCCAACCGCTGGTAGATGATGAAAAACGCCAGTGTCGGTCCCAGTTCCAGCACCTGTTTCAGCACCGGATTGATCTTGCGTTCACTCATTGACTTGCCTTCCTTGCGGCCTGCATCACGGTCGGTCCAACCCGACCAATGCTGCGGCAAAATCCTCTGGATCGAACGGTGCCAGGTCGTCGATCTGTTCGCCCACGCCGATGGCGTGGATCGGCAGGCCAAACTTGTCCGCCAGCGCCACCAGCACGCCGCCCTTGGCCGTGCCGTCCAGTTTCGTCATCACGAGGCCCGACACATCGGCCAGTTCCTGAAACACCTTGACCTGTTGCAGCGCATTCTGACCGGTGGTCGCATCCAGCACCAGCAGGGTGTTATGCGGCGCATCGGGGTCTTTCTTGCGGATCACGCGCACGATCTTGGACAGTTCTTCCATCAGGTCGGCCCGGTTCTGCAACCGCCCCGCCGTGTCGATCATCAACAGATCAGCGCCGTCCGCCTGCGCCTTGGTCATCGCGTCAAAGGCCAGTGACGCGGGGTCTGACCCCTCTGGCGCGGTCAGTACCGGCACGCCGGCCCGGTCGCCCCATACCTGAAGCTGCTCGACCGCCGCGGCACGAAACGTGTCGCCCGCCGCGATCACGACCGATTTGCCCGCCGCCTTGAACTGGCTCGCCAGCTTGCCGATCGTTGTGGTCTTGCCCGACCCGTTCACGCCGACCACCAGCACCACCTGCGGGCGATGCGCATACAGCGGCATCGGTCGCGCGACGGGGTCCATGATCCGCGTCACCTCGTCCGCCAGCAGCTGTTTGATTTCCGACACGGACAGTTTTCGGCCCAAGCGTCCCTCGGCCATGTTGGCGGTGACGCGCAGTGCGGTATCAACCCCCATATCGGCGGCAATCAGCAGCTCTTCCAGCTGTTCGACCATGTCGTCATCCAGCGTGCGACGCACCACCGGGGCCGCGTCCTTTCCCTTGAACAACCCGCCAAGGATGCCGGGCTGGCTGGCAGAGGCAGGAGGCTGGGGCGCGGGGTCATCCATGACCGGCGCGGGCGGCGTTTGCGGGTCCGGGCGCACATGCGGTTCAGGCGCAGGCACCGGTGCATCCGGCTCTGCAGCACCTCCCTCTGACACGATGGCATCCAGTCCCTCGTCCAGTTTTGACGACGACCGGAACATCTTGTCCTTGAGTTTCTTGAAAAATGCCATCGGGTCCGCCTTGATCAGTTGCACCCTAGCTAGTCTCTCGCGCAGTCAAAGAAAAGAGAGCGACGCTTGACCGGGCCACCTGCACTGGCTCTAACCTGTGGCATGTTGCGTATTGTCCTGTTTCTGATCGCCCTCGCGGGGCCTGCGGCCGCCCAGTCAGAACCGGGCACGATGTGCAGCAGCGGCAAATGGGGGAACGTCCAATGCATCCGACCAGCGCATTTTGCCCACGACACTTGTCAGGCCATCGCGCATTTCGCCGATGAAAACGCACTGCCACCGGGGTTCTTCGCGCGCCTGATCTGGCAAGAAAGCCGCTTTGACCCCAACGCACTCTCGCCGGCCAACGCCCGTGGCATCGCGCAGTTCATCGACAGCACGGCACAGCTACGCGGTATGCGTGACAGCCTGAACCCGGCGCTGGCACTCGAACATGCCGCACGCTATCTGGGCGAGATGACCCGGACCTACGGCAATGTCGGCCTGGCTGCCGTCGGGTACAACGGTGGCGAACGCCGCGCCGAGGGCTTGATCGCGCAAACCGCAGGACTGATGCCCGAGACCGTGGACTATGTGCAGATCATCACAGGTCACGCCGCCGAAACCTGGCGTGACGCACCGCCAGCCGACCCTGATTTCAGGCTACAGGGCGACATGCCGTTCCAGCAGGCCTGCGTCGTTTTGGCCCGCGACCGCATCATGACCCGCTATCCGCCACCGGAACCCCGGTTTGCGCCATGGGGGGCGCAACTGGCTTTTGGCCGGACCAAAGCAGAGGCAACACGCGCCTACAGCCGCCGCGCCGGCGATTGCGGGTTCGACAGGGGCGGCCGCGCATTGGACCTTGTTTTCGTGCGCAATCGCGTCTCGGGGCGTCAGGGCTACTACATGGCACGGGTTGCCGCACAATCGTCAGCTGACGCAAACGGGGTTTGCCAGACGGCGCGTGCCAGCGGTTGCAGCTGTGCCGTCTACAGCAACTAGACCTCGTCCGGAAAGAACTTGATCGTGGACCGAATGGCATTCGGGGCCGCCTGACCCAGCCCGCAGATCGAGGCATCGACCATGACCTGGCTCAGGTCCTCCAGCAAATCCTGATCCCAGCGATCGGCCTGCATCAGTTTCACCGCCTTTTCGCATCCGACCCGGCAGGGTGTGCATTGCCCGCAGGATTCGTCGGCAAAAAAGGCCAGCATGTTCAGCGCCGCCGCGCGCGCGCTGTCCTGATCGGACAGGACCACGACCGCAGCCGATCCGATAAACGTGCCGTAGGGGGCCAGGGTGTCGAAATCCAGCGGCACGTCATCGATCCGTGCGGGCAGCAATCCCGATGACGGTCCGCCCGGTTGATACGCCATGAACCGGTGACCTGCGCACATGCCCCCTGCCGCGGCGATGACATCGGTGATCGTAGATCCGGCAGGCAGCAGGTAGACACCCGGCACCCTGACACGGCCCGAAACCGAATAGTTCCGCAACCCGCGGCGACCGTTCTTTTCCACCGCCGACAAGACCTGCGGCCCTTCGCGGCAGACGCGCGCGACCCAGATCAGCGTTTCGACATTATGCACCAGCGTCGGGCGATCAAATATGCCACGCTGCGCGACATAAGGCGGCCTGTGACGCGGAATGCCACGCTTGCCTTCGATGCTCTCGATCATGGCAGATTCCTCGCCACAGATGTAACTGCCCGCCCCGCGCCGCAGATCGACATAGCCCGGCGCGATGATCCCCGCCTGTTCCAGACGCGCCAGTTCATCCCGCAGGATCGCGATGGCGGCGGGGTATTCGTCACGCATGTAAAGATAGATGCGATCCGCCGCGACCGCCCAGGCCGCGATCAACATCCCCTCGAGGAACAGATGCGGCGTGCGTTCCAGATACCAGCGGTCCTTGAATGTGCCGGGTTCACCCTCGTCCCCGTTGACGGCCATGTAGCGCGGTCCGGCCTCGGCCCGCACAAAACCCCACTTCTTGCCGGACGGAAAGCCGGCACCACCAAGGCCGCGCAAACCCGATTCTGCGACCTGCGCCTGAACCGCCTCCCAGTCACCGTCCGACCGCAGGGTCCGCAAGGTGTCATAGCCGCCTGCGTCCTGATACGCCTCCAGCCCCTCATATGCGGGTATTTCGGCGTGGGTATGACCTGCATCGATCGCCGCGCGCACCTTGGTCACGGTCGCGTTGTCGATCGCATGATGCCCCAGATGCAGTGCGGGTGCAGTGTCGCAGCGCCCCATGCAAGGCGCACGCACCACGCGCACACGGTCCGCCGGCAGATCGTCGATCAGCGCCTGTTTCAGCGCCTGCGCCCCCGCTAGTTCGCACGATAGCGACTCGCAGATGCGGATCGTCAGCGCGGGCGGCGGTGTCTCACCCTCCTTCACCACATCAAAATGCGCGTAGAAGGTTGCGACTTCGTAAACTTCGGTCTGGGACAGTCGCATTTCCTCGGCCAGCGCGCGCAGATGGGCCGCAGACAGACAACCGTAGGCATCCTGAACAAGGTGCAGATATTCGATCAACATGTCGCGCTGGCGGGCCCGGTCGCCCAGCAGATCGCGGATCTGATCCCAGGCCAGATCGTCCAGCTGCCGACCCTTGGGCGTGCGCCGCCCCTTGCCCTTGCCGGATTTCCAGACACCCTTGTCCTGATCAAGTGCCATGCTGTCTCTCCCGTGCGCGTTTCCTCGGGAACCTAACCTGCACCCGACCTGTTGCAACATGCAAAAGCGACGGATCATCGGCATCCCGCGCAGCGACGTGGTGTCATGCGGCAATCTGGGCCGCGACAGCGCCCTGCGCCCCATGTTACGTCTTGACCCAGGAAACCCGGACAAAATGATGCCTGCACTTGCGCTCTTCTCATTTGCGACACTGATTCCGCTGCCACTGCTGTTGGCCGGGGCGTTTTGGGGCGGGGTCTGGGTCTGGCTGGCCCTGTTTTACATCAGCGTGTTCACCTACCTGATGGACCAACTGGTCCGCATCGTGCCTGCCGCAGCGCAGGATCGCGAATTTCCGGCAGCCGACCCGCTCAGCATCGTGCTTGCCCTTGCGCATTTCGTCCTTTTGGGCCTCGCCGTCTGGTCCATCGGCACTGGTCAGATCGGACTGTGGCAGTCCATCGGCCTGATCATCGCCACCGGACTCTATGTTGGGCAGGTCAGCAATTCGAATGCACATGAATTGATCCACAAGGGAGCCCGCCCCCTGAACATGCTGGGCCGCTGGATCTATATCTCGCAACTCTACGGCCACCATACATCCGCCCATGTGCTGATCCATCACCGACTGGTCGCGACCCCCGATGACCCCGCCACCGCACGCCTTGGCGAAGGCTATTGGTCCTATGTGCCACGCGCCTGGTTGGATGCCTTTCGCAAGGGATATCGCGCGGAAAAGGCGCGGCTGGACCGCGTGGGCCGCGGTCTGTGGCACAACCCTTATGTGACCTACGTCGCAGGCGGTCTGGGGTTCTGTGTCGCCGCAGCCCTGCTGGGCGGACCGCTGGGCCTGCTGACCTATTTCATCATCGTTGTCTATGCGCAGGGACAGCTTATGTTGTCGGACTACGTCCAGCACTACGGCCTGACCAGACGCATCATCAACGGCAAGCCAGAACCGGTCGGCCCCCAGCACAGCTGGGACGCACCGCAGTGGTTTTCCAGCGCGCTGATGCTGAACGCACCGCGCCATGCGGACCACCACGCCCATCCCGCCCGTCCGTTCCCGGAACTTCAGCTTCATGCGGATGCGCCCAGATTGCCCCGCAGCCTGCCCGCAATGGCAAGCCTTGCGCTGTTTCCGCCGCTATGGCGCCGCGTGATGGACCGCCGCGTCGCCCGCCTGGCCGCATGAGAACCGCCGCAGCCCTCTTGTGCGTGCTGACAGCACCCGCGCTGGCCGATCCCATGACAGGCCCCGAATTCGACGCATATGCCACCGGCCGAACCCTTTCCTTTGCAGCCCCCGACGGCACGGTATTCGGCATCGAGAAATATCTGCCGGACCAGCGCGTGCGCTGGTCAGCGGCCCCCGGCATGTGCGTTGACGGCAGCTGGTTCGCATCTGGCGGTGCCATCTGTTTCGTCTACGACGGCGACCCGATCCCGAAATGCTGGGATGTCACACTGACTGAAACAGGCCTGCGCGCGGTCTCTGCGCAATTCGGCACCGTGCTGGTCGAGGCGCAGGAAACCACGCTGTCCTGTCCCGGCCCGGATCTGCTGTCCTAGACAAGCATGCCTTGCGGATCGTCACCGACCACCATCCGTCCGTCCGCGAATTCGATCTCGATCTCACGGGCCTTGGCCGCCGCCTGCGTGCTGGTCACCACCGCACCGTCTCCTCGGACCACGGCATAGCCCCGGCGCAGGGTCTCCTTGTAACCCACCGACTCGCGCACGCGATCCAGCGCATCCAGGCGGGCGCGTCGCCGTTCCAGATCGCGTCCTGCCCGGTCCGACAAACGCCCCAGGGCATGCACCAGACGATCCTGTGCCCGCCCCATGTCCGGTGCGGCCAATCGGGCGGCCAGCGCATCTAGCCTGCGCCGCTGTTCCGCCACGCCGCGCGCCAGCAGGGCAGGCCGCAGGGCCGCATCGGCCAGTTGCACCCGCTTCTTGTTCGCCGCAGCCCGCAGCGCACCGGGCAATCGCTCGCCCAGATAATCCAGCCGTTGTCGCGGCCCCTGCAACAGCGCTTCGGGTTGTGGCAATCCACGCCCCAGATCGCGCAGACGCTGATCGCGCTGCACAAGCCCAGTGCTGACGGCCCGGCTGATCCGCGCGCCCATCTGGTCCAGTCCGGCCTTCAGCTCCATGCGCACGGGCACCGCGATTTCCGCCGCCGCCGTCGGCGTGGGCGCACGTCGGTCCGATACATAGTCGATCAAGGTGGTGTCGGTCTCGTGCCCCACGGCGCTGATCAGCGGAATGGCACTGTCGGCCGCAGCGCGCGCGACGATTTCCTCGTTGAACCCCCACAGATCCTCGATTGACCCGCCACCGCGGGCCACGATGATCAGATCAGGCCGGGGCAAGGCACCGCCCGGCGTCAGCGCATTGAACCCCCTGATCGCCTGCGCGACCTCGGGGGCGCATTTCGCACCCTGCACGGCGACGGGCCAGACCAGGACCTTGCGCGGGAACCGATCCCGCAGGCGGTGCAGGATGTCGCGGATCACCGCACCACTGGGCGAGGTCACGACACCGATGATCTCTGGCAGAAACGGCAAGGCCTGCTTGCGCGCGGGGTCGAACAGCCCCTCGGCCTGCAAGGCTGCCTTACGCTTTTCCAGCATCGCCATCAGCGCGCCGGCACCCGCAGGCGTCATGTCCTCGATGAGGATCTGGTATTTCGACTGGCCGGGAAATGTCGTCAGCTTGCCCGTGGCGATGACCTCCATCCCCTCTTCGGGCTGCTGGACCAGCGCATTGGCCCGCCCTTTCCAGATGATACCCGACAGCACCGACCGATCATCCTTGAGGTCCAGATAGACATGGCCCGACCGTGGTCGGGACACACGCCCGACCTCCCCGCGCACGCGCACGTGCCCGAATTCGCCCTCGATCGTCTTTTTGACCGCGCCCGAAATATCGGACACCGTGAATTCGGGCGTATTGCCACCGGGGCCGTCGTCTTCGAACAGATCCATCGTTGCTGCCTTGTGATCGTGTGACCCACACCCTAAAACGCGCAGCATCAAAGGCCAAGCGGGGGCGCGCAATGAACATTCTGATCCTGGGCAGTGGTGGGCGTGAACACAGCCTCGCATGGGCCATCAAACAGAATCCGAAATGCGACCGCCTGATCGTGGCCCCCGGCAACGCAGGCGTAGCGCAGCTTGCCGAATGCGCGGCACTCGACATTCTCGATGGTCCAGCCGTTGCGACATTTGCCGCCGAACAATCCATCGACTTCATCGTGATCGGTCCAGAGGCGCCGCTGGCAGCCGGCGTGGCGGACGATCTGCGCGCCGCCGGATTTGCAGTTTTCGGACCATCCGCCGCTGCAGCCCGCCTCGAATCGTCCAAATCCTTTACAAAAGCGATCTGCGATGCCTGCAACGCACCCACCGCATCCTACGCGCATTTCACACACGCCGACGACGCCAAGGACTACGTCCGCACCCGACCCGCACCGATCGTCATCAAGGCGGATGGCCTCGCCGCGGGCAAAGGTGTTGTCGTCGCCGAGACCACACAACAGGCACTTGCCGCCATCGACGACATGATGGGCGGCCAGTTCGGTGACGCAGGCGCCGAGGTGGTGGTCGAGGATTTCCTGACCGGCGAAGAGGCCTCATTCTTTGTTCTCGTGGACGGGACGACAGTGCTGCCGATCGGCACCGCACAGGACCACAAACGCGCCTTTGACGGTGACACCGGACCCAATACCGGCGGCATGGGGGCCTATTCTCCTGCACCCGTGATGACCGAGGCCGTCACGCAAAAGGCACTGGACGAAATCGTGCGCCCGACCATGCGGGAAATGGCCCAGCGCGGCACGCCGTTCAACGGGGTGCTCTTTGTCGGTCTGATGATCGACGCAGGCCAACCCAGCCTCGTCGAATTCAATGTCCGCTTCGGCGACCCGGAATGTCAGGGGCTGATGATGCGCCTGGGTGGCCAGGTCCTCGACCTGCTCCAGGCCTGCGCCGAAGGCCGCCTGGATACGCAGCAGGTCCATTGGGCCGACGATCATGCCCTCAGCGTCGTCATGGCGGCAAATGGCTATCCCGGCGACTATGAAAAGGGCAGCGTGATCGCAGCCCTCGACTCCTTACCAGAGGACAGCTTTCACATGGCCTTTCATGCAGGGACGGCCCGACGTGACGGGCAGACGATTGCCACCGGTGGACGCGTTCTGGCCCTCACGGCACGCGGCGACACGTTGCAACAGGCCCGCGACCGCGCCTACGCCATGGTCGATGCGGTCGACTGGCCGCAGGGGTTTTGCCGCCGCGACATCGGCTGGCGCGCGCTCTGAACCGCCGCCTTTGATCCAGGCACCTGCCCGCGCATCATCTTGCCGGAAATACTCCCGCCGGAGGCACCTGCCCCTGCAACCGGCACGACGCCCAGCGACAATGTAATGCCCGCGCAAGCGCCCGGCGATTTTCGCAGAAAATCGCGCCAGACATGGAAAAGGCCGCGTCCTCCCAAACGCGGCCTTCCCCCTCCCCCGGTGTGACGGGCTGTTACGCCGCGCGCCCCACCAGAACCGATCCGATCTCTTCTGCGGCAGCCTTTTCGTCGTTGCCGGCGACAACCGCGATCTCGCGCGTCAGTCGCTCCAGTGCAGCCTCATAAAGCTGCCGTTCGGAATAGCTTTGCTCGCGCTGATCATCCGCACGATGCAGATCACGCACCACTTCGGCAATAGCGATCAGGTCGCCCGAGTTGATTTTTTGCTCGTACTCCTGGGCGCGCCGTGACCACATCGCCTTCTTGACCTTGGCCTTGCCGCGCAGGGTCTTCATCGCGTTGCTGACAACCTCTGGCGTGGACAGCGGACGCATGCCCACTTCCGTCGCCTTATGGGTTGGCACGCGCAGCGTCATCTTGTCCTTTTCAAAGGCGATGACGAACAGTTCCAACTCGAATCCCGCAACTTCCTGCGTCTCGACGTTCACGATCTTGCCGACGCCATGCGCCGGGTAGACGACGAAATCGTTAGGCTGGAAATCTTTCTTCTTCTTGCTCATGGCAGTCCTTTCCATGACCCGACGCAAACATCCCCGTCGGAAATTCCGGCGGGGCCATGCAGATAAAATGTCGGATCAAAACAGTAGCATTGGCGTGACCATACCATAAAAAAGGCCCCAGCGAAAGCGGGGCCTTTTGGACGATTATTCCCATGAAAACATGGGGTCGCCATGCGAATCAGTCGCGAATCATCCGCCTTCGCCGGCAGCCTCGGAAAACAGTTCCATCTTGCCGTCCTTGCCGTCCATCTCCTCGGCACCCGGCAGCGGGTCCTTCTTGGTGATGATGACCGGCCACAGTTCGGAATACTTGCGGTTGAACTCGACCCACTTTTCCATGTCCGGCTCGGTATCGGGGCGGATGGCGTCGGCGGGGCATTCGGGTTCGCAGACACCGCAGTCGATGCATTCATCGGGATGGATCACCAGCATGTTCTCGCCCTCATAGAAACAATCGACAGGGCACACCTCGACGCAGTCGGTGTATTTGCAGGCAATGCAGTTGTCATTGACGATATAGGTCATGCGGTATCACTCAGAATTTGCTTGGCAACTCACTAGGACAGACGGTTTGGTCATTCAAGCGGGAATGGCCCCTTGGTCGTCATGTCGCGGCGGTCCTTGCCGGTCGGGCGCCCCTTGCCTTCGTATTTCGGGGCGGGCGGACGGGCAACACGTTCGGGCGACATGTCGTCGTACAGCGCCTGCGCCTCTGGTGCCGGACCGCGCCTGACACCGCAGCCCAGGATTTTCACGACCCGGACCGCATCACCTTGCACGAAGGTCAGTACGTTTCCGGGGCCCACGTTGCGGGCTGGTTTCGACACGGGCGTGCCGTCGACCCGCACCTTGCCGCCCGACACGATCCCGGCGGCCAGGCTGCGCGATTTGAAAAACCGCGCATGCCATAGCCATTTATCAAGCCGGATCGTATCGCCGGGCGCGCTCACTCAGGCTTGAACCCCGAAAGTGCTGCAGCAAAGGGATTGTCCGGGTCGATCTTCTTTTCCGGACGCTTGGGCTTTGCAGCAAAACTCTGCGGCTTTTCGCTTGGTGGTTTGCCCTTGCCTTTCGGCTTGCCCCGACCCTTGCCGGCCGGTTTGTCGTCGCGCGGCCTGTCGCCTGCCGGCTTACCCTGCTGACGGGCCGCACGCCCACCCCAGGTAAAGGTGTAAAAAGCTTCCATTTCCGGCGCTGCGGGTTCTGCGGGTTCTGCCGTCTCGACGATGCCGGTCGCGGCGTCACCGATCGCATCGCCCTGTGGCGCGGCATCCGTTTCAGCAGCCTCGCCTTCTGTCACATCGGGGGTCGCATCCTTTGCAGGCTCTTCAGCCTTTGGTGCCTTGACCTTGGCGCGCTCACCGGGTTCCGCCTTGTAACCCAGACCCGTCATCAGATTGGCAAACTGCACCAGCGTCATGCCGGTGATCGACAGCATGTCGGCGGTGGCCTCGAACCCGCCGCGCGAATCGCGGTCGCGCAGCATGTCGGCCAGCCGTTCCAGCATGTCGATGCGGATCGCGCGTTCGCCCGCAGCGCGGTAACCCGCCATCGTGTAATAGCCCTGCGGCACACCCGCAGCCGCAGGCACGGTCACCAGACCCGGTGGCGGGCTTTCGGGGAATTCCGACAGATCGTTGTGCAGCGCCCACAGCACCAGACGCAGACGCGTCGGCGCGGGTTTCAGCAGCAGCGGCATGAAAATCGTGAATTGCCCGAACCGGATGCCATGCTTGCGCAACGCGCCGCGCGCGTCCTGATCCAGCGCCTTGACCTCGTCGGCGACCTCACCACGGGTGATGATCCCGAAATGTTCGACCAGACGGTAGGCAAATCCCTTGGCCGCACCAGTCAGCGCCGCGTCATTCGCCAGCGTCAGCAGCGGTTCCATTGCCGCAGCCACCTTGCGGTCGATGAAATGCTGCAACCGGCGCTGCACCTTGGCGGCCACGTCCGGACCGGCCTCGTCGTCAACAAATACTGTGACCGACGGTTTCAGCGGATCCGACCCCTTGGACAGCTTGCCCACGGCCTGATCGCCCCACATCAACCCACCCTGTTCGGTGAAATCGATCTCGGTGTCGGGTGCGTTGTAAAACCGGTCGGCACGCAGATGAAACTGCGGCGCAAGGGCGGCCACACTGGCCTGCCGCAGGGTTTTCGCCTCGTCGGGCGACCCTGCCTTGTCCATGCGAAACCGAAAGCCTTCCAGCTTGCCGATGAATTCGCCCTCTACCGTCACTTCGCCCTGGTCGTTCACGTCAGCCACAAGGCTCTCCTTTTGTTTGAGCCGGCGCAGCAAGACACTGGTGCGCCGGTCCACAAATCTTTGCGTCAGCGCGCCATGCAGCGCATCCGACAGTCGGTCTTCTACAGCGCGGGTTGCATCGCGCCAATGGTTTTCATCCCGCAGCCAACCCTTGCGTTGCGCCACATAGGTCCATGTGCGGATATACGCCAGCCGTTTGGACAGCGTGTCGATATCTCCGTCATCCCGGTCGATCCGCGCAACCTGTAGCGCGAACCAGTTCTCGTCCACATGTCCGCTTTGATGCAGGTCGGTGAAAATCCGCGTCAGCAGGCTGGCATGTTCACCGCGACTGATCCCGCGAAAATCGGGAATCCGGCAGACATCCCACAGCAACCGCACGGACGGGCCGTCGTGCGCGCGCGCCGTGATCAGGCTGTCCTCGCTCAGCGCACGCAACGCCGCCAGGTCGTCGCTTTCGCGGACGCGGGTCAGCCAATCGTCCTGGGTATGTTTTTCCAGCGTTTGCAGCAGCCGCTTGACCGACCCGAATTGCAGGTCACTGTTGCGCCACATCAGCTTTTTGACAGGCTGGAACCGATGCGTCGTGATCTGCTCGATCGTGCCGTCATCCAGTTCTGACGCCTCGCCCGTCACCCCGAATGTGCCGCTGGCCGTATGACGCCCGGCACGCCCGGCAATCTGCGCCAGCTCCTCTGGCCGCAATTCCCGCATCCGTGTGCCATCGAATTTCGACGTCGCGGAAAAGGCCACGTGTTTGACGTCCAGGTTCAGCCCCATCCCGATGGCATCGGTCGCCACCAGGTAATCGACATCACCGTTTTGATACATCTCGACCTGCGCGTTGCGGGTCCGGGGCGACAGCGCGCCCATGACGACGGCAGCGCCTCCCTTTTGGCGGCGCAGCAGTTCGGCAATCGCATAGACATTTTCAACCGAAAACCCGACGATGGCCGACCGTGCAGGCATCCGGCTTAGCTTTTTCGAACCTGTGTGGGTCAGCGTGCTGAACCGCTCTCGGTGAATGAATTCGACGCCGGGCACCAGCGCGTTGATCGCACCCCGGATCGTTTCCGCCCCCATGAACAGGGTTTCCTTCAGCCCGCGCGCATGCAGCAGACGGTCGGTAAAGATGTGGCCCCGTTCGGGATCTGCACAGAGCTGGATTTCATCGACGGCCAGAAAATCGCAGCCCATGCCCGTGGGCATCGCCTCGACCGTGCAGACCCAATAGGCCGCGCGCGGCGGCACGATGCGCTCCTCGCCCGTGACCAGCGCCACGACTCCCGGCCCGCGCGCGCGCACCAGCCTGTCGTAGACCTCGCGCGCCAGCAGACGCAGCGGCAGACCGATCACACCCGTCCGGTGCCCCAGCATCCGGTCAATCGCGAGATGCGTCTTGCCGGTGTTCGTCGGCCCCAAAACGGCCGTGATACGTGAGGGTTGCATGATCGTCCCCGCAGGGGCGGCGCGTCACAGCGACGTGCCATCCAGTTCGACTGACAGACGGTCAATGGCCATGTCGACCCCGTCGATATGCGGGGCAATGTCACGGATTCGCTGATAGACCTCAAGCGCCTCTTGCGGACGGTCCAATTGTTGCAAGATCACCGCCAGCCCGCGCATTGCGTTGAAATGCCGCGGGTTCAGTTCCAGCGCAGTCCGCAGATCATCCAGCGCCAGTCCGATCTGTTCCTGCGCATAGAACGCCGAGGCCCGCAGGCTGTAACCCTGGGCAAAATCGGGGGCATGGTCGATCAACGCACTCAGGTGATCGACGGCCAGCGCAGGGTTGCCATCCGCCAGCGCATCCTCGCCCCGACGCAACAACAGATCCATGGCAGGCGACCCGCTGCGCGACCATTGCGTCTCGATCTGTCCGCGAATGCCCTCCGCCTCGGACGGGTCGGCCTGTGCCAACCGGTCGAACAATGAATCAAGCTCGGCCGTCTGGGCCGCGGCAACACCGCACCACAAGAGTGTCGCAACGACAGAGTTGAAGAAGAGATGATGTATCGACATACCGTCACTGTAGTTTAAAACCAGCCCGATACCAGTGGGCGCAGGCATCCAGCCCCCAAACCGAGGACACATTCCCATGAGCGATATCGTCTCTGCCGCCGTCACCCAGTTGAACGCCAAGATGGATGGCGAATCCTTTGACGGCACCGCCAAGTTCGTGATCGAGGGCGAAGGTGCCCTGATGATCGCAGGCACCGATGTCACCGCCTGCGCCGACGACGCAGAGGCCGACGTGACGCTGACCGCCAGCCGCGACACCTTCGAGGGCATCATGACCGGCGACGAAAACCCCACGGCGGCCTTCATGACCGGCAAACTGACCATCGACGGCGACATGGGCAAGGCCATGGCGCTGGCCGGGGTGATTTCCTGATCCGATGAGATACGCGCCGCTCCATTCCGATCTTGCCGACGGCCCGGACGCCGGGGCGGCGCATTGGCTGAAAACCACCGACAACAAACAGATTCGCGTGGGCCACTGGGTGAGCGACGCGGATCGCGGCACCGTGCTGCTGTTTCCGGGCCGCACGGAATACATCGAAAAATACGGTCGCGCCGCGCGCGACCTGCGTGACCGCGGCTATGCCACGTTGGTGGTGGACTGGCGCGGTCAGGGGTTGGCGGACCGGCTGACCCCCCATCGCGCCACAGGTCACGTCGACCTGTTTTCCGACTATCAAAAGGACGTGGCCGCCATGCTGACCCATGCGCGCGACCTCGGCCTACCCAAACCGTTCTATCTGATCGCACATTCCATGGGGGGTGCAATCGGACTGCGCGCCCTGATCGAAGGGCTGCCCGTGCGCGCCGCGATGTTCAGTGCGCCGATGTGGGGCATCCAGATGAAACCCACGCTGCGCCCGTTCGCCTGGGGGCTGTCGTCGCTGTCACGCAAGATGAATTTCGACACGGCCATGGCACCGGGCCAAAAGGTCGAGAATTATATCGAACGCATGGCCTTCGAGGCGAACGAACTGACGTCCGACCGCGAGATGTTCGACTACATGCTCAACCAGATCAGCGCTGAACCCGACCTGTCGCTGGGCGGTCCTTCCTTGCGCTGGCTGAACGAGGCGCTGGCCGAATGCCGCAACCTTGCGCGGCTGACCTCACCACGCACCCCCTGCGTGACCTTCCTCGGGACCGCCGAAACCATCGTCGATGCGCACCGTATCCGCGCGCGCATGGCCAAATGGCCCGGCGGCACGCTGGACATCATCGAGGCCGGCAAGCACGAGGTCATGATGGAGGACGCGGACACCCGCGCGCGCGTGTTCGACACCGCCTGCACGCTGTTCGACGCCAACACCTGACGCAGGCTCTGCGGCAATGCCGCCCGCGCCGCATCATCTTGCCCCAAATACTCCCGCCGGAGGCACCCGCCCTCACAGGCCCGCGTGTCCGCCGGTCAGGATAAAATCCGGCTGCTATCTCGTCACCCGGACATGCGGCCCTAACTGATCGCCATGGCTGACGTACTGACCTTTACCGACCGGGGCATCTATTGCCCGGCGGGTGATTTCTACATCGATCCGTGGCGACCCGTGGACCGGGCGCTGATCACGCATGGCCACGCGGATCATTCGCGCTGGGGCATGCGCTCTTATCTCGCGACCGAGGCGGCGGCACCCGTCATCCGCCACCGTCTGGGCGACATCACGCTCGATACCATCCGCTACGGCGAAACGCGCCAGATCGGCAGTGCGACCGTGTCATTCCATCCCGCAGGCCATGTGCCCGGCTCTGCGCAGATCCGGGTCGCGGTCGGCGGTCAGGTCTGGGTCGCCTCGGGGGATTATAAAACCGTGGCCGACGGGCTGTCCGAACCGTTTGAACCCGTCCAATGCCACGCGTTTATCACGGAATGCACCTTTGGCCTGCCCGTGTTCAAATGGACAGCCGAGGATGTGCTGGCCCGCCAGATGAACGACTGGTGGGCCGCCAATGCCGCCGCCGGACGCACATCCATCCTTGGGGCCTATGCCTTGGGCAAGGCGCAGCGCCTGCTAACATCGGTGGACGCGCAGATCGGGCCGATCCTGACCCACGGTGCGGTCGAAAACACCAACGCCGTGCTGCGTGCCCAGGGGATCAACCTGCCCGATACGATCCGCGTGACACCCGATCTGAAAATCGCCGACCACCCCGGCGCCCTCGTCATCGCCACGCCTAGCGCCATGGGCGGCACATGGGGCCGTCGTTTCGGCCCGTCCTCCAGCGCCTTTGCCTCGGGCTGGATGGCGTTGCGCGGGGTGCGCCGCAGACGCGCCGGCGACCGCGGCTTTATCGTCTCCGACCATGCCGATTGGGCCGGCCTGAATGCCGCGATCAAGGAAACCGGTGCCACACGCATCTTCACCACCCATGGCTACACCTCCGCGTTCCAGAAATACCTGTCCGAACAGGGCTATGACGCCCATGTCGTCAGCACCGAATATGAGGGCGAAAGCCTAGATGGTGGCGACGAACCGGTGGTCGAGGACGCATGAAGGACTTTGCCGCCCTCTTTACCCGCGTGGACGAGACGACCAAGACCACGGTCAAGGTCGCGGCCCTTGCCGATTATTTTCGCACAGCCCCGGATGACGACAAACTCTGGACCATCGCATTGTTTTCAGGCCGCCGTCCCAAACGCCTGATCACCGCCGCGCGCCTGCGCGAATGGGCCGCCGAACGCGCAAACCTGCCCCTGTGGCTGTTCGAGGAATCCTATTCCATCGTCGGCGATCTGGCCGAAACCATCGCGCTGATCCTGCCCGACCCGTCCAGCACCGCCGACCATAGCCTGACCCATTGGATCAACGAACTCGCCCGCCTGTCCAGCTTGGACGATGACGCCCGCAAGGCCGGTATCCTTGCCGCTTGGGACAGCCTGCCCACAACCCAGCGGTTCTTGTTCACCAAACTGCTGACGGGTGGTTTCCGCATCGGGGTCAGCCAGAAACTGATGACCCGCGCCCTGGCACAGGCCACGGGTCAGGACGAGGCGGAACTGACCCACAAGCTGATGGGCAACTGGACGCCGCAAACCACCACATGGCACAACCTGATCGAGGCGCACGATCCCACCGCCGATCTGTCGCGCCCCTACCCGTTCTACCTCGCCTACGGGCTCGAGGATCTGGACGACCTCGGTCCCGCAACCGACTGGAACGCGGAATGGAAATGGGACGGCATCCGGGGGCAATTC
Source organism: Loktanella gaetbuli (assembly GCF_020531945.1). Classification (NCBI taxonomy): domain Bacteria; kingdom Pseudomonadati; phylum Pseudomonadota; class Alphaproteobacteria; order Rhodobacterales; family Roseobacteraceae; genus Loktanella; species Loktanella gaetbuli. The sequence continues at coordinate 237,832 of NZ_JAJATZ010000002.1, forward strand.
ATCGTCCGCGCGGGCGACCATCACCTGTGGTCGCGCGGCGAGGATCTGATGACCGACCGTTTTCCCGAACTCGCCCAGCTCAAGGATTATCTGCCCGACGGCACCGTCATCGACGGCGAGGTGCTGGCCTTTCGTAACGAGGCCCCCCTGTCGTTCAACGCCCTGCAATCGCGCATCGGTCGCAAGACTGTCCCGAAAAAGCTGCTGACCGAGGCCCCCGTGATCCTGATGGCCTATGACCTGCTCGAGGACGCAGGCACCGACATCCGGGCGCAGCCCTTTGCCGACCGCCGCGCACGGCTGGCGCAGATCGTTGATGCCGTGCCGGACAGCGCGCCGCTGCGCCTGTCGCCAGCCGTCGATTTCGCCGACTGGACGACGCTGACCGCCCTGCGCGAAACCTCCCGCGACCGCAACGCCGAAGGCTTTATGCTCAAACGTCTGGACAGCCCTTATCTGTCAGGCCGCAAGAAAGGCGACTGGTGGAAATGGAAGGTCGACCCCCTGACCATCGACGCCGTGATGATCTACGCGCAGGCCGGATCGGGCCGCCGCGCAAATCTGTTCACGGATTACACTTTTGCGGTTTGGCAAGGAAATGATCTGGTTCCGTTCACCAAGGCGTATTCCGGCCTAACCGACGCAGAGTTTCGGCAGATCACCGCTTGGGTACGGAAAAACACGCTTCAAAAATTCGGGCCGGTCCGGCAGGTAAAGCCCGAACACGTGTTCGAACTGGCGTTCGAGGGCATTCAGGCCAGCCCGCGTCACAAATCCGGCGTGGCGCTGCGATTCCCCCGGATGCTGCGCTGGCGGCACGACAAACCCACGTCCGAGGCGAACACCCTCGACGATTTGAAAGAGATGCTGGACACCTACGGATGATGCATGCGTAAATTTTTGATCCGCGTGGTGGGAACGGTCCTGTTCGCGCTGTGCGCAGCCACGTTTCTGCCGTTGCTGACATTCGATACATGGTGGATCCGCTTTCTGGATTTCCCGCGCCTGCAATTCCTCGCCGGTCTGTTGATCAGCCTGGCCCTGTTCGTGACACTGCGCCGCGCGCAACCATCCCGGGGCACGATCCTGACGCTCGCCGGAATCGCAGCCATCGGCCTCCAGGTCGCAAAGCTATGGCCCTATCAGCCCCTGGCCTCGAAAATGGTGGCCAGCGTGCTGCGTTGCGACGCCGACGACCGCCTGCGCGTGCTGGTGACCAACGTGCAGGTGTCAAATCGCAACGACGAAAGCGTGCTGGATATGGTGCGAAGTCAGGCCCCCGATGTTCTGGTGGTGCTGGAAACCTCGCCTTGGTGGGACAACGCGCTGGCACCACTGGATGATCAGTTCGACCATATCATGCGCGAACAGCCCGAGTCCGCCTACTACGGGATGCAAATCTACAGCCGCCACCCGTTTTCACAAGCAAACATGACCTACCCGATGGGCGTCGATACCCCCATGTTCGACGGACAGATTGTGCACCCGACCATGCCGGTCCACCTGCTGGGCGTGCACCCGCGCCCGCCGCACCAGACCAACGGCGGCCAGCCCTCTACCATGCGCGATGCAACCATCCTGCACGCCGCGATGCGCGCGCGCGAAACCAGCGCCGTCAGCGTGATCGCCGGCGATTTCAACCTCGCCCCGTGGGAAGATACCGCGCAGCGCGCCTTGCGGATCGGTGGCCTGCTGGACCCGCGTGCAGGACGCGGCCCAATGAACAGCTACATGGCTGACAGCGACCTGATGCGCTGGCCACTGGATCAGGTGCTGTGGCAAGCTGGCCCTGGCCTGCTGGATATGACCGTGCTGCCATCCGTCGGATCAGACCATCACCCGGTGCGCGTCGATCTGTGCCTGTCACCGCTGGTGGACGCGCGCACCATCCCGCTGCAGGACGGCGATCTGGCCGCCGCACAGGACACATTCGACGCCGCCCGCGCCATCGCAAGCCCCGCCGATTAGGCCCCGGTGGGTTGAGTGCACCCGCCCGCAGTCCTATGTCTGTCGCAACAGAAAACAGGATAATCCCATGACCGATGACCGCACCTTTGACGCCGTGACAGAAACCGGCGGCAGCCCGATGGGCGACCTGCCCGAATGGGACCTGACGCACCTCTATCCGGCGACCGACAGTGCGGAAATCAAACGCGACCTCGACTGGCTCGAGGATGCCTGCACCCGCTTTGCCGCCGATTTCGAAGGCAAACTGGCCGACCTCGACGCCGCTGGCCTGCTCGAGGCCGTGCAGCGCGATGAAAAAATCAACGAAATCGCTGGCCGCATCATGTCCTACGCGGGCCTGCGGTATTACCAGATCACCACCGACAACGATCGCGCCAAATTCATGGCCGACATGCAGGACCGGATCACGACCTATACCACGCCGCTGGTGTTCTATGGTCTGGAATTCAACCGCCTGCCCGACGACCACCTCGACACGCTGCTGGCCCAGAACGAAGAACTGCGCCGCTACAAGCCCGTGTTTGACCGGATGCGCGCCATGCGGCCGCACCAATTGTCGGACGAGCTGGAAAAATTCCTGCACGACCAATCCACCGTCGGTGCCGCCGCCTGGAACCGTCTGTTTGACGAAACAATGGCCGCGCTGACCTTTGTCGTGGACGCCGAAGAACTGAGCCTTGAATCAACGCTGAACCTGCTGACCGACAGCGACCGGTCCAAGCGTGAAGCCGCAGCCATGGCGCTGTCGGATGTTTTCGCGCAGAACGTCAAACTCTTTGCCCGCATCCACAACACGCTGGCCAAGGAAAAGGAAATCGAGGACCGCTGGCGCAAGATGCCGACCCCGCAAACGGGCCGCCACCTTTCCAACCACGTCGAACCAGAGGTCGTCGAGGCGTTGCGCAACGCCGTCGTCGCCGCCTACCCGCGCCTGTCGCACCGCTATTATGCGCTGAAAGCGCGTTGGCTGGGGCTCGAGCGGATGGAAACATGGGATCGCAATGCCCCGCTCCCGCGTGAGGACGAACGCCTTGTGGGCTGGGACGAGGCACAGCAGACCGTGCTGGACGCATACGCCGGGTTTTCGCCTGACATGGCCGATCTTGCAAAACCGTTCTTTACCGAAGGCTGGATCGACGCCGCCGTCAAACCGGGCAAGGCCCCCGGCGCATTCGCCCACCCGACCGTCACCACGGTGCATCCTTATGTGATGCTGAACTATCTGGGCAAACCGCGCGACGTGATGACGCTGGCCCACGAGTTGGGTCACGGCGTCCACCAGCGTCTGGCCGCAGGGCAAGGGGAACTGCTGTCATCCACCCCGCTCACACTGGCGGAAACCGCCTCTGTCTTTGGCGAAATGCTGACTTTCCGCAAACTGCTGGACGGCGCCAAAACTCCGGCAGAACGCAAGGTCCTGCTCGCAGGCAAGGTCGAGGACATGATCAACACGGTCGTGCGCCAGATCGCGTTCTACGATTTTGAATGCAAACTGCACGCCGCGCGCGCGGGTGGCGAACTGACCCCCGACGACATCAACGCGCTGTGGATGTCCGTGCAGGCCGAATCCCTTGGCCCGGTGTTCGATTTCCACGAGGGCTATGAAACCTTCTGGTCCTACATCCCGCACTTCGTCCACTCGCCATTCTACGTCTATGCCTACGCCTTTGGCGACGGCCTCGTGAACGCGCTTTACGCCGTGTATGAGGAAGGCGATCCCGACTTTCAGGCGAAATATTTCGACATGCTCAAGGCGGGCGGGTCCAAACACCACAAGGAACTGCTGGAACCCTTCGGCCTCGACGCCTCTGACCCCGCGTTCTGGGACAAGGGCCTGTCGATGATCGAATCCATGATCGACGAACTCGAAGCGATGGAGGATGCGTGACCAGCGTCACCCTCGCCCCATATACCAGTGACCAGCGCGACGCCCTCTGCGCGCTGGCGGTCGGCCCCGAGCAGGAACGGTTTTCCAGTCAGCCAAGGCTTCTGCTAGAGAACCCGCAAGACGGCATCGACGTGCATCTGATCTACGTCGACGCCACGCTGGTGGGCATGTTTCGCATTGATCGCGATTTTTCGCGCGAACACCCGCAGGTGCCATCAGGTGCCTATGGATTGCGCAGCATGATCATCGATCAACGCCATCAGGGGCGCGGCATCGGCACCGCCATGATACGGGCATTGCCCGCCTATATGGCGCAACGCTATCCGCAAGCCACGCAGATTTACCTGACGGTCAACCTGCGCAATCCCGGCGCGCGGCGCAGCTACCTGAACGGTGGTTTCACCGATACCGGCGAACACTACCTGGGCGGTGACGCAGGTCCGCAGCACATCCTGCGCATGAACCTTTAGCCGGTCATATCTCGGATCACGGCAGCGACTGATGTGGCCTCTGCATCCTCTTGCCGGGCCAGCGCCGGGGTCTGCCGCGACCAACTGCCCGTTTCTGCCAGATGCAGCATGAAATGCGCCACATCCGCCATGCGCGTGCGCACCAGATGTTGCGGGATCACATCCGGCGTCACCACGTAATCCGCCGTCAGATCGCCCTGCATCAACCAGCCGGGACGCACGGCCGTCCAATCCACGCGCGATGCGCGCAATTGCGCCTCCATCTCGCCCATCTGGTCCAGCACGTTGTGCAGCGCCGTCATGACCGGCACCTTGAAATAGATCGGCCCGCGGTTCTTGGCTTCGACAAAACTGGCTGAAATCACGGCCAGACGGTCGACCTCGGCGGCGTGCATGCCGGCCAGAATATTACTGGTGCCGCGGGTGTACAGTGGTGGCGGATCCAGCAGGACCTTTGGCGAATTGCCAACCCCCAGGCAGGACAGAACCGCGTCACTCCCCGCAAAGGCGCTGGACAGATCGTCCTCCAGCACGTCGGCCTCGATACAGGTCAGCCCCTTGCGCGCGGGCATGTCGGCGCAATCCAGCTCGATCGCGGTCACTGCGTGGCCCTTGTCCAGCGCCTGATCCAGCAAATGCTGCCCCACCGCGCCCTTGGCACCCAATACTGCCAGCTTCATTCATCGGCCCCCATGTTGTTCACCGGGGCCAACACCTGTGACCCTCAGGGGTTCCTTGCCTTGTCAAACACCATGTCCATCATCGCCTGCGTGCCACGACTGAATTCCAGCGGGCAGGCATAATCCGCAGTCCCGCGCGCCGCCGCGCCAAAGGCTTCGACCTGCAACACATAATGGTTGGCGGCAGGCCAGCGTTCGACCTGCCGCACTCCGTTTCCCGTCTCCAGTGTCAGCTGCGCCACATCATAGAGGTTGGCATTGAACGGCGCGGTCAGCGTCAGATGCCCTGCATCCCCGTGAAAGGTGATGGACTGGCGCGGCTGCATCCGCATCGACACCACAGCACCGTAGGTAAAGTCGCCGAAATCCGCAGCCACTTGGGCAAACACGTCGACCCCATTCTCGAATCGCAAATCGGCATAGGTCACCCGCTGACAATCGGCCCCGGTCACGAACCGCGCCGCACCAAAGGTATAAACCCCGATATCCGGCAACCCGCCGCCACCGGTTTCGGGGCGGTTGCGGATGTTGTCGACCGCACCTGCGTTGTTGTAGCTGAAAACCGCATCCACATGGGCCAGCTTGCCGATCGCGCCGTCCTGTACCAGCTCGCGGGCGCGCTGAAACTGGGGATGATGCACGATCATGAACGCCTCTGCCGCCAGCTTGCCCGCCTTGTCACGCGCCGCAATCACACGGTCGATTTCGTCGGCCTTCAGCGCGATTGGCTTTTCGCACAGCACATGCTTGCCCGCCTCCAGCGCCTTGATCGTCCAGTCCACGTGCAGATGGTTCGGCAGCGGCACATAGACCGCATCGATGTCGGGATCCGCCAACAGGGCGTCATAATCGTCAAAGACGCGCATTCCTGGCGCAAAGGCACTGAACCCTGCCGCCTTGGCCGGGTCAGAGGTCGCGATCGCCACAAGTTCCGCGCCTTTTGCCGCATGAATGGCAGGCGCCATCCACTCCCGCGCGAATTTCGCAGCTCCCAATATTCCCCAACGCATCGCGCATCCTCCGCATCATCTTGCAAAAAATACTCCCGCCGGAGGCATCCGACGGGAGTAACTCTTAACCGACCCTAGCGAGGGGATCACACGTCCTCAAGCATCCCGCGTTCGGCCGCCAGTTCGCGCATGCGCTTTTGCAGCTTTTCAAAGGCCCGAACCTCGATCTGGCGAATCCGTTCGCGGCTGACGTCATACTGGCTGGACAGGTCTTCCAGCGTGATGGTCTCGTCGTTCAGGCGACGCTGCATCAGGATGTCCTTTTCGCGGTCGTTCAGGACCTGCATCGCCTCGGCCAGCATCTCGCGGCGGCTTTCCAGCTCGTCACGTTCCGCATAATCGCCGGCCTGATCCGCGTCCTCGTCTTCCAGCCAGTCCTGCCATTGCATCGTGCCCTCGCCCTCGGACCCGACGGTGGCGTTCAGGGATGCATCACCACCGGACATGCGGCGGTTCATCGACACGACCTCGTCCTCGGTCACACCCAGATCGGTCGCGATCCGCTTGACGTTCTCGGGACGCAGGTCGCCGTCTTCCAGCGCACCGATGCGGGATTTCGCCTTGCGCAGGTTGAAAAACAGCTTCTTTTGCGCCGAGGTCGTGCCCAGTTTCACCATCGACCACGACCGCAGGACGTATTCCTGAATAGCAGCACGGATCCACCACATGGCATAGGTCGCCAGGCGAAACCCTTTTTCAGGGTCAAATTTCTTGACGGCCTGCATCAGGCCCACGTTCGCCTCGGAAATCACCTCGGCCTGCGGCAGGCCATAGCCGCGATAGCCCATGGCGATCTTGGCGGCGAGGCGCAGGTGGCTGGTCACCATCTTGTGTGCCGCTTCCGTATCGCCATCTTCGGCCCAACGCTTGGCCAGCATGTATTCTTCTTCGGGTTCCAGCATCGGAAACTTGCGGATTTCCTGCATGTAGCGGTTCAAGCCCTGCTCTGGGCTCGGTGCCGGTAGGTTCTTGTAATCGCTCATTTTGACTTCCCCTGGATGGCCAATGTATCAGGCCTTAACATGGATATGGGTTGCACGGCTTGGTGTTGCAATCTCATGCGCTTCATAAACCTAACATTTTCTAGCCCGCCCGGTTCCCGTCGCATAGCTGCAAAAATGCACAGTTCAGCCGCGATGATCCAGATTATTCACAAGTTCGATCATATCCTGGGGCAGCGGAGCCTCGAACGCCAGCGCATCGCCGCTGACGGGATGAACAAAGCCCAGGGTCGCGGCATGCAGCGCTTGCCGGGGGAAATTGCGCGCCGCGGCGACACCGGCCTCGCCCACCGACTTGGCCGACAGTTTCTGGCGGCCACCATAGGTCGGATCACCGATCAACCCGTGGCCGCAATGGGCCATGTGCACCCTGATCTGGTGGGTACGGCCCGTTTCCAGCCAGCATTCGATCAGCGCCGCCGCAGCGGGTGTGCCCAGCGGTTGCACGATCCGTGCCCGCGTCACTGCATGACGCCCCGTGCTGAACGACACCGCCTGCCGCTGGCGGTCAGTCTTGTGCCGTCCCAGGAACGTCTGCACCTTGAGGATGTTCGCCGCCTCGAAACTGGTGCCCTTGACCCCGCGCAGGCGCGGATCGCTGGCATCGGGCACCCCGAAACAGACGGCCAGATAGCGCCTCTCCACCGTGTGGGCCGCAAATTGCGCCGCCAACCCCTGATGGGCCTTGTCGGATTTCGCGACCACCAACAGGCCGCTGGTGTCCTTGTCGATGCGGTGCACGATGCCGGGACGCCTCATGCCACCGACGCCGGACAGATCGTCGCCGCAGTGATGGATCAGCGCGTTGACCAATGTGCCGTCCGGGCTGCCGGGGGCCGGATGCACCACCATGCCCGCAGGCTTGTTCAGCACGATCAGGTCCGCGTCCTCGAACACCACATCCAGCGCGATGTCCTGTGCGGTGATATGGCTTTCGCTGACGACGGGCGTCGTCACGACGATCTCTGCCCCCTCTGTCAGGCGCTGACGCGGGTTGGTCTCGACCACGCCATTGACCGTCACGGCCCCTTCGGCGATCAGCGCACCCAACCGCGAGCGCGACAGCGTCGCATCCTGCGGCACATCGCGGGCCAAAGCCTTGTCCATCCGCGCGGGCGGATCGGGCTGGATGGTAAAGCGAACGGTGGTGTCTGACATCGGGCGTCTCCTTGGTGCCGCGCTTAGCGCCCCGCGCGCCGCTTGTCACGGCTGGACGACGGCCGCGGTCCATTCCGTCAGGAACTTCTGGCGCATCATCGGGTCGACATAGACCAGCAGGCCGGGGTCCAGCCGGATCGGACGCAACTGCGGTGCTGCGGTGATCGTCGTATCAGACACCGGCGGCAAACCGGCGTCGGCCAGCAGCGCCTGCCCCTGTGATGACAGCAGGAACGACAGGAATCCGGCACCGGCAGCAGGGTCCGTGCTGGTCACCGGCACCAGCGCCGTGCGCAGCAGGACATGGGTGAAATCCGCAGGCTGGATGACCACCATGCCCGGATCGGGTCGCGCTGCCGCATAGGACCCCAGCACATTATAGGCCAGCGCCAGCCGCCCGGACTGCACATCGTCGATCATCGCCGCACTCGTAGTATAAAGCTGCGGGTGCAGACTGCCCGCGACCTCTGACAGTCGCCAGGCACTGTCGGATTGTCGCGCATCCTGCGTGGCAAACAAATAGCCCGCCCCCGACTCGGCCGGATCATAGGTGCCGATGCGCCCGGCAAACCGCTCGGCATTGTCACGCAGCAGCGCCACCAGATCGGCCCGGCTCTGCGGCAGGGGCAGGCCCGCGAAATCCGCGCGCCGTGCGATCATCACCACAGGTTCCTGCGCCACGGCAAACAGACGGTCGCGCCAGCGCGCCCAGTCCGGCAGCACGCCACCGCCGTCAAATGCCCTTGCCGCACCGTCGTTGGCCAGTTTCATCTGCAAATCCATCGCCGATGAAATCACCAGATCGAATGCCGCGCCGTCGCCCGCGATTGCGGCATAGACCTGCTGGCTGTTGGCCACCGTATAACGCACGGTCAAATCAGGCCGCGTTTCCAGATAGCCCGCGATGACCGGGGCGAAAACGGCGGCATCCGTCGTCGACAGCACCGACACGACCTGCGCGCCCGCGCCAAAGGTCGCGACCTCCTCGATCTCGAACGCCAGCGCAGGGCGGGCGAACAGCGCCCCGATCAGGGTCAGTGTCACCGCAAGGGCAAGTGCAAGGTCGCGCATGTGCCGCCTCCTGGTCTGGGTGAAATCGTGAATGTCCCGCCGCAGGCCCGTGCTGCGTCGCGCACGATGGACAGGCCCAGCCCGGAGCCCACCACATCGCCCACGTTGTCGCCCCTTGCAAAGCGTCCGGTCAATGCCGCAGCACCGCCCCCGCCCAGCCCGCGCCCCCGGTCGCAGACCGTGACGCAACCGTCAGGCGTCAATGCGACCTCGATATCCGTGTCGGCCGTCCCGTATTTCAGCGCGTTGTCCAGCAGGTTGCGCAAGGCGCTTTCCAGCAGCAGGCGGTCCGCCGACAGCGGCACCGGGCCCACGGGCATGTCCAGCACGAACGCCATGTCGCGCATGTCAGCGGTCGGTGCCATCTGGCCCACCAGATCGCGCAGCACCACCGCCAGGTCCAACGCATCCTGGGTGGGCTGGTCACTGCGGTAGATGACGCTTGCGTGGTCCAGCATCTGCCCCGTCGATCGCGCCGCATTGTCCACCGCACGGATCACGTTGCGCAGGCTGGCCCGCGTCGCATCGTCCGTTGCCTGCCGCAAGGCCACCTCGGTCTGCATCCGCACCGTGGCCAATGGGGTGCGCACATGATGGGCGGCTTCGGTGATAAAGGATTCGGTCCGGTCCAGCGCCGACCGCAGCCGCGCGATCAATCCGTTCAGCGCCGCCACCAGCGGCACCAGTTCGCGCGGGACGGCACGCCTGACGGGGCGCAGGTCCTGTGGTCCACGTCGCCCCACGGCCAGTGCCAGATCATGCACCGGGGCCAGCACGGACCGCGCTGAAATCAGCGCCAGCACGGCCGCCAGCGCAAAGATGCCAAGGCCCAGTCCCGCCGCCCGGTTCGCCATCTGCGCCGAAATCACCGCCTGCGCGGTGCGCGTCTGGCCCAGCAGCACCGTCACATCGACCCGGTTGCCGTCCACCAACACGGACCGGCCCACGGCCCCGACTCGCACCTGCGCGTCCTGATAGGGGACCGTGTAAAACGCCGGTGTCAGCCCCGGCACAACATCAGGAAGCGGCAGGTCAGGGTAGCCGGTAACAGTCTGGTCCCCCACCAGAATGCGGTAGAACACCCGGTCTTCGCCCACCGCTCCCAACATCGAAAACGCCGCATAGGGAATGTCCACGCTGATCCCGTCCGCACCGCCACGCAATTCCTCGGCGATGACGACGGTTGCCGTGCCCAGGACCGAATCCTGCACGGTCTGGATCGCCGCACCCGCCACACCGCGCACCGCCAGATACAGCACCAGCGCCAGCAGGGCCGCCACGCCGATCCCCTGCAACAGCAACCGGCGCCGGATCGAGGCGGGCCGCCTCACCCTTGGGTCAACCGGTAACCGACACCGCGCACCGTCTCGATCCGTGCCGCAGATCCCGACAGCTTCTTGCGCAAACGCCCGACATAGACCTCGATCGCGTTGTCGCTGACGGCCTCGGACGCGGACAAGAGCCTGTCATGCAGATGCCCCTTGGAGAAAATGCGCCCGGGCCCCGCCATAAGGATTTCCAGCAGCCGCAGTTCGCGGTTGCGCAGGTCACGCACGTCGCCCCCCACGGCCACGGTCCCACCCAGCGGATCAAACACCAGATCGGCGTAGATGACCTGCGTCTGCGCCGTTCCACCACGTCGGCGCAGAACCGCCCGCACGCGTGCCTCCAGTTCCGCGAAATCGAACGGCTTGGTCACATAATCGTCCGCGCCCGTGTCCAGCAGGGCCACGCGGTCGCTGACGCCCGCGCGCGCGGTCATCACGATCACCGGCGTATCGCGCGGCACCCGCCTGTGTGCGGCCAGAAAATCGCGCCCGTCACCATCGGGCAGCATGATATCCAGCAGGATCAGGTCATAGCTGGATACCGCCAGATGTGCCTCGGCCTCGGCCAGACTGCGCGCCCAGTCCACGCCGTGCCCGTCCAGCGTCAACCGGTCCAGCACGGCCTGCCCCAGATCGGGCGTGTCCTCTACCAGCAAAAACCGCAAAAAGAATCCCTTTCTCTCGCACCGTGACAGGTTAGCGTCAGCTTGGGCGCAAACAAAGTGACCCTGCAAGGGTGTGCCGTGGGAGACAGCACATCCGCAAGCGACATAATGGGAGGAATACCATGTCAAAGACCCTGTTGCGCGCGCTGTCCAGCGCCGCCGTTCTGGCCGTCACGGCCACATCCGCATTCGCCATTGAATGCATCGCACCCGCCAACCCCGGCGGCGGCTGGGACTTTACCTGCCGTCAGGTGGGCAAGATCATGTATGACATCGGTCAGGTTGCCGATCCCGTGCAGGTCACCAACCTTGCCGGTGCCGGTGGCGGTCTGGCCTTTTCCACGGTGGTCAACGAACGCAACAGCGATCCTGACCTGATGGTGGCCGCCTCCAGCGCGACAACGACCCGTCTGGCACAGAACGCCTTTGGCGGTGCAACCGCCGATCAGGTGCGTTTCGTCGGTGCGATCGGTGCCGATCCGGGTGTCATCGTCGTGGCCGCCGACAGCCCTTATCAGTCGCTGGGCGATCTGGTTGACGCAATCAAGGCCGACCCCGGTTCGGTCGCCTTTGCAGGCGGTTCGGCCGTCGGCGGTTTCGACCACCTCAAGCCGCTTCAGGTGCTCAAGGCCGCAGGCTTTGATGACATCACCAAGGTCCGCTATATCGGCGTTGACGGTGGTGCCGACGCGATCACCCAGACCGTCGGTGGCTTTACCCAGGCCATGACGGGCGACATGTCCGAAATCGTGGGCTTCATCCCCACCGGCGACATCCGCGTCCTGGCCGTGATGACCGACGAACGCGTCCCCGGCTTTGAGGATATCCCCACCGCGAAGGAACAGGGTTTCGACGTGCGCGCAGTGAACTGGCGCGGGATGTATGTCCCCAAGGACATCAGCGACGAGCGGTTCCAGGAATGGGCGGGCATGTTGCAGGCGGTGGCTGAATCCGCCGAATGGCAGCAGGCCATGGCCGACAACGGACTGGCACCCTTCACGCTGGTCGGTGACGAATTCCAGGCATGGGTTGACGGCGTCGTTGCCGAAACCGAGGCCTTGTCCCGTGAAATCGGTGTGATCCAGTAAAATGACACGTCCATCAGACCGCATCTTTGGTCTGGTCGTGATCCTGGCGGCGCTCGCGTATATCGCGAGCGCCCTCCAGGTGCAGGCCAGTTTCCTGTCTGACCCCGTGGGTCCAAAGGCCTTTCCGATTGCCGTCGGGATCGTCGCCATCCTCTGCGCCGTCACCATGATCGCGCGCCCTGACGCAGAACCCGAATGGCCTGCCGTGCGCAGCACCCTGGCGATCGGCATTGCGATCGTCGTTCTGGTGATTTACGCCTATGCGCTCAAGCCGCTGGGCTTCTTGATCCCGACGGCCGCGGTCGCCGCGATCCTCAGCTATCAGATTTCCCCCAGCCCCAAGGTGTCGGTTCTGTCAGGCATCGGCCTGTCCATCGGCCTGTTCGTGCTGTTCCGTTTCGTGCTGGGCCTCAGCCTGTTCGGCTTTCCCAGAGGGTGGTTCTGATGGCTGATCTTCTTGCAAACCTGTCGCTGGGCTTTGGCATCGCGCTGTCGCCCTACACGCTGCTGCTGGCGATCATCGGCTGTTTCATCGGCACCATCGTCGGCGCGCTGCCGGGTCTTGGGCCTGCAAACGGTGTCGCGATCATGATCCCGATCACATTTTCCATGGGTCTGGACGCCACCGGCGCGCTAATCCTGCTGACCGCGATCTACTATGGCGCCATGTACGGCGGGCGTATCAGCTCGATCCTGCTGAACATTCCCGGCGATGAACCTGCCATGATGACCACGCTCGACGGCTACCCGATGGCCAAGGCAGGCCGCGCGGGTGACGCGCTGGTGATTTCCGGTTTTGCGTCCTTTGTCGGGGCTTTCCTCGCAACCCTCGGTCTGGCTGTTCTGGCCCCGGCCCTCAGCCGGATCGCATATGAATTCGGCCCCGCCGAATATTTTGCCCTCTATCTGCTGGCCTTCTGCACGCTGGGCGGCATCGCATCGAACAACCAGGCCAAGGCGGCACTGGCCTCTTGCCTCGGCATCGGCATCGCGATGATCGGCCTCGATCCGAACTCTGGCCTGCCGCGCATGACGGGCGGCAACCTGCACCTGTATGACGGCATCGACTTTCTCGTCGCCATCGTCGGCTTGTTCGCCGTATCCGAGGTGTTCTTTTTCATCGAGAGCAAGGGCAAGAGCGGTGCGGCGGGCATCAAGCTGCGCGGCCGCGTCACCGTTCCATGGGCCGAAATCTGGTCCACCCGCTGGACCATGATCCGCTGTTCTGTCGTGGGCTTTATCGCGGGCGTTCTGCCCGGTGCGGGGGCCTCGCTCGGCAGCTTCATGACCTACATGATGGAGAAAAGCATCGCCGGTGAAAAAGGCAAATTCGGCACCGGAGTCGCCAAGGGCATCGCCGCACCAGAGGTCGGCAACAACGCCGCCGCCGGTGGCGCACTCGTGCCGATGCTGACGCTGGGCGTGCCAGGGTCCGGCACCACCGCCGTGCTGCTGGCCGTGCTGGTCACGCTGAACATCACGCCGGGCCCGACGCTCTTCGTCGAACGCCCCGACGTGGTCTGGTCGCTGATTGCATCCCTGCTGATCGCAAACTTCGTCCTGCTCGCCATGAACGTGCCGATGGTCAAGGTCTTCGTCAAAGTGCTCGAAGTGCCCCCCGCCATCCTCATGCCGGGCGTCACCATGGTCAGCTTTGTCGGTATTTACTCTCTGACAGGCAGCTACTTCGACCTGCTGCTGGTCGTGCTGTTCGGTGTGCTGGGCTACGTGTTGCGCAAACTTGACATCCCCACCGTACCGGTCATCCTCGGTATTCTCTTGGGGTCAAAAATGGAAAAGCAATTGCGCGATGCCATGGTGCTGTCGGATGGCGACTGGACCTACCTGTTCTCCTCCACCATCTCGAGCGTGCTGATCGTGGCGGCCATCGTGGGGTTCATCCTGCCGATCTTCCTGCGGGGGCGGATTCGCAAACCGCAGCGCATCAGTGACTAGGATCCTGATCCCCTCCGGGGCTCTCGGGCTCGGTTACGATCAGACTGCACTTGATCGGGGCGTCGCCGCACGCCCCGATCTCATTGCCATCGACGGAGGATCAACCGACAGCGGCCCCAGCTACTTGGGCCGCGGCCTGTCCAAATACACCCGCGCCGGGACCAAGGCGGAATGGGCCGGCCTGATCCGCGCCCGCCAGGCCGCCGGTTGCCCGCTGGTCATCGGCACCGCAGGCACCTGTGGCACCGACAGCACCGTCGACTGGTTGGTCGACATCACCCGCGAAATTCTGGCCGAAGAAGGCCTGACCGCCACAATCGCCACGCTGAAATGCGAACAGGACCCGGCCCACATCGCACGGGCCGACCTGACCGCCCTGCCCGGCGCACCGGACGTGGACGCCGCCGCCATTGCCGATTGCACGCATATCGTGGCGCTGGCGGGCGCCGAACAGATCATGGCCGCCCTCGACACAGGTGCCGACATCATCATCGCGGGGCGCACCACCGACACCGCGATCATCGCGGCCCTGCCCTTGCAGCGTGGCGATCACGCGGGTGCCGTCTGGCACGGGGCCAAGGTCGGCGAATGCGGCGCACTATGCGCCACCAACCCGCAATCGGGCGTCCTGCTGCTGGACACCGATGCAACCGGTTTTACGGTCACGCCACTTGCCGACGAGGCCTGCGCTACGCCGCACACCGTGTCGGCCCATATGCTGTATGAAAACTCCGACCCGTTCATCCTGCATGAACCGGGCGGTTATCTTGACGTGACCGACGCGACCTACACGGCCATCGATGACCGATCCGTCCGTGTGACAGGTGCCGAATGGCACATGGCCGACGCCTATACCGTCAAGCTGGAGGGCGCGCGCGTCGCAGGCTACCAGACCGTGGCACTCGTCACGATTCGCGACCCGCACTACGTCGCCAACGCCGCGGCATGGTGCGACGACATCTTGCAAAAACACGCAGCCAAGGTCACCACCCGCATGGGACCACAGGACTACGATTGCCAGCTGCGCATCATCGGCCAGACCGCGACCCTCGGGTCACTGGATCACAACCCCGCACCCGCATCAGAGGTCGGCGTGCTGGCCATCGTTACCGCCGCCGATCAGGCCACGGCCCATGACATCGCCAAACTGCTGAACCCCTATCTGCTGCACCACCCCCTGACCCGGGACGAGGAACAGCCGACCTTCGCTTTCCCCTTTTCGCCACCCGAAATCGACAAGGGTGCCGCCTATGCCTTCGTCCTGCATCACGTCATGACGCTCAAGGATCCGATGGATGCCTTCCGACTGGAGGTGCTCGCGTGATCGTCCGTGACGTGGTGACCAAGGTCCGGTCCAAGAACGCAGGCCCCTTCTGGCTGACCATCGACATCTTCTGCGGCACGCCCGATGCCTTTGCCCGCATCCGCGACGGGTTGTCCACGGACCGGGTGGCCACAGCCCTCGCCGCCGATCCGGCCGCCATCAAACGCTTTGATATCGCGCCGCTTCACGTCGTGAAATTCTCGCTGCCCCGCCCCACGGTCCAGGGCGCGCTGGACGACCGCGACATGCACGGCGCAGGCTGGGCCCCTCTCATCGCGGAACTCGATCTGAACTGAATGGGAGGGATGGTACCACGTCCTGGTCTCGAACCAGGGACCTCTTGATCCACAATCAAGCGCTCTAACCAACTGAGCTAACGCGGCACTGCGGGCGATTTACCGCCCCGCGATCCTGATTGCAAGTCCCGAAAACCTCGCCTAAACCCGTTCCAACCAAGGAGGCACCGATGGGTATCAACGACGAACGCGACGTCGAGGCGAACATGCAGATCGGCCCGACCGAACTGGGCATGGTCCGTCTGTTCGTCAGCGCAGGCAACACAGAGATCCCGATGGATTTCGACCCCGAAGAGGCCGAAGAAATCGCCGAGGAAATCCGCGCCGCAGCCGCAGCTGCCCGCGCCGTCAAACCGCGATAATCCATGCTCGGCCACTGACCGGCACCATTCCTCAGGTGCCACGGCCCTTCTTCTGGTCGAAAATATCCGCCCCGCCGGCGAGGCGTCCCGCACCCTCAACCCACGCGACGGCACAAATTCGGGCGCTCACACCGCCCCAAACCCACTCACGAACCCCGGATCGCGCGCCGCCTGCGCGCGCATGGCCGCGTGTCGGGCGAATTTGTTTGTCATGACCTTACGCCGCGCCGGGGCCAGCTTGGTCTCTGGTCCCAGGCGCAAGATTTCTGCGTCATAGCCGTCCGCAATAATCAGCCCTGTTTCATCCGGCAAAAGATCAGTGTCGAACTCCGGCCCGACCGCCCAGAAAAACCGATCGCACCATTCCAGGTAGCCCTGCCATTTGCCGTCCGACAAGAAATCCACCCGGCTGGATTTGCATTCCACAATCCAGATTTCACCCTTGGGGCCCAATGCCATGACATCGACCCGCAGGCCGGATGTCGGTACCAGTTCCTCGACCGTCACGAAATCATGACTGCGCATGTGACGCGACACACCACGCGCCAGGATCTGGCCCGGCATCAACCCTTGCGTCGTCAGCGGATCAAGAACATGCGGCATGTCACGTATATGAACAAAAGGTAAACATCGGTCAAGCCGCGACCGATTTTCGCGCCCCGCCCCCTTGCCGCCTTGCCTGCGCCATCATAGCTAGGTGTCAGGCGGGTTTCTGCTCTTCCCGTGCGCATGGGGGCTACATTCCAGTGGCCTTAAGCAAATCCGAGGGCGCTGGCTCTGTTCGGACCCTGGTCCGGTTAACCGGTGCCCACCTGTACATACAGGTCCTCGGGAATAAGCCCTCGCACGGTCGCTGCGGTTCCCGCCACAAAAAGCCCCGGCTTTTTGTGGCGCGTGCGCAAGGCGCGTTTGCATGGCAAATGCGCAGCGGCACACATCAGCGACAACCCACCACACCAACTCTTCTCGCGCCACGGGGCGCAGCCCCGAAATTGGGGTGGGTGGGCGGGCACCGCCCCCACCCCGGCCGATCAAAACCCGCCCGGCAGCAATTCGTGCGCCATGTGGTCCAGCACCGCATTGGTGAACCTTGGCTCTTTTGTTTCGGGAAAGAACGCCCCTGCAACGTCGACGAATTCCTTGATCACGACGCGCGGCGGTGTGTCACCGATGATCAACTCTGCACCGGCGGCACGAAACAGCGCCCGCAATGTAGGGTCGATACGACCCAGCGGCCATTTCGCGACCAAGGCGCGGTCCGTCAGCTGGTCGATGCGGGCCTGTTCGTCCACGGCCTTTTCGATCAGCGCGCGGAACGTGTCCACATCACCTTCGAGCATCTCGATATCGTCACGGATCTCGCCAAAGCGGTGATCCTCGAATTCCACGATCACGCGGTCGACGGTCTGGCCAATCGCTTCCATCTGGAACAGCGCCTGCACGGCATAGAGACGCGCTGCAGATTTCATCTTGCGGCGCTGGTTGTTGGACAGGGTCATACGGTCTCGCCGCCTTTTGCGAATGTTGTCGGCGCGAATCCCACACCGGTTTCGCGCGCACCCCATTTGCGCGTCAATGCGATCAGATGCAACGCCGCCGCAGCGGCACCGCCGCCCTTGTTCTGGCCGTCAGCCTGCGCACGTACTGCGGCCTGTTCATAGTTTTCAACCGTCAGGATGCCGTTGCCGATGCACAGCCCCTGCAAACCCAGCAGCGTCAACCCGCGCGAGCTGTCATTGCAGACGGTGTCGTAATGCGTGGTCTCGCCACGGATCACACAGCCCAGCGCCACATAGCCGTGGTAATCGCCCATCCGTTCCGCGATCCCGATTGCACTAGGGATTTCCAGCGCGCCGGGCACCTGCACGACCTCGACCTCGGCACCGGCCGCTTCGGCCACGGCGCGGGCACCGGCCACCTGCTGGTCAAAGATATCCTTGTAATAAGGCGATGCGACGATCAGCAGCCGGACCGGATCGGTAAATTCCGGCAAGGGCATTTCGAAATGGGATACTCCGGCCATCAGCCAATCTCCGATATCTTGCGGGTGCCGACGATTTCCAGACCATAGGCATCAAGGCCCACGACCTTGGGCTGCGGCGAGTTTGTCAGCAGTTCGATCTTGTGCAGGCCGAGTGACGACAGGATCTGCGCCCCCAGCCCGTATTGACGCAGGGTCTGGGGCGACACCTCGTCATCGGCGACCAGTTTCATGTGGAGATCGCGCAACAGGACCAGCACACCGCGTCCTTCGGCGGCGATCAGTTCCATCGCATCGCTGAATTCATTGCGACGACCACGCGGGCCGGCACCCACGACGTCCAGCATCGGGTCCAGCGCGTGCATCCGCACCAAAACTGGCTCTCCGCTGTCCACATCGCCCTTGACCAGCGCGATATGCTCTGCCCCTTGGGTTTCGTCGGTATAGATTTTCAACTGCCATTCACCGCCGAATTCCGACGTGAACGTGCTTTCGTCGCGCAGCCGCACCAGGTTGTCATGGCGGCGGCGATAGGAAATCAGGTCGCTGATGGTGCCGATCTTGAGGCCGTGAAATTGCGCAAAGGCCACGAGGTCGGGCAGACGCGCCATTTCACCATCGTCCTTCATGATCTCGCAGATCACGCCGGACGGGTTCAGACCGGCCAGCCGGGCAATATCGACGGCCGCCTCGGTATGACCTGCACGGACCAGCACGCCGCCTTCGCGGGCGCGCAGCGGAAACACGTGACCAGGCGTCGCGATATCGGCTGCCCCCTTGGACGCATCAATCGCAACCGACACGGTGCGGGCACGGTCATGGGCGCTGATGCCGGTGGTGACACCTTCGCGGGCCTCGATCGAGGTGGTGAAGGCCGTTTCGTGGCGCGAGGAATTGTTGGTCGACATCAGTTGCAGACCCAGCGCGTCGATCCGTGCGCCCGGCAACGACAAACAGATCAGGCCACGGCCGTAGGTCGCCATGAAATTGATCGCGTCAGGCGTTGCCATCTGCGCGGGGATCACCAGATCCCCCTCGTTTTCCCGGTCTTCGTGGTCGACCAGCACGAACATGCGTCCGTTGCGGGCGTCCTCGATGATATCTTCAATTGGGCTGATGGCGTCTTTCCAGTTCACTTCGACTGGTCCGGGCGTCTCAAAGGCTTGCGTCATGGTCTGGTCCTCATGCTTGTGCCGGACCTAGCCCAAGGCCGCCCAAAGGGAAAGACCGCTGAAGCCTGCAGGTCAGCCTTCGTAATCGCGCAGTCGTGCGACATAGCGCGCCATGGTGTCGATTTCGAGGTTGATCGCGTCACCCACGCGAGAGTCGCCCCAGGTCGTCACCTGTTTCGTATGCGGGATCAGGTTCACACCAAAGGTCTGACCGTCAACCTCATTCACGGTCAGCGAGGTGCCGTTCAGCGCCACTGACCCCTTCGGCGCGATGAAACGCGCCAGATCACCCGGCGCGCGGAATGTCATGCGGGTGCTGTCGCCCTCGTCGCGCATATCGATCAGTTCGGCAACGCCGTCGACATGGCCCGACACGATGTGTCCGCCCAATTCGTCCCCGACCTTGAGAGCGCGTTCCAGGTTCAGCCGTTGACCGACCGACCAACCGTTGCGACCGATCGCTGTCTTGTCCACGGTTTCAGCACTGATCTGCACGTCGAACCAGCCGCGCGGGTCATGTCCCTTGGCCACGACGGTCAGGCAAACCCCTTCGCAGGCGATGGAAGCCCCGATGTCGATGCCGCCCACGTCATAGCTGGTGGCGATTCGCGCCTTCAGGTCACCTTCTTGTGCGACGGATAAAACCTCGCCGATGTCGGTGACGATACCTGTGAACATTGCGGATCTCCTTCACGCTTGCGCCAGCAGGTAAAGCGGCACACCGCATGTTTCAAGCATCCGACACGGGTCCGATCCAACCCGGCCCCAATTATGCCTTGTCTGCGTCGTAGGGGTTACTTTAACTCGGATGGATGCAATTGACTTCGATGACTGACCCCAGCGCCCGACGCTTCTTGTTTTTGCAAGGTCCGCACGGCCCGTTCCTGTACCGGCTGGCCAAGATGCTGCGCGCGGCGGGTGCGCATGTGTCGCGGGTGGGGTTCAATGCGGGCGACAGGGCGTTCTGGTTCGGCGCACCCAGCTACATCGCGTTTCATGGCAAACCAGAGGACTGGACCGATACGTTCCGCGACATCGTCGTGACCGGCGGGATCACGGATATCGTGCTGTATGGCGACACCCGCCCGATCCATGCGACGGCCGTGGACATCGCCCGCGCGATGGGTCTGCGCATCCACGTCTTTGAAGAAGGTTACATGCGGCCCTATTGGGTGACCTATGAGCGCGGCGGCACCAACGGTCATTCACGGCTGATGAAAATGGATGTGGCCGACATGCAAGCCGCACTCGCCCGGTCCGACCTCGAGGTGCCGACGCCGCCTGCGCATTGGGGCGACATGCTGCACCATGTGTTTTACGGGGCGCTGTATCATTGGTTCGTGATGTTCCGGAACGGTGACTACCGCAATTTTGCCCGGCACCGCGACTTGCCTGTGGCGACCGAGGCCGCACTTTATACCAAACGGCTGATCCTGATGCCGCTGATCGCGCTGGATCGCCGGATCGCCACGCTGCGCATCCGCTACGGCGGATTTCCCTATCACCTCGTGCTGTTGCAGCTGGAACATGACGCCAGTTTTCAACAGCATTCGCCATTTACCCGGATGGAAGAATTCCTGAGCGTCGTGATGGAAGGCTTTGCCAAGGCAACACCGCGCCACCATCATCTGGTCTTCAAGGCGCATCCGCTGGACAATGAACGCAGCCCCACGAAACGGATCATCCGGCGGCTGGCCAAACAGCATGGCGTCAGCGCGCGGGTGCATTTCGTGCGCGGCGGCAAGCTGGCAAAGTTGCTGGATCATGCCCGCACGGCCGTGACCGTCAATTCGACGGCAGCCCAACAGGTGTTGTGGCGGGGGATCCCGCTGAAGGTGTTTGGGGCCGCCGTCTATAACAAGCCGGAATTCGTATCGGACCAACCCTTGCCGGAATTCTTTGCCAGTCCGGATCGTCCCGATAGCCGCGCCTACAAGGATTATCGCCGGTTCCTGCTGGAGACGAGCCAGGTGCCCGGCGGGTTTTATTCCGCACGCGGCCGGCGCCAGCTGATGCGGCAGGTCGTGGACATGATGCTGGCCGAAGACGATCCCTATGACACGCTGGCATCCGGCAAAAACCCGCCGCGCCAGCCGCTGCGTATCGTCAGCTAGAATATATCACGAAACGCTGATGTTTCGCATGCGAAACATATTATGTCATATTTAACAGTTATTTAACTGTTGCGCCCGATCCTTGCATCCCGCATCTGGCGCGAACTGTCGCGGCAACATGGCAACAGTCAATTGCGGCGCGATTCCCGTCATGTACGCGGCAACTTTCTTTTTGACCCTCTCTGCCCTACGATAAAAAGAAAAATTCCGAGGCAGAACAATAACAGGTCGAGGAGACCGAGCCGTGACATCCCTGACTGTACGCCTGTCGAAAGGCGTGGCCCTGATCATGATCCTGGGCCTCATTTCGGCGTGCGCCCTGCCGCGCGTCGGCCCAAACAAACAAGAAATCTTTGCCGGGTCCGTCCTGCGCGAAGGTGATTCCTTCGTGCTGACCGTCGATGACCGCGTCAATGCCATCGCAGCTGTGGCCCCCGCGCTGGGGTTTTCTGCGGGTTTTCTGAACGCGGGTGTCATCGGGTCCGACACGATCCGGCCTGGCGATACGCTGGGGCTGACGATCTTTGAAAACGTGGATGATGGTCTGATCGTCCCGCAAGGCGCCAATTCCACCCTGCTGGAAGAAGTGCAGGTCGACGGGGACGGGTTCATCTTTGTCCCCTATGCAGGCCGCATCCGTGCAGCGGGCAACACACCAGAGGCCATCCGCCGGATCATCACCGAACGGCTGGGCGATCAGACACCTGACCCGCAGGTGCAGGTGCGCAGGCTGGCGGGCGACGGCGCAACCGTGTCCGTGGCCGGTGCCGTCAACGCGCAGGGCGTCTATCCGATCGAACGTCCGACCCGCACGCTGATTTCGATGTTGGCCGCAGCTGGTGGCGTGTCGATCAACCCCGAAATCGCGCGGGTCAAAATCCAGCGTGGCAGCCACACGGCCGAGATTTTCTATGACGATCTGTACGACAGCCCGCGCAATGACGTGGCACTGCGCGGCGGCGACAACATCATCGTGAATGCCGATACCCGGTCCTTTACCGCGCTGGGGGCCACGGGCAGCCAGGAACGCGTGCCGTTCGAGACCAAGACGATTTCCGCCATCGAAGCCATTGCAACAGTTGGCGGCCTGTCGTCGCTGACAGCCGATCCCACGGGCGTTTTCGTGTTCCGCACCGAACCAGAGGCGATTGCAGAACAGCTGGTTGGTCTGGACCTGACCGGACCGCAGCGGGTCGTCTATGTGCTGGACCTGACGCAGCCCAATGGCATGTTCACCGCGCGTGAATTCGCCATTCGCGACGGCGACACGGTCTATGTGACCGAAGCGCCCTTTGTCCGGTTCGACAAGACGGTCGCCGCCATCACCGGATCGCTGTCCGCGACCTCGGCGCTGACGAATGCCTCTGGCCTGTAAGGCATGAGTGATCTGCCCACGGGCCAGGCCGCCGCAGGGGAAACCTTGCGGCGGCTTTATGTTTACAACGGGGGGTTTCTGACCCAGGCGCGGGTGCGGCGCATACTGGGCCTTGCCGGATGGGATATCCGGTTGGGCATGCCCGGCGCGGACGACCACGTGGGTGTCTGGGGCCATGCGCCGACCGCCCCGCGTGGCGAGGCAGTGGCCGCCCGGCGCGACACGCCCGTGGTGCGGGTGGAGGACGCATTTTTGCGGTCCGTCAGGCCCGGACGGGACGGCGACCTGCCGCTGGGTCTGACGGTGGATTTGCGCGGCATGCACTATGACCCTGCACAGCCATCCGATCTGGAAATGCTGCTGCGGGACAATCCTCTGGACGACAACGTTCTGTTGACCCGCGCCCGCGACTGCATGGACCGGATCGCCCGCGCGCGATTGTCCAAATACAACATCCACGACCCGGACCTGCCGGTGCCCGATCCGGGCTATGTCCTGGTAATCGACCAGACCAAGGGCGATGCCGCCGTCACCGCAGGCGGTGCCGACAGCAACACCTTTCGCGAGATGCTTTTCTATGCCCAGACCGAACATCCCGCCGCCCGCATCGTGATCAAGACCCACCCCGAAACCGCGCAGGGCCATCGCGACGGTTATTTCACTGCGGCGGATCAGACCGACAGGATCACGCTGCTGGATTCGCCCTTGTGTCCCCATGCGCTGATGCAGGGGGCCATCGCCGTCTATACCGTGTCCTCGCACATGGGGTTCGAGGCGATCATGGCGGGTCACCGGCCGGTGGTGTTCGGACAGCCGTTCTACATTGGATGGGGCCTGACGGATGACCGCGCGCCACTGGACCGCAGGCAACGCCGGCTGACGCGCGCCCAGCTCTTTGCAGGTGCGATGATCCTGTATCCGCTGTGGTTTGACCCCTATCGCGACCGGCTGTGCCAGATCGAGGATGTAATCGATGCCTTGGCAGCGCAGGCCCGCGCCTGGCGCGAGGATCGCCACGGCTGGCTGGCCCATGGCATGAGCGCATGGAAACGCGCGCCTTTGCAGCGGGTCTTTGGTCAGGTGCGCAAGGTCCGGTTTTCCGGCCCATCCGACGGTCGCCGGGAGATGATCTGGGCGTCAAAAGCCGCAACGGACAGCGACCATGTGCGGGTCGAGGACGGTTTCTTGCGCTCGCGCGGTTTGGGGGCGGACCTCGTTCCGCCGCTGAGCCTCGTGCTGGACGATCTGGGGATCTATTACGACCCGTCGCGGCCCAGCAGGCTTGAGACGCTGATCGCTGCGGCCCCTGCCCTGCCCGATCACGCCCGCGCCCGCGCGCGCCGGCTGATCGCAACACTTACCCGGGACAAATTGACGAAATACAACCTGCACGGCGGTGCCGTGCCGGATCTGCCCGGGGGGCGGCGTATCCTGGTGCCCGGTCAGGTCGCTGACGACGCCTCGGTCCGGTTGGGGGCGTCAAAGGTCGCCAGTAATGGCGATCTGCTGCGGGCGGCACGTGCTGCAAATCCTGCCGCGGTGATCCTGTACAAACCGCATCCGGACGTGGTTGCCGGGCTGCGGGACGGCGCGGTGCCCGATGCGGGCGACTGGGCGGATGCGATCATCGACCTGGACGCCGCAGCGGCAATCGACCTTGTGGACGAGGTCTGGACCATGACGTCGGGGATGGGGTTCGAGGCCTTGCTGCGGGGCAAGCGCGTGACCTGTCTGGGGCAGCCGTTCTATGCGGGTTGGGGCCTGACCGACGATCGGGCCATGCCGATCCTGCGCCGCGCCGCGACCCCGACGCTGGAAGAAATGGTGCACGCCGTGTTGATCGACTATCCGCGCTATTTCGACCCGGTCACCGGGCTCGCTTGCCCGGTCGAGGTCGCAGCCGCCCGCCTGCGGGACGGCAGATTGCCCCATCCGGGCTGGCGCAACCGGGCCCTGGCCAAATTGCAGGGTCACTTTGCGGGTTTTGCCTGGGTCTGGCGGCGGTAGGCCTGACCGATGCCGCTGTGGCGTTCCCTGTCCGGTCTGGGTTGGGCTGACCGCCCAGAGGTTGCAATTCGGCCCTGGGTCAGGCGCACAGAACCTGCGTGCGTTCGCGCGCGCGCGCCAGGCTTTCGTCGATACTGCCAAAGTCGCCTGCAGGGCTGCGGAACACGCGTCCAATCGCGATCTCGATCGCATTCAGCCCGGCCGATCCGTGGCGAAGTCCCTGTCGTGACATCTCTTTTTTCACGCGAAACGCGACTTCATTGGGGAATCTGGCATTGTCGGCTGTCGTCTTGATGACCAGAAAACAGCCCGACCCGGCATAGGTGAAATGACAATTCTCACCAACCAGTGCCGTCGACACAACGCTGCTCATCCGGGTGAGAACGGAGACAAATTCCTGCGATGACACGTTTTCATACAAGTCGGATGCATTGCTGACCTTGACCGACACAACACCGCCATGCCGGAACTGACTGCGTTCCATCCGGTCTATGAAATTCCGGAACGTCGGCTGATCCAGATATCCCGGCGTATTTTCAAAACTGACCGGATCCTCGAATTGCAGGCGGAATGGCCCGGACTGACGCTGACATGCCGAAGCGATCTGACGCACGAGCCGGTCTGCCGAAATGATCTGCTGACTGAGCCGCGCCGCCGAATCGATGCGGTTCATCAGATCATCAATTTGAAAAGGCTTGGTGATGTAGTCGTTTGCGCCGGCAGAAAACGCGGTTTCAATGTATTTTCGGTCCGACATCGCGGTCAGCATGATAATCGGTGTCTTGGCATAGACCTGATTTTTCCGGATTTCTGCACAAAGCGCGACACCGTCCATTTCGGGCATCTGGATATCCAGAAGCAAGCAACCGAACGGATCTTTTGCGGATTTCATCATCGCAAGCGCCTCTGTGGCGGACCGCGCAGAGGCGACGTTTTCAAAACCCAAGGCTCCCAGCGCCATGGTCAGGAAATCAATCAGTACCGGTTCATCATCGACCACCAGTATTTTCATCTGGTAGTTGCCCTTGCAGCGTGTGCTGACCTCTTCTTGAAACATCGAAGTCTCCATCTTGCCCACCTTTTCACGCTATAGTTGCAGCATCCTCCGCAAATATGTTCAAAATTTGGCAAGATTGTGAAACGCTGTGGCGAGGCACTTTGTACTGCAGCAACCCGGAGAGAACGGATCAAGCGGGCAGATATCCCCGAGATCTTCAAGGCCTAGGCTACCGGGTTGCAGCGTGCGTCGTATCAGCGGCGGAAGTCGGCGGGTCTCGCTTGTGCGAACGGATGTTCATTCTGGCCCACGCCGACCTATCTGATGGGCGGCAACAAGACGAGCATCCGCGTGGGACCGGGGCGGTTTCAATTTGTGGCGGACCAGAGCCATAAGGGCGTACAGGTCGGCCTGATCATGGCCGCCCGGTGCTGGGTCATGATGTGGGACTTGCTGAAGGCGACGGGCTGGACGCCAGGACCGCTCGTCTCTTCCCCCCGATGCCAAGTGACTTTGCGCACCAAGGCGCTGCACTCCAAGGAGGCGCTGCATCTCAACCCGTCCTTCACCGACTGGATGATGGGCTGGCCCTGCGGGTGGACCGATCCGCTGCAGCCGGTAACGGCGTGGTCCCGCTGGCTGCAGCAAGGGTGTGGCGGTGGTTGAGGGGGTGTTTGTGAGGAGGAAGTTGGGCGGGGAGCGGCCGTTCGCTGCTGAGGCGACAAGATTATGCCACACGTTAAAATCCGAATTTCTGAACAGTTCGAAATCAAGCATTCCGCTGCATGGCAGTCAGGAAACTTAAACCTCTAACGCAAGGGTGCGGCACTCCGAAGCGCAGCTTTGAATTGTAGGCGATCCGCAACACCATTAGTAGCCGATTCAACATAAACGTTTACACCGAAGCTATCAAACCAGCAGAGTAATCCAAGGAGGCGAAGGAAAATCACCGATGGCACAGGTCGATATATCCCCTGACGTGTTGGAATGGGCGCGAGAACGCGCCGGGATGCCGTTCGACAACCTCGTACAGCGTTTTAAAAAGTACCCCTCTTGGATAGAGGGAAAGGGCGGTCCGACCTTCAAGCAGCTGGAAACCTTGGCCGCGACCCTTCATTTACCGCTCGGCATGTTCTTCCTGCCTGCCCCCCCCGAAGAGCAGCTGCCCTTGCCCGACTTCCGGCGGATGGCAGGGGCGGGTTTTGGGCGACCAAGTACAGAATTGATCGATACGATTCACACCTGCCAGCGACGCCAGAGTTGGTATCGTGACCACCTTGCGGGATCCGGAGCGCCGCTTCTGGAATTCGTCGGCTCATTTACGGCGGACGACCCGCCTGCGATTGTGGCGGGCAGCATCCGCACCATGCTGAAACTGGAGGTCGGGAGCCGATCCGAGGCCGCAAATTGGGGAGAGTTTCTGCGCCTTTTCATTACCCTTGCCCGCGAGGCCGGGATTCTCGTGATGATTAACGGCGTCGTCGGAAATAACACCCACCGGAAGCTGAATCCGCGCGAGTTTCGCGGCTTTGCAATATCCGACCCGTTTGCGCCGCTCGTGTTCGTGAATGGCGCGGATACGAAGGCCGGTCAGATCTTTACGCTTGCCCACGAGCTTGCGCACATCTGGATCGGCAAGGGCGGGATCAGCAATGCCGCAGCTGACTACCTACCGGAGGACATGGAACCAGACAGCACTGTGGAGCGGTTCTGCAATGCAGTCGCTGCCGAAGTGCTCGTGCCGATGGCTCAACTCCAGAACATGGAACTACCCGAAGATAGCGACTTGGCGAAGACAACAATCGCCCGCGTGTTCCGAGTCAGCACTCTGGTCGCTCTACGCCGCCTTAAAGATCTTGGACGCCTAAGCTACGACGCTTTCCAACAAGCTTATGAAGCCGAACTCGAATTCCTGATGGAAAAAGCGAAACGTAGCTCGGGAGGCGACTTCTACGCGACGATGGGGGCCCGCGTTGATCCGCACTTTGCATCGGCGGTCATCTCGACGGCCCTTGAAGGCAGGACTCTGATGGGCGAAGCCTTCGACCTATTGAATCTCAAGAACAGCAAGACTTTCCGTGAAGAAGCAAGGCGACTGGGAGTAGCTAGCTGATGTTGTTACTGGACACTAACGCCTTTTTAACACCTGCGCTGAGCTACTACGCCTTCGACATCTGCGGAGGATACTGGAATTGGATTTCAAGTGCCGCAGCCTCTGGTAAGGTAGCAAGCATCGCTCCGGTGAAACGCGAACTACAAAAGAAAGATGATCAGGTAAAGCACTGGATTGAGCTGCACGGAAAGAGCATCTTCATGCCTGAAGACGGCACGATCGGAAACAGCATGGGCCAGGTCGCGAGCTGGGCAACCTCGAACGGCTATACTTCGTCCGCCGTCGCAGACTTCCTGAGCAAGGCCGATGCTTACCTTGTCGCCTACGCAATTCACGGGGGTCACGATATCGTAACGCTCGAAACCCGAGAGCCACTCAGGATGAGCAAAGTCAAGATTCCTGACGCCGCGGACGCTCACGGCATCAGCACGATATCACCTTACGAGATGCTGCGTAGGAATGGAATTCGTCTATAGTCGTCAATCTGTTCCTGAGCGCAGTAAGCACGTACCACGACGACAGCATTTTACACATTTGTCTGGGGATCGAATGGGGAGCTCGGCGTGCCGCTGACTTTCGCAGCGGATCGTCATAGGGCTTTTGCGGCAACCCAAGTTCCGCAAAGGGCCGAAAGCTGATGGAAGTGCGATTTTGGTCAGTTTTCAAAAAATCGTTTGCTGCAACATTAACTGTCTGTAGGGAAACAATGAGACTTGCAGTTGCCGGAAGAGAGCGGGCCAAGCCGGAAGACATCGGAAAGGCCCTTTAAAATAAGTCCTTCAGGTCGGATTGATGCCCTTGTCCCTACGGCGCTGCTGGTTTTGCATATGGCCACTTATGCGCCCTTTCAGGTCCTCTGGTTGACCTGATCCGACCTCCGCGCA
Source organism: Loktanella gaetbuli (assembly GCF_020531945.1). NCBI lineage: Bacteria > Pseudomonadati > Pseudomonadota > Alphaproteobacteria > Rhodobacterales > Roseobacteraceae > Loktanella > Loktanella gaetbuli. Next base: position 266,740 of record NZ_JAJATZ010000002.1, read on the forward strand.
ACGAGACGGCGAATGTGCCTCAGACCCCATTTAAACAGGCGTTAAACGCAGCTTTGTCGCCAACCTTTGGCCGCGAAACGCACGCCTTACCCTACTCAAAGTGGGACGTGAGCGTCCCACTTTATTTGGCGCGTCCCAGTTCCCTCCATATGCCTTGTCTTAATGGGCTTTCGCGAGTCCCTTCCATGTTCACGACTGGCCTAAGTGGGACGCCGCATCAATCGATTCTCCGTTCGGACCCCGAATCCCTAGCCTGGGACACGCACGCGTTGTAGGAGGGACAGACACCTAAAATTTACAGGCTCACTATGTCCGCCAAGTATGACGATCTTAACAAAGCGCAGTTGATCGAGCTTTTGGAAAAGCGCGACAGGACCAAGAAACTCGGGCTGGTCTGGGAGCGCGACGAGATCGCAGCGGATCAGGCCATCGACGAGAATTTCATCGCCTGCGAGATCGTGCCAGAACTATCCGACAAGTCCGCGCCCTGGGCGAACATGGTGATCGAGGGCGACAATTTCGATGCGTTGCGCTGGTTGCGAATGACGCTTTCCGGCCAGGTAAAGTGCATCTATGTCGACCCGCCCTATAACACTGGGAACAAGGACTGGGTTTATAACGACCGCTACATGGACCCCGAGGACCGGTTTCGACAGTCCACATGGCTAGAATTCCTGTACCGCCGGTTCACGCTGGCTCGCGACCTGCTGGCAGAAGATGGAGTGATACTTGTCTCGATCAATGATGACAACAGAGCGGTTCTGGAGCTTATGATGGATCAGGCCATGCCGGGAATGAGACTTGGTTCCTTGGTCTGGAGAACTCGAGACACCACTAGCGCGAAAGGCGGGAACTTCTCAGATGTTCACGAACATATTTTGGTTTATGCCAAGCCTAATTTCATCTTCACCGGTAACCAAAAGTCGAACAAAAAGTATAAGAACCCTGACAACGACCCTCGCGGTATATGGAATGTTGATCCATTAACACTTGCGTTCGATCGAAATGACCGAGAGAGGTTGTTCTACCCATTGCACGATCCCAAAACCGATATTTGGTATCCTTGTGACCCTGATCGGGTATGGGCATATGCATCCAAAGAACGCCTGAAACCGGGTCAAAAGACACGGTCAGACACAATGGAAGCTCATATCGAAAACGGGATGATTGTTTTCCCCGAACGGCAAGAGATAGCGGTCTGGAACTCGAAGGAAGAAGTGCTTTCCGCGATCGAGCTAGGCAATGTTCCTGTCACGCCTAGAGACAAGAAACCATTGATCCGAATAGATACCGATCCTGATTTTTGGGTTGGGAAGAAAGTTGGGTTTGGTCGTCCAGGGTTCAAGAAATTTTGGAAAGATCTTCGAAGCCATGTCTCTCCATTGAGCAGCTGGATAGCACGAATGAACGAAGAAGAGCTTGATGATCTCTTTACACTGAGGACGAGTTCCGGCGGTGCTGGCACCAATGAAATACAAAGTATCTTTGGCAGAAAGGCATTCCAGAATCCAAAACCAAAAGCACTGATCAAACAGTTGGTCGCTCAGGCCGCTAGTTCCGGCGATATGGTCGTTGATTTCTTCGCAGGGTCGGCAACCACTGCACAGGCTGTCATGGAGCTGAACGCCGAGGATGGCGGCGACCGGCGGTTCATCATGGTCTCTTCGACGGAAGCGACAGAGGGCGAGCCGGACAAGAACCTTTGCCGTGATGTTACGGCGGAACGTGTCCGGCGACTGAATGCAAGCGACGACCCAAAATATGCCGATCTTGCCGCGCCGTTTGCCTATCTGCGCACCCGCGAAATCGCCTTCGAGGATCTGGATTACGATCTGGACCCCAAGGATGCCTGGGCCGCATTGGAAACTCTGCACGCCTTGCCCTTGACCATCTATGACACCGCCCGCCCTTGGAACGCCCATGAAGGCGAGGCGGTAACCCTGGTCATGGTGGACCGCTACGACGCCGCGCTGCTGGATTGGCTAAGCGACCGGTCGCGCCAGAACGTCTTTGTCTACGCCTGGGCGCCGGGACAACTGGCGCGCGAATTGGCAGGCGTCGAGGTTGAAATCCGATCGGTCCGCGACACGCTGGTACGGAATTTCCAACAATGAGCGGGGGGCGTTACGCACTGGCCGGATATCAGGCACGCGCGCTAGAGGCGCTGACCGGCGTCATTCGCAAGGTTTCTGAATATCACAACGACCGCCCGCAACAGCGGAAGGAAATCGCGCTGAAAAGCGGCGTGACCCTGCTGCAAGCGCCGACCGGGTCAGGCAAGACGCTGGTCCTGGGCCGGACGCTTGAAGGGCTGCGCGGAGCGTTGTCACGGCCCGTGGTCTGGTTCTGGTTCGCACCCTATGCCGGGCTGGTAACACAAACTCGCGATGCGATTGTCGATCAATGCGGATCGCTACGCGTGAGAGACATCTCCAAGGACCGTGAGCCAGTCGGCACGCGCGATGGCGACGTGTTCGTCCAGACTTGGAGCGCGGTGGCCGCGAATAACAAAGACGCCCGCAAGGTGCGCCGCACCAAGGAAAGCGCGTTGTCGCTCGACGATATGATCGAGACGCTGCGCGACGACGGCTTCTTTGTCGGCGTGGTGATCGACGAGGCGCATCTGAATTTTGGAGCATCGGCCAAGGCGGCTGCGGACTTCTATTTGAATGCCTTGAAGCCCGATTTCACGGTTCTGGCCACGGCCACGCCTAACGATGACAAGCTGGAAGCCTTTGAGGACAAGGCCGGGATCGAAGTGGCCAGCCGCGTGATCGTTCCGCGCGGCGATGTGGTTGATGCAGGGCTGAACAAGGAAGGCCTGATGATGGGCGTGATCCGCATGAGCGATGCGGATCGTGATCTGGTGGACCATGAACAGGCCACACTGACCGCCGGTTGGACGCAGCATCAGCGCGTAAAGGCACGCTTAGCCGAGCGGGGGATTTCCTTAACGCCGCTGATGCTGGTCCAGGTCGAGGATCAGGCGGCGGGCGGCGAAGACCCTGTCGACCGTGTGCGCGAGAAGTTGATTCAGGATGGAGTGCCGGAGGGCGCGATTGCCACGCACACGTCAGGTCAGCCCGATCCGGACTTTCACACGCTCGCCTATGACCCTGATAAGGAAGTGCTCATTTTCAAGGTCGCGGTAGCCACTGGTTTCGACGCGCCCCGCGCTTGGACATTGGTATCGGTGCGCCCAAACAGGGGTAAGGAATTTGGTCTACAGATCGTTGGTCGGATCATGCGGGTTCATCCACTGGTCCGGCCATTCCACGGCCAGGATAGCCTGCTAGATCGGGGCTATGTCTTTCTTACTGATCCCGAAATGCAAGCCGGTCTCGACGCGGCCGTCGAAGAGGTCAAGGCGGTACGGCAAAGCATTGAGCTTATCACAGATCGACTTGATTTGGTCGAATTGAGTACCGCTTCGAAACCCCTAGCCATCAATGGGTTCGTTACCGCGGCTCAAATTAATCCATCAATGCCGTCGAGCGAAGAAGACCGTGAGACGCGGATTTCGAGCTTAATCGAGGCCGGGTTCGTGAAACCCGACGCAGCAGCTCTGCCCGCCGCAGAGCAAGATAGGGCTATCGTTGCCGGCGAAAGATGGCAGCAAATGACACAGACACCATTGTTTGGTGACTTACCGGAAACTGACAAACCAGACCGCTTGGAAGTCACGCAGCCTAAGCCTGAGCAAAGAGCATACCCATTGCGAACTGACCTTGATCTGCCGAAAGGTCTGTGGCGAGAGCTTCCGCCAAACCCTGCGCAAGCGGACCAGTTGGTTGATGATATCGCAAAGATTTTCTGTAATTCTTCAAATGTTGTTTCCTTGCTGCAAAAGCGGAAGACCAAGGCCACGATGAGCCTAAGTGACTTGTTTGTCGCCAACATGTCTGAAGAAGTTGATCTTCGGCTCAGGCTGTCAAACGCACGCGTAGCCGAAAAGGCGCAAATGGCCTTCAACTTCAACGATACGATTGATCCCCGGTTACTGAAGCGCGCGCTGATAAATGAACTTCGGCACGTAGTCGATGATCAAGGTATTGAGGCGGAGGAACGTGACCTACGGCGTGCACTGGACATGGCCGTCATGGGCGAGCCGGGGAAACTTAAAGACGCAATGAAGATCGCCCAAGGTCGAAACGTTAGGCTCTCTAATACGGTGCCCATTCCAGACAACTATATGGGGCCCCATGGACTACAACCTGCGGAAAAGTCCGCATACGGTGTGTTCCCGGCGCGGCTTAATCAAGAAGAGCAAAAGTTTGCGGAAGTCCTCGACCAAGACGGCACGGGCACCGTCTTGTGGTGGATGCGCAACCCGGAAAATGAAAGTTGGGCGACGAGAATTGTCTTGCCCAGTGGCAAAAACTTTTTCCCTGACTTTATCGTTGGAGTCGCAGGGCGGGCGACGCCGAACGCGATCGCACTGGTTGAAATCAAGGATGACGGGGACACTGGACGACTGCAATCTGACCGGAACATCGACAAAATCAGGGTCCAACATCGTGAGTACCGCAAGGTATTTTGGACCTATCGAGATAGCGGTGAATGGGTGCGGGCAGGCTACGCAGAGAGATTGCACAGAATCGTTTTGAAGGATGTATTTTCGATCAGCGAGATGGTTTTCCTCGAATGACAAAGTGTGGGCTTAACAACCCACCTCGGAAAAGGGCCTGTAAATTGAAAATGTCCACTGAAGTTCACGGCGATCTGGCCTGCAGTATAGATAAAGCTGGAGGGTCCGGGCAAGTTATAGGCATCATATCGTACAAATCCTACAGACAAGGTCAGGTGACCGGACCCACCATTGAAGCGGTGCAAGATCAATTCCGTACGATCTGCGAGTTGGTCGACGGTGGTGGCATTCTAAGACGCGACATTATCATGCTTGGGTACTCTGATGAGTCGACGAAGGGCGATGTCTTACTGACCGACGGTGAAATCATAGGCGAGTGGAAGATGGACGAAGCAGACTGGTGCCACTTCACTGTTCATGGTGTGGATGAGCCATCAGTCAGCGCTCCCTCGATGTGGATGCTTCATGATGCGATTGCGGATTGGATCGAACGCAGTTCGGGAAACGGTTCGTCCTAACTACCGCCAGCTATGCCCCGACCAGACGACCTTGCCGATCAGGCGGATTAGGTTGGCTTCGGCGGGTTTGCGGATCTCAATGGCGTGGTCGGGGTTGTCGGAGCGGATGAGGAGCTGGTCGTCGAGGCGTTCCAGGCGTTTGATGCGGGCGTCGCCGGTGACGTCGACGAAGGCATAGACGCTGCGATCTCGCAGGGTGGTCTTGCGCTCGTCCACCAAGACAAGGTCACCGTCGGACAGCGTGGGAAGCATGCTGTCGCCCTGGACACCCAGCACACAGCATTTGTCGGCGATCAGACCGGCTGCGGTCATCCAAGCGGTACGAAAGGCAACTGGCGACAGCGGCGCGGAGTTATCCCCACTTCGCCCGGGGCCTGCCGATAATTTCACATCATATCGGCGTACTTTGACGAACTCTTCGTCATTATCGCCAAGTGTTTCGCTTTCAGGCTGTGCGAAAGTCCTCGGCGGCCCGAGGTAAAGTTCCAAGCCCACGGCATCGCAGATTGCACTTAACCTTTCGATGCCTGGGGACTTTCCACGCCGAAGCCCTTGTATCGCTGCGCTGCTGTCTTGGCCAAACGCGCGTTGAGCGACCTCCGCTTGCGAAAGGCCCAACTGCTTCCTGTATCTTTCGACCAGGTCAAAGACCTCAGCGGTGGTTATCATGGTGCCAAATTACACTGAATTTGCGCAAGCACAAGAAAACGCTGTGTTTCCAAAATAGTGCCTAAAGGCATTGACAGTGTAATGCCTTTAGGCACTAATGAGCGCATGGAAACGAATGCCCTTATCAAACTGGCCGAGCTGCACACTGCCTTCACAGGCGGCAGTGAGGCCACGATCTCGAATAAGATCACCACCAACGCCCGCCTGTTTGACCGCCTGCGGGAGGACAAGGGCTGCACTGTCACAACCTTCAACAACGCAATGCGCTGGTTTGATGAACACTGGCCCGCCGATCTGGCGTGGCCTGCCGATGTTCCGCGCCCGTCCAGCAAGGGGAAAGCCGCATGAACTTGGTCCCTTTCACCACCTCACCCGCCGTTCAGATGGCCGCAGATGCCGCAGAACTGATGACCGAGGAACAGCGCGTGGCCTTTGCCATGCAATTGATCCTGTCGATCACCGCGCCAAGTTGCAGCCAGCACCTGTTGCGCGTGTCGGCACAAGCGCGGGCGACCGCTGACCAGATCGAACGAACACGCCAGATCGCCAGAGCTGTGAGTGCGCGCAATGTATGACCTGCGCACAATCCTGACGGACATCCTTGGTGTCATTGCACTCGCCATCATCCTGATCGGTAGCCTGTTCATTGCGGGTGGCCTGTCATGAGCCGCGCGAAGTTCATCCCCACCGTCAACGCACTGTCGCGTTTATCCATCACGATCCCGAAGGACCGCCTGCGCGAAGTCGACCCAATCGCGATCGGGTCCATCGTGCGGTCGATCGAAGAGCACGGGTTGTTGACGCCTGTCATCGTGCGACGCCTGCCCAAGGGCCAATTCGAGCTGATCGACGGGGCGCATCGGATGGCCGCGCTCAAGCTGCTGAAACTGGATGACATTCCGGTCCGCTGCTACGAAGGGCCAGCCGCCGCGATCCGATTGATCGAGATCGACGCCAACCTTGCCCGCGCCGATCTGAACGACCTCGACCGTGCCATTCACCTGGCCGCGCGTCGTCGTGAATATCTGGCGGAACACCCTGAATCTGCTCAAGGAAAAGCAGGTGCCGTTGTTCGCTGGGATGCAACGGCAGACATTGCCGTTGCATCCTTTGTGAGCCAAACGGCAAAGCAGACTGGCCTGTCCGAAAGAAAAGTTCGTCGCCTTGTTGAGGTCGGCGCAACGATCAACAAGGCCATGGCGGCCCGCCTGCACGCGGCCCCGGCGCGCACCACGCTGAACGACCTCTTGGCATTCGCCAAGGCAGACCCCGACCTGCGCGAGGACGCCGTCGAGGCCTTTGCCAACGGTGAGGTCAAGAAGCTGGCGCAAGCGCTGAAACCGGTCCGGCATCGCCCCGTTAAAGACCCTGTTGAACAGCAGTTGTTGGCCCTGCGCGATGCGTGGGCCCGATCCAGCAAGGCAGCCCGCAAACGCTTTGTTGCCATGCAGGCCGATGATCTGGCCGCACTGCTGGACGCCATCGATGATGGGGGCGCTGACCCGCAATGACCCGTGCGCCGCAACAGGAATGGTGGACCGCCGCCGAGATCGCCGCCGCAGGGCTGCCGGATATGCCCGGCACCAAGCGCCGCATCAACGCGATGGCACAGCGCCTTGGCTGGGATCGCGCGCCCCAACTGGTGCGCCGTCGCGCCGGGCGCGGTGGTGGGCGCGAATACCATTGGACGCTGTTTCCGGCCCGCGCACAGCAAAAGCTGCTGACCAAGTCCAGCGATGCTGCCCCCCTGCCCGCCGCATCCGACAAGCCTAGCCGCGACGAAGCTTGGGCGTGGTTCGAGGGGCTGCCTGCCAAGGCCAAAGCCACGGCAGAGGAACGCTTGAAAGTGATCCAGTCCGTCGAGGCCATGGAGCAAGGCGGGGCGAGCCGGATCGTCGCGGTTGATGACGCGGCGGCACTGTCGGGCAAGTCGCAGCGCACCATCTTTAACTGGTTTGCCATGATCGACGGTGTGCGGTCCGATGACCGCCTGCCCTATCTCGCGCCCCGGCACCGCGCCGCGGTCAAGGGCAAGCGCCGTGCCACTATCGACCCGACATTCCTTGACTACATCAAGGCCGATTATTTGCGCCCCGAGGCCCCCAGCCTCAAATCCGTCTACGACCGTGTCGTGCGGATCGCCAAGGCCGAGGGGCTGGACGTTGCCCCGCTGCACACGGTCCGCCGCCAGTTGGACCGCGACCTGTCGCCCACCATGCTGACGCTGGCGCGCAAGGGATATGAGGCGCTGAAACGCATGCGCCCGGCCCAGACCCGCGACAAATCCGCGATGCAGGCCCTGGAAGGGATCAACGGCGACTTTCACCGCTTTGACGTGTTCGTGCAGTTCCCGGCAACAGCGGACGGCCTGCGGGCCGAGATCGCACGGCCACAGTTGTGCGCATTTCAGGATATCTATTCCGGCAAGCTGCTGGCCCACCGGATCGACCGGACGGCCAATAGCCATTGCGTCCAACTGACCATCGGCGACCTGATCGAACGCTGGGGCATCCCCGAGCATGTGCTGCTGGATAACGGGCGCGAGTTCGCATCCAAAATGATCACCGGCGGGGTCAAGAACCGGTTCCGCTTCAAGGTCAAAGAAGACGATCCATCTGGTCTGCTGACCAGCCTTGGCTGCGAAATCCACTGGGCCCTGCCGTTTTCGGGTCAGTCAAAACCTATCGAACGCGCGTTCCGTGATCTATGCGATCGCATCGCCAAGCATCCGGCCTTTGCCGGGGCCTACACGGGCAACACACCGCTCGCCAAACCTGAAAACTATGGCGAACGGGCAGTGCCGCTGGCGCTGTTCACCCAGATCGTCGACGAAGAGATCGCGGCCCACAACGCGCGGCCCGACCGTCGGTCAGAGGTCGCCTACGGTCGCAGTTTCGACGACGTATTTGCCGAAAGCTATGCGACCGCCCCGATCCGCAAAGCGACAGAGGCGCAGCGCAGGCTGTGGCTGATGGGTGCCGAGGGCATCAAGGTCAACGCCAACACCGGCCAGATCAATTTCATGCGCAACCGCTACTGGGCGGACTGGATGCACGGGATCATGGGCCAGAAGGTCGTGGTCCGGTTCGACCGTCAGGCGCTGTGGGATGGTCTACACATCTATTCCAACGCCAACGAATACCTCGGCTTTGCGCCCTGCTCGGAAAAGTCAGGCTTCTTTGATGTCGACGACGCCCGCGCCACCGCCCGCGCCAAGCGCGAATACACCAAGGCCGCCAAGGGCGAACTGGATGCCTACCGTCAGTTGACCGCCCGCGATGTGGCCGATGCGCTGCCACCCGTCGAGGTCGCAGACGAGCCCGTCGCCGCCAAGGTCGTGCGACCGCTCTTTGACAAGGCGCGCGCGCCGTCCCCGGCTCCGATCAGCGCCGACGTGCAGGCCGCACAGGCCGCGATGGTCGCCGACCTCGATCAGGCCCGCGCCGCGCGGGCGGCGGAAACAGCAGAACGCGACGGGCGCGAGACATTCATGCGCGCCCGCGCCCTGGAAGAGATGATCGCTGCGGGTGACGCGGTGACCAAGGAACAACAGCGCTGGTTGGCCGGGTATCAGGGCACCGCTGAATACAGAACCTGGCAAGGCATGGTCGCGGATTTCGGGCTTGAGGTCCTGGCCAAAGAATAACCGCCGCCGGGTGGCGGCCCGGACGGCGGTAAGAGCAACACGAAGGAGCAGTGCAGCATGCAAGACGCAACACAAAATTCGGTCGCCCCGCTACGCAACGTAGCAGCCCTTGTGGCGTTGATCGACAGAATTCAGAACCGGTCGCCAAATTTGCCGGGCATGGGGACGTTCTACGGCCCCAGCGGGTTCGGAAAAACGACGGCAGGCATCTATGCCACGAACAAGTTTCACGCCGTGACGGTGCAGGTCAAATCGGTCTGGACCAAGAAGAAGCTGTGCGAGGCGATCCTTGCCGAACTGGCCGTGCCCGCCGCCAAGACCATCGGCGACATGCTGGATCAGATCAGTGCTCATCTGGCCATGACGGACCGCCCGCTGATCATCGACGAGGCCGATCACCTGGTCCAGCGCCGCATGATCGAGATCGTCCGCGACATCTACGAGGGCAGTCAGGCCCCGGTCATTCTGATCGGTGAAGAGCTGTTGCCGCAGAAGCTGCGGGAATGGGAACGGGTCCACGGGCGCATCCTCGACTGGGTCGCCGCCGAACCAGGTGACATGAGCGACGTAAACCACCTGGCGCGGATTTACGCGCCGGGGATCGAGCTGACACAGCCCCTGCGCAAGAAGCTGCTGGAGGCGTCTATGAGCTCAATCCGGCGCATCTGCGTGAACCTCGACCGTGTGCGCGAATTCGCCCAGGTCGAGGGCCTGCAGACGGTCGATGTTAACGACTGGGGGCGCAAGCAGTTCTTTACCGGGATCGCCCCTGAAATCCGCAAGTTCGGCGACCTCGAACGGGGGGCACGCTGATGGCCAGCAATCCTTACGCAAACCGCACGCAGGTCAAATGCTGGAACCTGGCCACAACACTGGACCAGTTCAGCTTCCTCGAACTGGCCGCGAAAACCAAGCTCGCTCCCGGCACGGTCACCAAGATCGTCAAGGGCTGGGTCGACGAAGGCAAGGTCGATGCCTGCGGCAAGGGCTACAAGGGACGGCTCTATTTTCGGGTCAAGAACGAACACCGCCCGCCCAAGGTGGTCCGCGAGGAGCGCCTGAAACAGACCCGCACGCCCCACGATCTGATGTGGGAGGCCATGCGCGGCCTTGGTCAGTTCACACCGCGCGATGTGGTCGCCCATGCGACGACCGACTGGCTTGCTGTCAACGAGGACGACGCGCGCGACTTTTGCCGCCTGCTACTCAAGGGCGGCTATTTCAAGGTTGTGGAAAAGGCGATCCCCGGCAAACGCGAGGCAACCTACCGACTGCGCCGCAACACCGGCCCCCTGCCCCCGCGCGAACGCCGGGTGACGGTCGTCTATGATCCGAACCTAAACGAGATCACCCACATGCCGGAGGCCTTGGCATGAGCGGTGCTGTGACAGTGGCCCGCGAGGCATGGGGTGCAGCTTTACCCAACTGGGTCCTGCGTCTGGCCGAAGCCTGCGAGGAGACCTCGCAGAACAAGGTCGCAAGGCGGCTCGAACGGTCGCCCGCGTTGGTCAGTCAAGTCTTGCGCAACAAATACGCAGCCGAGCTCGACCTGGTCGAAGAGCTGGTCACGGGCAAGCTGCTGGCCGCGACACGCGATTGCCCGGCGCTGGGGGAACTGCCCCTGGATCAATGCCAGGCATGGCGCAGGCGCGCCCGCGTGTTCAACGGGGCCAATGCGCAAGGCGTCAAGATGTACCGCGCCTGCCACCGCTGCCCGGTCTTTCTGGCGGAGGCCCGCAAATGACTGGTGAAATCGAGACCCGTATCATCGCCCTCGCCAAGGAAGGCATGGCCCCCGCGCAGATCGCGCTCGAAGTCGATCGGCAGATCGCGACGGTCTACCACTATTGCTGCAAGGCGCGGCGCAATGGCGAGGTCATCCCGAAGTTTCGCACCGGCATGGGCGCGGGGCAGCGGCCGACCTTGATGTCTGTGGCCCCGCAGACCGTGAGCCGTTTGCGGCCACTCGCCCATGAGCGTGGCCAGACCGTGCCGGAATTCTGCAACGAGTTGCTGGCCGTGATCGCCCAAGACGATCTCGCGGCCTCCGTCCTTGATGATGGAGAGCCAGATGCCTGATCCGCACCATCCAATGAAATCCGCAAAAAAGGAGAACCGGACATGACCGGCACCCTGATTTTCATCGCGGGCACGGTCGTGGGCGTTTTCGCCTTTGCCGTGTTCATCGCCGCCATCGACAAAAAGGACCACACCCATGACTGACATGACCCCCATCGGCTCCGGCCGTCGCGAGATCGACGGCCGCATCGAAATCGGCGACGGCAAGGGCGGCTGGAAGCCCGTTGACCTGGTCAAGCCGCAGCACCTGTTGGAGGACGAAACCGTCCGCAAGATTGTGGGCTTTGCCTGCGCACTGTCGGACCAGGTCGCCCGGTTCAAGGAACACACCTTTGACGACATCGGGGCCTTCGAGGCGCTGCTCGCCCAAGAATACGAGGCCAAGCTGGGCGGCAAGAAGGGCAACAAAACGCTGATGAGCGTGGACGGCCTGTTCAAGGTGCAGGTGCAGGTCAGCGATCACATCGACTTTGGTCCCGAACTCCAGATCGCCAAGGAGCTGGTGGACGAGTGCCTGAACGAGTGGGCAGCCAACGCCCGCGACGAAATCCGCACGATCGTCACCCGCGCTTTCAACACCGACAAGGCGGGGCAGATCAATCGGTCCGAAGTGTTCATGCTGCTTCGTCTGGATATCTCGGACCCGCGCTGGACCAAGGCGATGGACGCGATCCGTGACGCGATGCGCGTGGTCGGGTCGAAAACCTATGTCCGCTGCTACCGTCGCGACCGCTTTGACGGCCCTTGGCAGGCGATCACCATCGATCTGGCGAAGGCCTAAGCCGTGACCCGCGCCCTGCAACGCCTTGTCCATGTCGCTTGCCGTGAACTGGCGATCGACGCTGACACCCGCCGCTACCTGCAACTGGTCGTAACGGGCAAGGCATCGATGGCGGACATGGACGAGGCGGACCTGCAAAAGCTGCTGACCCGGCTCAAGGAAAAGGGGTTTCGGGTCACGGCCACGGGCAAGCGTAAGGCCGCACCCCGCGCCGACCTGCGCTATATTCACGTCCTCTGGCGGTTGCTGGGCGAGGATGGTGCCTTGGATCGCCCAGGGCGTGCCGGTCTGAACGCCTTCGTTCGGTCACGGTTCGCGGGCAAGTGGGCCTCGGTGCCGATCGACATCGACGCGCTGCAAGACGCGGGCCAGATCAACGACGTGACCCGCGCATTGAAGGACTGGTGCGCGCGACGCTGCATCAAGACTGAGCGATGACCCAACTGCCGGGCATCGCAGGAGAGATCGAGGATGCGATCGGTCTGGAACTGACCGCCAAGCTGCTTCGCGCTCGAGGCGGAACAGAGGTCAACATTCCGACGCGGCCCGGTCCAAACTACGTCACCGAGCTACTGGGCGCGGACGCTACGCAGCGCCTGATTGATGTCATGGGGGCTGGTCGCATCGTTCTGCCGTGCGGACATATGCGTGGTAGGGACGCAGAGCGGATTGCACGGCGCGACAAGGCAATGGCGATGCTCGCGGCCGGTCGCTCGCTGCGCGAGGTCGCGTTGCAGTGTGATTTGCACCTGCGGACGGTCGAACGCTACAACGCCGAACGCGACCGGACCATCGATCAGCCAAAACTGCCGCTCTAGGTCAAACCAACTCCGGCTCGTTTTTCTTGTCAGGTCGGCTTCCCCGGACGTAACGTCAACTTGCGGTTTATTGGGCCGCGATATTCAGCGAGGAGATTTAAAATGCAACAGGACATGCCACCGAACGACGTAATTAGTAAGAAGCATTTCCGCGACTTGCTAGCGCGTCCGGAATACAAGGATGAAGTCAAGAAAGCTGTCGTCGCCACAATAATGGAAACGACAGCGCGGTTCATGGCGCAAGATCCCAAGAAGCCGATGCCGACCGATCCAAGGGACTTGGATAAAGGAGAGCTGGAAAACCTGGGCCTTGGCCATATCACTATGCCGAACTTGGACGTCGGGAAAGCAACCGGGATGATCCCCGTGAAGATTGATTATCTGAACAAGGTGTGGGCTGACCAGGCCCAACACTATACCAACCAAACCGGAAAGCAGTGGATCACGCCGCTGGAATCGATGATCGACGACATCTTTTTCGACATTACCGATGACGACGAAGACGGCACCATGAAGGTCACTCCGATTTTCGGTCTGGACAGTGACCAAAGCGAAGCCTGACCGAAACGACAGCACCCGATGATGTGAAATCAATCATCAGGGCCGGGTTCAGTCATTTGTTTCTATCGGATGGCTGAACCCGATTAAATTTCCTCTTGAATTAAGCCTATCCACCCGACTGCAGTCGGAGGCTACCGCCCGCGCGCGCGATGGCAAATTGACCGGGACACTGCCGCCCGGAGCCCGCGCCATGAAACTTTCCCGCCACAAGATCACAACTGCCACCTGGCAGGCCGCAAAGCATTTTGGCGGCACGATTGAACCCAGCCTGATTGTTCTGCACGACACGGCCAGCCGCTTGGACGAAGGGTCCGCCGCGACCTACCTGGCAAACAACGGTGCCAAGGTATCAGTCCACTTTGTCGTTGAGCGTGACGGGTCGCTGATCCAGCAGGTTGCGACCAACCGGCGCGCCAACCATGCGGGCCGGTCGGACTACCACGGCCAGACCGGCTGCAACGGATTTTCCATCGGGATCGAGATCGTGAACCCCGGTCGCATGACGGCGGCGGGGCATGGCTTTGCGCGGTCGTGGTTCAAGGAGACCTTCAACGTTGAGACATTCCACATCCACGAGGTCACGACAGACGAACACGGCCACGGCTGGTGGATGGACTACACGCCCGAGCAGATCGCCACGGTCACCGCACTCTGCACGGCACTCTTCGCAGGCATCCCGACGCTGACGGACATCCGCACCCACTGGTATGTCTCGCCTGGTCGCAAGACAGACACAAACCCGCTGTTCCCGCTTGAGGCGATCCGCGCCAAGGTTCTGGGCCGTGATGACCCAGCTGACCTTGCCGCCGAGGAACAATCATCCCGCCGCCAGGGCCAGCAGCTTGTCCAGATCGCCACCCGTGGCAGCCGCCTGAACATGCGCCGCTGGCCCAGCTTCAACCCCAACGTCATCGCAGCGATCCCCGACGGCACCGCCGTGCCGGTCATCCGCGAAGGCATCTTTGCCGGGCGGCCCTGGATGCGCGTCCTGTGGGGCGGACAAGAGGGATGGATCGTCGCCGACTACACCGCCGAACTGACCAAACCCACCTGAAAGGACCCGACCGATGTTGAACTCACCCAAATCTCCCTTTGCGTCGAAAACGATCTGGGGCGCTGTCGCGGCCGTGATCATCGGCCTGCTGAACCTGCTTGGCTATGCGACATCCGAGGCTGACGCGGAAACCCTGTCGCAGCTTTTGACTGGTATTGCCGCCAGCGCCGCGGGGGCTGTCGCGTTCTATGGCCGGATCAAAGCCAACGCCCCGATCAAACTGACCAAGGGCTAGGCCCATGGAATTGGGCTGGTCTGCCGTTACACTTGCAGGGCATGTCGCGCTGTGTCTTTCGATCTTGTTGATCCTTTGGAACGCGCTTGCCGTGCTGCCCTACGCTCGTGCACCGGGTAGCCTTACGCCGGTCGCCAGCCCCTTGTTCCTGTTCGGGGCCGCCGTGCTGGTAGAGCGATCTTACTACGTCGCGGCACGGCTGCTGGTGAACTCTGGCTTCAATCTTTGGGAACTGCATCCCGCGCCGGACCTGCTGTCGGGGATCGTCGCGATGATGGGCCTCTGGGTCGCCGCCACGGTCCGTCTGATCGGACGCCCATGGGGCCTGCCCTACCGTTTGGCGATCAGCCTTCAGGCCGGTTTGATGCTGCTTGTCTATGCGGCCCTGGCAAGGGGGTTGTGGTGATGGAGTGGATTGCGGGCGGAAAGGAACTGCTGGGCCTGATCATCGGAACAATCACATTGCTGGGTGTCGTCGGGCGCTGGTTCTGGGGGCGCGTATCCAGCCGGGTGCAGTCTGATTTCAGCGGATTGACGTCAGGCCACAAGGACATCGTGAACCGGTTGGAGCTGGTCGAAAAGGATCAGGGCCGTTTGGGCGAGGACCTCAAGAAGGTCGAAACCCGGCTGTCCGCTGTGGAAAACCGCATGGGATCGTTGGCCACAAAGTCTGACCTTCAGGCGCTGGCAGTCTCGATCGCCAAGCTGGAAGTGACCGGCGCGCATACGGCCCAGATGGTCGACACGCTTTACCGGGGTGTCCTGGCCAATGCGGAGCGCGGCAAGTGAGCATGCTGCGCCAATGGGCCAACAGCGTGGTCAGGATCGAGACGGAGAAGCGCCGCCTCGAAATCCTGGAATACCTGCTGGGCACACCCCGCTACGAGGCAGCGGCAAGCCTGCTGCGCCTGAATTGCCAACGCCTGGGCGTGCCCTCGACGATGGATCAGACGGTCGCGGCCCTGCAGTGGCTGGAAGAGCAAGAGCTGATCTCGGTCCGACGGCATGCGGACGAGATCATCGCCCGCATCACGGTCGATGGGCGCGAGGTCGCCGACGGCACGCGGACAGTCCCGGGCGTCATGCGCCCCGATCCCTGAACCCGTTTCAATACCCCTTAAAGGAGCCTTCAACATGGCTGCAAACCCTGAAACCGAACACCGCCGCCTGTCGATCCTGCGGCACCTCGAACGGTCGTCTGACTACACGTCGAACGCCTCGATCCTGATCGACGTGGTCAATGGTGTCGGTGTGTCCACGACCGAGGACCAGATGCGGGCCGCACTTGCCTGGCTGGCAGATGCCGAATTGATCGAGATAACGGACCACGGCCATGTGGTCATCGCGACGGCCACCGTGCGGGGCGCAGAGGTGGCGCTTGGCCGTAGCGTTCATCCCGGTGTCAAACGTCCGACGGCGCGGCGCTGACATGCCCCCGCCCCGCAAGATCGATCTGCTGCCCAAGGAGTTGCGCGACTGGCTTCAGGACGCGCTGAAGGAGCGCGGGTTTTCCGGCTATGTCGAACTCGCAGCGGATCTGAACGACAAGCTTGAAGAGCGCGGCCTCGAGGTGCGGATCGGCAAATCGGCGGTGCATGCCTACGGCCAGGAATACGAACAGATGGCCCGCGCCCAGGAAGAGGCGAGCGCCTGGGCGGTCAGTTGGATGGAAGGCAACGGCCTCGAAGAGGAAGCCAAGCGCCACAACGTCCTGTTTCAGATGATCACGACGCTGGCCTTCAAGGTCATGAAATCCCAGATGCTTAAAGAGGGTGAAGAGATTGACCCGCGCGAGCTGGCGTTCCTGGGCAAGATGCTCAAGGACGTCATGAGTTCGTCCGGCATGCGCGAGAAGATGACGGCCGATCAGGAAAAGCGCATCGCCGAACAGGCCGCACGCGAGGCCAAGGCGGCTGTCGCAGATGACCTGACCCAGAACGCCAAGGCCTTCGGCTTTACCGCTGAAACCGCCGCCGCGATCAAGGCGCGCATCCTCGGGGTCACGGTATGACACAGCCCGCAGCCAGACATGAATTGCCCGCCAGCATGGTGGCAGGGGGCGACCTGCCCTCCGTCCTGCTGCCTTACCAGCAGCGCCTGCTGTCACTGATGGCGACGGAACAACTCGTCGTTTGTGAAAAGTCGCGCCGCATCGGCATGACTTGGGGGATCGGGTCGGACGCCGTTCTGACGGCTGGTGCGCAACGGGCGGCTGGCGGAATGGACGTGCTCTACATCGGGTTTAATCTGGACATGGCGCAAGAGTTCATCGACGTCTGCGCGATGTGGGCCAAGGCCTTCATGCCCGCTGCGAGCGCCGTCGAGGAGTTCATCTTCAAGGACCAGACCGAGGAAGGGGCGGACAAGGACATCAACGCCTTTCGCATCCGGTTTGCCTCCGGTTTCGACATCGTTGCCCTGACGAGCAAGCCGCGCAGCTTGCGTGGCCGCCAGGGCTTCGTGATCTTTGACGAGGCCGCGTTCCACGATGAGTTGGACGAGATGCTCAAAGCTGCGGTGGCGCTCTTGATGCTGGGCGGCAAGGTACTGGTGATCAGCACGCACGACGGCGCGGAGAACGCCTTCAACCGTTTGATCGCCGACGTCCGGTCCGGCAAGCGTAAGGGCGTCGTCTTGCGGGTCACCTTTGACGATGCCGTCAACGACGGCTGGTACGAACAGATGGCGCTATCGCGCGGCTGGCCCAATACACCCGAGGCCAAAGCCGAGAAGATCGCGGACATCATGGCCTTCTACGGCGACGACGCCGACGAGGAATTGCACTGCATCCCCAAGATGGGCAGCGGAGCCTATATCTCGGCCGCAGCGGTCGAGGCCTGCATGACCGACGCGCATCACATTGCCCGGCTGTCGTGTCCGTCAGGGTTCGAGTTGCGGCCTGCCGAAGAGCGCAGGGCCTTCGTGCAGACCTTCCTCGACAACGAGGTCGTGTCACACCTGACCCGGCTGGACGATGATCGGTTGACCGCGATGGGCGAAGACTTTGGTCGCACCTCTGACCTGACCATCCTCGCCATCGGACAGGAACAGCGCGACCTGTCTGTCGTGGTGCCGCTGATGATCGAGCTCAAGAACATGCCGATCGAACAGCAATACCAGGTGATCGAATGCGTCATCACCGGGTTGGCGCGGTTTCTGGGGGCCAAGTTCGACGCGACAGGCAACGGCCTTGGCCTGGCCGAGCGATGCCAGGAGCGGTTCGGCTATGACCGGATCGAGGCAGTGAAGCTGAGCCAGGGCTACTACCTCGAACACGGGCCGCGGGTGAAAAAGCACTTCGAGGATCAGACGATCAGCCTCGCCAATGATGTCGACGTCCGCGACGACATGCGGGCGGTCAAACTGGTGCGCGGCATCCCGACAATCCCGAACGAGCGCAACAAGGGACGCCACGGCGATGCCTTCGTCGCCCTGATGCTCCTGCTGGCGGCCCTCAAGACCGAATACCAGGTCGCGACCTACGAGCGGGTGCCTCGGGGCGGGCGGCCTGACGATGACGGAAAGACGGTCGAGACGACCGCAGGCTTTGGATCACGCGAGGGGCTATGGTGAAAATCAGGGATGTGTTACGCGACGCCTGGGGCCGCTTGGTCAAGACAAGCGAGCTGACCGAGGAACAAGCCGAAGGCGGGATGACGGGGGTCCGCCAGTCGTGGGTCGAGTCGGTGGCCAGCGGTCTTACGCCGCAGGCGCTGGCGGGTATTCTGCAGGACTGCGACCGGGGCGAGCTGGACGCCTTCATGACGCTGGCCGAAGAGATGGAAGAGCGCGATCCGCACTACGCCTCTGTCCTGGGCCAGCGCAAACGTGCCGTGTCCGGCATCAAGGCAACGGTCAAACCCTTCTCCGAGGATGCCGCCGACATGGCAATCGCCAAATGGGTCGAGGACAATATCACCGGGCACGATCAATTCGCGGACCTGGTCGAGGATCTGATGGATGCCGTCGGCAAGGGTTTTGCCGTGGTCGAGATCGACTGGTCCACGGACGCGACTGGCTGGACGCCCCGCGGCTTTGTCTGGCGGACGCAGCGCTTTTTCCAGTTCGACCGTGAGACAGGACGCAAAATCAGGCTGCGTGATGATGCCGATCCGCTGGACGGGGTCGAGCTGCGTCCGTTCCGGTTCATCGTCCACACCGCCAAACTCAAATCCGGTCAGGCCTTTCGTGGTGGCTTGGCCCGCGTCGTGGCCTTTAGCTGGATGTGCAAGGCTTACACGGTCAAGGATTGGATGGCCTTTGTCGAAACCTACGGCCTGCCACTGCGCCTGGGCAAATACGATCAGGCCGCGACAAAGCAGGATGTGGCCACCTTGTTCCGCGCGGTCGCCAACATCGGCACGGATGCGGCGGCAGTGATCCCCAAGCATATGGATATCGAATTCGTCCAGAACACGTCCGGCAACGGCAGCCAGCCGATCTTTGAAAACCTCGCCCGCTATGTGGATGAGCAGATCAGCAAGGCGGTGCTGGGTCAGACGATGACCACGGACAACGGGTCCAGCCAGGCGCAGGCCAATGTCCACAACGAAGTTCGCCACGACGTCGCCACAGCCGACGCGCGGGGCATCACTGGCTCGATCAATCGGGACCTAGTGATCCCGGCGGTGCTCCTGAACTTCGGCCCGGTCAAAGGCTTTCCCAAGGTCCTGATCACGGTCGAAGAACCCGAGGACATCAAGGCCAAGGTCGATGGGGTCGTGGCACTCGCCGGTGTCGGTGTGACCTTCAAGGCGACCGAGGCGCGCGGGATCGTGCGCATGTCCGACCCCGACGATGACGACGAAGTCTTTGGCGGTGCGCCTGCGGCCCCGGAGCCAACCAGAAAGGCGCGGGTGTGGTTTTCGCGGTACGGTTCAGAGGGCGATGTGATCGACGACATTCAGCGCGACATGCTGTCGGACTGGGAACCGGTCATGGACGAGTTGATGGAGCCGTTCATGGCGGCGATCGCTGAGGCAGACAGCTATGAGACCGCCCGTGCGGCCCTGGACAAGATCGATGGCTTGCCCAGCTCTCGCCTGATCGACCAGCTCGTGCGCGCCAGCTTTACCGCCCGCGCCGCGGGGGACGTGGCGGATGGCTGAAGCTGACGACCGGCCAAACTACAGCTTTGATCCGGGCCCACCTCCCGGGGCGTCGCGCTTTCTCGCCAACAAGGGCTGGCAACCCGCCTTTAGCTGGCTGGATGTCGAACCCGAGGAACACGCCGTCGCCTTCAGTGTGGCCAAGGCCACCAGCCTCGACGTCCTGGGCGATATCCGTGCCGAGCTGCAAACGGCCCTTGATGACGGACTGCCCTTTACGGAGTTTCAGAAGCGGTTGCGCCCCCGCCTTCAGGCCCGCGGCTGGTGGGGCACGCAGGCCGTCACTGACCCGGCCACCGGAGAGACAGCCCCGGCGAAGCTGGGCACACCGCGCCGTCTGCGCACGATCTATGACGCCAACCTGCGATCGGCCCGCGCGGCCGGCCAATGGGACCGGATCCAGCGGACCAAGGCGGCCCTGCCCTATCTGGCCTATCGCCTGGGACCAAGCGAACGGCACCGCCCGCACCACGCGGCCAAGGAATGGCTGGTCCTGCCGGTCGATGATCCGTTCTGGCAAACCTGGTATCCACCCAACGGTTGGGGCTGCAAATGCTGGGTCATGCAGATCTCGCGCTCCCGCGCCGAGGAACTGGGCATCGACGACAGCCCCGAGATCGACACACGCGAATGGCTGAACAACCGCACCGGCGAGACCAAAATGGTTCCCGTCGGCATCGATCCCGGCTGGGACCGCAATCCGGGTGCGATGCGTCAGGCGGCGATGCAAGGCTTTCTCGAACGCCGGGTCGTTGATTTACCGGAGGCTCAGGCGCGGACAGCCCTTCGAGATATGGCGTCCTCTTGGTTGGTGCAGCGCGTTCTTGCTGGCCAAAGCGGCGCGAAGGTCGCTGTCGGCTTTATGCCGCCTGACATCGCCGAGGCCGTGGGCAACCGTGCGGCCTTTGTGCGCATCACTGACGAATACGGCGCGAAGGTCGGCGCGAAAGCCGCGCCGGTCACGCCGGACGTGATGGCACGTGTTTCTGAGGCGATTGTCGAGGGGCCGCTGGCCCGTGACCGCAGGCGGGGTCAAGACGATCTGCTGGTGATGGTCGATGGACTAGAGCCGTGGATCGCCGTCATCAAAAATATTCCGGCGACGAATGAATTCTGGATCAAGACGATACATCGCACGACGCAGCGCAAGTGGCTGGCTGATCTCACAGCAACCGATGTCGAGCAGTTGAGGTGAAGGATGCACCTGGAGGGTCGGAAACCCCTCACAGCACTGTTTGCCGGTACTCCGAATGACTCAGGTGCAATTCCGAAATATCCCGATACCGGGCCAAAATCAACCGCCGGGTGCCGATCCGACAACCACCCTGCGACGCAATAGGCCCTGAGAGCTCGATTAAATACCGTTTAAATACCCCCCTTTTGGTTTTGACGACCGTGGGTAGGGTTTTGGCAGTGAAGGCCCTGTATGGCCCTCTGAGCGGCTCGCGGAAATTCTTCTAGACCAGTCGGTCAGACCCCTGACTGCGTTCGGGGGCTACCCGTCGCGCGCGCGATGTCACAACGGCAGCATGAACACTGCCCGTATTTCACAAATCACCCCCGTTGCTTTGGCCGCCGATGGCGGTGCCGCACCCGAGTGGGTCCAACTGACCCCCAAGGGGCCGGAGCTTGCCGCCAATGACGGGCGCAAGCATCGGCTGACACGGCCCGACCAGGTGATCGCTGCCTTCCGCGCCTACGGCCACCCGCTGCCGATTGATGTCGAGCACGCAACGCACGTCCGCGCCGATCAGGGTCTTGAGGCCCCGGCCTACGGCTGGGTGCGCGAGATCGAAACGCGCGACGGGGCGCTTTGGGGGCGTGTCGAGTGGAACGAACAGGGGGCCGCCTGGGTCGCGTCCAAGGCCTACAAGTTTCTGTCGATCGGCTACGCGGCCGACCCCGCGACCGGCGAGATCACCCGTCTGATCTCTGTCGGTCTGACCAACACCCCCGGTTTCAAAATGCCAGAGCTCGCGAAGGCGGGCACCACAAAGGAGAACGACACCATGGACAAAGCCGTCCTCGACGCGCTGGGGCTTGCCTCGGACGCGACCGCCGCCGACGCGGTGGCCAAGATCAAGGACCTCAAGCTGGAGGTCCACACCGCCAGCGCCAAGGCACCGGACCCGACGCTCTATGTCGCCAAAGCACAACTGGATGCGGCCAACGCCAAGCTGACCGAGATGGAAAAGGCGGAAACCGCCCGTGCCGATCAGGCCATCACGGCCGCCGTCGATGCGGGTGTCGCCGCCGGCAAGATCGCGCCCGCTGCCAAGGAAGGCTTCCTCGCCATGGCAAAGGCGCAGGGCATCGAGGCCTTTACCGCGACGGTCGCCAAGATGCCGGTCATCGTCGGCGGCAAGTCCGATCTGGACGACAAGGACCCCGACAAGAAATCCACCACGCTCTCCGCCGAGGAGATCGCCGTCGCAAAACAGATGGGTCTGACCGAGGCGGAATTCGCCACGGCCAAGGCCGAACAGGAGGCCTGATCCATGGCTATCATCACCCCCGCACTGCTCCTGGCGCTGAACACCTCGATCCAGAAGGCGTTCAAGGATGCCTACGCCCAGATGTCGGTCGACCCGTTCTGGAAGAAGGTCGCCACGCTGGTGCCGTCCACGACCAGTTCCAACACCTACGGCTGGCTGCAAGATTTCCCGCAACTGCGCGAATGGATCGGCGACCGCGTTGTCAAGGACATGAAGTCCCAGGGCTACGAGATCACCAACCGCCTGTTCGAGGCCACGCTCGGCGTCAAACGCACCGCGATCGAGGATGATCAATACGGTCACTATTCCCCGATTGCCGCGCACATGGGTCAGGAATCCGCACAGCACCCGGACCGGCTGATCTCTGACCTGATGGGGCAAGGCACGGCCTCGCTCTGCTACGACGGGCAGAACTTCTTCGATGTGGATCATCCGGTCTATGCCAACCCTGACGGGACCGGTGCTGTCACGACCGTCGCCAACTACGCCGACGGTCTGGAGCCTGCCTGGTATCTGCTGGACACCCGCAAGGTGCTCAAGCCGTTCATCTTCCAGGAACGTACCAAACCCGAGATGACCATGAAAATGGATCCCAAAACCTCGGACGTGGTGTTCACCAAGGACGAGTTCCAATGGGGCATCCGGTATCGCTGCGAGGCAGGCTTCGGCTTCTGGCAGATGGCCTATTGCTCGCGCCAGCCACTGACGGTCGCCAACTTCGAGGCCGCCCGCACCGCGATGCGCAAGGTGACAGCTGACGGCGGCCGCCCGCTGGGGATCGCGCCCAACATGATCGTCGTCAACGCCGACAACCAGTCCGCGGCCGAGGACATCTTTGCGGTCCGCAGCCTGCCGAACGGTGGCGACAACAAGCATTACAACAAGGTCGAGATCGTCGTTGACGACTGGGCCGCGTAAGGGAGCGCGCGCATGAAACTCTTCATTCAAGCCACCACACCGTCGGGCACATTTTTCCGGGCCGGGCGGATGTGGACCAAGGACGGCACCGTCGTGGACAGCGACGACTTCACCGACGCCCACGCAAAGGCGATCGAGAACGAGCCGCACCTGAAGGTCCGCGCCGCTACTCCGGCCGAGATCGCGGCCAGCGACGTGCCGGCAACGATCCCGACCGAGGCCGAGGTCATCGACGCGCTGCTGTCCGCGATCCCCCAGATGGTGGACGACGATTTCACCAAGGGCGGACTGCCTGACATGGGCAAGCTGCGTGCCGCCGTGGCGATCGACGACAAGCTGGTCACACCGGAACTGCGCGACGCGGCGATGGAGCAGCTCCTCAAAGGTGGCTTCAAGGCCCCGTTGAAGGCCTGACCCCATTCGGCGCCGCGGCAAGCAGACATCCTCCCAGATGGCTGCGGTTGCCGATACGCCCGCCCCCGCCTGGCAGCGTCGGGGGCGGGCACGAAGACCAGGGGAAGCCATCGCGCCCCGCATCGCTGCACCGTCCGGTGGAACAAGCCCGGACCCGATGGCCCAGGGGGAGGATGGCCCCCACGAATTTCGAGGACACCATGTACGCAAGCCAGGACGACATCATCACGCTCTACACCGCCGACGCGCTGGTCGTGGCCGATCGCGACGGTGACGGTGTGCCCGACGACGCGGCCATCACCCGCGCCCTGCGCTCGGCCAGTGCCGAGATCGATGGCTATGTCGGTGTCCGCTACGACCTGCCGCTGGCCGATCCCCACGATATCCTGACGCAATACTGCGTTGATATCGCGCTTTACCGCCTTGCCGGATCGTCCAGCACGATGACCGAGGAGCTGCGCCAGCGATACGAGGACGCAATGGCCGCCCTCAAGCGGATCGCCAAAGGCGAAATGCGCCTGACCATCGCCCCGGTCGCGGGCGAAGACCCCGACGACGGTGGCCCCAACCCGCTGACGATCGGCGGGCCCGCGCGTCTGTTCTCACGCGACAAGATGCGGGGGCTCTGATGGTCGGCGTCGTCGCACAGTTTGAACTCGACACCGCCATGGCCGAGGCCGGCCTGCGTGACCTTGCCGCCTGGCAGATCGACGCGCTGGCCTTCAACATCGGGGCGCTGCTGGAAAGCTCGACCAGGGAACGCATCGCCGACGACAAGGCCGGTCCGGATGGCGAGCCCTGGGCCGCATGGTCGGAAGGCTATGCCGCGACGCGCAGCGCGCGCCATTCACTGCTGGTCGCTGACGGTTTGCCCGGCCTGCTGGACAGCATCCAGAACTATTCCGACGGCCCCGAGGCGCGGGTCGGCACCAATCTGGTCTATGGCGCGATCCAGCAGTTCGGTGGCGAAGAGGTAGGCTCGCCCGGTTTGCCCGCGCGGCCCTACCTTGGTCTGTCCGATCAGGACCGTCGCGACATCGCCGATCTGGTGACCGGTGACCTGAGCGAGGTGCTGCAATGACCGGCCTGTTGCAAGAGCTGCCGGATGCCGTGGCGGCCCGCCTGAAAGAGGTGCTTCCCGCGACGCGGACCTGCAAGGGCATCACTGGGCGGTTCAACCTCGAACGGCTCAAGTCCGATGCGATCCAGACGCCCGCCGTGCTGGTGTCGATCCTCGACATCAAGCAGGCGGACACCGCTGCCGGGGCATTTCACACCTTTGACCTCGCCATGGCCGCCTTCATCGTGACCAAGGACGCGCTGGGGCTGGACCGCGATGCCGCGGCTGCCGCGATGATGGTTGCGCTGGCGACCGCCATTCCTGACCGCCGCTGGGGCCGCCCGGATTGCGGCCAGGCGCGCAACGTGCGTGGTCAGTCTGTCGTGACCGCAGGCTGGCAGAAGTCTGCTGCCAGCCTTTGGGCTGTCACCTGGACCCAGCCCTGCACCTTTGATCCCGCCGCACCCGACGCGCCGTTGGGCGTGGACCTCTACGTCGGACAGTCGCCGGACATCGGTGCGGACCACGTCAATGACTACACCCGGATCGGAGAGGCACCATGACCCTCGCCGCTGCCGAAGCCGATCGCCGTATCGCCAATGTCCTGCAAGTCGGGACCATCGTGTCGGTCGATCCCGCCGGACCCAGCGTTGCAGTCAACCTGGGCGACATCACGATCCCCGCCGCTGCCGTCGGCATGATGCGCGCGGGTGGCCTGTCGCTGTGGTGGATGCCTGCCATCGGCGAACAGGTCCTGATCGCATGCCCTGGCGGTGACATGGCCCGCGCCATCGTCGTCTGCGGGATCTTTGCGGGCAACGCGCCATCTGACGATGCCGCCGTGCCGCTGTTCGAGCTGGCGGGCGGCGAAATCCACTTCAATGGCACCCTGATCGTCAGCGGCGATGTCATCGCCGGCGGGATCAGCCTGCAAAACCACATTCACGGCGGCGTCACAGGCGGGGCCGCCACAACCGAAGGACCGCAGTGATGACCAAATCGACCAAAGCCAACCCGGGGGCCACGCCCGACGCCCACAAATCCTATGTGGCCGCTGCGTCCGGCTGGATCGCGGGCACGTACCGCAAGAAAGGCGACACCCTGCAGCTGACACCGCAGGCCGCCGCCTATGAGAACGTGACACCGGCACCCGAGGCCAAGGACGCGAAGTGACGGGCCTCAGCCGCCATACCGGTCAGCGCCTGACCCTGGACGCGCATCTGGCGCAGTCCGTCGGTGTGATCCTGTCCACGCCCAAGGGCAGCCGCGTGTTGCGGCGTGACTTTGGGTCGGACCTGCCGCGCCTGATCGACATGCCCGTCACACCCGCGACGGTGATCGAGGTCTATGCCGCGACGGCCGAGGCGATTGATCTGTGGGAACCGCGGCTGACCCTGCGCCGCGTCAGTGTCACGGAAAGTGCTGCCGGGCGCGTGATCCTTGATCTGGAAGCCGAGATCGCAGGCCAGGTCACGACCCGCACGATCCCGGTCGAGGTGACGGCATGACCCGGTTCACGCAGATCGATCTGGAAAACCTGCCCGCGCCCCAGGTGGTCGAGACGCTGGACGTCGAGGCGATCTTTGCCCGCAAGCGTGATGCGCTGTTGGCGCTGGCACCTGACCTTGCCCCGGTGCTGGCGCTCGAAAGCGAACCGCTGACGATGTATCTGCAGCGCGACGCCTTTGACGAGGTGCTCTTGCGGGCTGCGGTCAACGACGGCGCGCGGGCCGTGATGCCCGCCTATGCGACCGGCGCAAACCTCGACCAGCTTGCGGCCTTTTACGGTGTGGCCCGCCTTGTCCTCGCCCCGGCGCAACCGGACGCCACACCACCCGTCGCGCCGGTGATGGAAAACGACAGTGACTTCCGCAGCCGCATGCAACTGGCGCTTGAGGCACAGACGACGGCCGGGACCATCGGGTCGTATCTGTTCTTTGCCAGATCCGCCGATCCGCGTGTCCGTGACATCGCGGTCGCCAACCTCGCGCCCGGCGTCGTGGGCATCCGCGTGCTGGCCGAGGCCGGTGACGGCACCGCACCTGCGGACCTTTTACAGGCCGTTGAAATCGCGTTGAACGATGACTTCGTCCGGCCCCTGACCGATCTGGTGCAGGTCGAAAGTGCTGTCATCGTGCCGTACCAGGTCGCCGCCACGCTGACCTTTTACGACGGTCCCGACAGCGCCGTGGTGCTGGAGACATCCCGCGCAGCCGTCACCGCCTACGTCGCCGCGCGCCGCCTGATCGGTGAGAACGTCACGCGGTCGGGGCTCTTTGCCGCCTTGCACGGCGCTGGCGTGCAGAATGTCGTGCTCGAAAGCCCCGCTGCCGATATCGAGATCGATGGCACCAGTGCCGCGTTCTGCACTGACATCACCCTGACCGCAGGGGGCATCGATGCTTGATCAATCCCTCCTGCCTTCCAACGCAACCACCCTCGACCGCGCGATCGAGGCGGCAACGGCTGTGCCGGACGACCTCAAGTTTGACATCGGCCGCGTCGGTCGGGTCGCGGATTGTCCGGCGGATTTGCTGCCCTGGCTCGCCTGGGCGATGTCCGTCGATAACTGGGATGCGACCTGGTCGGATGGCGTCAAACGCGCCGTCATCGCGCGGTCGGTCGAGGTGCATCGCCGCAAGGGCACACGCGGGGCCGTCATCGCGGCCCTCGATGCAGCCGGGATCGATGCCGTGCTGGAGGAATGGTTCCAGTACGACGGCACCCCGCACACCTTCCGCCTCGATATCGGCATGGAGCGGATCGAGAACTCCGGCCGCCGCGCCGATGACGTCTTTGTCCAGGACGTGGCGCGCATCGTCGAAAGCATCAAGCCAGTCCGCTCGCAATACGCGCTGCGCGTCCGTTCGACCGTCACCAGCGATGCCCGCGCCGCGACCGGCCAGCGCGCGCGCCTGGGTGCGACCGGCATCCTGCGGCCCGCGGTGCCGGTCACCGATCAATCTATCAGCCAGCCTGCCCACATCGCCACGCGCGGACGCATCGTCCAGCGCGGTGACGTGCGGCCCGCATAGGGGAACGCCATGCCTGCCACGATCATCTTTACGGACCTCGGCCTGGCCAAGGTCAACACGGCCGCCGGGTCCGCGGCAGCCGTTGTCATCACCGAGGTCGCCCTGGGGGACGGTGGCGGCGCGCTCTACGATCCGACGACGAATCAGACAGCACTGCTGGGCGAGGTCATCCGCCGCCCGTTCGACCGTCGCGCCCAGACCGAGGCCAGCAGTTGGATGATCAACGCGGTGTTTCCGTCAGCCGACTTACCCGCGATGACCCTGCGCGAGGTCGGGTTCTTTGATCAGGACGGCGATCTGATCGTGGTGGCGGCCGGGCTCGATTACCCGACAGCGGACCTCGGGGCCTATGACTTTGTGCTCGATCAGACCATCACGCTGGACCGCGTGACCGAAGGAGCAATCATCGTCGAAGGTCCCGACTGGCCGCTTGTCGATCACATCGCCGAGGATCTGGCCGCCCATGCCGTGTTCACGCAGGCACTGGCACAGGCTGCGGAGCGGATCGTGGCGCTGGAACGTGCGCAGGTGCCCGTCGGCACGATCGTCGATAGCGCGGGGCCGGTGGCACCGGACGGCTGGATGACGGCCGACGGGCGCGCGCTGGCGCGGGATGAATATCCCGAGCTGTGGGATGCCATCGGCGACGCCTGGGGCGCTGGCGACGGTGCCACCACGTTCAACATCCCCGAGCTGAGGACCGAGTTCCGTCGCGGTGCCGATCTGGGCCGCGGTGAATTGCCCGCCCTCGAAATCGGGACCTGGCAGGCGGATGAAATCCGCGAGCACAGCCACCCTCTCGATGGGGCCTACAACGAGGACAACGGCAACAATGCACAAGGTCCTAACGAGCCCGCAGATGGTCGCCTCGTGACATCGACCTTGCCTTTTGGCGGCGAGGAAACCCGCCCGCGTGCCGTGTCCGTCCATCCGATCATCCGCGTGCGATAGGAGGTCTGATCATGCCCACCAATTTTGCAACGATGAGCGAGGCGCTGGCGAAACTGTCGTCGTTGGCCACATTCCTCGCGGACATGCCAGCTGGGGTGCGCGCCCAGGTCGAGGCGGCAGTGGCCGAAGGCGAGGCAGACCTCGCAGCGCTACAGGCCGCCGTCGATGCGCTGGCTGTCGAGGTCGCGGCTGGCGTCGAGGGCCTGATCCCGTCGCTGGCCTTCGAGGCGGTCATCGACCCGGCTGACCCGAACCCGACCGAAATCAACGGCGGGACCTTCAACACAATCGCGGACGCGGTCGCGGCGTCTGACGAAGGTGTGGCTGTCCATCTTCGGCTACGCTCTGGTGAAATGCACCCGGTTGTCAGCAACATCGCGACCGGTGAACGCGGACTTTACCTTGAAAAAGTCGGCGCTGGCGCAAATCCCGTCATCGCTTTCGGGGCGTATGAAAACGGCGCAGGAAATCAGCTCTATAATTTCGTGCCGGGCTTCTTCTCTCGCATTCGTGCGCACGATATCGACTTTGTCGCGCCTGCAAAGCTGAACGCCGCGAAAGGCTGGGGTACGCCGCGCTTTTGGAACATTCCGGCCGGTACGCAGACACAGATTGCGTTTCGTGATTGCCGGTTGATCGGCACGGGCGAGTTCACGTTCACGAATACTGGCGGCGGTGCTGTCGCCACGCTCTCCGCTTTGAACACAACCTTCGACGGCATGGTCGGCATCGACTTCGCGCAAGGCACGGCGGTCGTTGGCCAGCGGACGACAACCCTCATCAACGGCGGGCAAGTCGCCATCAGTTCGGGCGCTGGTGGCGCTGTTCTGACCAACTAAAGGAGGCGAAAATGACCGATACCTTGAACGTCACCGACGGCGCGCGCACCACCTTCGCCGTAACCCGCGCCGAGGCACTGGCCTTGGGCTATCCCGAGGCGGCAATCGCGCAGGCCGAGGCACAGGCTTCGGCCGCTGCGGGCCGTGCGGCGATCCGGGCTACCATTGACCAGGCTGTCGGCGACACACCCAGCATCGTCGGCACCCTGGCTGACGTGTCGGGCATCCTTGTCGCAGGGCAGATGGCGCGGGTCGTAGCCTTGGCCGATCATGCCTCCAACGCTGCCGACCGGGCCGAGCTGGACATGCTCAAGGCCTTGGCCGGTGACGCGGACCTCGTCCAGATCTGCCGCGATGGGCTGGCAGCCTTGCAAGCGGGTCAGGCACGGCTGACCGCCTCGGCCAAGGGGATCGACACGGTGTTTGCCGAGGCGATGACCCGGTCAACCGCGACTGCCGCGATCCTGGCCGCACGCAAGGAGGCCGTGGCATGAGCGCCTACACCGACGCACGCGCGCCCTACATCCGCATCGACGGCACGGATCGGTATCGCCTCACCGGGCCTGTCATGTGGGAAATCGGCGTCAAAGGGTCAGGCCTTTGGGTAAGTGTCCCACGCGGTCGCGGGTTTGACGTGTCCGTGCCACGCGGCCTGCACTGGGCCGTCAGCCCGCACGATCCCCGTTACCTCAAGGCCGCTGCCCTGCATGACGATCTGCTCGGGCGCGGCTGGGACCGCGTCACGGCTGGTGCCGTGTTCCACGATGCCCTGCGCGCCGACGGCGTGGGCCCCGTCCGCCGCCTTGTCATGCTGCTCGCCGTCATTTTGTGGCGATGGTCATGACCGCCGCCCCCTCACACCAAAAGGAGAACCATCATGCCTGAACAGTTTCTACACGGGGTCGAGGTCGTCCAGATCGACGACGGCCTGCGCCCCATCTCGACCGTCAAATCCTCGATCATCGGGATCGTCGGCACCGCACCGGAGGCCACCAACGATGCGTTCCCGCTGAACACGCCCGTCCTGATCACCGGGCCCCGGGCATCGGCCGCCCTCGGGCAGACCGGGACCCTGCGCGATGCCTATGACGCGGTCTATGCCCAGGGCGTTGCCGTCGCGATCGTCGTGCGGGTGGCAGAGGGCGCGGACGATGCCGCGACCCTCGCCAATGCCGTGGGCAACGCAGCCCAACAGTCCGGCGCCTATGCCCTGATCGGGGCTGGTGCCGTCACGGGTCAGATCCCGCGCATCCTGATCGCGCCTGGTCTGACGCGCCCCACCGATCCCGGTGCCGCCAACCCGCTGACCAACGCGCTGGTCACGGTCGCGGCCAAGCTGCGGGCCGTTGTCGTGGCTGACGGTCCCAACACGGTCGAGGCCGATGCGATCACCTACGCCGGTCAATTCGGGTCGGACCGCCTGTTCCTGGTCGATGCCTATGTCCGCGTCTTTGACACCGTGTCAGCGCAGACCGTTACACGTCCCGGCTCGGCCTATGTGGCGGGCGTAATCAGCCGCACCGACAATGAACGCGGGTTCTGGTGGTCGGCCTCCAACCGCCTGGTCGGCGGCATCACCGGGCTGGCCCGCCCCATCGGCTTTGCGATCTCGGACCCCGACACCGAGGCCAACCGCCTGAACGAGGCCAAGGTCGCCGTCATCATCCGCGAGGACGGGTTCCGCGTCTGGGGCAACCGCAGCACGTCGGACGATCCGCTCTGGGCGTTCATCAGCGTGCGCCGCACCGCCGATCTGATCTACGACAGCATCGAACGGGCGCACCGCTGGGCGATGGACCGTCCGCTGTCCGCGCAACTGCTGATCGACATCCGCGACAGCGTGCAGGCCTACCTTGGCCGGCTGACCGCCCAGGGCGCGCTGCTGGGCGGCACCGTCTGGCTGGACCCCGAGCTGAACACCAAGGCCACGCTGGCCGCTGGACAGCTCTATCTCGATTTCGACATCGAGCCGCCCGCCCCGCTGGAACGTCTGACGTTCCGCGCCCGTCGCAACGGTGACTACTACGAAGAGCTGATCACCGACTTTCAAGCCGCAAGCTAAAGGAGGCACCTGATGTCTTTCCCGCGCACAATCCGAAACTACAACGCCTTCCTTGATGGCGTCAGCTACATGGGCCTGGTCAGCACCGGCAAGCTGCCCGCCCTCAAGATCAAGACCGCCGCACACCGCGGGGCCGGCATGGATGCCGAGACGGCCGTCGACATGGGCATGGAGGCCATGACGACCGAGCTGACATTCGACGAATGGTCGGACGCCCCGATCCGGCTGTTCGGGTCCAAGAACCGCATTGTCCTGCGCCCGGCCGCCGTGGGCGAGGACGATTTCGCGGCGGACACATTCATCTTTGCGATGGGTGGCCGCATCACCGACGTCAACTGGGACGACCTCAAGGCAGGCACCGAGTCCAAGATGAAGGCGATGATGGATGTCGATTTCTTCAGCATCGAAAAGAACGGGCAGCCGCTCGTGAAGATCGATGTTGAAAACGGTGTCCGCGTCATCGACGGCGTCGACCAGCTTGCAGGCATCCGCGCTGCAATGGGCCTTTAAGGGGGGATTGAACCATGGCGAAACTGACCACACCGATCAAGCGCGAGGGCGGCGACGTCAAATCCGTCGAAATCCGCCAGCCCACCGCGGGCGAGCTGCGCGGCTGCAAGCTGACGCAGCTTTTGCAGATGGACACGTCCGAACTGCTCAAGGTGTTGCCGCGCGTCACCGTGCCCGCATTGCTGCCCGCCGAGGTCGAGGCGCTGGCCCCGGCGGATCTGTTGACACTGGGGATGGAGGTGGTCGGTTTTTTGGCCTCTCCGGCCCTCAAGGAAGAGGCGCTGCGGGCAGCCGAAGCCTGATCCCGCACGACGACACCGGCGACACCATGGCGGATATCGCCGTGGTGTTCGGCTGGGGCCCCGATGTCACCGGCCCCATGACACTGGACGATCTGACCTACTGGTGGGCCAAGGCCCGCGACCGCGCACCACGACAGGAGGGTGACGATGACTGACATGAATATCGCCCTGATCCTGCGCCTGGTGGACCGCGCGACAGGACCGGCAAAACAGGCCCTGCAGCAGGTCGGGCGGGTCAGCAACCAGATCGGCCAGGCGGGCCTGCGCAACCTCGAACGCGCCGACGCGATCGGCGAGATGGCCGACCGCCAGCAGGCGCGCATCGTGGGACAGGCGGCCGGGCTTGCCAGCATGGCGGCCGGGTTCTGGGCGATGACCGAACCGGCGATCGAGGCCGAGGCGCGCATGGCCGAGATCGCCAAGGTGGTGGATTTCGACAGCGAGAACGGGTTCGTCGATCTGCAACGCGACATCGCCGCACTTGTCACCTCGGGCGGGCTCTACGCCACGTCGCAGGGGATCATGGATATCGTCGCGGCGGCCGGGCGCATGGGCGTTGTCGATGCCAACCTGCCCGACGCGGAAAAGCGCGCGCAGCTTCTGGAATTTGCCGAGGCCGCAACGGTGATGGGCGTGGCCCTTGGCGTCTCGGCTGAGACCGCTGGCGAGACGTTGGCCCGGTGGCGGGCGAACCTGAACCTGACGCAAGACGAGGCCATGCAGCTTGGTGACATGGTCAACCTGCTGGGCAACACCATGGCCACGAACGAGGCCGATATCCTCGCTGTGCTGAACCGGCAGGCGGTGCTGTCGGATGTGTCCGGTCTGGCCACCAGCGAGATCGCGGCGCTGAGTGCCACGCTGCTGGCAGCAGGCAGCAGCCCCGAGATCGCGGCCACGGGCATGAAGAACTTCATCAACGCAATGACCGTCGGCCGAAGTGCCACGGCCCGGCAAAAGGCTGTGTTTCAGGAGCTGGGCATCGACGCCAAAGATCTGGCGCGGGCAATGCAAGAGGACGCCAGCGGCGCGATCCTGTCGGTGCTGGATGCACTCAACGAGATGGAGCCGTATCGCAGGTCGTCGCTGGTCGGTGACCTGTTCGGCGAAGAAGGCAAGGCCGCAATCATTCCGCTGATCGCCCAGACCGACACCCTGCGCGCCGCCCTTGCCGCAACTGCAGACAGTGCCGCGCTACTGGGCTTGATGGAGTTGGAATACGCCCGCCAGGTTGCGACGACCAAGGCGCAGCGCGCCCGCACCATCGAGTATTTCAAAACGCTCAGCGTTGTCGTCGGATCACAGCTCTTGCCGATGCTGAACGACATGCTGGAAACGATCATGCCGGTCATCGGCCGCACTGTTGAATGGGCCGAGGCGAACCCGGAATTGATCCAGCAGCTTGGCTGGCTGGCGGCGGGTCTTTTGGGCCTATCGGTCGCATCCTTTGCGGTCAGTCTGGCGCTGTTGCCGGTGTTGCGTCTGGTCAGCGTGGGTGTCCGACTGTTCGGCTGGATG
This sequence comes from Loktanella gaetbuli, assembly GCF_020531945.1. Lineage (NCBI taxonomy): Bacteria > Pseudomonadati > Pseudomonadota > Alphaproteobacteria > Rhodobacterales > Roseobacteraceae > Loktanella > Loktanella gaetbuli. The sequence goes on from NZ_JAJATZ010000002.1 coordinate 300,901, forward strand.
CAGATCGCCCTTGGTGTCGCCGGTCGTGCAGCGGCGGGGCTGGGGCGCGGCCTAATCCTTCTGGCGACCAACCCGGTGGCGGCGCTCGGTCGTCTATGGGCGGCGACCGGGATCGTGGGGCGTGCGCTGATCTGGCTGGGCCGCTTAGCAATGCGGCACCCGCTGATCCTGACGCTGGCGCTGATCGCCTACGCCGTCGATGCGATCTACCAGAACTGGGACGGGATCGTCGCCTATTTCACCGACAAGGTGGACCGAGTAAAGGCCGCGTTTCAGGACGGGCTGATCGACGGCGTGTTCCAGGTGATCAAGGACTTCAACGGCTTCACGCTGATCTTTGACGCGGCCAGCGGGTTTCTGGAATACCTGACCGGCTGGTCCTTTGAGGATGTCGCCGCCAGCATTGCGTCGATCACGGATCACCCGTGGTTCGAGATGGGTGTCGAGATGATCAGCACCCTCGGCGCGGGCATCTGGTCGGTGCTGACCGGGCTGGTCGAGACGATCAAGGCATCGCTGGCCGCCATCGTGCCGCAATGGATGATCGACGGCATCGCGCTGATCAAGGACATGGGCGCAACCCCGGACGCGGCCCCGGCGATGGCAGCGACCGCGGGTGTCGGTGGCACTTCCGCAGGACGCCGCGCCCTCGGCGGTCCCGTCCGGGCCGGCGGCATCTACGAAGTCAACGAGCGTGGGCAGGAATTCTTTGCCCCCGGCCAGTCTGGCAGCATCATCACGGCCCGCGACGCGCGGCGGGCCGGTGCCGCACCCGCACGCTCCGTCAATTTCGGTGATATCGTCATCAACGCGGCCCCCGGCATGGATGCCCACGCGGTTGCGCGGGCGGTCAAGCGCGAGCTGGCCGATCTGATGGATACCAGCCGCGCCCTGCACGATGGGGGCTTTTATGAATAGCCTCGTGATGATGGCGCTGGGGGTGTTCCGGTTCGGCGTGGCGGGCGCGGACTACCAGACCTTTCGCCGCACGGCCGAATACCGGTGGGAACAGATCGACCGGGTCGGCCGCCAGCCTGCCGCACAGTTCGCGGGCCGTGGCACGGAAAGCGTCACCCTGTCCGGTGTGATCTATCCCCACTTCAAGGGCGGGCTGCGTCAGGTCGAGCTGATGCGACTGCAGGCCGGTCTGGGGCAGCCGCTGATCCTGGTCGATGGCCTCGGGTTCATCTGGGACCGCTGGGTCATCACGTCGGTCGAGGAAACCAAATCCGTGTTCATGGCCGACGGGGCCCCGCGCAAGATCGACTTTGCCGTCGATCTGCAAAGCTACGGAGGCGACCGGGCATGACACCCTATCTGACCCGCCAGGGCGACGTAGTCGATCTGATCGCCCATCGCGAGTTGGGCGATGCCCGGCTCTGCACCGCGATCCTGGACGCGAACCCCGGTCTGGCCGCCGCCGGTGCGGTGCTGCCCGACGGCCTGCTGATCATGTTGCCGGACGCGGCACCAGTCCTGACCCGCACGACAATCCGCCTCTGGGGCCGCACATGACGCCTGCCTTCCGCATCATCGCCACCAACACGGACGTCACCGCGACCATCGCGGACCGGCTGATCTCGCTCTCGGTCACGGACGAGGACGGGCTGTCGGCCGACACGCTGCGCCTGAAGGTCGATGACCGCGACGGGCGGATCGCAGCCCCTGAGACCGGCGTTGTCCTGGACGTCGCATTGGGCCACGCAGGCCAGCCGCTGGTCCCGGTCGGCCGCTTTGCCGTGGACCGGGTGCGCGGCACGGGCATGCCGCAGACCCTGACGATCGACGCGACCGCTGCCGACATGACAGGCCCGCTGCGCGCGCCGCGATCGCGCGGCTGGACCGATCAGACGTTGGGCCAGATCGTCGAGACCATCGCGGGCCGGGTCGGGCTGGAACCGGTCGTCGCCGCGGCGCTGGCTGGCATCCGCTACCCGTTCCTCGCCCAGACGGCCGAGAGTGATCTGAACTTTCTAACGCGTATCGCACGGACGCTGGACGCCACCGCCAAGCCCGCGGCCGGTCGCCTGGTCGTCATTCCGCGTGGTACGGGGCGGGACGCGACAGGTGTCGCGATTCCGCCCGTGGCCATCGACCGCACCGATCTGTCCGACTGGTCCTGGGATCGCGGCGCGCGCAAGGCCTACGCCCGAGTGACGGCCGAATGGTGCGACATCGCGGGCGGCCGGACCGTCAAGGTCACCGTCGGCAGCGGCGAGCCCGTCCACCGCCTGCGTCACGTCTATGCCACCGCCGCCGATGCGCAGCGCGCCTGTGCGGCCGAGCTCGCAATGTCAGACCGCGCGCGGCTGACGCTGGACGGCACGCTGCACCGCTTCAACGGTGATCTGTTTGCAGGCGGCACGATCCGCATGACCGGCCTGCGGGCCGAGCTGAACGGCGGTTGGCTGATCCGCAAGGTCACACACGAATTGACCGGCGCGCTTACGACATCCTTCTCCGCCGATCGCGGGGCAGATCAGACGGCCCCGTAAGGGCCGTTGAACACCCCCTTTAACGGGGGGCCAAAGGGTGTCTCACCACCCTTCGACACGGGGAAAGTTTCGAAGCCTTCCCGCCGACCGCAAGTCACTTACAGCCGCCCCCTCCCTCGCGAGGGACGGCCACTGTGAGGCGATTCTATATCCCATGGCTACCCATGAAATCCGTTGCTCGGGCTGTGCCCGATTGCTATTCAAAACCGACGGCGCAGACTTCGGCTGCAAGATCAGCATCAAATGCCCCCGATGCCGCGCCTTCAATCACCTGAGGCCCCAGACGAGCCCCTCACCCAAGCGACCCGATCGCGATGGAAAGGACCCCTTGTGTGGCTCTTCGTACCCCCGAACGACATGACGACTTTCGCGGCATCAGCCTTTGCGCTGGTGTCGCCGGACTGGATCTCGGCCTTCACCTCGCAGAACCCGGATATCGCACTGTGTGTTATGTCGAGCGAAACAGTTTCGCCGCGTCCACTCTCGTGGCACGGATGGCGGACGCGTCCCTGGCTCCGGCTCCTGTCTGGGACGATCTCAAATCCTTCGACGGCCGCCCGTGGCGTGGCCGCGTTCATATCGTCACTGCCGGATATCCGTGCCAGCCGTTCACCCTGTCTGGCAACAGACGCGGACACGACGACCCCCGGCACCTCTGGCCCGATGTTGCACGTATCATCGACGAAGTCCGACCCGAGTGGTGCTTCTTCGAGAACGTCCCCGGCCATCTGTCCCTGGGCTTCCACGATGTCGCCCGAGACCTTCAAGGCCTGGGCTACCGGGTTGCAGCGTGCGTCGTATCAGCGGCGGAAGTCGGCGGGTCTCACCTACGCGAACGGATGTTCATTCTGGCCCACGCCGACCTACCTGATGGGCGGCAACAGGACGAGCATCCGCGTGGGACCGGGTCACTTCCAGTTCATCGCGGACCAGAACCAGAAGGGATCACAGGTTGGCCTGATCATGGCCGCCCGGTGCTGGATCATGATGTGGGACCTGCTCAAGGCCACGGGCTGGACGCCAGGACCGCTCGTCTCTTCCCCCCGATGCCAGGTGACTTTGCTGCCTGGGGGGCTGCACTCCAAGTAGGCGCTGCATCTCAACCCGTCCTTCACCGACTGGATGATGGGCTGGCCCTCCGGGTGGACCGATCCGCTGCAGCCGGTAACGGCGTGGTCCCGCTGGCTGCAGCAAGGGCGTGGCGGTGGTTGAGGGGGTGTTTTTGAGGGGGAAGTTGGGCGGGGAGCTGTCATTCGCCGCGGTCGCGAAGGCAGCCTTGCCTCAACGTGGAAGCGGACATTCAGGTGAGGAGCGAGGCCGAAGCCCGCTCGATCGACACCACGGGGCGAGAGCTGCCGTCCGCTGCATCGCGGACGAACGGCGTCAATGCGTATTGAAGCTATCGTTCGCGCCGCGGCTGCCTTAGGTTGCGCAGAGTAGGAAACCAGCAGTGGGTTGAGGCAGTGAATGCCGCGGGTGGTTTTGCGGAGTGCTCCTGAGATGTAGTTTTCCAGCCGACCGAAATGCAAGACGTCCTAGCCAGACACTCCGCCTCGTGAGATACGAAAATGAGAATTGACACAACCGGCGTTGCAATCGTTCGTCATTCGGAAACTGGAGCAAAGTTTGAGATTGAGGCTGACGAACTTGATTGGGAGGTAGTTGCAAGTGAAGAACGGGATATGGGTCCTGACAGCCTGTGGAGCGCTTCAACACATCGCGAAGAATTAGGCGAACTTCGTTGGGAGATGTCGGAGTATCCCATCGGGGCCCTTGGACAGATCGTTCATGACATTAATGGGCATGAACTGGTTCAGGATTTTTCCATCAGTTTAGAGCATGAGCCAGACTACGACGATGAAGAACTCGATGAAGAATCTGCCATTGAGGAGATGAAAGAGTGGTTTCACTCAAACTACGAGGACCCTGCTAACTCACTGCCACATATTAGCGCAGAAGGAGGCTACCAGTGGATCTATGGTGGACCTGAAACGCCACAAGAGGCACTGGGGGATAACTTCTCTGCTGAATACCCTGAAGAAATAATTGAAAAGGCTGCTCAGCAAATCATCGATGAGGACGGAATTTGGGACTGGTCGCCGATTCCTGGCGAAGAGTTTTTCGAACCTTCGGAGCAAGATGACGTAGAGCCTGCAGAAGATGAAGCGGAGGTACTGAGCCGACTTTTGCCTCTAGCAGAAGACCTTCTCCAAGACCAAGAAACCGGTGTTTTCAGCGTTCGTGCGAAGAGAATTGAGAAACCTGATCTCCTGTCTGCAACGCTCGACCAGTTGGCTGACGCGATTGAAGATGTTCTTGCGAGTCCATCGAATGGATTGAACGCCGACTCGCTCGAAATCCGTCGGTTGAACCGCACTTTAGAGCGCTATTCGAATGACCCTCAAAGGGTCGAGATGGACCTTACGTCGGTTCACTTGGCGCTTACTTCGCAAATCGGAACTGGTGAGCTTCCGCCATCAGACGAAAACCAAGCTTTGCTTCTTGCTTTGCAAGAAGGAGCTCAGGGAATAAGGGCCACTGATCCGCACGTGGCGGAAAACAGGAAACTGCTTCAGCAGCAAGCGCTGCAAGAACTTGAGCCAGAAAATCTTGATCTGCTCTCCGATGCGGCTCCTGTACTCGAAGCAATTACACAAGGCGATCTGCGCGAACAAATGCGGGAGGACATCCTGTACCTCACGCAGGAAATGCGCGTCGGACTACCTAGGTTGCCGGGTGTGACAAGAGCTGACGCTATTAGTCCCGGTAGGGACGAAGCCGTGCGCGTTTTTGGAAGGTCCGCTCGGATGTTGATAGCTTTGCGCAAGTCTCCTGAGCTTGTACACAAATTTCATGAAAGTGCTGGTTTCAAAGCGTTGAGTATTATCGGCGTCCTTGGGGGACTGATCTCGTTAGGCATGATGCTGTTTTGAGAGGTTCAAAGCGGCGATGGCCATTCGTGGGGTCAAACGGACTGCCAAGACCGTTTGAATCTCGATCTCGGGAGTGAACTTCAGGTCTGCCATAAGGTCGGACTTAGCGTTGAAGTCACAACGTCCCCGTTAGGTGGTCCTCGCCGGAGGCGTAAGTGCAATGTTTAATTCGCGGCGAAGGTCTGCAACCTGCCCTAAGGAAAACGTCTCGCAAGCGCGGCACAGATCGAGGCGTTGCAGCGATTGGACAGTAGCCGCTAGCGGTGCGATTTTGGTCAGTTTTCAAAAAATCGCTTGCTGCAACTTTAACTGTCACGCACTGCAAAACCTGCTGTCACGCTACAACAGTCACGCACTGCAAAACCTGCTGTCACGCTACACACGCTACACCCCTGATGCATCCGGGACTCACCCTCGCAGCAACATCATGCGGGTTATCCACAGGGCTACCCAAAGTCTGGGGCCAATCCTATAGTCGATGTGGATAAGTGGGCTTCAGCCCCCAGGACAGGACAAGGAACGGCCCATGCGTTGCCCCTTTTGCGGAAATGTCGACACTCAGGTCAAGGACAGCCGCCCCGCCGAGGATCATGTCGCGATCCGCAGGCGCCGCTTTTGCCCCGCCTGTGGCGGTCGTTTCACGACCTATGAACGCGTCCAGTTGCGTGACCTTGTCGTCATCAAATCCAATGGACGACGCGAGGATTTCGACCGCGACAAACTGGAACGGTCGATCCGGATCGCACTTCAGAAGCGCCCGGTGGAACCCGAGCGCATGGACCAGATGATCTCGGGCATCGTGCGCCGGCTGGAGAGCATGGGCGAAACCGACATCCCCTCGGGCACCATCGGCGAAATCGTGATGGAGAGCCTCGCGCGGATCGACACTGTGGCCTACGTCCGTTTTGCCAGTGTTTACAAAAACTTTCAGGCGGCTGACGATTTCGAGAAGTTCATGGAAGACCTGCGCCCGAACACCAAGCCGGACGTATGACGCCCGACATCAGGTTCATGAAACTGGCGCTGTCGCTGGGACGGCGCGGGTTGGGTCAGGTCTGGCCGAACCCGGCGGTGGGATGCGTCATCGTACGGGACGGGGTCATCGTCGGACGCGGGCACACGCGGCGCGGCGGCAGGCCGCATGCCGAACGCGTGGCGCTGGATCAGGCAGGCGAGGCCGCGCGCGGTGCTGTAGCCTATGTCACGCTGGAACCCTGTGCGCACCACGGTCAGACGCCGCCCTGCGCCGATGCATTGGTTGCCGCAGGCATTGCCCGCGTCGTGGTCGGCACCGGGGATCCTGATCCGCGCGTGGCGGGCCGGGGCCTGGACATCCTGCGTGCAGCAGGCATCGCTGTGACCACGGGGGTCTGCGCTGCGCAGGCGCAGGACGCAAACGCGGGCTTTCTGAAATCGGTGACACAGGGTCTGCCCTGGGTCACGCTGAAACTGGCCACCACGCTGGACGGACGGATCGCGACTGCGACAGGCGAAAGCCGCTGGATCACCGGCCCGCAGGCCCGCCGTGCGGTGCACGGGCTGCGCGCGACGCATGACGCGGTGCTGGTGGGGGCCGGTACGGCCCGCGCCGATGACCCGGCGCTGGACGTGCGCGATCTGGGTGATGTGCGTCAGCCGGTCCGTATTGTGGTCTCGCGCGATCTGAATTTGCGGGTCAACGGGCGATTGGGACAGACCGCCCACCTGCAACCGGTCTGGATCGTTCACGCGAACGACGCCGATACACGCGACTGGTCATCGACCGGGGCGACATTGATCCCCTGCCCCCTGCACCACCATCAGATCGACATGCTGGCTGCCTTGCAAGAGCTGGCGCGCCGCGGATTGACCCGCATCCTGTGCGAAGGCGGCAGCCATCTGGCCGCGTCGCTGCTGCATGCCGGCCTCGTGGACGAAGTGGTGATGATGCAGGCAGGCTGCATGATCGGGGCGGACGGTCTGCCGTCAATGGCTGGCCTGGGCACACGCGAGCTGGGCGATGCGCCCCGGTTCGATCTGATCGAGACCCGCGCCTTGGGCGGCGATGTGCTGCACCGCTGGCGACCCCGCCGCAGCCACGCGGACGGCTGACAGGCCCCGGGTCAGCCCACACCGCCTGCGGCATGCTGACCCGGCGGTCACAACTTGGCATCCGCCGTGAATTGGTCTAAGCGGCGCCTTCCGGTCGCAGCCTACCCGGATATCAAAACAAGGGTTAAAAACATGAAGACGATTGTCATCTGCTCAGGCGGACTCGATTCAGTGTCGCTTGCGCATATGGTGGCGGCAGAGCATCAGCTGACGCGACTTGTGTCGTTCGACTATGGGCAGCGCCACCGCAAGGAACTGGATTTCGCGGCCCGCTGTGCCGGGCGGCTGGGCGTGCCCCATGACATCATCGATTTGCGCGGGATCGGTGCTGCCCTGACGGGATCGGCGCTGACCGATGACGTGGATGTGCCCGACGGACACTACGCCGAGGAAAGCATGCGGATCACGGTCGTGCCGAACCGCAATGCGATCATGCTGGCCGTGGCATTCGGCGTGGCGGCTGCCAATAGTGACGATGCGGTGGCGACTGCGGTGCACGGCGGCGATCATTTCATCTATCCCGACTGCCGGCCTGCCTTTACCCAGGCGTTCGAAGCCATGCAAAAGGCGGCGCTGGACGGCTATGCGGATGTGTCGCTGTACACACCCTTCGTGAACCGGACCAAGGCGGATATCGTCACCGCAGGCGCGCGCCACAGCACACCGTTTGCAGACACATGGTCCTGCTACAAGGGTGGCGCGGTTCACTGCGGGCGTTGCGGCACCTGCGTCGAACGGCGCGAGGCCTTTGATCTGGCGGGAATCACCGACCCCACCACCTATGCCGACCCCGATTTCTGGGCCCATGCCATCGCCACAAAGGAAGGTGTCTGATGTACCGGATCACCAAGGAATTTCATTTTTCCGCCTCTCACCAGTTGGCCCATCTGCCCGCAGATCATCAATGCGCGCGCCTGCATGGTCACAACTACATCGTGGTGGTGGAATTGGCCGCGCCGACGTTAGACAGCGATGGTTTCGTACGCGACTACGGAGAGCTGAAGGCGCTCAAGACCTATATCGATGACACCTTTGACCATCGCCACCTGAACGATGTGCTGGACGTCCATTCCACGGGCGAAAACATGGCGCGGCATTTCTACGATTGGTGCCGGGCGCGTTGGCCCGAAACCACTGCGGTCAAGGTCAGTGAAACGCCCAAGACCTGGGCGGAATACCGGCCGTGACCCGGCTGCGCATCGTCGAAATATTCGGACCCACGGTTCAAGGCGAAGGCGCGCTGATCGGGGAACCGACCGTGTTCGTGCGCAGCGGCGGCTGTGACTATCGCTGCAGCTGGTGCGACAGCATGCATGCGGTTGACCCGGCGTTTCGCGCGTCCTGGGCTGCAATGGAAACCGCCGAGGTCTGGGCCGAGGTGCAGCGCCTGTCGGGGAACCAGCCACTGACCGTATCGCTGTCGGGCGGCAACCCGGCCATTCAGGATTTCGCGCCGCTGATCGCGTTGGGTCAGGCGCAGGGATACCGTTTCGCCTGCGAAACCCAAGGGTCCATCGCCAAACCCTGGTTAGCCGATCTGGACACATTGGTGCTGAGTCCGAAACCACCGTCGAGTGGGGAAACCGTCGATTGGGATGCCTTTGACATCTGCTGTCAGGCCGCCCGTGGCGCGGGCGCGGTCGTGATGAAGATCGTGATTTTCGACGACGCGGATTACGCCTGGGCGCGGGCAGCGGCGGACAGATATCCGCATCTGCCGCTGTATCTGCAACCGGGCAATCCAGAGGTCGATCCCGACCGCGCGGTCGATCCCCAACGCCTGTCCGACAGGTTGCTGTGGCTGGTCGACAAAACGATGAACGACAACTGGTTTGCCCCGCGCATTCTGCCGCAACTGCACGTGCTGCTGTGGGGCAACAAACGCGGGGTGTGACCCCGTAGAGGAGACGACAATGGAAACGATTTACAGCGATCTGAAACAATTGGGCGACCAGACCAAACTGCCAAACACACCAGAAGAGGCCGTGCTGGAACGTGTGGCCAACCCGCAGGCCGATATCGCCTATTGCGTGCGGTTTACCGCGCCAGAGTTCACATCACTGTGCCCGATGACGGGCCAGCCCGACTTTGCCCATCTGGTGATCGACTACGTCCCGGGGGATTATCTGGTCGAATCCAAATCGCTGAAACTGTTTTTGGGGTCATTTCGCAACCACGGTGCGTTCCACGAGGATTGCACGATCTCGATTGCGCGGCGTCTGGTCGATTTTCTGAACCCGCAATGGCTGCGCATAGGTGGCTATTGGTATCCGCGCGGTGGCATTCCCATCGACGTGTTCTGGCAGACCGGCGCCGTCCTGCAAAACGTGTGGATCCCGGATCAGGGCGTTCCGCCCTATCGCGGTCGGGGCTGATCTGCGACGTCGGCCGTCAGGCGACCTGTGACAGATACGGACCGCCATCGTCCGTGTCAGCATCCCCGATCTGCCGATCGAATTCCACGAAAAAGGTCGAGCCGACACCAAGTTCGCTGGTGTAGTCGATGAGGCCACCGTGCTGTTCGACAATCAGTTTCGAGATGTTCAATCCCAGGCCCGTGCCGCCCACCTTGCGGATATCAGAGGAATCGACCTGCGTAAAACGGCCGAACACGTTCTCACGGGCACCATCGGGGATGCCCTGACCATGGTCATGCACGGACACGCGCGTCCGCTGACCAAAGGTTTCGACCTGCACCGTGACCGTGCCGCCCTTTTCCGAGAACTTGATGGCGTTCGACAGCATGTTGTTCATCACCTGGATCAGTCGTTTGCGGTCACCGGCGATCAGCGCATCCTGGGCGCACAGATCGGTTTCCACCACGATCCCAAAGTTGCTTGCGTATCCTGCGATGCTCTCGGCGGCCTCGATCGCCAGCGTGTTCACCGAGATCGGGTGTAGATCGAATACCATCTCGCCTGCCTCGATCTTTTGCATGTCGAGCAGATCCTCGACGAGGTCGGCCAGGCGTCGCGCATTGCGCGCCGCAATCGTTATTGCAGGTTTGAGGTTGTCTGGCACAGCACCGAGCCGGTTGCCGTTTATCAATTCCAAAGAGCCGATGATCGACGTCAGCGGCGTGCGCAGCTCGTGGCTGACAGTGGCCAGAAACCGGGTTTTGACTTCAAGTGCCGCCTTGGCCCGGGCGTGCTCTTGTTCGATGCGTCGGAGTTGCTGATAGCGCTCGCGATAGCCTTGATTGAACTTGATCGAGATGTCGCAGAGGAAATAGAGCACAAAGATGACCGTAAAGAATTCCAGCCAGATCGGCGAGGAAAACGCGGGTAGCTCTCGCATCACGTCAAGCAGCGCAATCGTCAGAAACGCGATGCCGTAGATGCCTAGCCGGAGCAGGAGAATGCCGATCATCTGGCTGTTGTGCATCGCCGCAAAGACAGAGGCCGAAAACAGCAGGAACAGCGGCGTGAAGTGACCGCCCGATGTTTGCTGGATCGCCATGTTCACGCTGAAAATGCTGATTGCAGTGGCGCTGATCAGGGTGTTGATCGTGATGCGCCACAGAATCGCCCGCCCGACGGCGCGGTTCCGACCGTCCCAATTCGCAGCAACCGAACCCAGACGCAGATCGAGGATCTCTGAAAAGACGACGAAAGCGTAGCACAGCACGACTGACGAGGGATCGAAATAGAATGCCGCAAGAATGGCAGCGGCAAGAAAGCTGGCCTGCCGTTTCCAGATCAGCTGATTGGAAAGCGCGATGTAGTCCTTGATCTTTTGTTCACGACCATGAACGCTGAACCATCTGCGCGGCGACGCAGAGAGAGCCTGTAAGAAGGTCATTGTAACCTCTGATGCAATTCCGAGGTCCGGTTTAACCAGAAGTTGTGTTCTAAATTGGACGCATGAGAGGTTCGATCGAAAGAAGTGCAAAACTCTGTTAAGAGTTTAGTAGCATTTTATTGAATATGGTTCGGTTCCCGTTGGGTAATCCGCCGGCAGCGTCGGTCAGGCCGCGGCGGTACGCCTGTCCTGCGATGGTACATACACACCGGCGAGGTCGGGAAACGCGATGTCGGACTGGGGCATATCGGCAATGGGGCCGAAAACCGGGGTCCGCGACAACACGGCGGCGCGTTGTTCGCGCACGTTTGTCGTCAGCAAGTGAATGGGTTTGGCCAACCCGGGATAACTGCGCGGATCAAGCATCGGCGCATAACCAAGATAGCGGCGATAGAATGCCATATGTTCGGAGCGCACGGGCGCGAGCGCCAGATCAACGTCGTAGAAAAGTGCCGCCATGAACGGAATGCGCAGCACCAGAAAATGCAATGACACCCGCTGCTTGCGTGCGGATGGATCAATGACGAAACGCGTGGGATCAAGGACGGTCTTGCCCTGGCCGAAACCGGACGTGATTTCGGGGAACACTTCTGCGGTGGGGGAAACCGCCGACAGTTCCGACATCAGATGCAACCGCACCGCCGCGAGCAATTTGCCGTTGGTCTCGACCGCGATGTGAAGGCAATTGGCCGTGTCATCGTAGGCGTCGTGCATGATGCCTTGCGCGTTTGCGGCGATCGACCCTTCGGCACGATAGCAATCGTATCGCAGACGGTAGATATCTTCGAGGTCACGATCGTCTGTCATCACGCGGTACCCCGACTGACGCAACGCATTCAAAACCCGCTCATTCATGTTGAGGTCTCTTTGGTGGGTCACAGATCGATCGCGCGGCAGACCAGCAGGTCACTGTATCCGCGATAGACGACCTCTTGGCGCAGGATCTCGAATCCGGCATCACGGACCGCAGTGGCAAGTTCGTCTCCGCTGTGTGTCCAGTAGGTGCCATCCTCTTGCGATGACCGGATATTCGCGTTCTGTTTCGCGATTTCACGCCCCTGCCAGAAAATCCGGCATGCGCCAAGCAGACCATGTTCCCGCCGCAAATGACCAAAAAGGTAGCGCCGCCAATCAGAGACGTTCATCTCGCGTCCCAGATCCACGAGATACAGCAACCCGCCCGGTCGCAGCATGCGGCGCATGTCTGCCAGACGATCCTCCTGGTCCGGCATGGCATACAGGGAATGGATCGAAACGATCAGATCAGCATCGCCCGGCGCACCGGCAGATTCCAGTCCCGCATTTTCAAATATGATGTTGTCGTGGTCCGAAAGCTTTCGCTGCGCGACGCCCAACATTCCGGAATCAGGTTCGATAAAGCGAATCTGACTGTTTGGGCAGCAACGCGCGATGATCTGCGAATAGTTTCCGGTCCCGCCGCCAATATCGTAAATCACCGGAGGACCGTTCAATTGCGACAAAAAGCCCTCAAAACCAGTGAGAAGGGACTGATACTCTGGGTTGTGCGCTGACAACAGATCATAGGCGGCCGCGTAGGCTTGCCAATCGGTCTGCGCTGCGCGCCTGCCCTCTCCCTTTGAAAAAATATTATTATTTTCAACGGAATGTGCGGACATGGCTGCGACACCTCTGGCAACAGGATCTGGAAATGTCCCGAACTGCGCCGGGCATAACATCACTATAGGTTGCAAATTAAATCCAGCACAACCCGGACCGAGAACAGTTTCGATGTTATGCAGATATTAACCTCGGTTTGAGAACAATTTGCCGGATCGCACAGCTCAAAAAGGTTAATCCAGATTAAGAATATTTAGCGGACAAACATGCCAGCTCATGATTTGCGCGGAAATCAGGCAAAATTGAATCAGAGACGCGAGACCCATTGCCGCGTTGTTTTTTTCAACAAGTTGAAACGTTTGCAGCCCGATCGGCATGTCCAGACAGGGAATGGTCCTTGGATGTTTTTCACCCCGCCCACGTTGGCGATCTGGCCCCCGGCACTGCGGCATGAATTTCACGATGCCGCCAAATCAGGGCCTCAATTTTAGGCGATCAGAACATGCATGGTTACATCGAACCGAAAGGAGGCACCATGGACTACGACGCTGCACAGCCCTGTGACATGGACCTCGAACTTGTCGCGCACTTTCTTGGTCTTGTGACCTGCGCCAATGACAACGCGCCACCGCAACAGCCCGAGGCGCGTGCCGCGCAGGGCCCACATCGCAGTGTCGGCAACGGGGCCGCACTGCTCCGCCCGCAGCCCCACAACACAGGCCCGGACGTCTGATCCGTTTGCTAATGCAATTTACGCGCGGCGTTGATCTGTCTTGAGATCTGCCAGATATCCCGCCCTGCCCGCTCTGCATATTGGATCAGGACGAGCAGCACCTCACCGGGAACCAGCAGCGACAGCAGCAACATTGCATCCTCGCGGTCTGCGGTCACAGCGGCGGTCAGAATATGGGCGACGACCGCCTCGTCCGCGCCCACGCAACGGCAGTCGGCACCGTGACGCATGACCGGACGGCGTGCATGATCGACCAGCGCCGTCACAAAGGTCGCCCAGTTTTCAGTCGCGGCTTGCCCAAGATCCGGCCCGAGGGCGGAGTCAAAAAAATCGCCGACGCGGTCGCGACCGGCCTGACCGTCGAACCAGTCACGAAATAACGAAACCGTCACGAACTGCATCGGGCTCAGCGCGCGGATATCCCCGACCACGACGCTGCCCGTCACGGATTGGCGATTGTCGATCCCCGTATCCATCATCATGACGCTGCACCTCCGGTTTGCGTGGCCCAGGCCATGGCGGAAAACGATTCCCTGAACGCGAAACGCGCGAGGTGGCTGTCGACGATGCCGCGCATCCGGTCCAGTTTTTCCGGGTCATCCGTGGTGACAACAACCCGCAACACATCGTCGGTTGCCGACAGTGCAATATTGCCGGGCGGCAGCGCGATTTCAGCGGAAGCCGGGTCGAAACGCACCTCTGCCTTGTGCGCGAAATGTTTGCTGAGCTGCTGAAGATAGCGGCTGGCCTGTGTCGTGTCGAAGTGACCTTCGTCGCGGAAAGCGGGTTGCATCTGGTTTTATCCTGAGTATTTCTGTCTGGTATAACCTGACAAGTTTAATCAGGTTTGTCTAGCCACTTTGGACCAACTGGAGTCTCACATGAAAGTCACCCTTCCCATGCTCGCCCTGGCGGGGTTCGCAACCACGGCGGCAGCCCAGCAGGTCGAGGTTCCCACCTTTGCCGGGCCGGTCGATGTGGCAACCAGCCCGCAACGCGTCGTGGCATTCGACCTTGCGGCAATCGACAGTCTGGACGCGCTGGGGGTCACCGTGGACGGTGTGCCCGATTTCACCCCGCCGGCCTATCTTGCGGATGCGATGGACGGGATCACGACCGTCGGCACCCTGTTCGAGCCTGATTTCGAAGCCTTGGCCGTCATGGCACCGGACCTGATCATCGCGGGTGGACGGTCGCAAACTCAGGTCGACGCATTGTCCCGCGTGGCCCCGACACTGGACATGACCATCAGCGAGACGGTGATCGACGATGCCATCGCGCGCGTCATTGCCTACGGTCAGATTTTCGACAAGGCCGAGGCCGCCGCAACCCTGACCGCCGATCTGGACGCTGCCGTGACACAGGCGCAATCGGTCGCAGCCGGCAAAGGCCGTGCGCTGATCCTGCTGACCAACGGCGGCAAGATTTCGGCCTATGGCGAAGGGTCCCGGTTTGGATGGATTCACAGCGCATTGAACATCCCGCAGGCCTATCCCGACCTGACATCCGGGTCGCACGGCGAGGCCGTGTCGTTTGAATTCGTGGCCGAAGTCGATCCCGACTGGATCTTTGTCGTCGATCGCGGTGCTGCAATCGGTCAGGAAGGCGAGGCCGCAGCCGTCACGCTGGACAACCCGCTGGTTGCTGAAACCAAGGCAGCACAGCAAGGTCAGATCGTCTATCTGGACAGCGCGCCCCTGTATCTGGCGGGCGGCGGCATCCAGTCGCTGATGGGCACCATCGCTGACATCACGGCCGCCCTTCAGGGCGACACGGACAGCTGAGGTGACCCGCAACGCACTCCTTGGTGCACTGACGCTCGTGCTGTTGATCGGTACGAGCGTTTTCGTCGGGGCAACGGACCTGCTGTCGGGCGATCTGGACGCAGGGTTCCTGATGGCCGTCAGCCGCCTGCCCCGGACCGCTGCCGCGATCTTGACAGGCGCGGGTCTGGCGATGGCGGGTGTCGTCGTGCAACTGTGCGTCCAGAATCGCATGGTCGAACCGGGTCTGGTCGGCACACCTGAATCCGCCATGCTGGGATTGCTGGCCATCACCCTGATCGCCCCGGGTGCCGCGCTGATGACCAAGATGTCGGTGGCCGCCGTCACGGCATTGGTCGGCACGCTGGGGTTTCTGGCGCTGGCCCGGCAGGTGCCCCGGCAGGATCCCGTACTGTTGCCATTGGTCGGCCTGATCTACGGCGGCATTCTGGGGTCCGTCGTTCTGGGCATCGCCTGGGTCACGGATCTGGTGCAATTCATAGGCGTCTGGCAGGCAGGCGAATTTTCCGGCGTCCTGCAAGGCCGCTATGAATTGCTCTGGATCGTGGCACTGGTGGCGGCCGCGCTCTATTTTGCCGCCGACCGTCTGACGCTGCTGGGACTGGGCGAGGATGCTGCCCGCAGTCTGGGGCTGGATTACCGGCAGACATTGATCGGCGGGCTGGTCCTTGTGGCGGTCACAGTCGCCGTCATCGTCGTCACCGTCGGCAGCATCCCGTTTGTGGGCCTTGTCGTGCCCAACATCGTGTCCCGCCTGCGCGGGGACAATCTGCGCGACAATCTACCTGTCGTGGCATGGACCGGCGCGGTGCTTGTGCTGGCCTGCGACATCTTGGGCCGTGTGCTGCGCTGGCCTTATGAAATTCCTGCGGGCACGATCTTTGCCGTGTTCGGTGCGGGCCTGTTTTTGTGGTTGCTGCACAGCAGACCGGGGCGGTCCCATGGCTGAGCGTCGCCTGTTCGCCCTGTTGGGTCTGCTCGCACTGCTGTCGGCGCTGTTCCTGGGCTGGGAATTGCGCGAACCGGCGGGGTTCATCCTGTCGCTGCGCGCGGTCAAGTTGGCGTCACTGCTCGTCGTCGGTGCCGCAATCGGTGCCGCGACGGTCATGTTCCAGACCGTTGCCGCCAATCGGTTGCTGACCCCCGGTATCGTGGGTTTTGACGCGCTGTTCGTCTTTCTCCAGACGGGGTTGGTCCTGCTGCTGGGGGGTGCGGGGTTCGCCACACTGCCGGACCTGGCAAAGTTCGGTGCGGAACTGCTGTGCATGTTGCTGGCCGGTGTCGCCCTGTTCGGCGTGATGTTGCGCCGAGGGGCCGAGGATGTCCTGCGGCTGGTGCTGACAGGCGTCATTCTTGGCGTTTTCTTGCGGGGGCTGTCCGGTTTTGCCGGCCGTCTGCTGGACCCATCGGAATACAGTATCGTGCAACTGGCCAGTTTCGCCACCTTTGGCGCTGTAGACAGCACCCAGCTGGCGATTGCTGCCGCGGTGTTGGTGGTGGCCTTGACCGGTGCACGTCTGCTGGCACCGGCGCTAGATGCCGCGGCACTGGGGCGCACGACCGCGCGCGCGATCGGGCTGCCGTTCGACCGCATCGCACTGTTGGCACTGGTGATCGTCTCGGCCTGTGTTGCCGCATCGACCGCACTGGTCGGGCCGATCACGTTTCTGGGCCTGTTGGCCGCGAGCCTTGCCCATACTGTCCTGCGAACCTGGCGGCATGCGCTGCTGATCCCCGGTGCCGCGATCATCAGCGCAAGCATCCTCGTGGCCGGGCAGTTCGTGTTCGAACGCCTGCTGGGCCAGCAATCGACATTGGCCGTGATCGTGGAATGCGTTGGCGGCCTGCTGTTCCTGTTTCTTGTCCTACGAAAGTCTCGTCCATGATCCGGATCGAAAACATGTCCGTCGCCCGTCAGGGCATCAAGACCCTGTCAGACATCAACCTAGGCTTTGGCGAAGGTGGCGTCACCGCACTGATTGGTCCGAATGGCGCGGGGAAATCCACCCTGTTGCATGCGATGTCGGGGCTGCTGCCACTGGCCAGCGGCCGCGTCACGATCGCGGGTCAGGATATCGCCCGGGCGACGGCACAAGTGCGTGCCCGCACCGTCGCCCTGCTGACCCAGTCGGAACATGTGACCGCCCGGCTGACCGTCGCCGATCTGGTGACGTTCGGACGTTGGCCGCACCATCGCGGCAGGCCAGGTCCGGCCGACCATGCCGCCGTCGCACAGGCGCTGGACCTGTTTGCGCTGACCGACCTCGCGCAGCGGCAGATTGACCGGCTGTCAGGTGGCCAGCGACAACGCGCCTTTGTCGCTATGGCCTATGCGCAGGGCACGCCCTGGATGCTGCTGGATGAACCGCTGGCGGCGTTGGACCCGCGCCATGCGCGCGACCTGATGGAACGGCTGCACGCGTTGTCGCGACCAGGACCACGGCAGCGCAGCGTCGTCATCGTGCTGCACGATCTGAATACCGCGGCCCGCTATGCCGACCGGATCGTCGCGCTGAAGGATGGACGGATCGCACGGACCGGACCCAAGGTGATCGCCCTGACCTCGGCCATGCTGTCAGACCTGTTCGACACGCGCATGGCGGTGGACGCGGTGAACGGCCATCCCGTGGTGGTCCCGGTATGAGGGCACGACAGCCCCCTCACCCGCTGAAATGCGCCATCACGTTCCGCCGGTGCGGGGCCGTCCGGTGTTCGAACACATAAATCCCCTGCCAGGTGCCCAAGGCCATGCGCCCGGCGGTCACCGGGATCGACAGGCTAACAGGCAGAAGCGCCGCCTTGATATGGGCGGGCATATCGTCGGGGCCTTCGTAAGTGTGGGTCAGATAGGACATGGCCGGGTCCGTCGTCGGCGGCACAAGTCGCGCAAAATAGGCGTTCAGGTCGGTCTGCACCTCGGGGTCGGCGTTTTCCTGCACCAGCAGGCTGGCCGAGGTGTGCTGGATGAACAGCGTCAGCAGGCCGTCGCGGCCAGTTTGGCGAACTCAGTCCGCGACCTGATCCGTGATCTCTGTCAGGCCGGGGCCGCGTGTCGGAACGGTGAAACGGGTCTGCATCGGGAACCTTTCGGGTGGGGGGCGACGTTGAGTCCGCAACACGGATAAGGAGAGACAGAATGGCCGACAAGACATTGTTCATCACGGGCGCATCCAGCGGTATCGGTGCAGCAACTGCACGCAAGGCGGTGGCAAGCGGCTGGAACGTGGGCCTGTTTGCCCGTTCCGAGGACAAGCTGGCGGATCTGGTGAACGAACTGGGTGATGCTGCGCTGGCCTTGCCGGGTGATGCGACCGATTATGACGCGCTGACCGCTGCACTGGACACGCTGGCCGACAAATTCGGCGGTGTGCACGCAGCCTTTGCCAATGCGGGGCGTGGCACGTCGCAGGGCGGCACCGAAGGCGGCGATGTGGATGATTGGCAGGGCATGATCGACCTGAACGTCATGGGCCTGCTGAAAACCACCAAGGCTGCGCTGCCGCACCTGAAGAAGACCAAGGGACATATGGTTCTGACCGGGTCCGCCGCAGGGCGCCGCCATTTGTCGGGATCGGTTTACGGCGCGACCAAATGGTTCGTACATGGTTACGGCGGCAACTTGGCCGAAGAGATGAAGGAATGGGGCGGTCGTTGCACCGTCGTGGCACCCGGCATGGTGAACACCGCATTTTTCGACGAACCGAAACCCGACAAGCTGCAACCCGAGGACGTGGCCGATGCGGTCATGCTGGCACTGAATGCGTCCGAGGTGAACGATGTGCGCGAAGTGTTCCTGATGCCGCGCGGCTGATTTCGACTGTCGCAGCTACAGAGTTTCAGACGCGGCCGCAGGACCTAGCCTGCGGTCGCGTCGTATTCGGCCCGGGCCTGCGCCAGCGTATCGGCGTGCGTCTCGGCCCAGTCCAGCAGGCCCAGCACAGGGACGAGCAAAGACTGACCTAGATCCGTCAATTCATAGGATACGCTGGGTGGTTTCGTCGGATAGACGCGCCGCAAGATCAGGCCGTCCCGTTCAAGATCGCGCAACGATTGGGTCAGCATCCGTTTCGATATATCGGGCAAGGCGCGGCCAAGCGCATTGAACCGTGCCGGGCCGTCATGCAGCGTCAGCAGGATCAGTGTCGTCCATTTGGCCGCCACATGATCGAGGACATGGCGCACAGGACAATTGTTCAGATCTATCTCCTCTGACTGCCAGCGTTCCATGCGCGAAATCTGTTTTTGTCCGTCCACGGGTGGTTCCCTCTGTGTGCCTTGGGCAGGAAATCCTGCCTCCTTTTCACGGTGCGATGCAGTCTCTAACTGAGACCTGTATTCGATTTTCATTACAGAGGACAGAGTCATGTCAGAACACTACATGGTCACGGGGGCCACCGGCCATTTGGGCCGCAAGGTCATCGCAAACCTGCGCCAGCGCGTTCCGGCGTCGCAGATCACCGCGATGGTGCGCAGCACCACGGCCAAGGACGCATTCGAGGCCGACGGCATCACCGCCCGTATCGCCGACTATCACGAGCCCGACAGTCTGGATGCGGCACTCGACGGGGTCACCCGGCTACTGCTGATTTCATCGTCGGACTTCAATGACCGGCAGGGGCAGCATGCCAACGTCATCAACGCCGCCAAGGCGCGTGGCGTCGGTCTGATCGCCTATACGTCGGTGCTGCATGCATCTGATAGCCCGCTCTGGCTGGCCGCCGATCACAAGGCGACCGAGGCGCTGCTGGCCGACAGTGGCGTGCCGCACACGCTGTTGCGCAACGGCTGGTACATCGAAAACCTACTGATGAGCCTGCCGCAGGATTTGACGATGGGCCAGCATTTCGGTGCGGCCCGTGACGGCAGATTTGCCGCAGCCACGCGGCAGGACTTTGCCGAGGCAGCGGCGGCTGTCTTGGCCGATTCCAGCCACGACGGCGCGACGTTCGAACTGGCGGGCGATACCAGCTTTACCCTGACAGAACTGGCGCAGGACATCAGCGTACAATCCGGCAAACCGGTCGCCTATGTCGATATGCCCGAGGCAGATTTCGCAGCCGCGTTGATCAGCGCGGGCCTGCCGCCTGCATTTGCGGAATTGTTGGCCCAGACGGATGCAATGGCCGCGGATGGTGCGCTGGATGACCAGTCGGGCGATTTGCGCCGTCTGATCGGCAGGCCGACCACACCGCTGTCAGATGCGGTCAAGGCTGCGTTGGCCGACTGAATGCAATGGGGCCGCAGTGCGGACTGCGGCCCCGTTTTGTCGGAACGTCACGATCAGGCGTTGAACAGACCGGCCCCTTGCTGGTCGATCATCAGCTTGGCCTTGGCGATGGACGCGGCCACCGCATCGTCGAACGACTGGAGCGTATCGGCCCTGATCAACTGGTGTTCGCGGCTCTCGCCATCGACATCGCCGATGATCCGTGCCCCGATGCGATAGGCCTTGTCAGCCTTGATCGGTGTCGGGATGATCGTGAAACCCTTGTAGACCTCGCCTTGCGGCTCGGCTGTGACGGGGTCTGCGGATTGCCCCCCGCCAAAGAGTTTCGACAGCCAGGACATGCCTATTGATCCAGGAACGACCGCAGTTTGCGCGACCGGCTGGGATGCTTGAGCTTGCGCAGTGCCTTGGCTTCGATCTGACGGATACGTTCGCGCGTCACGCTGAACTGCTGACCGACTTCTTCCAGCGTGTGGTCGGTGTTCATGCCGATGCCGAAACGCATGCGCAGTACGCGTTCCTCGCGCGGGGTGAGCGAGGCCAGCACGCGGGTCGTGGTTTCCTTGAGGTTTTCCTGAATGGCGGAATCCAGCGGCAGGATCGCATTCTTGTCCTCGATGAAATCGCCCAGCTGGCTGTCTTCTTCGTCACCGATCGGTGTTTCGAGGCTGATCGGTTCCTTGGCGATCTTCATCACCTTGCGGACCTTTTCCAGCGGCATTTGCAGCTTTTCTGCCAATTCCTCGGGCGTGGGTTCGCGGCCGATTTCGTGCAGCATCTGGCGACCGGTGCGGACCAGCTTGTTGATCGTCTCTATCATGTGGACCGGGATACGGATCGTGCGCGCCTGGTCGGCAATGGACCGGGTTATCGCCTGACGGATCCACCAGGTCGCATAGGTCGAGAATTTGTAGCCCCGACGATATTCGAATTTGTCGACGGCCTTCATCAGGCCGATGTTGCCTTCCTGGATCAGGTCCAGGAACTGCAGGCCGCGGTTTGTGTATTTCTTGGCGATGGAAATCACGAGACGCAGGTTGGCCTCGACCATTTCCTTTTTCGCGGCGCGGGCCTCTTTTTCGCCCTTCTGGACCTGCTGCACGATGCGGCGGAATTCGGTGATGTCGACGCCGACGTATTGACCGACCTGGGCCATGTCGCCGCGCAACTCCTCGATCTTGTCAGTGGACCGTTCCAGCAGCATCGACCAGCCACGCCCGGATTTGGACGCGATTTCGTCCAGCCAGTTGGGGTCGAGTTCGCGCCCCCGGTAGGCGTCGATGAATTCACGGCGGTTGATGCGCGCTTGATCGGCCAGTTTCACCATGGCCGAGTCGATCTGCATGATGCGGCGGTTGATGCCGTACAGCTGGTCGATCAGCGCCTCGATCCGGTTGTTGTGCAGATGAAGCGAATTCACCATCTCAACGATCTCGGACCGCAGTTTCTGGTAGGTCTCCTCCTCGCCCGAGGAAAAGCTGCTGTCCTCGTTCAGGGTGGCGTCCATGCGTGCATCCTGCATGTCGGACAGTTTGGCGAAATCGGCGGCGATGATGTCGAGTGTTTCCAGCACGCGCGGTTTCAGCGCGGCCTCCATCGCGGCAAGCGACATGTTCGCCTGCTCGTCATCGTCGTCGTCGTCATCCTTGGCGATCGGGTTGCCGTCGGCGTCCAGATCGGGTTTGTCGTCACCTTCGGATGTGCCGCCCGTGCCAGCCGTCACGACCGGTTCGGTGGCTTCGTCGTCACCCAGCTGGTTGCCAAAGGTGGTTTCCAGATCGATCACGTCGCGCAGCAGGATGTCTTCGCTCAGAAGTTCGTCGCGCCAGATCGTGATGGCCTGGAATGTCAGCGGGCTTTCGCACAGCCCGAGGATCATCGTGTTGCGACCGGCCTCGATCCGCTTGGCGATGGCGATTTCGCCCTCGCGGGACAGCAGCTCGACACTGCCCATTTCGCGCAGGTACATCCGCACAGGGTCGTCGGTGCGATCAAGCTTTTCCGCCTCGGCACCGCCGAGGGCGACATCACGCGACCCGGCGATGGTCGCCACGTCGGTGCTGGTCTTGTTTTCTTCGGTTTCCTCGGATTCTTCTTCCTCGGTGACCTGGATGCCCATTTCGGACAGCATCGACATCACGTCCTCGATCTGGTCCGAGGACACCTGATCGGGTGGCAGCACCGCGTTCAACTGGTCATAGGTGATGTAGCCACGCTCGCGCGCGTCCTGGATCATCTTCTTGACGGCAGCCTGGCTGAGGTCGAGGGAAATGTCGCTGTCGGAATTGTCCTTGCGGTCGTCATTGTCTTTGGCGGCCATGGTACGGTCTCCCTCGTTCCAGCAACGATCAGTCCCAGTGATTCGGGTGATTCGGCTTTATACGAATCAACGCGTCATTCGCGTGATTCGCAACCTGTTGCCGGTCAATTTCGGCTGATGTTGCAACTATCCCTGCGGCCAAAGGCGAGTCTGACCGCGTGTCAGCGCTATTTAGGGTCCTCTGGCGGCTTTGCAATCGTCAACGCCTCCCAAAGCGCCCGCGCAGCCGAAAGTTCGTCGCTATCCAGTTCAGCGCCGTTCTCGGCGACGATCATTTCGCCACTGGACCCCGCCGCGATGATCGCGGCCCGGTCGCGGGCAGTCGTGGCCTGCCGCAGACGCCATGTCAGACCTTCGTCACCCGCGTCGATGTCCTCATGGGCCTCGCGGACCTCTTGCGGCAGGGCGCGCGCGGTCGACAGTTTGGCAAAGGCCTCGGACAGACATGCGCTGGCGAAATCCAGATCACCGGGTTTGCGCAGCCCTGATGAAAGCTGCACGATGCGTTGACCGGTCAGCGCATCGACCGCTGCTTCTAGCCCGGCATCGTGCAATGCCGCGCGCAGGTCGGTGCCAGGCGCCATGCGCAGAATGACCCCGCGCAGGGCCGCATGATCGTCATCGGTGCATTCCATCGCCTCGATCTGCGCCATGAAAGGTTCGATGGCCGCAGGTGTTGCGATCAACGTGGCCAGGATCACGGCCTCGCGCAGATGATCGTCGCGGGTGGCCCCTGTTGCCAGCGCCGAGTTGCGGTTGGTGGCCACCGGCGATTGATCACGGTGCCAGGCATCCAGTCCGCGCGGATTGAAGGCCCCCCGGCGGCCGGGGGCGCGGGCCTGTGGCTTGCGCGTCCGAAACAGATCCCATTTCAGTTCCTTGAGCGCCTGATCGTAGTGGTTGCGCAGATCGGGGTCCTGGATCAGGGCCGTTTTCTGGCGCAGCGCCTTGTCCAGCGCGGCCCGGCGTTCGGGGCTGTCGAATGTGCGGCCTTCGGTTTCGCGTTGCCACAACAGTTGAACCATGGGGATTGCAGCATCCAGGATGCCCTGCATCGCGCCCTTGCCCTGTTGTTTCAGTACGTCGTCGGGGTCCAGCCCCTTGGGCATCACGGCAAAGCGCAGGGATTTGCCCGCCGACAGCAATGGCAATGCGATGTCGATGGTGCGCATCGCCGCGCGTAGACCGGCGGTATCGCCGTCCAGCGCGATGATCGGTTCGTCCGCCACCCGCCACAGCATCGCCAGATGATGTTCGGTGACAGCGGTGCCAAGGGGGGCGACAGCGGCCTCGAACCCGGCCTCGGACAGGGCGATCACGTCCATGTAGCCTTCGGCCACGATCAGCGGCTGGCCCTTGCCCGCAGCGGTGCGGGCGTTCTGGATGTTGTAAAGCGTGCGGGATTTGTCGAACAGCAGCGTTTCGGGCGAGTTGTAGTATTTCGCCTTGGCATCTGCCGCCATCGCGCGACCACCCAGACCGATGGGCCGCCCCCGCGCATTGCGGATCGGAAAGATGATGCGGTCGCGGAACCGGTCATAGGGCGCACCGCCGTAGTCGGATTTCGCAGCAAGGCCGGCATCGATGACCATCTGCTGCGACACGCCCTTGGCCGTCAGGGCGGCCAGCACGCCGCCCTTGTCCGGGGCGAAACCGATGTCCCAGCGCGCGCATGCCTCGGGGTCCAGCCCGCGCCGGGTCAGGTAGTCGCGGGCCTCTGACGCGGCTGCCATGTTCAGGTTCAGGCGAAAATGCTGCACCGCCAGTTCCATGACGTCGGCCAGTTCGGTGCGGGCATCGGCCTTTTCCTGCGCACGCGGGTCGCGCTCGGGCATGGTCAGGCCCGCCTCGCCCGCGAGGATCTGTACCGCCTCCATGAAGCCCACGTTTTCGGTTTCGCGTACAAAGGAAATCGCGTCGCCCTTGGCGTGACAGCCAAAGCAATAATAGAACCCCTTGCGGTCATCGACGTGAAAACTGGCGGATTTTTCCTGATGGAACGGGCATGGGGCCCACATGTCGCCCTTGCCTGCATTGGATTTGCGGCTGTCCCACATGACCTTGCGGCCGACAACGTCGGAGATCGACAGGCGGGTGCGCAATTCGTCGAGGAAACCGGGCGGGAGTGACATGACGCCAATATCGGGGTTGCGACGCGCGGAGTCGAGTGGCTGGCGGCCGGTTGTTGTGGATAACGTCGCTGGGGGCGCTGCCCCCGGCTGCGCCTCCCCCGGAGTATTTCTGGCAAGATGATGCGCGACGCCCGCGTCAGGCGCGCGCGGCGCGTTCGAGTGCGGGGTAGCGCAGGCCCAGCGTCAGGCCGCGGACGATGAAACTGAGCAGCAGGGCCAACCACAGGCCATGGTTGCCGAAGGCCGCCATCAACGGAATGACGGCCACGAAATACACGGCAGCGGAGACGATCATCATGTTGCGCATATCCGTGGTGCGGGTCGCGCCGATGAAGATGCCGTCAAGCATCCAAGCCGCCACCCCCAGCAGCGGGGCAGCAACCATGTAGGGCAGGTAATCGCGCGCCACGTCCCGGACCAGCGGCGCCGTCGTCATCAGGTCGATCACAGCCCCGCCCAGCATGAGGAAACCCAGTGCAAGACCGGCACAGATGCCAGCGCCCCAGGCGCTGGTCAGCAGCGCCGCCCGGCGCAGGGCCTGTGGCGCACGGCGGCCCAGGGCCTGGCCTACCAGCGCTTCGGCCGCGAGGGCAAAGCCGTCAAGCGCATAGGCTGTCACCTGGAGGAATTGCAGCAGGATCTGGTTGGCCGCCAATTGGACATCGCCGAAATCGGCACCCCAGAACAGAAAGCTGACAAAGATCGCCTGCAACAGCACCGAGCGGATCATGATGTCGGAATTCACGATTGCCATGCGGGCCAGCTTGACGGGATCGAAAATCCGCGCCGTGTCGCGCCATGCGGGCACGGCAAAGGCCGCACGGCACAGCCACAGTCCGAACAGCATTCCCGACCATTCCGCGATGAACGTGGCCCAGGCCACCCCCGGCACGCCCCAGTCAAACCCAAGCACGAACAGCAGGTCGAGACCGATGTTGACGCCATTGGTCAGCACCTGAACCGCCAGCACCGCCATTGTGCGTTCTTGGGCAATGAGCCAGCCGGTGATCCCGTATAGCGCAATTGCGGCGGGTGCGGACCAGACCCGCACGGACATGTACTGCCGGGCAAGGGTTTCGACCTCGGCGCTGGCAGGGGAGACGACGAAGGCCCCTGCGAACAGCGGCCACTGCAACAGGATGATCGCGGCCCCGGCACTGAGGCCGATCAATAGCACCCGGCTGAGCAGGGCTGCCACCTCGGCCGTGTCGCCGGCCCCGATGGCCTGTGCGGTCAGGCCGGATGTCCCCATGCGCAGAAATCCGAAGATCCAGTAGATGGCCGTGAGGATGATCGCACCGATGGCCACGGCACCGATGGGGGCCGCCTGCCCCATCTGCCCCACCACACCCGTATCGACGATGCCCAGGATCGGAACCGTCGCGTTGGAGATGACGACCGGGAGCGCGATGTGCAGCACGCGCCGATGGGTCAGCGTGTCAATCACGCTGCGGCATCAGGAAATGCCCGGTCGCCTGAGCAAAGGGGCGCGCGCTGTTGTCCTGCCAGCCCTCGGCGTGGACAGAGGCATAGCGCCGCCCCGAGCGGGTGATCCGCGCACGAGCATAGGCGTCGCGCGGCAGGCCCGACCGCAGGTAATCCACGGTGAAATCAATGGTCTTGGGCAGGCGGCGCGGCGAATCCTCGACGCCCTCGCCCGCCTCGAGCGCATCCCATTGCGTGAACCAGCTGAGCGAGATGATCGACGTCACCTCGAGGAACGCCGCCGTCACGCCACCGTGGATCGCGGGCAGCGCCGGGTTGCCGATCAGCATGTCGGCATAGGGCAATACGCCCGTCAGCTCATCCCCGCGGCGGTCGAAACGGATGCCCAGGAACTTGATGTAGGGGACGCCGTCGATCAGCGCCTCGAGTGCGGCATCGCGACGTTGCTTGACGACCTGGACAGGTTCGGGACGGCGGCTCATGCGGGGTCCTTTGGGCGTTCGACGGTGAATGCGCCCGTGGCGCAGGCGACGGGCCGGTCAGGGTCGGCGTCATAGGCCGTGGCGCGCACGAATGCGACCGAGCGTGTCATGTGATAGCAGGTCGCCACCGCTCGGATGGCCTGCCCCGGCGTGGCGGCGCGCATGTAGTCGATCCGCAGGTCGATGGTGGCGGTGCCCAGCGCGCTGTCGGGATGCGCGATCACGGCAGCGCCGCAACAGGTATCCATCAAGGCAGACACTGCACCACCGTGGATCACCCCTGTGTCCGGATCCCCCACAAGGCGCGGATCGAAAGGCATGGTGATTTCGGCCATGCCGGGGCCGACGTCCGTGACCTGCATCGCCAGTTCGCGGGCATGCGGGATCATCCCGATGAACTGCCGTGCGATTTTCGTACGTCGTTCGGCCTGTGCATCGGTCGTCGTCGTGGGCGTTTGCGTCATTTATCTACCTGCGCGAATTGACCTGCAATTTGGCACTTGTCGCGCACAGCGCAACCCTTATATCTTTTATTGAGAATAATTCGCAACTGGGTGATCCATGAGTGTTTCCGACATTGACCGGCCCATCGCCGTCGTTCCCCCGCGTATCGGGCCATTTCGACCACGACGCCTGATCGTCGCTCTCATCTTTCTTGCGCTGGCAGCGGCACCGGGTGATCTGGGCGCATTGACGCGCGAACTGATGACCGATGCCTTTGTGCAGGTGTCGGCCTTTGTCGCGGCGACGCTGATCATTTTCTACGGTGCCGAAAAACTGTTCAATTTCAACATCGGCGCGGCGCTCAAGAACGCGAAGGGCTGGCAGGTGCCAATGGCGGCGCTACTGGGGGCCACGCCGGGTTGCGGCGGTGCGGTTGTCGTCGTTGCGGCCTATTCGTCCGGCAATGTCGGGTTTGGCGCGGTCGTCGCCACGCTGACGGCCACGATGGGCGATGCCGCATTTCTGCTGATCGCGACGCGGCCCGATGCGGCCATGGTCGTGCTGCCGCTATCATTCGCGGTCGGTATCATCTCGGGCTGGGTAGTCGACCGCCTGCCCGCGATCTCGATGACGCCGCGCACGACGAACGCTGCCGACATGGTGCCCCGGATCGGTGCAACACGTGCGCGCGACTGGTTGTTCGCGGCAATCGCACTGCCCGGACTGGTCATCGGCGTCAGTCAGTTGGCCGGTGTCGACGTGGCCGCAGTCTTTGGTCCCGTGATGCCCATCGTGGGTGTCGGCGGCAGCATCCTGGGTCTGCTGATCTGGTCGACCTCCTCTTTGAAGGCGATGACCAACATCAATGACACACCCGTCTCGCGCATGGCCGAGGAGACCGCATTCATTTCGGTCTGGGTGATCGGCGCATACCTCGCCTACGATTATCTGGTGGCCTACGGTGGCTTTGATCTGGCGAGCTGGTTCCAATCCGTGGCCCCCCTGCTGCCACTGCTGGGCGTCCTCGTCGGCCTTGTGCCGGGATGTGGACCACAGGTGCTGGTGACGACACTCTATATCAACGGGTTGGTTCCGTTCGCCGCCCTGTTGGGGAATGCGATCAGCAATGACGGCGATGCGTTGTTTCCCGCGATTGCAATCGATCCGCGCGCCGCAGTCTGGGCGACGGTCTATTCCACCATACCCGCCCTGATCCTGGCCTACGGGTTCTATTGGCTGGCACCCGGTTTCATGAACTAGGGCCGTTTGCCACCGCCCGCAGGCGTGTTAGATATGCGTCAAGGAGAGATCGCATGTCTGACAAACGCCTGACGTTCAAGGAAATGTGCGCTGCGTTCGATGTGACGCCGCGCACACTGCGGTATTATGAATATATCGAACTGCTCAATCCCGACCGCGAAGGGCGATCCCGGTTTTACGGGCCGCGCGAACAGGCACGCATGACGCTGATCATGCGTGGCAGGCGGTTCGGATTCGCGCTGGAGGACATTCGCCAGTGGCTGCTGATCTACGAACACGAAGGGACCGCGGCGCAGATGCGGGCCTGGGTCACATTGGCTGATCAGCAGCTTCAGGAACTGGAAGTACAGCGCAAACAGCTGGAAGATACGGTCGCCGAATTGCGCCGTCTGCGGGATGAAACACGTGCGACGCTAGGCTGATCCGGCCTGACCTTTCGTCATCCCCGATTTTGACGTCACGTTACGTTTACGTTTACGTCAACCGTCATTGTAAGCTTGGTCCAGAACGATGATCTGACGTGCAGACGACAGACCGAAGGACCACGAAGATGACTACCGAAACACTCAGCATTCGCGAGATGTGCGACGCGTTCGACGTGACACCTCGCACATTGCGTTTCTACGAATCCAAGGAGCTGCTGTTCCCGCAGCGGATCGGACAGAAACGTCTGTTCACCCGGTCCGATCAGGCCCGGCTGAAATTGATCCTGCGCGGCAAGCGGTTCGGGTTCAGCCTGGAAGAAGTACGTCAGTTGCTGGACCTGTATCACATGGGCGACGGCCAGCTGACGCAGCTCAGCCGCACGCTGGACCTCGCACAGCAGCACCTGGCGGACATGCAGCGCCAACGCGCCGAACTGGACGAGGCGATTTCGGAACTGCGCGTTCAGATGGATTGGGCCACCGACAAGCTGGCCGAGATTTCAAAAGACAAGTCCGACGCGGCCTGAACCGCGCGACACCAGACGGAGGAGAGACCCGATGACAACCTACACCACCCCGCACAAGGACCTGCAATTCGTCCTGCACAACCTGCTGAAAGTATCCGAACAGGATATCCCCGGCTTTGCCGACCTGGACCGTGATTTCACCGGGGCCGTGCTGGAAGAAGTCGGCAAGCTGTCCTCTGACGTGCTGCACCCGCTGAACGCCGTGGGCGACACCGAAGGCTGCACCCTGGAAAACGGGATCGTCCGTACACCCAAGGGTTTCAAGGAAGCCTTTGACCAGGTGCGCGAAGGCGGCTGGACAGCTCTCGATGCCGAGGAACAATACGGCGGTCAGGGCCTGCCCTATGTCATGCATTCGGCCGTGAATGAGCCGATGGTCAGCGCCAACATGGCGTTCAACATGTACCAGGGCCTGACCCATGGTGCCTATTCCGCCATCCGCGTGCACGGGTCCGAGCAGCAAAAAGACACCTACCTGCCGAAACTCGCATCCTGCGAATGGACCGGCACGATGAACCTGACCGAACCGCATTGCGGCACCGATCTGGGCCTGATGCGGACCAAGGCTGTCCCGCAAGAGGACGGCAGCTACAAGGTCACGGGCCAGAAGATCTTCATCTCGGCCGGCGATCACGACATGTCGGACAATATCATTCACCTGGTGCTGGCCAAGATCCCCGGCGGCCCCGATGGCATCAAGGGCGTCAGCCTGTTCATCGTGCCCAAGTTCATCGTCAAGGACGACGGCTCGCTGGGGGAACGCAACGGCGTCTCCGTCGGCAAGATTGAGGAAAAGATGGGCATCCACGGGAATTCCACCTGCGTGATGAACTATGACGAGGCGACGGGCTACCTGATCGGTGAAGAACACAAAGGCATGCGTGCCATGTTCGTCATGATGAACGAGGCGCGTCTGGGCGTGGGCCTGCAAGGCTACGCACAGGCCGAAGTCGCGTATCAGAACGCCGTGGCCTACGCCAACGACCGTCTGCAGGGACGCGACGTGACCGGTGCGAAAAACCCCGACGGTCCCGCCGACCCGCTGATCGTGCATCCCGATATCCGCCGCAACCTGATGGATCAGAAGAGCTTTACCGAAGGTGCACGTGCCTTCACCATGTGGGGGGCCTATCTGATCGACCGCGCGCACAAGATGGATGACGCACAGGCGGATGGCCTGATCTCGCTGATGACGCCGGTGCTCAAGGGGTTCCTGACCGACAAGGGGTTCGAATACGCGACCGCCGCACAGCAGGTCTACGGCGGCCACGGCTATATCGAGGAATGGGGCATGTCCCAGTTCGCCCGCGATGCCCGGATCGCCATGATTTACGAAGGTGCCAACGGCGTGCAGGCGCTGGACCTCGTGGGCCGCAAGCTGGCCGTCGACGGCGGCAAGCACCTGATGGGCTTTTTCGAGATGATCAAATCGTTCATCAAGGAAAACGAAGGCAACGAGGCGCTGAAGGCCGATTTCCTTGATCCGCTGAAGGCAGCGAGCAAGGACATGCAGGCGGCCGCGATGTATTTCATGGGTGCGATGAAAAACCCCAACAACGCACTCGCGGGCTCTTATGACTTCATGCACCTGATGGGTCATGTGTGCCTGGGCTACATGTGGGCACAGATGGGCAAGGCGGCGATGGAGGCCTTGGAAGCAGGCGAAAGCGATACAGCCTTCTATCAGACCAAGATCGCGACCGGGCGTTACTACATGGCGCGCCAGCTGCCTGCCACAGCGATGCACCTGGCCCGGATCAACACCGGGGCGGACACTGTCATGGCGCTGGAGGCCGCAAACTTCTGATCGGGGTGGCGGCGGGACACGTCCCGCCCTACGCTGACCGCAAAGGAGACCCCCAATGCCCAAACGCCTACGCCTGACCCGCCGTTTCCCCGTGGCCATGACCGAAGACGGCTATCGCCGTCTGAAACGGTTCGCCAAGGAGGCGGGTCTGGACGAAGGCGAGGCGCTGTCATTCCTGTTCGAGAACTTCGACAGCATCCTCGACGACGACACGTTTGGGCATCGGTTGCGCCTGTTCAATGCTGAACTGGAAGCACGCAAAAAGTGACGTCAGTGCAGGTGGCAGATGGAGGGGCCTCCGGCGGGAGTATTTGGGGCAAGATGATACGCATATCACCCTGCCCCGACGATGTGACCCTTTGGGGACGCATCACCTTGCACGGTCATCGGCTCTCCAGCCTGTTCCGCGCCATCAGATGACGCGGGCGAGGTTAAGAAATAATTGACGGCCTTTGGCATCATCTTGCCAAAAATACTCAGACACGACGCCAGCAAGGCGCGTGACACAAAACGGGAGGGCGACACATGACGATCAAGCTGCATTGCTTTGGCGAGAGCGGAAACGCCTACAAGGCGGCGCTGACGCTGACACTGGCCGAGGTGGAATGGGAGCCCGTCTTTGTCGATTTCTTCAAGGGCGGCAGTCGGACACCTGAATTTCGTGCGCTGAATGTCATGGGCGAGGTTCCCGTGATGGTCGACGGCGACATGGTGCTGACGCAATCGGCCGTGATTCAGGACTACATCACGTCGAAAACCAGCAAGCTGGGCGCAAAGTCCGCCGATCAGCGGCGCGAGATCCTGCGCTGGATGTTCTTTGACAACCACAAGGTCAGCGGCATTGCCGGACCGTTGCGGTTCAACATGAACTTTCTACCTGCCGACAAGCGGAGTGCGGACGTCAACGACTATCTGCTGATGCGCCTGAACTCCGCACTCAAGGTGATGGACACCCATCTGGACGGCCGCGATTGGCTGGCCAGCGATACCCTGACAATCGCTGACATCGCCTGTGCCGGATACCTCTACTACGAAGAGCCCTTTGGCTTTGACCGTACCGCATTTCCGAACGTGGATGCCTGGCTGGACCGGCTGGCGGCCACGGACGGATGGAAACACCCCTATGATCTGATGCCGCGCGCGCTGCCTGCGGCCTGAAGGAGACGACGATGACCGACGCTTATATCTATGACACCGTGCGCACGCCGCGGGGCAAGGGCCGCAAGGACGGCAGCCTGCACGAGGTGACCTCTGTCCGGCTGTCCGCCGGCGTTCTGAACGCACTGAAGGACCGCAACGGGCTGGAAGGCCACGCCGTCGAGGACGTGATCTGGGGCAATGTCACGCAGGTGGGCGAACAGGGCGGCTGTCTGGCGCGGACCGCCGTGCTGGCCTCTGACCTCGACCAGTCGATCCCGGGCCTTGCCATCAACCGGTTCTGTGCATCCGGCATGGAGGCGGTGAACCTTGCCGCCAATCAGGTGCGTGGCGGGGCCGGTCAGGCTTATATCGCGGGCGGCGTGGAAATGATGGGGCGTGTGGCCATGGGCAGCGACGGGGCCGCGATCGCGGTCGATCCGTCGGTGGCGATGAAAACCTACTTTGTGCCGCAGGGTATTTCGGCGGACATCATCGCGACCGAATACGGGTTCAGCCGCGACGACGCCGACGCGCTGGCGGTCGAATCCCAGCGTCGGGCCAAGGCGGCATGGGACGATGGCCGGTTCGACAAATCCGTCGTGGCCGTGCGCGACATCAATGGCGTGCCGATCCTGGAACACGATGAATACATGCGACCGGGCACCGACATGCAGTCGCTGGGCGCACTGAAGGCGTCGTTCAAGGACATGGGTGAGACCATGCCCGGTTTCGACAAGGTGGCGCTGATGAAATACCCGCATCTGGAGCGGATCAACCACATCCACCACGCGGGTAATTCGTCCGGTATCGTGGACGGTGCAGCGGGTGTTCTGATCGGATCCAAGGCATGGGGCGACGCGATGGGGCTGAAGCCGCGCGCGCGCATCCGGGCGACCGCCAAGATCGGCACCGATCCGACCATCATGTTGACCGGACCCGTGCCAGTCACCGAAAAGATCCTGGCCGACAGCGGCATGGCCATCGGCGACCTCGACCTGTTCGAGGTCAACGAAGCCTTTGCCTCTGTGGTTCTGCGGTTCATGCAACGCTTTGATGTGGACGCGGACAAGGTGAACGTGAACGGCGGGTCCATCGCGATGGGTCACCCGCTGGGTGCGACCGGTGCCATCATCATAGGCACCCTGCTGGACGAACTGGAACGGACCGGCAAGGGCACCGGTCTTGCGACACTGTGCATCGCCTCCGGCATGGGGGCCGCAACGATCATCGAACGCGTCTAGAACAACGGGATTGCGATCATGGACACGCGATTGTTTCAAGATTGGCTGGACCACGTATCAGATTGCGTGGTTGCAGACGATTTCGAATACTGGGCAGGCCATTTCGGCCTGCCGCTGTCCGTGGATTCTGACATCGGGCCATCCGTGATCGCGACCAACGACGCCTTGCACGAGAAATTCATGCGCTGGCGCCAGATGTTCGAGGCACATGCGGTCAATAACATGATCCGCACGGTTCGCGATGTCACACGGGCCGCAGGTGACACCATCGTCGGATATTACGACACGGATATCCTGCACGACGGCAAGCGGGTGAAACCTCGCTTTTCGTCCCACATCACATTGAAATTGCAGGGCAACACCTGGCGCTGCGTCGCGGTTCGAACCGGGATGCAGGCGTCGGACAGGCACCTGTTTCACACACCCTCTGCGCAGGATCACGCGGCGCGATAGCCCGCCTGACTGCCACCGACCTGAAGGATACGACCACATGACAGATTTCACCCTCGCCATCGACGACCAGGGCGTCGCCGTCATTACCTGGGACACCGTCGGAAAATCGATGAACGTGATGAACCAGCAGGGGTTTGCGGACCTCGATGCGCTGGTGGCGCAGGCCCTGACCGACGACGCGGTCAAGGGGATCGTGATCACATCCGGCAAGGACGGATCCTTTGCCGGGGGCATGGACCTGAACATCATTGCAGCGATGCGTGACAGCAGTGACGACCCGGCCAAGGCGATCTTTGACGGCGTGATGGAGATGCACGGCGTGCTGCGCCGGATCGAACGTGCTGGCATGGACCCCAAGACCAACAAGGGTGGCAAGCCGATCGCCGCCGCCCTGCCCGGCACGGCACTGGGCATCGGTCTGGAAATCCCGCTGGCCTGTCACCGCATCTTTGCCGCCGACAATCCCAAGGCAAAGATCGGCCTGCCGGAAATCATGGTCGGGATTTTCCCCGGTGCGGGCGGCACCACACGTCTGTCGCGCAAGCTGGGTGCCATGGGCGCGTCCCCGCTGCTGTTGCAGGGCAAGTTGAACAATCCGACAGCCGCGATGAAGGCGGGTGTGATCGACGAGGTGGTTCCGGCAGAGGACCTGCTGACCAAGGCCAAGGAATGGGTCCTGTCAGAGCCGAACATCGTCAAACCCTGGGACGACAAGGGCTGGAAAATGCCCGGTGGCGCGCCGTACCACCCAGCAGGATTCATGACCTTTGTCGGTGCATCCGCGATGGTGAATGGCAACACCCAAGGCGTTTATCCTGCGGCCAAGGCGCTGTTGTCCGCCGTCTACGAGGGCGCACTGGTGCCATTCGATACAGCACTGAAAATCGAGGCGCGCTGGTTCACCCATGTTCTGCTGAACCCGTCGTCGTCCGCGATGATCCGGTCGCTGTTCATCAATAAGGAAAAGCTGGAGAAGGGTGCCAACCGTCCCGACGTCTCTGACCAGAAAGTGAAAAAGGTCGGCGTGATCGGTGCGGGCATGATGGGTGCCGGCATCGCACTGGTTTCGGCCAAGGCAGGTATCGAGGTCGTGCTGATCGACAACAGCCAAGAGGCCGCCGACAAGGGCAAATCCTACTCCGCCGATTACATGGACAAGGGCATCGCGCGCAAGAAGGCCACGCCCGAGAAGAAAGAGGCGCTGCTGGGCCTGATCAACGCAACGACCGATTATGCGGCTCTGGAAGGCTGCGACCTGATCGTCGAGGCGGTGTTCGAGGATATGGGCGTCAAGGCCGAGGTCACCAAGAAGGTGCAGGCCGTTGTCGGCCCTGACTGCGTGTTCGCCACCAACACATCCACGCTGCCGATCACTGAACTGGCGCAGGCCGCCGAAAATGCCGAAGCCTTCATCGGCATCCATTTTTTCAGCCCCGTGGACAAGATGAACCTGGTGGAGATCATCAAGGGCCAGAAAACCGGCGACGTGGCCGTGGCCAAGGCACTGGATTTCGTGCGCCAGATCCGCAAGACGCCCATCGTCGTGAACGATGCGCGGTTCTTTTATGCCAACCGCTGCATCATTCCCTACATCAACGAAGGCATCCGCATGGTGAAGGAAGGCGTGTCCCCTGCCCTGATCGAAAATGCGGCAAAGCTGGTCGGCATGCCGCTGGGCCCGCTGCAACTGGTGGATGAGACCAGCATCGACCTGGGCGTGAAAATCGCCAAGGCCACCAAGGCCGCGATGGGTGACGCATACCCTGACGGCGAGGTTGACGAGGTGCTGTTCTGGATGGCCGACGCTGGCCGCATGGGTCGCAAGTCGAACGCAGGTTTCTATACCTACGACGACAAGGGCAAGCGCGAGGGCTTGTGGTCAGAACTGGGCGACAAATACCCGGTGGCGGCAGACCAGCCCGACCTGATCACCGTGCAGCATCGCCTGCTGTTCGCACAGGTGCTGGAGGCCGTGCGCGCACTGGAGGACGGCGTTCTGACCGACATCCGCGAAGGTGACGTCGGCGCGATCCTGGGCTGGGGCTTTGCGCCGTGGTCGGGCGGTCCGTTCAGCTGGCTGGACATCCTTGGCGCACCCTTTGCGGCCGAAACCTGCGACATGCTGACCGAAACCTACGGCGACCGGTTCAAGACGCCGGATCTGCTGCGCGAATTGGCCGACCGGAACGGGACGTTCTACGCCCGTTTTGGCGAGGGGGTTGATACGGCCGCCTGACCTGTGCCCGGGGGGCGTTGCCCCCCGCCCTGTGTCAGATGATGCTATCTACAGCGCGCGCCACCGTGACCGGGGCGCGCGCTGTTTGCGTCTGGCGATGATGGCAGGGTCAGGCGGCCAGACGAAAGGCCCGGGTTGCTTGTCCGTAGGCGACCTGCCCTGCATCCTCTTGTTTCAGGAAATGGACCAGCAGTTCGGCGTCGTCCATGGACAGCGCCTCATAGGCAGGCACCGTCGGTTCGGCCAACAGATCGGTCTGCACGGGGCAATAAAACAGGGCACCGACGTTGGCATAGACGATCTCGTCCTGACTGAAATGCAAGGTCACGACCTCGATTTCGGCGGCAGGTGGTTTGCGATAGACCCCCCGCAGACCGTCAAGCGCTGCCGCCGGGATCAGGGCAAAGGGATCGCCGAACACCTGTTCTGCGGTATCGCTTTCGATCAGAACGGCCTGTTCAGGCAGCAACATCAGTTCTTCGCGGTTGCCCAGTGCACCGACAGGCACGACCAAAGGCCAGGTCAAGGGATCTGCGGCTGCACCTTTGGTCTTGACCGTTCTGCGGCTGACCGCCGTGACAACCTGAAGCCCGCCGTCAAACGTCAGGCATTGGTCGCCCGCGACGACCGCCTCGACCGGACGCCACCCCAGATGTGTTGCAACCATCGTCCCGACGACGAGGCCAACACCAAAGTCAAAAAGAAACGGTTCGGTGCGTATTACACGTGTCTGCGCAAAATCGAACATTTCTTCCATTCCCCTGATCTGCGCCCTGTTCTGGCTCTGGGCCGGGCTGCGTTATCACGGATTAACGGGGCGCGATTCGCGGGGCTGACATGCGTCTGAATAAGGGCAAGTTCAGGGCACTGTTCGGTCAAGCGAGTGCAATGGTGCCGATTTAGAATGATTGTTTTCCAATACGCGACAATCAGCCCGCATCGTCAAACTGGTAACGTGATCTTGTGATGTCGGCGGCGCACAAATCCGCGATCAGGTCAACGTCATCAGGGGTGTAGCTTGCACGCCAGTCGACAGGGTGTTTCGCTGTATTCAAGCGCGGCAATGGCAGATCGAACCCCAAATGCGCGGCTACCGGTGCCATGTCGCGATCATAGTGTTCAAGCCTGACGAAATGGGCCACCAGCAGCTGTCCCTGCGGATCGGTCACATAGGACGCGTAGGGGTTGGCACGCAGGCTGGCGACCGTATGCGGATGATGCAGGAACGCGCTGAAATCCAGTGCGCCGGCCAGCCTGACGGCCGGATGGTCAAACGATTGACGCCGCAGCCAGTGGTAATAGCTGACCATGCGCGCCCATGGATTGCGCACCAGAACCATGATGCACATGCCCTCTGGCGCAATCAGCGGCCCGACATCCGCGATGCGGCTGTGTTTCCACAATCGGCCCGGCACATCCAGATCCGCCAGCCGGTGCCTGCGATTGCGCGCCTTGGGCGTGTCACCGATCAGGATGTCGTCCTTTGCAGCACGCGCGTCATAGGCATGGGCAAAGGACGTTCCGCCGGTTTTGGGTATATGAACGAACACGAATTTTCGTGCGCGCGAAATGATCATGCCGTCACGCTATCGCCGGATGGATTGATCGCAGATCTCATATGCTTCCGCCATTGTCTTGCGCATCTGGTCTCTCATACTCTGACGCGGGGACAAGAGAGGACCATCATGGAGAACGTGACAAAGGCGGACGGTATGGGCAAGGGGCCGGCGAACCATGTGGCCCTGACACCGCTTAGTCATCTGGCACGTGCGCGGGACGTTTTTGCCGACAGGGTTGCGCTGATCTATGGCGAGATACGGCTGACCTATGCGGAATATGCAGCAAGGATCGACCGCCTCGCGCATGCGCTGACACTGGCGGGGGTTGGGCGTGGCGATGTCGTGGCAACCATCCTGCCGAATGTTCCTGCACAATCAGAAGCCGCCTTTGCCATTCCGGCCTGTGGTGCCGTCTTGAACACGATCAACACGCGGCTTGATCCCGATACCATTGCCTACATTCTGGACCACGGTGGGGCGCGCGTCGCGATCATCGACAGCCAGCTTGTGCCACTGATCCAGCAGGCGGTCGCCATGATGACGACCCCTGCCCCACGGATCATCGAGGTGCCGGACCCGACCGCCGATGTTCCCGCCAGCGGCATGTTCGAAACCTACGACGATTTTATGGCCCGGGGTCAGGCCGGTTTTGATTGGGTCTGGCCCGCGGACGAATGGGACGATCTGGCGCTGAACTATACCTCCGGCACGACGGGCCGGCCCAAGGGCGTGGTCTACCACCACCGCGGCGCCTATCTGATGACGATGGGCACGCCGATCAGCTGGCGCATGACACTGTTCCCGGTCGTGTTGCAGATCGTGCCGCTGTTTCACTGTAACGGCTGGTGCCATACCTGGATGACGCCGCTGCTGGGGGGCACCGTGGTCTGCTGCCGCGACATTACCGCGGCTGCCATCTATGATGCCATCGCGGACCATGGTGTGACGCATTTCGGCGGTGCGCCCATCGTGCTGAACCTCATCGTGACCGCCAAGGACGCGGCCCGGCGCCCGTTCGACCACACCGTCGAGGTATTTACGGCAGGTGCGCCGCCTGCCGCTGCCACGCTCGCCGCGATAGAAAAACTGGGGTTCAACGTCACGCAGGTCTACGGGCTGACAGAAACCTACGGCCACGTCACCGAATGCATCTGGTCGGATGCCTGGAACGACCTGCCCGAGGATGAGCGGGCCACGATCAAGGCCCGGCAGGGCGTCGGGTTTGCGATCATGGACGGTGTCGCCGTGGTAGGTCCCGACATGCAGCCGGTCCCGCGTGACGGTCAGACCCAGGGCGAAATCGTCATGCGCGGCAATGCGGTGATGAAGGGTTACCTCAAAAATCCCGAAGCCACGGCCGCGGCTTTTGATGGCGGGTGGTTCCATTCCGGGGATCTGGCCGTGCAGCATCCCGACGGCTACATCCAGATCGTTGACCGGGCCAAGGACATCATCATTTCCGGCGGGGAAAACATCTCTTCGGTCGAGGTCGAGAGCGCGTTGATGCACCATCCGGCCGTCAGCCTGTGTGCGGTCGTCGCGAAACCCGACGACACATGGGGCGAGGTGCCGGCCGCCTTTGTCGAATTGCGCGACGGGGCCGAGGCCACCGCCCAAGAGATCATCGCCTTTGCCCGCAGCCGTCTGGCGGGCTTCAAGTGCCCCAAGCAGGTGATATTCGGCGAACTGCCGAAAACATCCACCGGCAAGATCCAGAAATTCGCGTTGCGGCAACAGGCGGCAGCACTCTAGACAGGATCAAATCATCCGGCGGACCACATGACGGCATTGGAACAATACGAACGACTGGAGAGTCTCGGTCTCTGGCGGGCAACGCGCAGCGAGCAGCGGCGTGAGGTGCTGGTCTCGTTCGGCAAGGCGACATTGATCGTCAGCGACATGGCTGATCGGCCATTGACGCACTGGTCCTTGCCCGCGGTGGAACGGGTCAATCCCGATTCCATGCCTGCCGTATTCCGCCCTGGCCCCGATGCCGGTGAAAGCCTTGAAATCGATGACGAAACCATGGTCGACGCCATCGAGGCCGTGCGCGGTTCCATCGCAAGGGCCGAGGCCAAGCCGGGGCGTCTGCGCTACTGGATCAGCGCGGCAATCCTGACGGCTGGCATTGGTGCAGGTGCGGTCTGGGGGCCGGGGCTGTTGCGCGATCAGGCCCTTTTGGCAACACCGGACGCGCGCCGCGCCGAACTGGGGGCCCGCATCCTGGGACATATGCAGGCGCAGACCGGCGCGATCTGCCGCAGTCGCGGCGGGCTTGTTGCGCTGGACAGGATGCGTGCCCGACTGCTGGGACCGGATGCGCCAGGCCAGACTGTCGTGCTTCCCGCCCCTCTGCCCGGTCCGGTGTTGCTGCCCGGACAGATCACGGTCATCAACCGCGCCGTTCTGGTACGCTATGACGATCCCGCCGTCGTCGCAGGTGAAATCCTGGCGGCCAAGGCGAACACCACGGACCCGCTGCGCGCCGTGCTGAATTTTGCAGGACTACGGGCGACCGTGCATCTGATGACGACGGGCGATCTGCCGCCGGGCACCTTGGCTGACTACGCGGCATCCCTGATCGAAAAACCGCAGGCCGTGACCTCGGAACAGGCGCTGTTGCAGGCCTTTGCCAGTGTGGGTGTCCCCAGTGCGCCCTATGCCGATCTGCGCACCGCGCGCGGTCAGAATGCGGCATTGCTGTTGACGCAGTCGCCTGACGCGGGCACCCCGCCCAGCCCGATTCTGACGGACTCGGAATGGATCCAGCTTCAGGGGATCTGCGATGCCTGAGCGGCGTCAGCCCCGTGTATAGGCGTCGCCAAAACCCATGCCGCGGACAATGCCCAAGGCGCGCTGAAGATCGGATGCATTGGCAAATGGACCTGCGGCAACGACCTTGAGGTTGCCTGACCGGCCAGAGGCCACGGGCAGACCAGCGGCCTGAAGCCTGCCAATCAGGCGCGTGGCATTGTCGGGATCGCCAAAGCTGCCGACCTGCACATAGCGATGCCCCGTCGCGGCAGTCACCGGAGCCGTCACGGGAGCAACAGAACGGCTGGACATATGCGCCTGTGGTGCAGCCTGAACCGCCGCACGCGCCTGTGGCAGGCCGCGCTGGGGATTGATGCGCCCGTCGTCCCAGACCTTGGCGTAGCCACGTGGTGGCGATGCCGGCGTAATCGCGCCCGCCGGGTTGGACCGGGGCACGACTGGTTCGCTGAGAATAGAGCCGAAACCACCCTCGGAGCGGGTGGAAATCGTGGCCGTGGACGGGTTCATGACGCTGCGCGTGACCATGCCGGACGGCGATTCCGCCTGCGGCCCACAGCGCACGGGGAAACGCCCGTCGCTGCTCATGTTGGCAATGCCGCAGGCCGTGCTGGCAGTGCGGACCGGTGCGGGCTGTGCTGTGGCGACCCGCACGGGTGCTGCCGTCTGCGGGCACGCGATTGGTGATCCGCCTGCATTGACCAGACGTTCGCCGTTCGCGATCCGCGCACAGGCCTGCGCCAAAGTGATGCGCTGGGGCCCAGGGGCACGCATGGCCCGTGGTTGCGGTGCAGCGCCAGCCACCTGCGGGGCTGGGCCGCAATCAATCGGCCGGCGTGTCGTCGCGCTGACAAAACCGGGCTGCACGCCAAACCGACCGTCACAGGCCTGCGCAAGCGAAATACGACGCGGTTCCGGTGCGGGTGCAGGGGCGGTCACGACGCGCGGCGTCGCAACCACCTGCCGCACGGCCGGGGCGACGACAGGGGCTGTGCGCGGTGTCGGGGCGGCGGCGGTGCGCTGCGCGGGTACAGCTGCACGCGGGGCCGGCGTGACAGGCTCTGCCGTGATGTTGATGATCGGCAAATCCTGCATGGCAGGCTGCGGCGGCGTCGGGCTGGTCTCCGCCCGCGCAAGGCTGGGCTGAAAATTGCAAAGCTGCTCGCGGCGACGGTCGACGCGCGGCACCCAGGTGACCCGGCCATCCATGCCCGCCCTGACAAAGGCACATCCCCGACTGTCGACGTATTGCGAGGCCGTATAGCTCGCGGGTGGGAATTCGGCAGGAACAGCCGTTGTCTGCGCGTTGACCTGACTGGCAAGACCCGTCGTCAGCGCAGCCATCAGAACAAGGCCTTTTGTCATGCGTGTCACGTGAACAATTCCATTTTACCACCCGAATTGTCGCAAGAATCGCAAACAAACCGAATCAAGTAAAGGAATTAATCCCGTATCGGCGCCTTATTTTGTGCCGAACATGCGGTCGCCCGCATCCCCTAGCCCCGGAACAATATATCCATGGTCGTTCAGCTTCTCGTCTACAGCGGCGGTGATGATGGGCACATCCGGATGCGCGTCCTTCATCCGGGCGACACCCTCGGGTGCGGCCAGCAGACACAGGAACCGGATGTTTGTGGCCCCCGCCTGTTTGAGAAGGTCAATGGCGGCGACCGATGAATTGCCGGTTGCCAGCATCGGGTCGACCGCGATGACCATGCGGTCCTCCAGCGATTGCGGCACCTTGAAATAATACTGCACGGGTTTCAGCGTTTCCTCGTCGCGATAAAGCCCCACGAAACCCACTCGGGCCGACGGGATCAGTTCCAGGATACCATCCAGCAGACCGTTGCCAGCGCGCAAGATCGACACCAGCGCCAGTTTCTTGCCATCCAGCACGGGGGCATCCATCGGCTGGATCGGCGTGTCGATCCGTTCGGTGGTCAGCGGCAGGTTGCGCGTCACCTCGTAGGCCAGCAACTGGCTGATTTCGCGCAACAACTGGCGGAACACGGCCGTCGAGGTCGCGGTCTGCCGCATCAGCGTCAGCTTGTGTTGCACCAAGGGGTGAATGACGTGGGTCAGGTGGCCGTCGGCGGTGCTGTGGTCCGTGATCATGTGGCAGGCTCCAGTCGCTTGAGGATCGCTGTGCGGGTGGCGTCGTCGCAAAACGCAGCCTTTGCGCCGGTGACGTTCAGCGCGTGGAAATCGGCCTCTTCCCAGCCAAAGGTCTTGCTCAGACCCTCGTATTCGGCGGTCATGGTGGTGTGGAAAAACGGCGGATCGTCGGTCGATACGGTGATCGGCGCACCTGCGTCGCGCAGCTTGACGATCGGGTGTGCGTCCCAGCCGCTGACCGCCTGAAGCACGACATTGGACCCCGGACAAACCTCGAGCGTGATGTTTTCGTCCGCGATACGCTGCAGCAGTGCTGCATCCTCGACCGCACGGATGCCGTGGCCCAGACGTTCCACGCCCAGTGCGTCCAGCGTTTCGGTGATGCGACCGGGATCGCCCCATTCACCGGCGTGCGCGGTCAGCTGCAGCTGCGCCTCGCGCGCCATGTCGAAACTGTACTTGAAATCGGCTGGCCGTCCTTCGAGCTCGGCCCCCGCAAGACCAAATCCGGTCAGGAACCCACCGGCGGTTTCGGCCGCACAGCGCGCCGTCTGGCGGCAGCTGTCCTGCCCGTGGTGGCGCACGGCGGTGGCGATGCCGCGCAGCACGATCCCATCGTCACGCTCGGCATCCGTCGCGGCCTGTGCGATGGCCGCAAGGTAGTCACGCCACGCCGCAACATCGCCGCCGCCGCAGAAATCGGGCGACAGGAATGTTTCGGTGTAGATCACCCCGTGGGCCGCGGATTGGGTCAAGACCGCGCGGGTCAGGCGGTAGAATTCCTCGGGTCCGGTCAGGACGGTGCAGGCCTCGTCGTAGATCGACAGGAAATGCGCGAAATCGCGGAACAGGTAGCTGCCGTCATCGGCAAAGATACCCGACAGGTCGACCTTTTTCTCTGCGGCCAGCTGACGGATGAAATCAGGCGGAGCCATACCTTCGAGGTGGGTATGAAGTTCAACCTTGGGGAGGGTGCTGTATGTCATAAGAAGGATTTGCCTTTGCCGCTGTGTGTGACGCCCAGATGATCCGCAACCGTGGCGGCGACATCGACGAAATTGATCAGGCCCAGTGCGCGGGGCCCCATGCCGTGCACCAGCACCGGCACCCGTTCGCGGGTGTGGTCGGTGCCCACCCAGCTGGGGTCGTTGCCGTGGTCGGCTGTGACGATCAACAGATCGCCGTCGCGCAACCGTGGCAACAGATCACCAAGGGCGGCGTCGAACCATTCAAGGTGCCCGGCATAACCCGGAATATCGCGGCGGTGGCCGTATTCGCTGTCGAATTCGACAAAATTGGCAAAGACGAACGCGCCGTCGGCGGCGGTATCGACCAGATCGCCCAGATGTCCCATCAGGTCGCGGTCCGCACCCTTGCGCACGTCGTCGATGCCGCGCATGGAAAAGATGTCACCGATCTTGCCTATCGCATGCACGGGCTTGCCCGCAGCTTGCACATCGTCGCAGATCGTCGGGCTGGGTGGGGCAATGGCGAAATCGCGACGCCGGGGCGTGCGTTTGAAGCCGTCCTCCACCGACCCGACAAAGGGCCGCGCGATCACGCGGCCAATACGCATGGCGTGCAGCGTCGGGGCCAGATCAGCGCAGAGCTTCAACAGACGGTCGAGGCCGAAATGTTCTTCGTGTGCTGCGATCTGCAAGACGGAATCCGCGCTGGTATAGACGATGGGCCAGCCCGTCTGGATGTGACGTGCGGCCTCCTCCTCGATCACTTGCGTCCCCGAGGCATGCCGGTTCCCAAGGATACCGCCGGTGCCTGCGGCCTGGCAGATCTTGACCGTCAGGTCATCAGGAAAGGCAGGTTGGGTGT
This sequence comes from Loktanella gaetbuli, assembly GCF_020531945.1. NCBI lineage: Bacteria > Pseudomonadati > Pseudomonadota > Alphaproteobacteria > Rhodobacterales > Roseobacteraceae > Loktanella > Loktanella gaetbuli. The sequence goes on from NZ_JAJATZ010000002.1 coordinate 345,732, forward strand.
CGGGGAAATAATGCCAGTCCCATGGCACGGGCACGCCTGACAGTTCCCAGTGCCCCGACGGGGTATCCTTGCCGCGACTGACCTCGGTCGCGGCACCCCAGGCACCCGTGGGTTCCGCATCCAGCCCCGGTGCCGTTGCACCGCTGGCCAGCGTGACGGCGCGCCCCAAACCGAGGGCGTCCATGACAGGCAGGCGCAACGGACCACGCGAGAGGGCCGCGCATCCATCGGCGATATGGGCCACGGTGTTCGCCCCCGTGTCCGGCACGGACCCATTAAAGAACTGATCCGCATCGGGGGCACCGCCGATTCCGACCGAATCGATCACCACCAGAAAAGCACGTTTCATTTCGATATCCTGTCCAAAACCAGCGGCCCGGCCTGCGGTGCATCACCCAGCGACATGGCGGCGCGCACAGCGGCGGCGGCGGCCTCTGCGCTGTTTTCATCGGCGGCCTGCACGATGGCCAGCGGGTCGCCCTTGGCCACGCGTTGCCCCAGCGATGCAACCGAAGTCAAGCCGACAGCCGGATTGATCCGGTCGGTTTCCACCGCGCGCCCCCCGCCAAGGCCCACCACCGCGAGGCCCAGGGCCTCTCCGTTGATCGCCGTGACATGACCATCGGCCGTTGCCGCAACGACCCGTTGCACCGGCGCATCCGGCAGATGTGTGCGCCAATCGTCGCCCATGTCCGGCGGACCGCCCATCGCATGCACCATGCGGGCAAAGCGGTCCATGGCCTGACCGTTCGTCAGGGTTGCGGCCAGACGGTCGCGTGCACCATCCCCCTGCCCTGCCAGGGTCAGCAGTGTCTCGCCCAGCGACAGGCACAATTCCGTCAGGCGCGGGGCGGCGGCCCCGTCGCCTTCCAGCACGGCCATGCAGATGGCCAGTTCGGTCGCATTGCCCAGCGCAGGGGCCAGTGGCTGGTCCATGTCCGTCAGCAGTGCGGCGGTCGGACAGCCTGCCCCTGTCGCGGTATCGACGAGGGCCGTGGCCAGTGCCGCCGCATCGGCACGCGATTTCATGAACGCGCCCGATCCAACCTTGACGTCCAGCACCATGGCATCAAGACCAGCCGCCAGCTTTTTCGACAGGATAGAGGCCGTGATGAGGTCAACCGAGGCAACCGTCGCCGTCACATCGCGAATGGCATAAAGCCTGCGGTCCGCCGGGGCGATCCCGCCACCTGCCCCCACGATAGCGCAGCCGACATCACCGACGATCTGGCGCAAGCGTGCCTCGTCCACATCGGTGGTGACCCCGGGGATCGCCTCCAGCTTGTCCAGCGTCCCGCCGGTGTGGCCCAATCCCCGACCCGATATCATGGGCACGTAGACACCGCAGGCCGCCAGCATCGGCGCAAGGATCAGCGACACGCAATCGCCGACGCCGCCCGTGGAATGTTTGTCCACGACCGCACCCGGCAGATCCCAGTCCAGGGTGCGGCCGCTGTCGCGCATGCCGCAGGTCAGCGCGACGCGGCCTGCATCCGACAGACCCCGCAGACAGACTGCCATGGCGAATGCCCCGGCCTGCGCATCGCTGACCCGACCATCCGCAAGCCCGGCTGCAAATTGCATCAGATCATCTGTCGCCGGGGTGGCACCGTCGCGAATACCGGCGATCAGGGCACGCACGTCCATGGATCAGGCCTTGGACATGTAGTCTTGGTCAAACGCACCCGGCAGCAGTGCGGCGACGGTGGTGTGCTGCACCAGACCGTCCGTCGTCGCCAGCGTGACCGGGGTGTCACCCGATGCGAATTCGGCGATTTTTTGCCTGCACCCGCCACAAGGGCTGACCGGTTGCGGGCTATCGGCAATGACGGCGATGGCAGCGATCCGCGTCTCGCCACTGGCGACCATGGCGGCGATGGCGCCGGCCTCGGCACAGGTGCCTTCGGGGTAGGCCACGTTTTCGACATTGCAGCCGACGTGGAGCGCACCGCCCGCCCCGCGAATGGCGGCTCCGACCTGAAACCGCGAATAGGGGGCATGGGCATTCAGGCGCACATCGGTGGCGGCGGCGATCAGGGCGTGGGGGTCTGACATGGGTGGCTCCGTTTTGATCGGACGACCTTGCCGCCCGGTGCTGCGGGATGCAAGGGCAGCCCCGGCGGAACCCCGCAGGCGTCAGTCGCGTTTACCCCGTGAGCTATGACAGGAGGACCACATGATTTCCCCGACCACCAAGACTGTGACTGACGAAACGATCGCAAAGACGTCCGGTGATCCCGATTCCCCGATGACCGGCGATCAGGCCGATCTGCTGCGCGTCCTGTGCGAAGAGGCCAGCGAACCCTTTGACGCCAGCCTGACACAGCGCCAGGCGCTGGAACGGATCGAGGCGCTGCGCGACAGCACGAACAAGACGTTGTAGAGGAACTGACCGATGGCCAACATGATGGCAGACAACACGAAAATGGACGGCGAACAGGCCGCCATCCTGCGGGATCTGTGTGAAAAGACAGGCCACCCCTTTAGCGATCAGATGTCGGCATCCAAGGCTGCCGCACTCATCGACGAGCTGTCTTTGCAGGTCGACGGTACCGATCTGTCGGGCGAACGCTAGGCATCAGCCGGGATGGGTCACAAACCGTCCCGGCAACGTCACCTGCAGCAATGTAAGATCCTCTGACGGATCCGCATAGCGCGTGCGCAAGCGCGGCGGGATCACGAACGCATCCCCCGCAGACAGTTTGACCGGTGCGTGATCCTGCGCCTCGAGTTGCATCTCGCCTTCCATCACGAATGTGAAATGGATGTCCGCGTCGTGCTGCGTCCACGTTGGGTCCCCGACAGATCTGCGCAGGACCAGAACACCGGCCACATCGCCGGTATTGGCGGCAATCGTGGTATCACGCGCGACAAACCCCGGCAGATCGGCGTCCTGCCAGACCGCATTCCGCGATTGATTGAATACGAACCGCTGGCCCTGCCAGACCCGGTCAGGCTTCAGGTGCGGTGTCGGCAGCGTCATGTCGTGGTCGATCTCGGTCACGTGCTCGGCGGGCACGCCGATCTCGATCACCTCGATCCCGTCAGAAGCCTCGAGCACGCGGTGCCGGATCTCGGGGGGCTGGATCACGCAATCGCCTGCGTGCAGCCGGATCGGCCCGCCCTGATCCTCGTAGATCACATCGACCCAGCCCCGATAGCAAAAGATCAGCTGAAATCCGACCCGGTGAAAATGGACGGTGTCCGGGACCGGGCCGCCGTCGGGAATGCGGATGTGGCTTGCGATGATCGATCCGCCCAGCCGGTCCGGGATCAGATCGCGATAATGCATGCCCGCGCGGCCGATGACCCAAGGGGCCTGATCCGCAAGCCGTCGCACGACGAACGCATGGATGGTCTGCGGCTGTTCCACCGGCAACATGCGCGGCAGGATCGAAACCTGCGTTCCGCCCGGCGCGGTCAGTTCGGTAGCCCCTTGGCCAAACTCTGCATCATCAGTCATGATGCGTAGCCGTCCCGCGGGCCCCTGCCCGCGCGCGAGCCGCAACCGACAACCGTGGCCTGCAAATACCGCAACGGCCGGATCGTCAGCCGGAAAAATCGACATCATCCGCATGCCCAGCACGCGGGTGAAAAAGGCGATGTCGCCGGTCAGGACGGTCGTGTTCAGGCAGACCTCTGCCATGGTGTCCTGCGTCATGCGGACAGCCTGCCTCGCGCAGCAAGACACGGCAAGTGGATAGATGCGGCAATGCGCGGCAAGTGGCGAGATCATCGGCAGAGCTGCCGCAATCGCTTCCCCTACGTCGGAAAACGTCGTAATCGGGCGCCGGAACCACACAGGAAGGCCCGGCCATGAGCAACGATCCCAAAGAAGCGACACGCCGTGCGGCCCTCGATTACCACCAGTTCCCCCGGCCCGGAAAACTGGAAATCCGCGCCACCAAACCACTGGCCAATGGCCGCGATCTGGCCCGCGCCTATTCGCCCGGCGTGGCCGAGGCCTGCCTTGAAATCAAGGCGGATGCGGCAACGGCGCGGGATTATACCACCCGCGGCAATCTGGTCGGCGTCGTCACCAACGGCACCGCCGTATTGGGTCTGGGCAACATCGGTGCCCTTGCCTCGAAACCGGTGATGGAAGGCAAGGCGGTCCTGTTCAAGAAATTCGCGGGGATCGATTGCTTTGACATTGAACTGAATGAAAACGACCCGGAAAAGCTGGCTGAACTGGTCTGCGCGCTGGAACCCACCTTTGGCGCGATCAACCTTGAAGACATCAAGGCACCGGATTGCTTTATCGTTGAACAAATCTGCAAGGAACGGATGAACATCCCGGTGTTCCACGACGACCAGCACGGCACCGCCATTGTCGTCGGGGCCGGTGTGACCAACGCGCTGCGGATCGCGGGCAAGGATTTTGCGGAGATCAAGGTCGTGTCGACCGGCGGCGGGGCCGCTGGCATCGCCTGCCTGAACATGCTGCTGAAGCTGGGCGTCAAACGCGAAAACGTCTACCTGTGCGACCTGCAGGGGTTGGTCTATCAGGGCCGCGAGGCCGATATGACCCCGCAAAAGGGAGACTACGCCCAAGGGTCGGAACCGCGTACGCTGGCCGATGTGATCGCTGGGGCAGACCTGTTTCTGGGCCTCTCCGGTCCGGGTGTGCTGACGCCCGAAATGGTCAAGACAATGGCGGATACGCCGATCATCTTTGCCCTCGCGAACCCGAACCCTGAAATTGACCCCGACGCCGCCCGTGCCGCAAACCCAAAGGCGATCATCGCCACGGGCCGGTCCGATTTCCCCAACCAGGTCAATAACGTGCTGTGTTTCCCGTTCATTTTCCGGGGCGCGCTGGACGCAGGTGCAACGACCATCAACGACGAGATGAAAATCGCCTGCATCGAAGGAATCGCCGCGATGGCCCGCGCCACCACCAGCGCAGAGGCCGCCGCCGCCTATCAGGGCGAACAACTGACATTCGGACCTGATTACCTGATCCCGAAACCCTTCGATCCGCGCCTGATGGGTGTGGTCGCCACCGCCGTGGCCCGTGCTGCCTGCGAAACCGGTGTGGCCCAGCGTCCGATTGCCGATCTGGATGCCTACAAGGCGGGCCTCGATGCCAGCGTGTTCAAATCCGCTTTCATCATGCGGCCCGTGTTCGATGCCGCCCGTGACGCTGCCCGACGCATCGTTTTTGCCGAAGGCGAGGACGAGCGCGTGCTGCGCGCGGCCCAGGCCGTGATGGAGGAAACCACAGACGTGCCGATCCTGATCGGACGGCCCGACGTCATCGCGGCACGCTGCGAACGTGCAGGCCTCGATATCCGCCCCGACGTCGATTTCAAGATCGTGAACCCGCAAAGCGACCCGCGCTATCGCGACTATTGGGGAACCTATCACGACATCATGGCACGGCGCGGCGTAACCCCCGATCTGGCCAAGGCCGTGATGCGCACCAATACCACCGCCATTGCCGCCGTCATGGTGCAGCGCAACGAGGCCGACAGCATGATCTGCGGCACCTTCGGTCAATTCCTGTGGCACAAGAAATACATCGAGGAAATCCTGGGCCACGGCGGGCTCCATCCGGTTGCCGCCCTGTCACTGATGATTCTTGAAAACGACAGTCTGTTCATCGCCGACACACAGGTCCACGAGGAACCGACACCCGAACAGATCGCAGAAACGGTTGTATCAGCCGCCCGGCACATCCGTCGTTTCGGCATGGAACCCAAGATCGCCCTGTGTTCGCACAGCCAGTTCGGCAACCTGAACAGCAATTCCGGCCGCCGGATGCGTGCGGCAATGGCGATCCTCGACGCCGCACCGCGCGACTTTGCCTACGAGGGCGAAATGCACATCGACAGCGCGCTGGACACGACCTTGCGCGATCACATCTTTCCCGGCTCGCGCCTGGATGGCGCGGCCAACTGCCTCGTCTTTGCAAATGCGGATGCCGCCAGCGCCGTGCGCAACATCCTGAAAATCCGCGCCGGCGGACTGGAGGTCGGCCCGATCCTGATGGGCATGGGCAATCGCGCCCATATCGTCACCCCCTCGATCACGGCGCGCGGCCTTTTGAACATGTCCGCGATCGCAGGTACGCCGGTGTCGCACTACGGCTAGGGCCTTCTTCTGGTCACAAGTATCCCGGAGGTTTGGAGGCAGCGCCTCCAAGCCGTCCGCAGGACGGCACCTGTCAAATTATTCACAGCCCTCGCCCGGGTGACGTGACACGCCTTGCCCGATCACGCGTCTGTGCCTATCCAAGTCCTGCAATGTTTGGGAGGACACGATGCGCTACGCCGATATTTATCAAAGCTGGCAGGACGACCCCGAAGGCTTTTGGATGAAACAGGCACAAGCCATCGACTGGGTCACCCCACCGACCAGGGCCCTCAATGACAGCCGCGCGCCGTTGTACGAATGGTTCACCGATGCGCAGGTCAATACCTGCTACAATGCCGTTGACCGCCATGTCGAAAACGGCCGCGCCGACCATACGGCGATCATCTACGACAGCCCGATCACGGGCACGGTCGCACATATCACCTATGCCGAACTGCTGAACCGCGTGGCATCCTTGGCCGGCGCGCTGCGCGACAAGGGGGTGGGCCTGGGCGACCGCGTCATCATCTACATGCCAATGGTGCCCGATGCCCTGACCGCGATGCTGGCCTGCACGCGCATCGGCGCGATTCATTCGGTGGTTTTTGGCGGATTTGCAGCCCATGAACTGGCAGTGCGAATCGACGATGCCACGCCCAAGGCGATAATCGCGGCGTCCTGCGGGTTGGAACCCAACCGCGTGGTCGCCTATAAACCGCTACTGGATGGTGCCATCGCGCAGGCGAAACACAAGCCCGATTTCACGATCATCCTGCAACGCGATCAGCTGCCCTGCGACCTGACGCCAGGCTATGATTTCGACTGGCACGCGGTTCAGGACGGCGTGACCCCTGCGGATTGCGTACCCGTGTCGGGCGACCACCCGGCCTATATCCTTTATACCTCGGGCACCACGGGCGCACCCAAGGGCGTAGTGCGTCCGACGGCTGGCCATCTGGTCGCGCTGCACTGGACGATGAAAAACTTTTACAACGTCGATCCCGGCGACGTGTTCTGGGCCGCCTCGGACGTGGGCTGGGTCGTGGGCCACAGCTACATCTGCTATGCGCCTCTCATCCACGGCAACACCACCGTTGTGTTCGAAGGCAAACCGGTCGGCACGCCCGATGCGGGCACGTTCTGGCGGGTGATCCAGGACCACAAGGTGCGCAGCTTCTTTACCGCGCCGACGGCCTTTCGCGCGATCAAACGCGAGGACCCCGAGGGCTTGCTGATCAAGGATTATGACATTTCCTCTCTGCGCGCGCTGTATCTGGCGGGCGAACGGGCAGACCCGGATACGATCATCTGGGCGCAGAATGTCATGCAGGTCCCGGTCTATGACCACTGGTGGCAAACCGAGAGTGGGTTCCCCATGGTAGGCAATCCCGCCGGGATCGAGGCGCTGCCCGTCAAGATCGGCAGCCCCACCGTCGCGATGCCGGGTTACGACATCCGCATCCTTGCCGACGACGGATCAGAAATGCCCGCGGGCGAACTGGGGTCCATTGCGATCAAGCTGCCGCTGCCGCCGGGGACCCTGCCGACGCTGTGGCAGGCCGAGGACCGGTTCGTGAAATCCTACCTCACGACCTTTCCCGGCTATTACGAGACGGGAGACGCAGGGCTGCTGGATGCGGAAGGCTATCTCTATGTGATGGCGCGCACCGATGACGTGATCAATGTGGCGGGCCACCGGCTGTCCACAGGCGCGATGGAGGAAATTCTGGCCAATCATCCGGACGTGGCCGAATGCGCCGTGATCGGGGTGTCGGATGCGCTCAAAGGCCAGCTGCCGATGGGTTTCGTCTGCACCAACAGCGGCACCAGCCGATCGGATGATGAGATCGTCGCCGATTGCATCAGGATGGTGCGCGAGAGCATCGGGCCCGTGGCCGCGTTCAAACTGGTCGCCGTCGTCAACCGCCTGCCCAAGACCCGGTCCGGCAAGATCCTGCGGCGGACGATGGTATCCATCGCGGACAATACGGATTTCAAGATGCCCGCGACCATCGACGATCCCGCCATCCTGGACGAAATTCGCGACAGCCTGCGGCCCCTGGGCTATGGCGGCTGATGTCGGAGGGGGCGCTGCCCCCGCGGCTGCGCCGCCCCCCGGAGTATTTCGGGCAAGATGATGCATGGGCGTATCCGCAAGGTGGGCTAGCTTTGCAGTGAAAGCGAGGATCGCGATGCAGATTGATTTTCAGGACCCCGATGATTGGCGTTTCATCAGTGATCAGGTGATGGGGGGCGTCTCGACGGGCCGTGTGGATTTTCATGCCGCCGATGGGCGGCACTACGCCACCCTCGCCGGGGATGTCAGCACCGAAAATAACGGTGGGTTCATTCAGATCAGAAGGGATGTTGACGGGCTGCCCGCCAGTGCAACAGCGATGGTTCTAACGGTGCGGGGCAATGGCGCGGCCTACAAGGTCCACCTGCGCACCAGGCAGTCGGAACGGCCCTGGCACTACTTTGCCGCAAGTTTCGATGCCCCAGCCGAATGGACTGACATCACGCTGCCGCTGGCGGATTTCGCGCCGAACAAGGACCACCTGCAGGCACCTGTTCATCCCACAGATGTCAGGTCCATTGGCATCGTGGCTTACGGCGCGGATTACCACGCAAAGCTTGATATTGCCGGGATCGTCCTGCGCTAGACGAATTGTTCGCGCAACAACCGTTCCTCAAGCCCGTGGCCGGGATCGAACAGGATGCGGTGGCGGATATCGGGTTCGGACCGGATTTCGACGCTGACCACGTTGCGGACAGATTTTCCGTCAGCGTCCGCCATGACAGGCCGCTTGGCCGCGTTCAGCACGTCGAACCTGACGACCGCCTTTTGCGGCAAAAGCGCCCCGCGCCATCGGCGCGGCCGAAAGGCCGCCATGGCCGTCAGTGCCAGCACGCCTGACCCGATCGGCAGGATCGGTCCATGCGCCGAATAATTATAGGCGGTCGAACCTGCGGGCGTCGACACCAGTGCCCCGTCGCAGACCAGTTCGGACATCCTGACCTTGCCATCGACGGTGATCCGCAACTTGGCCGCCTGCGCGCCAGCGCGCAGCAGACTGACCTCGTTGATGGCAAGCGCCTCGTGCATCGACCCGTCAGCGGCCAGCGCGTTCATGACCAGGGGATTGATCACCTCTTCTTCGGCATTGTCGAGACGGGCGGGCAGATCATCCTGTGTAAACTCGTTCATCAGGAAACCGACCGTGCCGCGATTCATCCCGTAGACCGGCACGCCAAAATTCTGGGTCTCGTGCAAGGTTTGCAGCATGAAACCGTCACCCCCCAAGGCCACGATGACCTCTGCCTGATCAAGGGGAACGTTGGAGTAGCGTTTCGTCAGACTGGACAACGCGTCTTGGGCGCTGGGCGCATGGCTGGCAACAAAGGCGATGGGGCGATGCGGCATTTGAGGTCCAGGTGTCAGGCGATCTGTGCACAGGTTCACGTGTCTGACGCACAAAGGCAAGGCAGGGTGCGACGAATGGGGGCTTTAGCACAGGCCACAGATGGATTAAGACGGCGGCAACCGGCCGGCCGGCCGCGAGCGAAAGGATTGTCCCATGAACGCTTCCCACCGTGATGACGGATTTTTCACCGAAACCCTTGCGACGCGCGACCCTGATCTGCACGCCGCGATGCAGGCAGAGCTCAAGCGTCAGCGCAAGGAGATCGAGCTGATCGCTTCCGAGAACATCGTCAGCGCCGCCGTCATGGAAGCGCAGGGCGGCGTGATGACCAACAAATACGCCGAAGGCTATCCCGGACGCCGCTATTACGGTGGTTGCGCCCACGTGGACGTGGCCGAAAACCTGGCGATCGAGCGGGCAAAGCAGCTGTTTGGCTGTGGTTTCGCCAATGTGCAGCCGAACTCTGGCTCTCAGGCGAACCAGGGCGTGTTTCAGGCATTGTTGCAGCCGGGCGATACCATCCTGGGGATGTCGCTGGACGCCGGTGGTCACCTGACCCATGGCGCGCGCCCGAACCAGTCCGGCAAATGGTTCAACGCCGTTCAATACGGCGTCCGCGAAGAAGACCTGTTGCTGGACTATGAAGCCGTGGCCGATCTGGCGGCGGAACATCAGCCCAAGATGATCATCGCCGGTGGGTCTGCGATTCCCCGCATCATCGATTTCGAAAAGATGCGCGCGATTGCCGACAGCGTCGGGGCCTATCTGCTGGTCGACATGGCGCATTTCGCCGGTCTGGTTGCAGCTGGCCTGTATCCGTCGCCTTTCCCCCATGCGCATGCGGCGACCACCACCACGCACAAGACCCTGCGCGGTCCGCGCGGCGGCATGATCCTGACCGACGACGAGTCGCTGGCCAAGAAATTCAACTCGGCCATCTTCCCCGGTATCCAGGGTGGTCCGTTGATGCATGTGATCGCCGGCAAGGCTGTCGCCTTTGGCGAGGCGCTGCGCCCCGGGTTCAAGGACTATCAGGCGCAGGTGATCAAGAACGCACAAGCGCTGTCCGACGAGCTGATCAAATGCGGTCTGGATATCGTCACGGGCGGCACCGACACGCATCTGATGCTGGTCGACCTGCGTCCCAAGGGCGTCAAGGGCAACGCCACCGAAGAGGCATTGGGCCGCGCCCACATCACCTGCAACAAGAACGGCATCCCGTTTGACGCGGAAAAGCCCACGATCACGTCTGGCATCCGTCTGGGCACACCCGCCGGCACCACCCGCGGTTTCACCGAAGAGGAATTCCGTCAGGTCGGTCGCTGGATCGGCCGGGTCGTGGACGGTCTGGCCGCCAATGGCGAGGACGGCAACGGTGAGGTCGAGGCGCAGGTTGCGGCCGAGGTCGAGGCACTGTGCGACAAGTTCCCGATCTACCCGAACCTGTGACTTTACGGGATATGACAAAGGGCCGTCGCATCTGCGGCGGCCTTTTGTTTTGGGCGGGTTGCAAAGCGTGCTTTGCTCTGGCTTGACCTCTGCGGTGCTGCGCCCCACGTGAGGGGCAACCAGAATACAAAAGGTGCTGCCATGACCGACCAGACTGCCCCACTGCGGATTGATATCGTCTCTGACGTGATGTGCCCGTGGTGCATCGTCGGCTATCGCCAGTTGAAACAGGCGCTGGATGCGACCGGCACGACCTATGATCTGCAATGGCATCCGTTCGAGCTGAACCCCGATATGCCCGCCGAAGGTCAGAACATGACCGAACATATCATGGAAAAATACGGGTCCACCGCCGTACAAAGCGCCGAAAACCGTGCGCGACTGACCCAGTTGGGGCATGATCTGGGCTTTGCATTTTCATTCGACGACGACACGCGGATGCACAACACGTTCAACACGCATCAACTGATCCATTGGGCACAGACGCTGGACCGTGGGCACGACATGAAACAGGCCTTGTTCGTCGCGCATTTCACCGACGGGCGTGACCTGTCAGACACCGCCGTGCTGGCGGCCATTGCCGGTGAAATCGGTCTGGATGAAACCGAGGCAGCAGCGGTGTTGGACGATCAGCGTTACGCGCAAGCCGTGCGGTCTGAGGAACGTTTCTGGGTGCAGCAGGGCATCAGCGGCGTGCCTGCCGTCATCTTTGACCGTCAGCATCTGGTCACCGGCGCGCAGGGCACCGACAACTATACCAGCATCCTCAATCAGCTCGCCGCAGGTGTGCCTGCCTAGACCCGTCCCGTGGCCCACAGCCACCAGACAAACCCGATGAAGAGGCCGATGGCCAGCGCGCTCCATTTCGCGAGCTTGCGCAGGATCATCGTCTTGCGCTGCTCCCACGGGTCGATCTGTTTGAGTGCCGTTATCGCAAGCCGCGCACATTGGACCACACGGGCGGCGTCGATCTGACGGGACAGTTTGGGGTGGGTCAGCATCAGCTGCGCCTGTGCGACACCCGCGATGTCGCGTTTCAGGTGCATCGGCAGGCGGCGGCGTCCCAGTTTGGACATCTGCGCCTCGATCGTGCGCCCTTTCAGGCCCAGACGCGCCTCGATCAGGCGGCTGACATCTTGGATGTGGCGAAGGGTCTGGGCATCAGGCATAAAGGGGCGTGTAAACCTGCGGCGCGCCTGTCTCAAGCGGTCAGATCGCGGCCCTGCGCGCCTGTCACGAGGAGGCCACATGCTCAATACCGTTGTCACCGGCACCGCCACGGACAAACCCGCGTTGCTGATCGCGCACGGGTTGTTCGGATCGGCCCGCAACTGGGGCGTGATCGCCAAACGGCTGGCCGACACGCGGCGGGTCATCGCGGTAGACATGCGCAACCACGGAGACAGTTTTCACAGCGATACGCACCGCTATCCCGAGATGGCCGAGGATCTGGCAGAGGTCATTGCCGCGCAAGACGGTCCCGTTGACGTCATGGGACATTCGATGGGCGGCAAGGCCGCGATGATGCTGGCACTGACACAGCCCGCATTGGTGCGCCGCCTGATCGTCGCTGATATCGCACCCGTCGCCTATGCCCATGACCAATTCGGCCCGCTGGATGCAATGCGCGGCGTCGATCTGTCTAACGTGACCACGCGCAAGGACGCGGCCGACCAGATGGACATCGACCCCGCCGTGATCCCGTTTCTGCTGCAAAGCCTGAACCTGCGCGACAAGCGCTGGGATCTGAATCTGGATACGCTGGCCGCCGACATGGGGCATATCACTGGCTGGCCAGAGGTAGACGCCCAATTCGACGGACCGGTGCTGATGCTGCGGGGGGCCAATTCGGATTACGTCACCGCGGACCACGCCACGATTATCTCGGCATTGTTTCCGCAGGCGCAAACGCAGACCATCGCCGATGCAGGCCACTGGCTGCACGCCGAACAACCCCGCGCGGTGGAAACCGCCGTGCGCGACTTTTTGGATCAGCCATGAAGAAAACGGGAATCCTCAACGCGGAACTGTCACGCGCCATCGCACAGATGGGGCATGGCGATTGTCTGGTCGTGGCCGACGCGGGCCTGCCGCTGCCGGCACATCTGCCGGTGATCGATCTGGCCGTCGTGGCGGGTCTGCCCCGTTTTGCGGACGTGCTGGCCGCAATCCTGACCGAACTCGAAGTCGAGCGCTGCCTGATGGCAACCGAGGCCAGCCCCGCATTGCAGGATTTGGCCCCCTGCCCGCCTGCCTGTGTGCCGCATACGGATTTCAAACGTGCCACGCAGTCGGCCCGCGTTCTGGTGCGCACCGGCGAAACCACGCCCTATGCCAATATCGCCCTGTATTCGGGGGTCACGTTTTGACTCTCCGTTGCCGGGCAATCCGTTCGTTTTAGTTTAACAATGCAATCGAATCATGTCTGACCGGAGAAAACCATGACACGTCCACTGCCTCTCATCCTTGCTCTCGCCACCTTTGCGGCCTTGTCCGCCTGCAACACCATCGCAGGTGTTGGTCAGGATCTGAGCGTGACGGGTGCCACCATCACACAGGAAACCCGGCAGGTGCAGTCGAACCTGTAACGGCCGCATACGGCCTTCGCCCTTGTCTGACCTTACGAAAGAATCCGCATGTCCCTGACCCGTAGCTTCGTTGTTGCCATCATTGCCGGCATTATCGGCACCATCGTCAATGCCATTGCCGTCAACATCATTTCCGGCGCTGACGTGATGCCGCTGATCATCTCGTTCGGACGCAACGCCGTTGCCGTCGTGGTGGCGCTGCTGCTGATCCCGCTGTTCCACCGGATCGGCGGCACGGTAGCGTTTGTCGCAGGATTGGTTCTGCTGACGGTGCTGCCGTCGGTTCTGGCAGTCTATGTCTTTGCGGCACAGGCCCCCTGGTCGATCATCCTTGGCGTCAATCTGGTCTATGCGCTGACGGCTACCATTATCTTTGCCGCCTGCTACCGCAGCAAACGCTGATCGGTCGCAATGACCTCTGACGGGCCTGCGCCAATGCGGCGCGGGCCCGTTTTCCTGACCAAAAGGCCAAACATGTGATGTCAGATGCCCCATCAGACCAAGGTCGGTTGTCCGCCATCCTGTCGCATCCGCTGTTGCGGATGGCCATTCCCCTGACGATCATGCTGATCGCGCTTGCCGTCTTGCGCGATCTGAGCCGCGAAATCGCGCCGGCCGAACTGATCGCCGCTGTCCGCAGCTATCCCTGGACCGCCATTGCGCTGTCGACCTGCGCGATGGTGGCCAGCTATGTCGCGCTTGCGCTTTATGATCCCGTGATCCTGCGGGGCATGAAAACGCCCGATATGCCGGGCTGGGTGCCGGTTCTGACAGGGGTCAGTTCCATGGCGATTTCCAACCTGCTGGGTTTTTCCTGGCTGACGGGTGGTGCCATCCGATACCGGATCTACGCGGCATTCGGGGTGGATATCGCGGCGGTCGCGCGATTGATCGCGACCAGCTGGATCGCCTTTGCATTGGGCCTACTGACCCTGCTGGGCCTGATGTTCACATTCCATCCCACGGGCATGAGCCAGGTCATCGTTCTGCCGCGCCTGCCCGAAACCATTCTGGGTATCCTGATCCTGACCGGTGTGGTCGGACTGTATATCTGGACCTGGCCGGGTGGACGCGAATTGCGGATCGGGCGGCTGTCGACACCGCTGCCAAAAACCACGCGCGGGCTGACCCTGATGGTCATTGCACTGGTCGATCTGGTCGCCACCGCACTGACGTTGTATTTCCTGATGCCCGCTGATCTGGCTGGCAATTTTGTCTATTTCTTCATCATTTTCATCGGCGCACTGGGGCTGGGTTTCGTCAGCAATGCGCCGGGCGGTCTGGGCGTGTTCGAGGCCACGATCATCGCAGCACTCGGTGGCACCGGCAGGCCCGACCTGCTGGCCGCCCTGTTGGTGTATCGCCTGATTTACACACTGCTGCCATTTACGATTGCGGCATTGGGTCTTGCGTTGGCCTGGACGCTGGCCAACCGCACCATGGCCGGGGCGGCTGCACAGACACTGCGCCGGGCCATGCGCCCCATCGTGCCGGTGCTGATGGCCGCTGTCGCGCTGCTGTCAGGTGCGGCTCTGCTGCTGTCGGGCGACCTGCCCACCACGGCCAAACGGATGGAGGTTCTTCAGGACATCCTGCCGCTTGCGCTGATCGAGACATCGCATCTGTTGTCGTCCGTCGCGGGCGTCATGCTGCTGATCGTCGCACGGGGACTGTACCGCCGGATGCGGCGGGCATGGCTGATCGCGATGGCACTTCTGTCAGCAGGTCTGGTCGCGTCACTGCTGCGCGGGATCGAATACGAGGCGATGATCGCCCTGACGTTGGCCATCGTCGTGCTGTGGTCATTCCGAGACGCGTTCTATCGGGTCGGCCTGGGGTCTGCGCTGCACCTGAATGCGCGCTGGGTGATCACGGTGGTCCTGCTGTTTGCGGGGATCACGTGGATCGGGTTCTTTGCCTACCGAAATGTCGCCTATTCCCAGGACCTGTGGTGGCAGTTCGCCTGGGGCGGTGATGCGCCGCGATTCCTGCGGGCAACCGTGGTGGTCGCGGTCGTGCTGGCGGCGGTGTCGCTGAACGCGTTGATCAGCCGCGCGGGCACCCGCCTGCCGCCGCAGTCCATCCCAGATACTGTCAGGCGCCTCGTGGCGCAAAGCAGCCAGACCGACAGCGCCATGGCGTTGACCGGCGACAAGCGGTTCCTGATCGCAACGCAGGGCGAGGCCGCCATCGCCTATGCCGACACCGGACGCAGCCTGATCGCCAAGGGCGACCCCATCGGCGACCGCACGGCAGGCGAGGCGCTGATCTGGGACCTGCGCGACATGGCCGACCGGATGGGCCGGACCTGCGCGTTCTATGCCGTGCAGACCGACTATCTGACGGCCTACCTCGACATGGGGCTGCAGGTGGTAAAGATCGGGGAAATCGCACGGGTTCCCCTGGCGGAGTTCACCCTTGATGGCCCCAAACGCAAGGACTGGCGCCATGCCAAGAGCCGTGCCGCGCGCGACGGCTATGTGTTCGATGTCATTCCGGCAGCGCAGGTCAGCGGGCATATCGCGGCGTTGCGGATGGTGTCGGACGCCTGGCTGGCGTTGAAGGGCGGCGCGGAAAAGAACTTTGCCCTGGGGGCATTTGATCCGAATTTCCTGTGCCATTTCGATATCGCCGTGCTGCGCCATTCCGAGACGGGGCGGATCGCGTCATTCGCCAACCTGTTGCAGGCCGCGGACGGCAGCGAGCTGGGGATCGACCTGATGCGCTATGATCCCGCGACGACGCCCGCCGCGATGGACGGGCTGTTCGCCGATATGATGCTGTGGGGACGCGACCGCGAATTCGACTGGTTCTCATTGGGGGCAGCCCCGCTGGCCGGGTTGGAAAACCGGGCCCACGCCCCCGTCTGGAACCGTGTCGGCGGGTTCATCTATACCCACGGCGCGCGGTTCTATCATTTCGAAGGGTTGCGGTCGTTCAAGCAGAAATTCGACCCGGTGTGGGAGCCGAATTACCTCGCCTCACCCGGGCAGCTACAGGCGGCGCGGGTGCTGTACGAGGTGTCGCTGCTGATTTCCGGGGGGCTGCGCGGGTTGCGGCGCAGGTAGGGGGCGCTGCCCCCGGCTGCGCCTCCCCCGGAGTATTTTCGGCAAGATGATGCGGTCAGTCGCGCAGACGTTTGAGCAGGGACGAGGTGTCCCAGCGGCCACCGCCCATTTTCTGAACGTCCTTGTAGAACTGATCGACGAGGGCGGTGACGGGCAGGCTGGCCCCGATGGCATTGGCGTTTTCCAGCACGATGCCCAGATCCTTGCGCATCCAGTCGACGGCGAACCCGTGGTCGTAGTGGTCGGCAAGCATGGTTTTGTAGCGGTTTTGCATCTGCCACGATCCGGCAGCCCCCTGGCTGATGACCTCGACCACGGCCTCGCCGTCGAGGCCCGCCTTTTGCGCGAAATGCAGCGCCTCTGACAGGCCCTGAACGAGGCCCGCGATGGCGATCTGGTTGCACATCTTGGTGGTCTGGCCTGCGCCGGATTCACCAATGCGGCGGCAGAGTTTGGCGTAGATGTTCATGACGGGTTCGGCGCGGGCGTAAGCGTCTTGGTCGCCGCCGCACATAATGGACAGCTGGCCGTTTTCGGCCCCCGCCTGCCCGCCGCTGATGGGCGCGTCGACAAAGTTGAGACCCTTTGCCCGTGCCGCGTCATAGAGTTCGCGAGTGACCGCCGCGCTGACCGTGGTGTGGTCGACGAAAAGTGCGCCGTCCTTCATCCCGTGGAACGCGCCGCCCGCGCCCGTGGTGACGCCGCGCAGGTCGTCGTCGTTGCCGACGCAGGCAAAGACGATATCCGCCCCCTGTGCCGCCTGTTCGGGGGTGCTGGCCATGGCGCCGCCATGTTCCGCGACCCAGGCCTCGGCCTTGGAGGCGGTGCGGTTGTAGACGGTGACGTCGTGGTGCTTGGCGAGGTGGCCGGCCATGGGGTAGCCCATGACGCCGAGGCCGAGGAAGGTGAGGTTCATGGTGGGAATTCCTTTTAGTTAGATCACGCAGTTTGAACAGCATAAGCTTACGACGCCATTCTACCACCTAAGCAAATCGTTTTTGCAAACAAAATTAAAGAACGACCTCCACAAAATCCCTTTCCTCCCAAACAAAGAAAATTTCTTCAATTGGAAGGAAAGCATTATGGCGCATCAGACTATCACCGTATCTATTTTCAATATGCCTAGATACTATTCCGACACAAAGTCCATTTTCACCAAAGACCGGCCCACCACTGTTGCCTGGGGAAACCTGACACGACATAATTCCTAATCGACTATTGCTGCCAGCTCGACCCACAAAGCCATTCACTTCACCGGAGTGAACCAGGAGCGGATTTCCTTGCCCCATAAATAAACGGGGATAACCCGCAGCAAAAATTTTCGACAAAGCACTTGCGGCTGAAAGCCCCAAAAATGGTATATCTTCTTTGGAAGACACCTTACAGATTGCCAAATCGACATTCTCGTTAAACCAAACCCCCTCTAGCTTGAGGGAAACCTCTCCAGCAAATAACTCGACTTTGCCGACAAGCGCGCCGCCGCTGATTAAGCAATGCGCACAAGTTACGAGTATGATTTCATCTGCGCTTTTCACCAGAACGCCCGACCCAGTTCCGACCGGACGTCCCTCTGCGTCGGATATGTCTATTCTGACGATACCTTTGGAAAGCTCCGAAAATGCGGCATTAAATCCAAACATTAACGCATGAAGTTGCTCTGGATTCTGCAATTCATCCAGACCAAGGTCAGGTATCAAATATAAATTATTACCCGGAAGTTGAAATCCCATCGGAGCTCGAAATGCAATTTTTTGATACTCAAGACTTTCAAGCCCAATTTCGGAAATAAAAATCGCGCTCTGACCTGGTATATTTTTACTTTCAGAGATTGCTGCTAGCTCGAAGCCCGATACAACAACCTTTGTACCTTGGGGCGGCTTTGGGATATTAGCCCGCCGGGACACAACACCTATATCTGCTAATACCTCATCAAGGGAGCGGCCACCTTTTAAGACAGAAAAAAGCGCGTGGGATATTCTTTTACGTCTTTCTCCATTGATTTCACCTTTAGCTGCTGCATACAATTCACTAGTCAACATAAGTTAGCTCCACCTCGCAATAGATTGCCAAGCTAAGAGATACTTAAGTTAGTGAAAAATCAACCGGGTGCCGGCCGCGATTGGCTGCGCCATTCGCTTTCCCGCACTGCCTCCATCCGCGCCGAAAATGGTCAGCTTTCAGCTGTCCATTTTCAGTGCGCTGATGAAGGCTTCCTGCGGAATATCCACCTTCCCGAACTGCCGCATCTTCTTCTTACCCGCCTTCTGCTTATCCAGCAGCTTGCGCTTGCGCGACGCGTCGCCGCCGTAGCATTTGGCCGTCACGTCCTTGCGCAGGGCCGACAGGGTCTCTCGGGCGATGACCTTGCCGCCGATGGCCGCCTGGATCGGGATCTTGAACATGTGGCGGGGGATCAGGTCCTTGAGCTTTTCCACCATCGCGCGGCCGCGCATTTCGGCGCGGTCGCGGTGGACCATCATGGACAGGGCGTCCACGGGTTCGTCGTTCACCAGCACCGACATCTTGACAAGGTTGTCCTCTTGGTAGCCCGTCATGGCATAGTCGAAGGACGCATAGCCCTTGGTCACGGATTTCAGGCGGTCGTAGAAGTCGAACACCACCTCGTTCAGCGGCAGGTCGTAAACGACCATCGCGCGGCTGCCTGCATAGGTCAGGTCCAACTGCACGCCGCGGCGATCCTGGCACAGTTTCAGCACGTCGCCCAGGTATTCGTCGGGCACGAGGATCGTCGCCTTGATCCGCGGCTCTTCCACATGGTCGACGTGGGTCAGGTCGGGCATGTCAGCGGGGTTGTGCAGGTCCTGCTGCGTGCCGTCCTTCATGTAGACGTGATAGACGACCGAGGGGGCGGTGGTGATCAGGTCGATGTTGTATTCCCGCTCGATCCGGTCGCGGATGACCTCGAGGTGCAAGAGCCCGAGGAAGCCGCAGCGGAAACCAAAGCCGAGGGCTGCGGATGTTTCCATCTCGAAGCTGAAGCTCGCGTCGTTCAGCGCCAGTTTGTCGATGGCGTTGCGCAGGTCCTCGAATTCCGAGGAATCCACCGGGAACAGGCCACAGAACACAACGGGTTGCGCGGGTTTGAAGCCGGGCAGCGGTTTGTCGGTGCCCTTGCGTTCGTTGGTGATCGTGTCACCGACGCGGGTGTCGCGCACCTCTTTGATCTGTGCGGTGAAAAAGCCGATTTCACCGGGGCCCAGTTCGTCGACGGGCAGCATGCCGGGTTTGAACACGCCCAGACGGTCGATCAGGTGGACGGTGTCGTTCTGCATGAACCGCACGCGGTCCTTGACCTTGATCGTGCCGTCGATGACACGGATCAGCACGACCACGCCCAGGTAGGCGTCATACCAGCTGTCCACCAGCATGGCCTTGAGCGGGGCCGCGCGGTCACCCTTGGGGGCGGGCAGCTTGTGCACGATCGCCTCGAGCGTTTCCTTGATGCCGACGCCGGTTTTTGCGCTGACGCGGATCGCCTCGCTTGCGTCGATGCCGATCACGTCCTCGATCTGCTCGGCCACGCGGTCGCATTCGGATGCGGGCAGGTCGATCTTGTTCAGGACGGGGACGATCTCGTGGTCGGCCTCGATGGCGTGATAGACATTGGCGAGGGTTTGCGCCTCGACCCCTTGGGTGCTGTCAACGACCAGCAACGACCCTTCGACGGCGCGCATGGACCGGGACACCTCGTAGGCGAAATCGACGTGACCGGGGGTGTCGATCAGGTTCAGCACATAGGTTTCGCCGTTGTCGGCGGTATAGTCGATCCGCACGGTCTGCGCCTTGATGGTGATGCCGCGCTCACGCTCGATATCCATGCTGTCCAGCATCTGTGCCTTCATGTCGCGGTCGGCAACGGTGCCGGTGGACTGGATCAACCGGTCAGCCAGGGTCGATTTTCCGTGGTCGATATGCGCCACGATCGAGAAATTGCGGATATGCGAGAGTTCGGTCATGTCGGGCCCCGGAGGTCAGAATTAGCGTCTGTCAATGGCGCGGACGCCGCGATTTTGCAAGGGGCCAAAGGGCCGCAGTGCCTTGGCCCGATGCATGGCATCGGGGGTGGTCAGGACCGGCAGCAGCGCTAGTCTTGGAACCCCGGAAACCACTGCAGGATGCATCCCATGACCGAAGACGACTACCGCGACATCGCCCGATCCCAGGACTATGGCACACCCCAAGAGGTCAGTATCGCACCCGATACCCGGCGCGAGACGCATACCCACGATCAAACCTCCTTCGTCTACGTGATCAGTGGCCGTTTCATCCTGAATACAGCCGAAGGGTCGCCCGCCTACGATCCCGGTGACATCGTCATTCTGCCCGCCAACATTCCCCATGCCGAAGAGGCCGGACCAGAAGGTGCGACTATCCTCGTCGCGCGCAAATAGGCCCGGCGCTTCACGCGATTGCGATCTGGCAGCGTGACCCGCATCCGCATCCAGCATTGCAAGACGGCAAGGCCGCTGGCATAGTTGGCGCACGGCAGTAAGGCGATGACACCGGAAAACCGGGCACGCCACACAAGAACAGGCAGTCTCATGCGGTTTCTCTTTCTGGGCATGGCCCTCATCGTTTTGAATTCATGTGGCGCTGGTGTGCGCGGCGAGCTGGGCAAGGCCTGCATGGCATCAGGCCGATCAGCCGCCAATCCGGCCCTGTGTTCCTGCGTTCAGCGCACGGCGAACCTGAATTTGTCGGGGCGCGACCAGAAACTGGCCGCCACCTTCTTTGAGGATCCACAGCGCGCGCAGGACACCCGCCAGTCCGACAATGCCGGTGACGAGGCGTTCTGGCTCCGCTACCGGGCCTTTACCGATACCGCACAACGTCAGTGCCGCTAGGCAAGGCGCTGGCGGTTCGGGCTTCTTCTGGCTAGAAATATCCCGGAGGTTCGGAGGCAGCGCCTCCGATCGGCGCAGCCGACCCCGACAGGAGAAGCAATGACCGACATTCCCGCCATGGCTCAGGCGTTGCGTGCAGGCGACAGACGCGCGCTGGCCCGTGCGATCACCCTGATCGAAAGCGGCAAGCCCGACCACCGCGATCAGGCCCTGGCGCTGCTGGATGCGGTCGGGTCCGACCGTCAGGCCCTGCGCATCGGGCTGTCCGGCACACCGGGCGTGGGAAAATCCACATTCATCGAAAGTTTCGGCCTGATGCTGACGGCGCAGGATCTGCGGGTCGCGGTTCTCGCGGTCGATCCATCCTCGGCCAGGTCGGGCGGATCGATCTTGGGGGACAAGACGCGGATGGATCACCTCAGCCGTGACCCGCGCGCATTCATCCGGCCATCGCCCAGCCAGACCCATCTGGGTGGCGTGGCGCGCCGCACGCGCGAGGCGATCCGCCTGTGCGAGGCGGCTGGTTTCGACATCGTGCTGGTCGAAACAGTGGGTGTCGGCCAATCCGAAACCGTGGTCGCGCAGATGACGGACCTGTTCGTCCTGCTGCTGGCCCCGGCAGGCGGCGATGAATTGCAGGGCGTAAAACGCGGCATCATGGAAATCGCCGACCTGGTATTGGTCAACAAGGCCGACGGCGATCTGCGCGCGCAGGCAAGCCGCACCTGTGCCGACTACGCAGGCGCGCTGCGGCTGATGCGCAAACGTGCGGGCGACGCCGACGGCTTTCCAAAGGCGCTGACCGTCTCGGCCCTGGATCAGTCGGGTCTGACACAAGCCTGGGACGAGATGCAGGCCCTGTCGGACTGGCGCCGCGCGACCGGGCATTGGGACACGACGCGCGCCGCTCAGGCCCGGCACTGGTTCCAGCAGGAATTGCGCTCAGAAATGATGGCGCTGCTGACGCATGACGCAGAACTGCGCGACCGACTGACCGGGCTTGAAAACGATGTGGCCGCCGGTCGGCTGACCCCTGCGGCCGCGGCCCGTGCCGCCCTCGCCCCGCTGGATCGCCGGTGACCGTCACCCGCCTGTTCAGCGGAACGCATCTGCGCGCAGACCTGATGCAGACAGGTGCTGCCGATCTGGTCGTGACATTCGATTGGCGCGTGATCGGGCGTCGCGGGTTCACGGAAATGACGCCAAACCAGCGGTTTCTGGATGCAGGATACGATAAGCTGATGATCGCCACCTCCGCGAACGACTGGTTCATCAATCGTGACACGACAGCATTGGAGCGCGCGCTGGACGGTGTCTCCGCGCAATACGATGCCGTTTTGGGCATCGGGTTTTCGATGGGCGGTTATGGTGCTGTCAGGTTCAGCCGCACCTTGGGTATTCAAAGGATCGTGGCCGTGTCGCCTCAGGTTTCGATCAGCCATGCCCATGCACCATTCGAATGGCGCTACCGCGAAGAGGCGGCCGGTTTCGATCCGGCACTGGGTGACCTGACGCAACGCGCCGATCCTGATCTGACCGGACATCTGCTGCTTGATCCATTGAACGGCGCCGATCTGGCCCATGGACGTGCGCTACAGGTGCATTGCCCGGGCCTGCGTCTTGTGCGTCTGACGGGGGCTGGGCATCCGGCCTCGGGCCTGCTGCGCGCAGTCAAGCGCGCCGGACGCATTCCGGGGTTGCTGCTTGACCCCGAGGATGGTCTGCGTCCCTTGCTGCAGGATCACCGCAGCGCCCGTCGTGGCCAGCCAGACTACTGGACCCGGCTGGCCGCAGCACTGGATGCGCGCCGACCCGCGCTTGCTGCAAAAGCCCGCGCAAAGGCCGCTGATCTGGCGTCACAGATGCGCTGAGGGGTTGACGGCATAACCGATTCACCGTAGGCGCTGCGAACTGAATTTATGCCCTCATGCCGTTGGGGGTTGTTGTCCATCCGGCCACCCAGCGTGGCCCCCATGTCAGGCCAGTCGCGCCCAGCCGCCGACAGGACCGAAGAAGAAGAAGGAACACGCCCATGTCGCGCCGTTGCGATCTGACCGGAAAAGGCCCGATGTCGGGCAACAACGTCTCTCATGCGAACAACCGCACCCGTCGTCGGTTCCTGCCGAACCTGCAGGACGTCACGCTGATGTCCGACACGCTGGGCCGTTCGTTCAAGTTCCGCGTGTCCAGCGCTGCACTGCGCACGGTCGACCACCGCGGTGGTCTGGACGCCTTCATGGCCAAAGCCAAGGAAGCCGAGCTGTCCCCCGAGGCGCTGAAAGTCAAAAAAGAGATCGCAAAAGCAACGGCATAAGCCTTGCTGCGACCGATAAAGACTGAAACCCGGCTGCCGTGCAGTCGGGTTTTTCCTTATGCGGTGCCAGATTTTTCGCGAAAAATCATGGGCCGTCCGCATTTTCGCGAAAATGCGGGGCGATGACGATGCTCCCTATTGATGATGTGCTGGATGACGTGACCGCCGCACTTTGCGCCACCGGCCGCGTTGTCCTGCAAGCGCCGCCCGGTGCCGGCAAGACGACCCGCGTGCCGCTGGCGGTTCTGGAATCGGGATCAACCAACGGCATGATCGTCATGCTGGAACCCCGCAGGCTAGCCGTGCGGGCAGCGGCCGAACGCTTGGCCGCGCAGCTGGGAGAGCAGGTCGGCCAGCGTGTCGGCTACCGCATGCGCGGCGAATCCAAGGTGGGCACCGGATGCCGCGTCCTTGTAGTGACCGAAGGAATCCTCACCCGCATGGTGCAGGATGATCCCGAATTGCCCGGCGTGGGCTGCGTGATCTTTGACGAATTTCACGAACGATCGTTGCAGGCGGATCTGGGGCTGGCCCTCGTCTGGGAGGTCAAGGGCGCGCTGCGACCGGACCTCGGCCTGATCGTGATGTCCGCCACGCTGGACGCGGCACCCGTTGCGGCAATGCTGGACGACGCGCCCGTTGTCACGGCACAGGGCCGAACCTACCCGGTGGACATCAAATATCTGGACCGGTCACTGGGGCCCCGCGTGCGACTGCCGCAGGCGGTTGCGGACCTGATCGCACAGGTCGTGCCGCAAACCACGGGCGGGGTGCTGGTGTTTCTGCCCGGTGCCGGTGAGATACGGCAAGTCGCCAGCGCGTTGGCGGGCCACCTGCCTGCGGATTGTGACGTCAGGCCACTGTATGGTGCACTGCCCTTTGCGCAACAACGCGCGGCCATCGCACCTGTGTCGTCGGGGCGCAAGATCGTGTTGTCCACATCCATCGCCGAGACGTCACTGACAATCGAGGACATCCGCGTCGTGGTAGACGCAGGCCGCGCGCGCCGCGCTCGATTTGATCCCGGATCGGGCATGTCGCGTCTGGTCACGGAACGGGCCTCGCGGGCCGAGGCGGATCAGCGTGCCGGCCGCGCCGGTCGGGTCGCGGCAGGCACGGCCTATCGTTTGTGGACACAAGGCGAACACGGCGCCCTGCCTGCCTTTGCCCCACCCGAAATCGCGGCTGCAGATTTGACCGGGCTGGCGCTGGATCTCGCACTTTGGGGCACTGACGACCTGGCCTTTCTCACTCCGCCACCAGAGGTTGCACTGACCGAGGCGCGTATGCTCTTGCGTGATCTGGGCGCGTTGGACGGGCAGGACAGGATCACGCCGCACGGACGGGTGCTGGCCGCCCTGCCCGTACATCCGCGACTGGGCCATATGTTGACCCTCGCGGGGGCGCAGGCCGCCCCTTTGGCCGCACTGCTGGAGGCGCGCGACCCGCTGCGCGGCGCTGGCTGCGACCTGGCGCTGCGACTGACTGCCTTGGGCGGTGGTGCGGTCCCGGCTGCCGCCGACCGGGGCGCACTTGCCCAGATCAAGGCCGAGGCAAAACGTCTGGCGCAGGGCATACCGCAGAGGCCAGCCCTGACGCTGGGTCAGATGGCAGCGCTGGCCTATCCCGACCGGATCGCGTTGCGCAGGCCCGGCGATGACCCGCGCTATCTGCTGTCGGGTGGCAAGGGGGCCATGATGGAGCCGGGCGACCCGATGGCCGGACAGCGCCTGCTGGTCGTCACCGATACCGATGGCAACCCGCGCGAGGCGCGGATCTGGCAGGCCGCCAGCATCGACGAGGCTGCGCTGCGGGCTGTGCTGGGCAATCGTATTGAGTGGCGCAATACCTGTGTCTGGTCGCGTCGCGACGGGCGCGTTCTGGCACGCCGTCAGGAATGTCTGGGGGCCATTGTGCTGGATGACAGGCGCTGGGATGATGCCCCGCCCGAGACGATCGCCGCCGCGATGCTGGACGGGGTGCGCCAGTTGGGCCTGCGCCCCAGTCGGGCAGCGCAACGATTTCGCGCCCGTGTGGCGCTGGTCCGTGATGACGGGATCGATCTGCCGGATCTGTCCGACGACGCGTTGATGGCGACGCTGGGTGATTGGCTGTTGCCGCATCTGGGGACCGTGCGGTCAACGCAGGATTGGGCTGATTTCGATCTGCTGGACCCGCTGCGTGCCATGCTGGCCTGGACCCAGATGCAGGCCCTGGACAGGGCCGCGCCGCCAGCATTCACCACGCCGTTGGGACGGCGCATTCCCATCGACTACGATAGCACGGTTCCGGAAATCACCCTGCGCATTCAGGAAATGTTCGGTCAGACAACACATCCAACCGTTGGCAAGACACCGCTGCGCGTCACATTGCTGTCGCCCGGACATAAACCCGTACAGACCACGCAGGACTTGCCCGGGTTCTGGGAAACCTCCTATGCGGACGTGCGACGTGACATGCGCGGGCGCTATCCGCGCCATCCCTGGCCAGAAGATCCCAGAGAGGCGGATCCCACGTTGCGCGCAAAGCCGCGCAAGCGTTAGTTGCTATTTTACGCCAAACCACTACGTTAGACGTCAATAATGTAGAAAAATGACCGAGATTGAGCGCAGTGACCGCTGAAACGAAATTTTCTGATCCGACTGCGATTGCGCCCGACACCGTAACGCAGGTTGCGGCACTGTGTCATCGCAAGGGTGAAAAAGGACGTGAAGTTCTCTTGGTCACGTCGTCACGCGGGCGCTGGATCCTGCCGAAGGGCTGGCCGATCGATGGATTGACCGATGCCGAGGCCGCCATGCAGGAAGCCTGGGAAGAGGCCGGCGTACGGAAAGGATCCGTCACCAGCAAGCCCGTGGCCAAGTTCGTGGGCGCAAAGCGGTTCAGCGATGGCCGCCAGGTCCCCGCCAAGATCAAGGTCTATGCGATCCGCGTGCGCGAAACAGCCCGCAAATACCCCGAACACAAGCGCCGCGACAGACGCTGGGTCAGCCTGTCAAAGGCCGCCAAGCTTCTATCGGACAAGGGATTTCGCAAGGCGCTCAAGGCGCTTTGACGCGTCAGCCTTGCAGGCAGTACCGCATGATTGCCTTTTGGGCATGCAGGCGATTTTCAGCCTCGTCGAAAATCACGGAATGCGGCCCGTCCATCACGCTGCTGGTCACCTCGTCGTCGCGGTGGGCAGGCAGGCAATGCATGAACAGCGCGTCGGGATTGGCCTGCGCCATGAGCGCATCATTGACCTGATAGCCGCGCAACTGGTTGTGGCGGCGTTCGCGCGCCGAGGCAGGATCGTGCATGCTGACCCAGGTATCGGTCACCACCAGATCCGCCCCCTGCACCGCGCGCGCTGGGTCGCGTTCGATCGTATACAACCCGCTGAGTGCCGGTTCGGGATCCAGCGGAGCAGGACCGGTGAATACCAACTCGAAATCGAATTGCTTGGCGGCATGGGCAAAGCTGGCAAAGACATTGTTGCCGTCGCCGGACCAGACGACCTTGCGGCCCTTGATCGGGCCGCGGTGTTCCTCGAACGTCATGATGTCAGCCATGATCTGGCAGGGGTGCGTGCGGTTGGTCAGCCCGTTGATCACCGGCACGGTGGCATATTCCGCCATTTCCAGCAGCGTCGCCTCCTCGAATGTGCGGATCATGATGAGATCGACGTAGCGCGAGAGCACCCGCGCCGTGTCGGCGATCGTCTCGCCGTGGCCCAACTGCATGTCGGCCCCCGACAGAACCATGGTCTGCCCTCCCATCTGCCGCACGCCCACGTCGAAACTGACGCGGGTCCGGGTGGAGGGTTTTTCAAAGATCAGCGCGACAATGTGATCCTGCAACGGCTGTTCCGCGTCGGGGCGTCCCTTGGGATGGCCGTTGCGGGCCTGTTTCATCCGCATGGCGTCGTCGATGATGGCCCGCAGATCAGCAGCAGGTGTCACGTGAAGGTCGAGAAAATGGGTCATTGTCGTGTCCTTGGCGGGCGGAGGCCGGGGGTTTCACACCCCCGGACCCCCGTGGAGTATTTCAGGCAAGATGATGCGCGACAGTCGCGGCGGCGGCGTCCAACCGGTCGATGGCCTGTGCGATTTCGTCGTCGGTGATCGTCAGTGGTGGCAGCAGGCGGATGACGTTGTCGGCGGCGGGCACGGTCAGGATGTCCTGCGCATAGCCTGCCTGAACGATGTCGGTGTTCGTGGCCTTGCATTTGAGGCCCAGCATGAGGCCCGCACCACGCACGCCCTCGAACACGTCGGGGTGGCTGGCGACAAGGCCCTCGAGCTTTTGCCGCAGCAGGCCTGCCTTGCGGTTGACCTCAGCCAGAAAGGCGGGGTCCGCGATGATGTCCATGACGGCGTTGCCGACGGCGCAGCCCAGCGGGTTGCCGCCGTAGGTCGATCCATGGGTGCCTGCGGTCATGCCGGAGGCGGCCCGCTCGGTCGCCAGCACGGCCCCGAGGGGGAAACCGCCGCCGATGCCCTTGGCCACCATCATGATGTCCGGGGTGATGCCGGACCATTCATGGGCAAACAGCTTGCCCGTGCGGCCCACACCGCATTGCACTTCGTCAAAAATCAACAGCAGGCCGTGTGCGTCGGCCAGATCGCGCAACCCCTTGAGGCATTGGTCAGGCACGGGACGGATCCCGCCTTCGCCTTGAACGGGTTCGACCAGGATGGCGCAGACGGTAGGCGACGCGGCCGCCGCAGTCAGCGCGTCATGGTCGCCGAAGTCCAGGTGCACGAAACCGGGCAACAACGGGCCGAAGCCCTTGGTCATCTTGTCCGAGCCGGCCGCGGCGATACCGGCAGAGGACCGGCCATGAAAGCTGCCCGAAAAGGTGATGATATCGGTCCGGTCGGGCTGGCCCGCGTCGTGAAAGTGTTTGCGCGCCATTTTCACGGCGAGTTCGCAGGATTCGGTGCCGGAATTGGTGAAAAACGCCGTGTCGGCAAACGTATGCGCGACAAGCTTGTCGGCCAGCGCCTGTTGCGCCGGGATCTGGTACAGGTTCGAGGTATGCCACAGCGCCTGCGCCTGATCGGTCAGTGCAGCGACCAACGCGGGATGTGCATGCCCCAAGGCGTTGACCGCGATACCGGCACCCAGGTCCAGAAATCGGCGCCCGTCGTCCGCGATCAGCCAAGTGCCCTCGCCCTTTTGAAAGGCAAAAGGTGCGCGGTTATAGGTCGGCAGGACGGATGGGATCATCGGATCATTCCTATGGGACGCGTCAAAGCCCGTTTGATGCCGAAGCAGCGCAGGCAGGTCAACGATTTTCAGGGGGTTAGGACAGACGAGCAGCAGCGGACGCAGGTCAGCGTCGGCGTCGGATCAAGACTGATGTGCGCATTGTCATGCGGGGCGTTTAAACGGCGCGTGACGCAGGGGCAAGCCCTATCAGGCCTTGAGCCGGTATCCACGGTCGAGCCAGCGCCAGACCAGCCCCAGAACCGCCACGTTGGCCACCAGCACGATCACCAGACCCAACCAGGGCGAGCTGTCGGAGACGCCGATCATGCCGTAGCGCACGCCGTCGATGATGTAGAAGAACGGGTTCGCATGGGATGCGGCCTGAAGCGGGCCGGGCAATGCCTCGATACTGTAGAACGTGCCTGACAAGAACGACAGCGGGGTGACGAGAAAGTTGGAAATGGCGGACAGCTGGTCGAACTTGTTGGCGAAAATACCGGCGATCATGCCCAGACCGCCCATGAACAACGACCCCAGGGTCACGAATGTCAGCACCCAGAGCACGTTTTGCACCGCCACGCCAAGAAAGATCCACGATCCCAGCGCAATGACGAAGGCCACGATCAATCCGCGCGCCAAGGCGCCTGCCAGATAGCCGATCAACAACTCGAGCGCGGACAACGGCGGCATGAGCGTATCAACGATATTGCCACCCACCTTTGCGCTGGCGAGGCTGGAAGAAGTATTGGCGAATGCGTTCTGGATCACCGTCATGATCAGGATTCCGGGTGCCAGGAACGTCATGAACGGCACGCCCATCACGTCGCCGCGCTGTGGCCCGATGGCGATGGTAAAGATCATCAGCAACAGGCCCGCGTTGATCAGCGGTGCCATGACCGTCTGTGACCAGACATTCATGAAACGGCGCACCTCGCGCCCTGCGAGGGTCAGCGTCCCTTGGGTATTCCAGCGGCCGAAGCGGCGCACACCCATCTGGGTCGGTGGGGTCGATGGGGTCATGGCGGTCTCCTTTGCGTCGGGGACAGACATAGCGAGTTGGGCTGAATTGGCCAGTGTCCGCATTTGACGGGTCGGCGTGGTTGTATCCGCCGCTGGCATGCTTAGAATAGGGACAACCTGAAAAAGAGCGCAGGCCGGTCACGCGACCGTGCCTGCCGCATGCAGTGAAGCAAGGAAAGCCGATGTCCTGGACAGACGAACGTGTCGAGACGCTGAAACGGATGTGGGGCGAAGGCCAGTCGGCCAGCGTGATCGCCAAGGAATTGGGCGGCGTGACCCGCAACGCCGTGATCGGCAAGGTCCACCGTCTGGGCCTGTCAAACCGCGCGGGGTCGGCTGCTGCCGCACCCGCCGAAACCGAAGCCGCACCGGCACCCGTTGCCGAGACAGCTGCGGCGGAGGAAAAACCCGAGATGATGACCAAATCGGCTGCTCCGCCCCCCAAGACGAAAAAGACCGCCGAGGAAGAAGAGGTCGAGGAACTGGACGAAAACGGTATCCCGATTTCCGCCGCCCGCCGCGCGATCATTCCCGCAGGCCAGCCGCTGCCGCCGCAGCCCAGCGCAAACGAGATTTCGCCCGAAGCTTTGGCCAAGGTGAATGAAGTTGAAAAAACAGCGCGCAAGATCGGCCTGATGGATCTGACCGAAAAGACGTGCAAATGGCCGGTCGGGGACCCTGCGACACAGGATTTCTGGTTCTGCGGGCTGCCATCGCAAGCTGGCAAACCGTATTGTGAGGCCCATGTCGGCGTTGCGTTCCAGCCCATGTCATCGCGCCGCGACCGCCGTCGCTAAGCCAAGCGGCAAAGTAACCGAGGGCCGTGCCGGAGAGATCCTGCGCGGCCCTTTTTCATTTTGCGCGAACTTGAGGTCGGCGGAACCTAGGTTTTTCCGCAGTGCAGCATATATCTGCCATGCCCGCGACAGCCAACAGACGCGAAAGGACAGCACATGCCGAACCTTGCACTGATCACCGGAGCCTCTTCGGGTATCGGGATGGAATTTGCCCGGTATCACGCCAGCAAGGGTGGCGATCTGATCATCACGGCCCGCAGCGCAGACAAACTGGCGGCCCTGAAGGCCGAGCTGGAACAGGCCCATGCGGTCAGTGTGCAGGTGATCCCGGTTGATCTGGGTGCGGACGGTGGCGCGCAGGCGCTGCTGTCGCAGGTTGGTGACGCCCAGGTAGAGGTGCTGATCAACAACGCAGGCTTTGGCGGGCATGGCGCACATATCGAACGTGATCTGGCAGCGGAGCACGCGATGATCGACCTCAACGTCAAGGCGCTGATGACCCTGAGCCATGCCATCGGGGCCGATATGGCCGCACGCGGCAAAGGGCGCATCCTGAACGTCGGGTCCACCGCAGGCATGATCCCCGGTCCGCTACAGGCGGTCTATTTCGCGACAAAGGCATTCGTGCGCAGCTATTCGCTGGCGCTGGCCGAAGAACTGCGCCGCAAGGGCGTCACGGTGACCGTTCTGGCCCCGGGCTATGTCGAAACCGGGTTTGCCGATGCCGCCGATCTGGGCGGCACCGGTCTGGTCAGCGGCGGCGGGGCCAGCGCCGCAGAGGTCGCAAAATTCGGCTACGACGCAATGGTTGCCGGCAAGTTGCACGTCATCAACGAACCCAAGCTGTCGTTTGCGCTGAACTGGGTACTGCCCCTGCTGCCATTGCGTGCGGTCATGGCGAACGTCCGCAAGATGCAGGAAAAGCGCGCCTAGTCCTCGTCCTCCCAATTGCTGCCGATCGCTTCGCGGTCGGACCTGCGTTCCCTGTCGACCATCTCCTCGACCTCGTTCAACTCTTCGGATGTCGCGTCTTCGGGGCGGCTTTCGGCGGCTTCCTGCGGTGTCAACAGCAGCTTGAAATACATCGGATAGTGGTCGGAGTTGATATCCGGCAACCGTTTCATGTCGATCAGGCGAAATCGTGCGTCATGAAACAGGTGGTCCAGCGGCCAACGCATTAGCGGCATGCGTGCCGAAA
The DNA here is from genome assembly GCF_020531945.1 of Loktanella gaetbuli. Classification (NCBI taxonomy): domain Bacteria; kingdom Pseudomonadati; phylum Pseudomonadota; class Alphaproteobacteria; order Rhodobacterales; family Roseobacteraceae; genus Loktanella; species Loktanella gaetbuli. The sequence goes on from NZ_JAJATZ010000002.1 coordinate 377,727, forward strand.
ACGTATTGTAGAACCCGCGCCCAACGCGCGGGTCAAGCAGGCCGGACACGTTTTGAAACCGTTTGGTCGTGATCGACCAGGCCACGTCGTTCATATCGCCGGTCACGATGGCTGGCAGGGGATCGTCGCTGACCTCGATCCCGATGGCTCCCAGCTCTGCGTCGCGCCCTTCGGTCGACTGATATGGCACCGGCGGTTCGGGATGCGTGACATAGAGGCGGAATGCCTGCCCTGACGGCAGCGTGATGCGCGCGCGCAGTGACGGCACCTCGTCCACAACGAGGTTGCGAAATGCCGCTTCTTCGAGCGCGTATTTGCTGAAAATGGCCATGCCGTACCCGTTGTCATAGGGTTGCGACATAACGTGAGGGTATCTGTCGGCCAATGGGGACAGACCTTCGATCCAGTCTGCGTCGGTTTCCAGCGCTGTCACGATATCCGGCTCGTGCGTGCGCACCAGCTGTATCAGCCGGTCGTAGTCACGGTTCGATTTTTTCACGTTCGCGGCGATCAGGCTGATGGTGTGCCCCGGTTCGATCGCCTCATGAACGGCCGGTCGCGTTGATTGGGTGTGCCAGATCGGCAGATAGCGCCCGATGTAGAACCCTTGGTTCAGGCCGCACAGCACAAGCGCCGCAATCATCCACAATGCCCCCTCTGGCTGCAACCAGATGGCGAGGGGGATCAGAACAAGCAGCAGCAGCAGCACCTGCTGGCGCGGAAAATCGGCCGACCGGACGAACCCGTGCGAAACCCGCAGCAATGGCACAATGGTCATCACGATGACGAACCCGGTCAGGCCCCACAGCAGTATCGAAATCATGTTTCAGCCTTTTCATTGCGCCATTCTGACGCACCAACGCATCTCGCGGCGGTTTGGCTCCGTCCAGTGGGAAAAACCATTGCCGGCATCACGCCCCCTTTTCGCACTGGCCCGACAGGCGTATAGCCGCGCCATGACACAAAACCCGCCAGAGCTCCGCCCCGACCTCGCACGCGCCCGCGTGACAGAAACCCGCCGCCCCGGCCAACCCGTGATCGGGATGGTGTCGCTGGGTTGTCCCAAGGCGCTGGTCGACAGTGAACGCATCCTGACGCGTCTGCGCGCCGAAGGCTACGCCATTTCTTCGGATTATGCGGGGGCCGAGGCGGTGATCGTGAACACCTGCGGGTTCCTCGACAGTGCCAAGGCCGAAAGCCTGGAGGCCATCGGCGAGGCATTGGTCGAAAACGGGCGGGTCATCGTGACGGGCTGTCTGGGGGCAGAGCCGGATTATATCCGCGAACATCACCCCAGCATCCTCGCCGTGACGGGGCCGCACCAATACGAACAGGTGCTGGATGCAGTCCATGCCGCCGTGCCGCCATCGCCCGATCCATTCGTCGATCTGCTGCCCGCGCGCGGCGTGTCGCTGACGCCAAGGCACTACAGCTATCTCAAGATTTCCGAGGGCTGCAATCACAAGTGCAAGTTCTGCATCATTCCCGACATGCGCGGCAAACTGGCGTCACGCCCGGCCCATGCCGTGCTGCGCGAGGCGGAAAAACTGGTGGAAGCCGGGGTAAAGGAGCTGTTGGTCATCTCACAGGACACCAGCGCCTACGGGTTGGACCGCAAATACGACCTCAACCCGTGGAAGGGTGGCGAGGTGCGCAGCCACATCACCGATCTGGCGCGGGAACTGGGGACGCTGGGGGCGTGGGTGCGGCTGCACTACGTCTATCCCTATCCGCATGTGCGCGACATGATCCCGCTGATGGCCGATCCTGCGTCCGGCGTGCTGCCCTATCTGGATATCCCGTTCCAGCACTCGCACCCCGACGTGCTGCGCCGCATGGCCCGTCCCGCCGCCGGATCCAAGACGCTGGAGGAAATCGCCGCCTGGCGCGCGATCTGCCCTGACATCACGCTGCGCTCGACCTTTATCGTGGGGTATCCGGGTGAAACCGAGGCGGAATTCCAGCACCTGCTGGACTGGATGGACGCGGCACAACTGGACCGCGTAGGCTGTTTTCAATACGAAAACGTCGCCGGGGCGCGGTCAAACGCCCTGCCCGACCATGTCGCGCCCGGGGTCAAGCAGGACCGCTGGGATCGGTTTATGGCAAAAGCGCAGGCCATATCCGAGGCGAAACTACAGGCCAAGGTTGGAAAAGTGCTGGAGGTCATCGTCGACGACATCGACAGCGACGGCATCGCCACCTGCCGCACCTGGGCCGATGCACCGGAAATCGACGGTAACCTGTTCATCGACGAAGGCACCGAAGGGTTGTCGGTCGGTGACGTGCTCAAGGTCACCGTGGACGAGGCGGGGGAGTATGATTTGTGGGGGGCGCTTGTTTGAGCGAGATACAACGCCCAAAGAAGCGCTTATCTTTAGCTATTGAGGAAGCTTTTGACCTTTTGGAATCTTTCTCGCTCGATTGGGAAAATCCAATGATACAAATGTGTGTTGGATGCTATGCAACCTGTGTCGAGTTAGCGCAAACTATTGATTTTCTTTCTGCCGAAGAAAAATTTTTCGACGCAAAAATCCTTCTCAGAGCAATGTTGGAGCATTATGTTGAGCTAGATAATTTATCGTCTAATCCGACTTATCTCCACAAAGTTCACTACAAACACGCCATTGATACTCTTAAAATTTTAAAGGCCTCTGAAACTGATAATCCTTACTTCGAGAAATTTTCCCAGCGAATAAGGGTTGAAGATGAGACAGCAATCTGGGAAGAGCGGAAATCCATGATCGCTTCTCTCGGCGGCAAAAAGCAAACAAGGTTTGATGATTTCAGTGCTGCGGGAATGGAGGACGAGTACAAAAGCGTATACGCTAATCTGTCAAAACTAACACATCCTACCTTTGGCGGCATAATTGAACGGCACTTAGAGTATGATGAAAAAGATCACAAGGTAAAGTTTTTTGTTCTCAAAGAAGCTACCCCTGAGACAAAAGAATTGGTATATTCAACTACTTCTGACATACTGGAAAAGGCAACGAAGGTCATTGCGAATAAGCTGAAGCCAGCAATCTGAAAAATTTCAAATTTTTTATCTATTTTCATTTCCATTAGACATGTGCGCGTCCTACGAAGTCGAAATTATTTGCGATTCGCACACAGCGATCTCCCTACCCTGCCCACAGATCGTCCAGATAGACCCACACCGCGTCCTGGACGCGGCGAAAGCGGTCTCCGCCGAGTTTTGTGCCGCCGAACCAGCGGGTGACGACAATGATGTGGCCGGTCAGACCTTCGCGTTCCAGCATGCGCAGAATGACCATCCCCGCGCCGGATTCGCCGTCGTCGTTTTTCAGCGGACCATCAGGCAGCAGCACGGCCCAGGTGTTATGCGTGGCCTTGGCGAATTTCTTTTTCCGGCACAATGTCTTGACGAAGGCCTTGGCCGCGTCCGCGCTATCCACCGGCCCGCCGGAGACAGCATAGGTCGACCCACGGTCGCTGAGAGCTTTGTCGATGATCCGCATGCCTCTGTCTAACCTGTGCGGCCCCCTGCCGACAGAGGGTGCCGAGAACAACGTTTGTGACCCAGCGTCATACTATGGTCACAGGGCAAACAGATTATGTTTGAGGCATGACCCAGACCTACCCGACCCAAGACCCCTCTGCCCGGCACGCCGACTGGGCTGTCCACACACTTGGCACGGCCTTTGCCGTGATCGGTGGTGCGCTGCTGGTTATCTGGGCTGCGTTGAATGCCAGCGGTGGCATCATCGCGGCGCTGTCGGTTTACGGCTTCGGACTGGTGGCGACATTCCTGGCGTCCAGCCTCTATCACATGACGCCCTGGCACCGGGTCCGTCCGACCCTGCGGCGCATCGACCATGCCGCGATCTATGTGATGATCGCGGGCACGGTGACACCGCTGGCGGTGATGGTGCACTCCCCCTTTGCCTACGCGGTGCTGGCCGCGATCTGGGCAATCGGGCTGGTGGGCGTGGTGCGTAAACTGTTTTTCTGGGCGACGCCCGGTCGGTTCGGCCCATTGATCTATCTGGCGATGGGTTGGCTGGGCATCCTGCTGGTGCGCGACCTGATGGGGCTGGTGCCGGGTGTGGCGCTGACGCTGATGCTGGCGGGTGGCGCTCTTTATTCCGTGGGCGTGCTGTTTTACAGCCGCGAGAGCCTGCGGTTTGCGACCGCGATCTGGCACGGCTTTGTTGTCGCAGCCTCGGCTTGTTTTTTTGCGGCGATTACGATCAGCACGGTGGCGCTGACCTAAAACCCAAGCGCACGTGCGGCCTCGGTCACGACGCGGACCCGGTCGGCATTGGCCGGATGCGTTCCCAGAAACGTGTTGCCGGGATCGGGTATCCGAAAAAAGAATTCAGCCCCCCGCAGCGGGTCAAAGCCCGCACGTGCCGCAATGACCGTGCCCAGCGCGTCGGCCTGCAATTCGAACTGCTGCGAATAGGTGCGTGCGCCCACAGCCGCACCAAAGGCCGCCGCCTCGCTCCGCGTGCGTGGATCATCGGACAGGCCGACCAGCTGCCCCATGACGGCTGCCCCGATGGATGCGGCCTGCCGCTGCTGCGCGATGTGACCCAGGATGTGATGCGCCGCCTCGTGGCTGAGGATGAACGCCAGCTCGTCCGCATTGCGTGCCTCGGCCACCAATGTGCCGGTAAAGGCAATCAGCGGCTGATCGCCGTTCACCAGCGTCTGAAAGGCATTGGGCGGTGATCGCGGATTGGCGTCAATGGCGAATTCGAAATCGCAGTTCGGCTCGATCCCTGCGGCACGGCATTCCGCCTCGGCGACAGGTTCAACGCGGTCAACGACCTGAACCAGCATCTGCACCGCAGCCTCTGCGTCCATCCGGTCCACCAGTCGCGATCCGGCAGCGGCCTCTGGCGACATGACGACGGGTGAAGGCACGGCCACCGGGGCCGTCGGACGCGGGTTGGCCGCACAGGCAGTCAGCACCAAAAGGGCAACCACAGCGCAGATCCATCGCATCATTGTCGTCCCATCCCTTTTTGTAGACCAGCCTGTATCAGGTATCACGCGCCCCGGACATCGGCACCCCCCGGTTAATGACACTTGCGTCAAACCGCCCTTGGCGCACGCGCTGGACCGCGCTAGGCTGAGGCCATGTTTACAATCGAACACGACTTTGACGCGACGACGGTCACCCTGGTGGATGATGCAGGTCCCCCGTTCCAGGAGGATGTGATCGTCAACACCTTTGACGATTGCGTCACGGTCAGCCAGTTTGACCCACGTCTGGGGGAAAACCGCACGATCACCCTGTCCTTGGGGCAGGTGCGCGACCTGTTTGCAGCACTTGATCTGCCAGAGGGGGCCTATGCTCTGAAACCCGCCCCGGACAAATCCTAAGCAGGCCAGACGGTCGTCCGCCGATGTGCCAACACCAAATATGTGCCACTTTCGCACGGTTGCCGCCTTGTTACTGCACGCTTATCTGTGTCGTGACAGTTACGAGGATACCCGATGCCCGACCGCAACCAAGACGCACTCGATTTTCTGCTGACGCGGCGCTCGCGCCCCAGCAAGACATTGACGACACCGGTCCCGACACGCGAGCAGTTGACCGAAATCCTGACCGCGGCGGCCCGCAGCCCCGATCATGGCAAGCTGGAACCCTGGCGGTTCATCGTGCTGGAACGCGCCGCCCTGCAACGGCTGGCCGATGCCGTTCCCGCCGCCGCCGCACAGGCCGGCATCGCAGAGGACAAGATGATGAAACAGCGCGACCAGTTCGCGCATGCGAACCTGGCCGTGGTTGTCGTCGAAAGCCCCAAACACTCGGACAAGGTGCCGACCATCGAACAAACATACGCCGTGGGCGGTGTCTGCCTGGCACTGGTGAACGCCGGGCTTGCGGCTGGCTGGGGGGCCAACTGGCTGTCGGGCTGGGCCAGCCATGACGCTGAATTCGTGCAGTCCCACCTTGGGCTGAACCATGATGAACGTGTCGCCGGCATCATCCATCTGGGTACCGAAACCTCGGCACCGCCGGACCGCCCGCGCCCCGATCTGGATCAGATCACGACCTGGGTCGCTGCATGATCCTGACGGCGTTTTTCAAGGCGCTGTCACAGTTGCCCGACCCCCGGTTCCAGCGCGTACTGTGGCTGGGTGTCGGTCTGACGCTGGCGCTGCTGGTCGGTGCCTATCTGCTGATCCTGGGTGTAATCGGCTGGTTTGTGTCCGACCCGGTGTCCCTGCCTTGGATCGGCGAAGTGACCTGGATCGACAACCTGCTGGGTTGGGGATCGCTGTTCGGAATCCTGATCGCATCGGTTTTCCTGATGATCCCTATCGCATCCGCAATCACATCGCTGTTTCTGGATACCGTCGCAGAGGCGGTCGAGGATGCCCACTATCCACACCTGCCCCATGTTGCCCCGACGTCGATCATCGACGGGCTGCGCGACAGCATCGGGTTTCTGGGGGTGCTGGTGGGTGCGAACCTTGTGGCGCTGATCGGGTATGTTCTGCTGCCGTTTGCCGCGCCTTTCATATTCTACGGGATGAACGGCTACCTGCTGGGCCGCGAATATTTTCAGGTTGCGGCCATGCGCAGGCTGGGCCGCACCGGCGCGCAGGCCCTACGCAAACAGCATATGGGTACGATCTGGACGGCGGGCATCCTGATGGCGCTGCCGCTGTCCATTCCGCTGGTGAACCTGTTCGTCCCGATCATCGGAGCGGCCACGTTCACACATCTGTATCACCGGATCACTCGGACCGCAGGCTTGGCGGACCCATCCGGTTGAACCAGTCGAAATCGCGTACTTCGATTGCACCAGACAGGATGATCCCGGCCACGACAATGTAAATCCCGATCGCCCAAAAGGTCGTCGTCTTTGCCTTTTTCTTGAAACTGAAATCTGCCGGGGCCGAGGCATGGGTGCCCGGCTCGATCTCGTTGGTGTCGCCCTGCGTCACGTTGCGCAGGGGCAGCACGATGAACAGCGTCATCCACCAGATCACGGCGAACAGCACGATGGCGGAAATGATGCTCATGGTTCAGACCTCTTCAAGTTCGATGAGACAGCCCTGGAAATCCTTGGGATGCAGGAACAACACGGGTTTGTTGTGGGCACCGATCTTGGGTTCACCGTTGCCAAGGACGCGTGCGCCCGTCGCCACCAGCTTGTCACGGGCGGCGATGATATCGTCGACCTCGTAGCAGATGTGGTGGATGCCGCCTGCGGGGTTCTTGTCCAGAAAGTTCTGGATCGGGGACTCTGCGCCCAGCGGATAGAGGAATTCGATTTTCGTATTCGGCAGTTCGACAAAGATCACCGTCACACCGTGATCAGGTTGATCGATTGCAGGACCGACCACAGCCCCCAGCGCGCCGCGATATTGTTCTGCGGCAGCGTCAAGGTCCGGCACGGCGATGGCCACGTGGTTCAGACGTCCGATCATCACATTCCCCTAGCATTTTGCCAGTGTTATGCAGGCCGCGCAGCCCCTTGCCAAGAGGAGGGGGGATTTTCCGCTGCGACATTAAGCTCTCCTTCATCTTCGGATGGTTGTCTGGACCCCAGACGTTCAGATCATAGGAGTGGGGACATGGACAACGTCGAAGAATTCTTGGTGCGGCGACCGCCGACTGCATTGCGGCCTCTGTTGGGCATGACCCTGCTGGTCGTCGAGGACAGTCGCTTTGCCTGCGAGGCGGTGCGCATGCTGTGCATGCGGTCGGGCGCGCGGGTGCGCCGGGCAGACAGTCTGACCAGCGCGATGAAACACCTGTCCATCTACCGACCGACGGCGATTATCGTCGATGTCGGTCTGCCTGACGGGTCTGGTCTGACACTGATCCGGCAACTGGCGCAGGCGACGCCGCGGATCGATGTGATCCTGGGCACGTCCGGTGATCCGGACATGGCCGATGACGTCATCGCCGCAGGGGGTGATGGTTTCCTCCCCAAACCGATCGCCAGCCTGTCGGATTTTCAACACGCAATCCTGTCGCATCTGCCCGCCAACCGCCAACCACAAGGACCGCGGATGCTGTCCGGGGAACAGGTCGCACCCGACCGGATCGCCTATCGCGAAGACCTTGAATACGCGGCCAGGGTACTGAAACAGGATCAGGGCGGTGACACGCTCGACTACGTTGCGGGGTTTATCATCGGGATTGCGGATAGCGCCGGCGATACGGACCTCGCGTGCATGGCCAACCGGCTGATCCGTGACCGGCGACGGGGGGGTGCTACAGACGGGCCGCTGAACAGCCTCACGGACATGGTGACAGCCCGTCTGAAAACAGCGTCAGGGTTTTAGGCGCGGTCTGTTGTTTCCAACGCGGGATCAGACGCGACGCGATAGGGTGCCGTCAACACCCCCAGATTGCTGAGTTGCTGGCCGTGCGCATCGAAATTTGTCGGTGCCAACCAATCCAGATAGGCAGACCGCAGACCCGGCCAGTCACCATCCGTCATCGCAAACCAGGCGGTGTCCCGATTACGTCCCTTGACGATCAGGTGTTGACGAAATGTCCCTTCGTAGCTGAACCCCAGCCGCTGCGCAGCCCGGCGCGAGGGCATGTTCAACGCGTTGCATTTCCAGACCATGCGTCGATAGCCAGCATCAAAGGCCCAGTCGCACAAAAGAAAGAACGCTTCGGTGGCGACGGGTGTGCGCTGCAAATCCGGCGACAGATTGACGTTGCCGATTTCGATCCCGCCTGCGGCTGTATCGACGTTCATCAGGCAGGCATAACCCAGCGGATCGGCGGCACCAGCCCGACAGATCGCCAACGCCAGACAATCGGCGGCAAAAACAGCCGCCATGATCGCACCAAAATCGTGGGCCGTCGCAGGCGGTGCATCAAACAGATAATCGAACAGCCAGGGATGCGGTCCGATGCGGTCGAACAACGGGTCGGTATCGCGCGCGGGATCCAGCGGGCGCAGATGCGCATGGTGCCCTGTCAGGGTCAGATCAGCGGGCGAATCTTCAGGGGGCGTCCAACGCGCGACGATCGGCCCGACGTGACGCTCGACCACCGGATCAGACCGCCAGCCGTGGCGCATCAGTCATGTCCAGCCCCGGAAAAATCGTGTCTTCGATATCGCCGCGCGACAGGCCGAACAGATCCTGCATGACACGACCGGCCGCGGCCCGCACATCCGAAGTCGGCATCAGGTCGCGCCGGTCGAACAAATCGGCCTCGGCCAGTCCGGGCCAGCGTCCCAAGACCTGCCCGCCACGCAGCGCCCCACCCGCAAACAGCATCGCCCCACCCGTGCCATGGTCGGTACCCAGTGTTCCGTTTTCGTGCGCCGTCCGCCCGAATTCCGTCATGCACAGCACCGCAGTTCGATCCCAGACCGGGCCCAACCCATCCCGCAGCGTCAGGATCGTTTCGGCCAGATTTTCCAACGCGCCGTTCAACTGGATGTCCTGACGGCTGTGCGTATCCCAGCCGTGCAACGAGAAACTGGCGATCCGCGTCTCGGCGCGCAGGCGCTGCGCCGCAAAAGCCGCGACGCCTGCATGTCCCCGCGTGGGTGCTGGCGCCATCATCATGCCCATCTCGCCGTCTGCGCCCGCATCCTCTGCGTCAGAGGTAGCCTCGGTGAACAGGGTGTCGGCAATGTCGACGGCCCGCAGAGCCGCATCGCGAAAGATCGGATCGTCATGAAGGATCAGGTCCAGCAGGCGTCGCGATTGCGGAGACAGGTCCAGTTCCGACCGGGGGGACCATTGCAGATAGGGGTTGGTCCCGGACAGGATCTTCATCTGTTCATATCCGACCGAATAGGCAGTTTCTGCGGTCATGCCCGGCACAATGCCCAACATCCGGTTCAGCCAGCCGCTGCGCGATTCACCGGCGGGAAATGTCCCGGCCTCCAGTACGTCCTGAGCGTCAAAATGACTGCGCGGCCCGCGGTACGGTGACGACGTGGCGTGCAGCGCCCCGAATTGCCCCGCGTCCCATAAAGGACGCAAGCCGGACAGACCGGGGTGCAGGGCCCAGCCGTCGTTCAGCCCCAGACCGGCGGTTTCCATCAGGCGCGGGCGCAGGCGCGCAAGGTCAGGGTCACCGATGGGTCGTATGACATCGAGGCCATCAAGTCCGCCACGCAGCACGATCACCACCAGACGCGCATCCCACGGCCCCTGTGCGAGGGCCACGGGCGTCACCAATGGACTGGCCGCAAGAGAACAGCCAAGGGCAAGACTGCGCGTCAGGAATGCACGGCGATCCATCTTCAAATCCTCTGAAATGCGGGTGACGTCAGCACGAGGCCGATGCCTTCGGACCGGGTTTCGGCGCTGCTGGCCGCAAAGGTGACCTCGGCCGGGGCATCCGGACCCAACGCGGTTTGCACGAAATCACGTGGATCAGGAAGCGGGTCGACCATGACACGCGGGGCCCCCATGGCCCAGTTGATCCGCCCGGCCAGACCTTGCGGGGTGATCCAGCTTTCCGCGTCCTCTGGCCAACCGTCCGGACCGGACGGTGCCTGATAGGGCTGGCCCATGACCTGCAAGGGTCGCACCATCCAGTCCCGGTAATCCGCCGGTCGCATGTTCAGGATATCGTCGCCGTCGACCCCCAATGCGCGCAGGCTGGCCATCACGAACAGATCGGGGCGGCGCACCTTGGACCGGTGCGCGATCCAGGCCGCCGGATGTGACAGCATCGCCTGCGTCACCGCCAAAAGATCCCCGCCCGTTTCCCGGAAAACGCCTGCGAGGGATGCGACAAGGGTCGGATCGGGCAGGTCCGACACGAAATGGACCACCAGCTTGGATGCGATATGGTCCGCCACCTCTGGCCGTGTTGCCAGGTCGACCAGCGCCGATTTCACAGTCTGCAAATCCGCCTCGGCACTGTAGCGGCGGCCCATCACCACTTCGGCCCCGGGTTCGGCACGATCGGTGCGATAGGCAAAACCCTGACGGAAATCATAGGTGACACCGGTCAAAAGCTCGGCCAACTCGGTGACGTCGCGCTGGGTGAACGGCCCATCGGCCCCGAACAGGTGCAGTTCCAACAATTCGCGTGCGAGGTTTTCGTTCAAACCGAACCCGCGTTTTTGTCCGACAGTGCTGTTTGGCCCGACGGACACCCATTGATCCAGATAGTGCAGCATCGCCGGATGCAGCGTGGCCGCCACCACCATATCCGAAAACCGGCCGACAACATGCGGTCTGATTGCATCGGTGACATATGGTGCGATCATCGACCGAAAGGCAAAGGTCTTTGCCCGGACGGCAAAATGGTCCGCCCAGAACAATGTCAGGCGTTCGCGCAGCCCGTCATCGGTGGTCACGGCGCGCGCAATTGTCCGCAGGTGATCATTGCGGCGGGTCACGTTCATGGCCTGCCGAAATTCACCTTCCTTCTTTCGCAACTCTTCTACTTCGGGCGTCCCTCGTGCCGCACGCCGCGCGGCGGCCGCAAAACGAAACTCTGCCATCGAGGGGTCGGTCTCTTCCATGCCTGCGATCGGATAGCGTTCGGCCGCAAGATCCGGCCCGGACAACGACGCGATCATGGCCTGCACCGATGCAGGACCGGGCGCGGACGGCCCCAACCCCACGCCAAAGCGAAAGGCAGCGAGTGTCGGATCAAATGGAATGGTCATTGCGGCAAATCCTTTGGGATCGGATTATCATTTTTTGCACTGCCGTGCACCTCAAACTCGCGGGTTTCGGCATGACAAAAGACCGATTTTGACGGATGTCGAAATATTCGCACATGCGCTTGTGACTGGCGCAACCTTGCGCGACCGTGTGAAATTCACCAGATAGTGATACAAAGACGCGACCAAAGGACCGTTGTGATGATTGACCGCCGCCGCTTTCTGACCTCTGCCGCCATCGGGGCCGGTGGGCTGAGCCTGCCGACCCTGTTGCAGGCCCAAGAAGACACGCAAGCCATCGCAGAGCCGACATTCGACATGTCGCCCAAGGTTGTGCAGCTGGACAACCCGCTGCCCCCCGGTGAAATCCACGTGGTTCCGGATGTCTATTCGCTGTACTGGACCCTGCCTGACGCCGAGGCGATCCGCTATTACGTGGGTGTCGGGCGTGATGAACTGTACGAAGCCGGCGAATTCACCGTAGGCGCGAAAAAGGAATGGCCCAGCTGGACCCCGACGCCCGACATGATCGAGCGTGATCCTGACTCTTATGCGAAATATGCCGACGGCATGCCCGGTGGCCCGGAGAACCCGCTGGGCGCACGGGCGCTCTATCTGTTCCAAGAGGGGATCGGCGACACGTTCCTGCGGATTCACGGCACGAACAAGCCCAGCACGATTCGCACCGACGTGTCGAATGGCTGCGCCCGTCTGACCAATGAACAGGTCATTGATCTTTATCCGCGCGTCCCGACTGGATCGCGCGTGTTCCTCTACGAAAAGAACCTGCTGCCCCGCGCTTGACCCGCAAGTGGCAATGAAAAAAGGCGCGTCCCTTGCGGGGCGCGCCTTTTGCATTATCAGGTCGAATGACTATTTGTCGGCGGGGATTGTCCGCAAGTGCAGCTCGCGCAGCTGTTCGTTCTGCGGCAGGCTTGGGGCGTTCATCATCAGATCCTCTGCGCGCTGGTTCATCGGGAACATGATGACCTCGCGGATGTTCGCCTCGTCGGCCAGCAGCATGACGATCCGGTCGATGCCAGCGGCACAGCCACCGTGGGGCGGCGCGCCATATTGGAACGCGTTGACCATACCACCGAAACGCTTTTCCACCTCGTCCTTGCCGTAGCCTGCGATCTCGAACGCCTTGAACATGATTTCCGGGCGGTGGTTCCGGATCGCGCCGGACACCAGTTCATATCCGTTGCAGGCCAGATCGTACTGGTAGCCCAGCACATCCTCCGGGTCGCCCTCCAGCGCTGCCATCCCGCCCTGCGGCATGGAGAAGGGGTTGTGTTCAAAGTCGATCTTGCCGGTTTCCGCGTCACGCTCGTAAATCGGGAAATCGACGATCCAGGCAAAGGCAAAGCGGTCGGTGTCGATCAGTTTCAGTTCCTGACCGATCTCGGTGCGCGCACGGCCTGCGACACCCTCGAACGCGGCAGGTTTGCCACCAAGGAAGAACGCCGCGTCGCCCACACCCAGACCCAGTTGCTGGCGGATCGCCTCTGTGCGTTCCGGCCCGATGTTCTTGGCCAGCGGGCCGGCGGCCTCCATCCCCTCGCCCTGATCGCGCCAGAAGATATAGCCCATGCCGGGCAGACCTTCTTTCTGGGCAAAGGCGTTCATGCGGTCGCAGAACTTGCGTGACCCGCCACCCGGCGCGGGGATCGCGCGGATCTGGGTGCCCTCCTGCTCCAGCAGCTTGGCAAAGATGGCAAAGCCCGAGTCGCGGAAATGATCGCTGACGACCTGCATCTTGATCGGGTTGCGCAGGTCGGGCTTGTCCGTGCCATACCAAAGGGCCGCGTCGCGGTAGCTGATCTGTTCCCATGTCTGGTCGACTTTGCGGCCGCCGCCGAATTCTTCAAAGATGCCGCCGATGACAGGCTGGATCGTGTCGAACACGTCCTGCTGTTCGACAAAGCTCATTTCCAGATCGAGCTGGTAGAAATCGGTCGGCGACCGGTCGGCGCGCGGGTCCTCGTCGCGGAAACAGGGTGCGATCTGGAAATACTTGTCGTAGCCGGACACCATGATCAGCTGTTTGAACTGCTGCGGGGCCTGCGGCAGCGCATAGAACTTGCCCGGGTGCAGGCGCGAGGGCACCAGGAAATCGCGCGCGCCCTCGGGGCTGGATGCCGTGATGATCGGCGTCTGGAATTCGCGGAACCCCTGGTCCCACATGCGCTGGCGCATGGACCGCACGACATCGGTGCGCAGTTTCATGTTGTGCTGCATCGCCTCGCGGCGCAGGTCGAGGTAGCGATACTTCAGCCGCGTTTCCTCGGGGTATTCCTGGTCGCCAAAGACCTGCAACGGCAGCTCCTTGGCCGCACCCAGCACCTCGATGTCGCGGACGAACACTTCGATTTCGCCGGTGGGCAGCTTGGGGTTGACCAGCTCGGGGTCGCGGGCCTTTACCTCGCCGTCGATGCGGATGCAGTATTCGGCGCGGACCTTTTCCACCTCGGCAAAGGCAGCAGAATCGGGATCGCACAGCACCTGGGTCACCCCGTAGGTGTCGCGCAGGTCGATGAACAGGATTCCGCCGTGGTCACGGACCCGGTGAACCCAGCCGGACAGCCGGACCTTGTCACCGACATTCGCGGCCGTCAGATCGGCGCAGGTATGAGAGCGATAGGCATGCATGGCAGGGTCCTTGGGTCAAAAAACGTTTGTCCCGATACACCCCTTTGACCCCGATAAGTCAAGCATGGCACCCGTGCGCCGTCTTTGTGGGATCACGCCCGCCCGGGGGCGCCGATTTTTCGCGAAAAATCGGTTCCCGGTCATCGGGCCTTGCACCTTGCCCGCGCCCTTCTATAACGCGGACAATTTGCTGCAATTTGGGGGCCGCCATGCCAAAACGCGATGATATCAAGTCCATCATGATTATCGGGGCCGGTCCCATCGTCATCGGACAGGCCTGCGAATTCGACTATTCCGGCGCACAGGCCTGCAAGGCGCTGCGCGAAGAGGGTTACCGCGTCATCCTCGTGAATTCGAACCCGGCCACGATCATGACCGATCCCGGCCTCGCGGATGCGACCTATATCGAGCCGATCACCCCCGAGGTCGTGGCCAAGATCATCGCCAAGGAACGCCCCGACGCGCTGCTGCCCACGATGGGCGGACAGACGGGGCTGAACACCTCGCTGGCACTGGCCGACATGGGCGTGCTGGAAAAATACAACGTCGAACTGATCGGGGCCAAGCGTGAGGCCATCGAGATGGCCGAGGACCGCAAGCTGTTCCGCGAGGCAATGGACCGGCTGGGGATCGAGAACCCCAAGGCCACGATCGTGACCGCGCCGAAAAAGGCTGACGGCAAATTCGACATCAAGGCCGGGGTGCAACTGGCCATCGACGCGATTGAATACGTGGGCCTGCCCGCGATTATCCGCCCTGCCTTTACACTTGGCGGGACCGGCGGCGGTGTCGCCTACAACCGTGACCAGTACGAACACTTCTGCCGCACCGGCATGGAAGCGTCACCCATGGCGCAGATCCTGATCGACGAATCCCTGCTGGGCTGGAAAGAGTTCGAGATGGAGGTGGTGCGCGACACCGCGGACAACGCGATCATCGTCTGTGCCATCGAAAACGTGGACCCGATGGGTGTGCACACCGGCGACAGCATCACCGTGGCCCCTGCCCTGACGCTGACCGACAAGGAATACCAGATCATGCGCACGCACAGCATCAACGTGCTGCGCGAAATCGGCGTGGAAACCGGCGGGTCCAACGTGCAGTGGGCCGTGAACCCCGACGATGGCCGCATGGTCGTCATCGAAATGAACCCACGCGTGTCGCGGTCATCGGCATTGGCGTCCAAGGCGACGGGTTTCCCGATTGCGAAAATCGCGGCGAAACTGGCCGTGGGTTACACGCTGGACGAGTTGGACAACGACATCACCGGAGTGACCCCTGCGTCATTCGAGCCGACGATCGACTATGTCGTGACGAAAATCCCGCGCTTTGCATTCGAGAAATTCGCAGGGTCAGAGCCGCTGCTGACCACGGCGATGAAATCCGTGGGCGAGGCGATGGCCATTGGCCGCACCATCCATGAATCCTTCCAAAAGGCGCTGGCCAGCATGGAAACCGGGCTGACCGGGTTCGACGACATCGCGATCCCTGGTGCCCCTGACGTTGCCGCCATCACCAAGGCGCTGGCACGCCAGACCCCCGACCGCATTCGCGTGATCGCGCAGGCGATGCGTCACGGTCTGAGCGATGACGACATCCACGCCGTCACCAAATTCGATCCCTGGTTCCTGGCCCGGATCCGCGAAATCGTAGACGCCGAAGAGGTGGTCAAAACGAACGGCCTGCCCGCGGACGAGACGGGCCTGCGCAAGCTCAAGATGATGGGCTTTACCGATGCGCGTCTGGCTACCCTGACAGGTCAGTCAGAGGCAGACGTACGGCGCGCGCGGACCAACGCCGGTGTTGTCGCCGTGTTCAAACGTATTGATACCTGTGCTGCCGAATTCGAGGCGCAGACGCCTTATATGTATTCGACCTACGAGGCCCCCATGATGGGCGAAGTCGAGGACGAGGCGCGCCCGTCCGACCGCAAGAAGGTCGTGATCCTGGGTGGTGGTCCCAACCGGATCGGACAGGGGATCGAGTTTGACTATTGCTGCTGTCACGCCTGTTTCGCCCTGACCGATCAGGGCTATGAGACGATCATGATCAACTGCAACCCCGAGACGGTTTCGACCGACTACGATACATCGGACCGGTTGTATTTCGAGCCGCTGACGTTCGAGCACGTCATGGAAATCCTGCGGGTCGAGCAGGAAAATGGTGTGCTGCACGGTGTGATCGTGCAGTTCGGCGGTCAGACGCCACTGAAACTGGCGAACGCACTGCAAGAGGCAGGCATTCCGATCCTCGGCACCTCGCCCGACGCGATCGACCTGGCCGAGGACCGCGAGCGGTTCCAGGATCTGGTCAACCGTCTGGGGCTGAAACAGCCGGTGAACGGTATCGCATCCACCGACCAGCAGGCCTTTGCAATCGCCGCGGACATCGGGTTCCCGCTGGTCATCCGCCCGTCCTATGTGCTGGGGGGCCGCGCGATGGAAATCGTGCGCGATCAGGCACAGCTGGAACGCTACATCTCTGACGCTGTGGTGGTATCGGGCGACAGCCCCGTGCTGCTGGACAGCTATCTGTCGGGTGCTGTCGAGGTGGATGTCGATTGCCTGTGCGACGGTGAAAACACCCATGTCGCCGGTATCATGCAGCACATCGAAGAGGCCGGCGTGCATTCCGGCGACAGTGCCTGTTCGCTGCCGCCGCATTCGCTGTCCGACGCGATGATCACCGAGATCCGCCGCCAGACCGACCTGCTGGCCAAGGAATTGCGCGTCGTCGGCCTGATGAACATCCAGTTCGCCGTCAAGAACGAAGAAGTCTACCTGATCGAGGTGAACCCTCGCGCGTCCCGCACCGTGCCATTCGTGGCCAAGGCGACCGACAGTGCCATTGCGTCCATCGCCGCCCGTCTGATGGCAGGCGAGCCGCTGTCGAATTTCCCGCTGCGCGCGCCCTACCCCGAAACCGACAACCCGATGGATGTGTTGCCGCTGGGCGACGCCTTCACGCTGGCCGATCCGAAAACACCCTGGTTCAGCGTCAAGGAAGCGGTTCTGCCATTCGCGCGGTTCCCCGGCGTCGACACGATTCTGGGGCCGGAAATGCGATCCACGGGCGAGGTCATGGGCTGGGACCGCAACTTTGCCCGTGCATTCCTCAAGGCGCAGATGGGTGCGGGCACAGACCTGCCGACGACTGGCCGCGTGTTCGTGTCGATCCGCGATGATGACAAGACGGACGCCATGGCAGAGGCCGCACGCGGCCTGACCGACCTTGGACTGTCCATCGTGGCTACCCGCGGCACCGCGAAGTGGCTGGCCGATCTGGGCATCACCGTGGAAACCGTGAACAAGGTCTACGAAGGTGGCCGGACCATCGTCGATCAGCTTAAGGACAGCGAGATCTCGCTGGTGCTGAACACCACCGAAGGGGCGCAGGCCGTCGAGGATTCGCGCGATATCCGTGCCGTCGCCCTGAACGACAAGATCCCGTATTTCACCACTGCCGCCGCCGCACAGGCTGCGGTGATGGCGATGCAGGAACGTGCGAATGGCGAAATCGAGGTGCGCAGCCTGCAAGGCTGACACCCTGCGGTTAACGCGGCAACGCAGACGTGCTATGACGGGACCAGATCACGAAAGGTCCCGTCATGCTGCGCCTCACGCCTATTGTTCTTCTCGCGGCCTGCACGGTCGCACCGACCTATACCCCACCCCTGTTCGGCGATGGCTACCGCGCTGACGGCGATCAATGCCGTCGGGTGGCCGAGGACGATTTCACCAACCAGTTTCTGGACGACGCAGCCGACCTCGTGGCCTGCCCCCTCGACATGGAAAACATCGGCGTCTTTGCATTGGATACGGGCGCGTCGGCTGTGGCACAGGTGCCCGGCTACATCCTTTATTCCGTCCCGCGCCGTTAGGATCAGCCGAACCGGTTCGGGCCATCGGGCACGCGACACCACCAGACGATCAGGATGATCCAACCGATCACGGGCAAAAGCAGCAGCAACTGCCACCAGCCCGATTTGTCGATGTCATGCAGGCGGCGCGCGGTCAGCGCGATGGTCGGGATAAAGACGGCAAGCGACCAGATATTGCCCAGCACCCCGAATTCCTGACCAACTTCGCCAAACAGAGCGGCATCGACGATCCCCAGAACGATACCGATGATGATGCTGTCCAGCATGAACCACCAGAATTCACCGCGGTTGCTGCGTCCCTTGAAATCGAAATAGCGGGCAAAGAATTGCTGAAACGCGTCCTTCATCCCGCTTTGGCGGCGATAATCGCGGCCCGTGTCTGCATACTCTGGCACTGCGGGTCGCCCGGCACCTGCAGGCTGTGACAGGGTCCGCGACACGCCCTCGACATGCATGTGCGCGGGTTCCCATTCCTTCATGGTGTCGGTCCAGACCAATGTGCGGGGGCCGACGATGCCGGACCGGGTCAATGCCCCGAATTCGGATTCGTCAATCGGGCCGTGTTCCTTGCCGTCGTTCGCATAGTACCATTGTGCCATGGTCTGTCTCCTCGCGCTGTCGCTGGAAACCTGCGACGAAGCTGACGTCGTGTAAAGAGACCACTTGCTGGACAAGCGCGCCCGGCAACGGCAAAATCAGTTACCCAGCGAAAGGTCCCATCATGCCAAATGCCGCCATCACCGGAACGGGTGTGTTCACCCCGTCCGAAATCATCACCAATGCCGAACTGGTGACGGCCTATAATGCCTATGCAGACCTGTGGAACGCGGAACATGCCGACGACATCGCCGCAGAGAAAACGGCGGCAAAGCCCTATTCATCCGAGGATTTCATCGTTGCCGCATCCGGGATCGAGCGGCGCTATGTGATCGACAAAACCGGCGTGCTGGACCCCACCCGGATGTATCCGCATTTTCGCGCCCGCAGCGATGATGAACCATCCCTGATGGCGGAAATCGCCCAGGACGCGATTGCCAAGGCGCTGGCACAAGCGGGGATCACGGGCACGGATGTCGATCTGGTGATCTGTGCCGCGTCCAACATCGAACGCGCCTACCCGGCGGTGGCGGTCGAAATCCAGCAGTTGATCGGTGCCGGCGGCTTTGCCTTTGACATGAACGTGGCCTGTTCATCCGCGACATTCGGCATCCAGCTGGCCGCCGACATGATCAAGGCCGGGTCGGTGCGGGCGGCTGTCGTCGTGAACCCCGAAATCACCAGCGGCCATCACGAATGGCGCGACCGCGACTGCCATTTCATTTTCGGTGACGTCTGCACCGCGACGGTCCTGCAACCCGAGGACGCAGCAAGTGGTGCGCATTTCAAGGTCCTGTCGACCCGTTGCGCGACCGAATTTTCCAACAATATCCGCAATAACGCCGGTTTCCTGCGCCGGACGCGCGACCAGATGGAGGACCGCCGCGACATGCAGTTCATGCAAAACGGTCGGCGTGTGTTCAAGGAGGTGCTGCCAATGGTCAGCCAGCATATGGCGGACCACATGGCAGACGAGGGTCTGACGGCAGATGACCTCAAACGGCTGTGGCTGCATCAGGCCAACAAGACGATGAACAGCTATATCGGCAAAAAGGTGATGGGCCGCGACCCTGAACCCGATGAACAGCCGAATATCCTTCAGGATTATGCCAACACATCGTCGGCGGGCTCGATCATCGCGTTTTCGAAATACTCGGACGATCTGGTTCCCGGCGACAAGGGAATCATCTGTTCCTTTGGCGCCGGGTATTCGGTCGGGTCGGTCGTCGTCGAACGGGCCTAGTCGAGCCCGTTGAACGTATCGGGGTCAGGCCCGGTACGTTCGCCGGTGTCCAGCGCCGCGATGGCCGTCAGGTCATCGTCGGTCAGGTTGAAATCAAAGATATCCATATTGGCCCGCAGGTGATCGGGATTGCCTGACCGGCTGATCACGACGTTCCCGATGTCGATGTGCCAGCGCAGTATCACCTGTGCGGGGGACTTGCCTGTGCGGTCAGCAATCGCCTTGATCGGGGCGGCATCGAACGATCGCGCACTGCCCAGCGGCGACCAGCTTTGCGTGACGATGTCGCGTGCATCGTTGACTTGGGCCAGTTTGGATTGCTGCAGGCGCGGGTTCACCTCGACCTGGTTCAGGACGGGTTTCACGCCGGTTTCGCCGATGATGCGGTCCAGATGATCCTTGTGAAAGTTCGACACACCGATTGAAGTCATCTGCCCATCCGCCTGCGCGTCGATCAATGCCTTCCACGCGGTGACATAGGTGTCCTGCTGCGGAAAGGGCCAGTGCAGCAGCATCAGGTCCAGTTTTTCCAGACCCGTGCGATTCAGGCTGTCATCGACCGATTTGCGCACGTCGTCATAGGACATGCCGTCGTTCCAGACCTTGGACGTGATGAACAAATCATCGCGTGACACCTCGCTTGCGCGGATGCCCTCACCCAGCTCCTCTTCGTTCTTGTACATCGCCGCCCCGTCGATCAGGCGGTAGCCCATGCCGATGGCATCGCGCACGACGTCAGCGCATGTGTCCTTTGGCACCTGCCAAAGGCCCAGTCCGAATTTCGGGATCGCGTTTCCGTCGTGAAAGGCTTGGGTCGGAATGTCGGTCATGGCTTTATCCTTTGTCTTTTCAGTCGGACAACGGATCGCAGGGCTGATCTGTTCCATGACAATGGCGGTGTGAGCGGCAGACAGGCACGCACGCTCTTGCAAAGGGTCGGACCGTGGCGGTAGGCAGGCGCATGGCGAAGCTCTATTTCAATTATTCCACGATGAACGCGGGCAAATCGACCGTGTTGCTGCAAGCCAGCCACAACTACATCGAACGCGGAATGCAGACCTATCTGATGACGGCGCGGCTGGATACGCGCGCCGGTCAGGGCCGGATCGCCAGCCGGATCGGCATCGGCGACGTGGCCGATACATTCGCCCCCGGTGAAAACCTCTTCACCAAAATCGCGCGCCGACTGGACGCGGAACCGTGCGCCTGCGTTTTCATCGACGAGGCGCAGTTTCTGGAAGAGGAACAGGTCTGGCAACTGGCCCGGGCGGTCGATGATCTGGGCGTGCCGATCATGTGCTACGGGTTGCGCGTCGATTTTCAGGGCAAGCTGTTTCCGGGCTCGGCCACCCTGCTGGCCCTGGCCGATGAAATGCGAGAGGTCCGCACGATCTGTCACTGCGGACGCAAGGCCACGATGGTCGTGCGCAAGGACGCGGATGGCCGCGTCGTTCAGGCGGGCGATCAGGTGCAGGTTGGCGGCAATGACCGATATGTGTCGCTTTGTCGCAAACACTGGCGCGAGGCGATGGACGACGCGGAACCGGATCTGCTGATCTGAGTTTGCTTCCTAGTCATTTGTTAGGTCCAAAGTCATGTCAGACAGCCTTCGTTATTCCCGCAAACACATGTTCCTGCACTGGATCATTGCCCTGCTGGTCGCCGTCCAGTTCTTCTTTGCGGAAAACATGGGGGCCGCTTTCGACGCCAAGCTTGAAACAGCCAGCGGCGGTTGGACGACCGGCGCTGCCTTTCACGCGATACTGGGCGCGTCGATTGGCCTACTCATGCTGTGGCGGTTGATGATCCGTCGCACGACCGACATCCCGCCGCCGCCGGCACATGCCCCCGATCTGATCAGGACGGTCAGCCGGGCCACCCACTGGCTGTTCTACGCAATCCTGATCGCCATGCCGGTCGCGGGCGCGATCGCATGGTTTTCCAAACTGGAATGGATGGCAGAGGTTCACGACGTCACCGGCAAGGTGCTGATCGCCCTGATCGTGTTACACATCGCCGGGGCCGCCTATCACCATTTCATCGGTGGTGACAAAAGCGTCATCCACCGCATGATCCCGCGCTAGACCGCGTTTGGCGGCGCATCCCCCTGATCCCACGCGATCAGGTTATCCACGGCGAGCTGCCCCATCGCCTCGCGGACCTCCAACGCTGCCGTGCCAAGGTGCGGCAGCAATACCACGTTGTCCAAGCCCAGCAATTCTGATGGCACCGTCGGTTCGTTTTCGTAGACGTCCAAACCGGCGCTGATGCGACCGGATTTCAGCGCGGCCACCAATGATGCTTCGTCCACGACGTCGCCACGCGCGATATTGATGAAAATCGCGCCGTCGCTCAGTTCCGCCAGTGCGTCAGCGTCGATCAGGTGGACGTTCTCACCGCCTCCCGGCACGGCCACGACGACCACGTCCGATTGGCTCATCACGCCGCTGAGTTCCTCGACCTGACGGGCGGGGAAATCGACGTCTTTGACCGAGCGATTGTAATAGATCACCTTCATATCAAAACCAAAATGCGCACGACGGGCGATGGCCTGACCAATGCGGCCCATGCCGACGATGCCGATACGTTTGCCGGTCAGATGCATCCCCAGCAGTTGCGTCGGCTCCCATCCGGTCCATTGTCCCGCGCGGACCAGACGCTCTCCCTCGCCCGCGCGGCGGGCGGCCATCAGCATCAGCGTCAGCGCGATGTCAGCGGTCGCATCGGTGACAGCACCGGGCGTGTTGGAAACAGTGACGCCGGCGGCCTTGGCCGCACGCACATCAATGTGGTTGTAGCCAACGCCGAAATTGGCCAGCATCTTGCACCGCAGGTCAGGCGTCGCGAATGCCATGTCGGTGAAACCGTCACCCAAGGTGCACATGATTGCGTCGTATTCCTGCAAGGCCAATGCAGCGGCCTCGACGCTCAGCGGGCCGTCGTCACTGATCGTGACATCAAAGTGTGGGCGCACCGCGTCGATGGTCGCGTCCGGAAAAGGGCGGGTCAGCAGAAGGCGTTTCAATGCAACCGCCCCCCGTTCGGCACCGACTGGTCCGGCGTTGCCAGCACAACGGCACCGTCGGCATCAGGAAATCCCATGACCAGGACTTCTGACATGAATTTTCCGATCTGGCGCGGTGGAAAATTCACGACCGCCATGACCTGACGTCCGATCAACCCTTCCGGTGTGTAGTGGACCGTCAACTGGGCCGAGGTCTTGCGTTCACCGATGTCGCCACCGAAATCGATCCAGAGCTTGATCGCGGGCTTGCGGGCCTCCGGATAGGGTTCGGCCCGTACCACCGTGCCGACGCGCACGTCGACCTTCATGAAATCGTCGAAATCGATCTGATCAGTCACGCGACAACTCCCGTCCACGGTCAGCCGCGGCGGTGACGGCGCGCGACAATAGCTTGGGGAATCCGTGTTCCGCGTCCATCAACACCTCCAACGCGGCCTGGGTCGTGCCATTGGGCGAGGTCACGTTGCGGCGCAGCTGGGCTGGATCCTCGTCCGAATCCTCTGCCAACTGCCCTGCCCCGCCGACGGTCGCCTTTGCCAGTTTCATGGCAACATCCTCTGGCAGGCCCTGTTCGACGCCGGCAGCGGCAAGTGTTTCGATCAGATGAAAGACATAGGCCGGACCAGACCCAGACACGCCGGTGACGGCGTCGATCTGCGCCTCGTCGTCCAGCCGGACAGTCTGGCCGACCGCGTTCATCAGCGTCTCCGCCAGTGACAGGTGGTCATCGGTCGCAGCGGCATTGCCGACCAGCGCACTGATACCGCGCCCGATTGCGGCGGGCGTGTTGGGCATGGTCCGCACGATGGGACTGTCCGCGCCAAACGCCGCCTCGAACCGCGCCAGCGACGTGCCTGCAGCAACCGACACGAACAGCGTCTTGCCGCCACCCAAGGCTGCCATCGCAGGCAGCGCATCACCCATCATCTGCGGTTTCACGGCCACCAGCGCCACGGCGGGTGCATCCGGCGTGCCATCGTTGATATGACAGCCCGTGGCGCGGACCCAGTCACTGGGATTGGGGTCCAGTATCCAGACCGAACCCGCAGGCAGGCCCGATTTCAGCCAGCCGTCCAGCAGGGCCGATCCCATCTTGCCACAGCCCAGCAGCACCAGACCACGGTCAGCAACGTCATTCATATCCATATCGGGCACCCCATCTGTCAATTCGCCCAAACGCTACGCCCCGTCATGCAGGGGCGCAAGCAATTGCCCCCTGCGCGAAATCAGGCGCGACCGTAGGTTTCCGCGATGGCGATTTTCAGCGCCTCTTCGGGGGACCGGTTTGCCCAGGTGACCAGTTGCAGTGCGGGGTAATAGCGTTCGCAGCAGGTCACGGCGGTGTGGATCATCGTGTCGATCTGCTCGGGGCTGGCCACCTGCTCGCCCGCGAGGACAAGACCATAGCGGTAGACCATCATTTTCTGATCGCCCCACCAAGTGAACGTCCCGCCCCAACTGTCGTCATTGATCGCGTTCAGCGCCTCGAACAACGCCGGCAAGCGCGATGCGGGTGGCTCCATCTCGTAGGTGCAGATCAGGCGCAGGGTTTCGTCCGCCTGCGACCAGGCCAGCGTCAACGCATAGGTGCGCCACTGGCCTTCGACAGCCATGGCGATCCGGTCATCGTGGACACGGTCGAATTCCCAGGCGTGGTGTTCCGCCAGATGTTCGACCAGATCGATCGGATGCACATCGTCGGCGTCCAGAAACATGTCTGTCAGGGCCATATCGTTTGCCTCTCTACGGGACTTCGGAGGTGATCCTGCCCGTTTGTTTGCTGCTCTATGACGGGTATGGTTCTTGTTCCGCCCCTACAAGATATCGTGACGGCAGGTTTACTTTGTGTAAAGTCCGTTTTGGCGAATCTGCTGTGGATAAGGCGGCGAATCGCCGGTGCACGGCACATTTCGCGGGGATAAGTCGCGTCCATTGTGCGCCATTGCGAATGGCACCGCGTTGCGGGCCCCGCGGCACGGGCATAGGGTGCCGGCAAATCCAAATTGCAAAAGGTGCCCCCATGAACATCGATCTGCTCAAGCGACTGTGCGAAACGCCCGGCGTCCCCGGACGCGAGGACCGGGTCCGCGACCTGATCCTGTCGGAAATCGACGGTCTGTTCGATCATGTCGAAACCGACCCGATGGGCAGCCTGCTGTGCCGCCGCGACGCGGGGACCGAGGATGCGCCGCGCATCATGCTGCTGTGCCACATGGACGAAATCGGATTTCTGGTCAGCCATATCGACGACAAGGGGTTCATCTATGTCCAGCCCGTCGGCGGTTTCGACCCGCGCAACCTGTTTTCGCGCCGCGTCCTTGTCTGCACCGATCACGGCGACCTCAAGGGGGTGATGAACCCCGGCGGCAAGCCGATCCATATTTCCAGCCCCGAGGACCGCAAGAAGGTGCCCGAGGTCGGCGAATTCTTTATCGACACGGGCCTGGGTGCCGCGACCAAGGACCACGTCCAAATCGGTGATTTCGTGGTGATGGACGAGCCCCTGATGGAGATGGGCGACAAGATCGTGTCCAAGGCGCTGGACAACCGGATCGCCTGCTGGCTGGGGATCGAGGTCATCCGCGCGCTGGCCGAGGACGGTCGTGGTGCGGAAATCCACGTGGCATTCACCAGCCAGGAAGAGGTCGGCCTGCGCGGAGCCAAGACCGCAGCACACCGCATCCAGCCCGATATCGGCATCGGCATCGACACCACGCTGGCCTGCGACACCCCCGGTATCGCCGACCATCTGGCGACGACACGCCATGGCAAGGGGTTCGGCCTGCACGTGCGCGACAGTTCGTTCATTGCGGACACGGGACTTGTCCGTGAATTCGCGGCACTGGCCGACAAGGAAGGCATCCCCTACCAGCGCACCATGCTGGCAGCCGGCGGACAGGACGGGGCCGCAGCCCAGCAGGCCGCATCGGGTGCGCGCGCCATCGGGATCGTGGTCGGCACACGTTATATCCATACGGTTACCGAAATGGTGGACCGGGGCGATCTGGAGACCGCGCGCCAGATCCTGACGGCCTATCTGCGCACGTTCTGATCCGGACCTGTCGCAACGCAAAGCCCCCGCACAATGATGTGCGGGGGCGATGTCGTTCTGCTAATCCGGCCCGAGGGCCAGGATCAATTTATTGTGCGGGCAGAATGACCGTGTCGATGACGTGAACGACGCCGTTGGACTGGGTCACGTCGGCCTGGGTCACGGTCGCCACCTGGCCACGCTCGTCGGTCAGGGTGATCATGTCACCGTCCTGCTTTGCCATCAGCGTGCAGCCACCGACGGTTTCCACTGCGAATTCGCCATTTGCGTCAGCGATCATGCCGGCAATCGTGCTGGAGTCTGCGTTCACCGCCACAACGTGACAGGTCAGGATTTGCGCCAGCGCGGCCTGGTTTTCCGGCTTGAGCAGTTCAGCGACCTGGTCCTGGTTCAGTTTCGCGAATGCATCGTTGGTCGGTGCGAAAACGGTGAACGGACCGGGGCCGGACAGCGTGTCGACCAGACCGGCAGCAGCGACAGCGGAAACCAGCGTGGTCAGGTTGTCGGCGTTGGATGCGTTTTCGACGATGGTCATGCTGGGCAGCATTTCCGCGCCGCCAACCATCGGGTTCTCTGCGGCGTGGGCCGCTGCGAATGCGGAACCAGTGGACAGGGCCAGAACGGCAGCGGCGGTCATCAGGGATGTTTTCATCGTCATAGCATATTCTCTCTGTTGTCTCGGCGGGTCATTCCGCCTTGTGATGCCAGAACCACGATGAAGCACGACACAGAGTTTCGCAGGCCGCCAGAAATTTTCCCGCGCGGGGATCACGAAACCGTCAGCGATCAACCTGTGGGTCGTCAGCCCTGGCCAGCCAGCCAAGCCGGGAGGTCGGCAATACTGTCGAGCACGACATCGGCGTGGGGTCCCAGCTCGGTGCGCGGCGCAGGTCCGGTCAGCACACCTATGCAAATCATGCCGGCGGCACGCCCCGCTGTCAGGTCGTGTGTGCTGTCGCCGATCATCGCGCAATCTTGCGGTGCAATCCCTGTCCGCGCACAGAATGCATTCAGCTGCCCCGGTCCCGGTTTGTGACCAAAGCCGCTGTCGGCCCCCGCAACAAAATCAAACGCAGTGTCGATCGCGTGGTCTGCAAGATGCCTGCGGGCGGGAGCCTCGCTGTCATTGGTGGCAAGCCCAAGGACATGACCGGCCGCGCGTAAGCGCGACATCAGATCGGGCAGATCTGCCGCCGGCTGCTGCGTGACCTCGGCGCTGGCCGCGTCCATACGCGCGATCAGGGCTGGCTTGTCCGTCTGGCCCGTGATCCGCAGGATGGTATCGGCCACGACATGGACGGGTTCCGCAATGACGATGCTGCCGGCCAGGAACCGGCCTGCTGTCAGGTCATAGCCCAAGGCCTGTGACAGCCGTGCAACCAATGCCGTGTCCCCGCTGGCCTCTGCATCCAGCATGGTGCGGGTCCACGCCCCCCAGGTGGCGTTGAAATCGAACAGGGTGCCATCCTTGTCAAAGATCAGTCCGGTCGGGCGTGCCATCAGGTCCAGCTGACCTCCTCGTTTCCTGGCAAACCATAGCGGGCCTGCATCGGCACCTCGTAGGCGTGTCCATGCGCATCGCAAAATGCCATCACCCAATCATCCCGCTGGCACAGGAATTCGAGCAGCGCCGCGAGAAAGGCGGGGTCCGTTGCACCCGCCCGCATGTCACCGGCCGACAGGCCGTTCGGCCCCATGAAGGCCGCACTCAGGTCCTGATCCGCCACGACATGGGCCAGCGCCTGAAGCGCGATGATTTCGGCGTGTTCCGGTGTCATCGAATGTCCCCTGGCAATGATGAACCTTTTTTTAATCTATCGGGCGCAGTGTCCAGTCAGAAGGTGGTGAAACCATCAGACAGGGTTGGAAGAATGTCCGGTAGATTATTGATCGTGGACTCTGTGTCCACAAATCGCATCGTCCTGAGGGTGAAACTCCTCGCCGCCAAATATGAGGTCGAGGCTGTCAGCGACTGCACGGCCGCATATGCCAGCATTCAGAAACGATGCCCTGACATGATCCTGATCAATCTGACCGACAGCTTTTCCGATGGCCACGCATTTTGTGCGCATCTGCGGAGGCAGGTCGCGACGCGCAACGTGCCGATCATTTCGGTCGGCGGTCAGGATACCAGTGCGGCGCGTTTCATGGCGCTGGATGCAGGGGCGGACGATGTGCTGCCGCGCCCGGTCTGCGATACACTACTGCTCGCGCGGGTCCGCAATCTGCTGCGCCGCGGCAATCGCGCGCGTGAACTTGACCTGCGCAGCGAGACACTCCGCATGATGGGACTGGATGAAACGCGCAGCCCCCGGATCGCACCTGCCTGTGTCACGCTGCTGTCGGATCACGCACAGGCGGCCGCGACCGTTTCAGGGCAGCTTCAGGCCGGGCTGGGGCAACGGGTGCGGGTCATGGACCGTGACGGTGCCCTTGCCGACGATTCCCGGGTCGCGACGGATGTTTTCGTCATCGACGCAACGCGCTGCCAGTCCGACGGGGACGATCTGTTCCGCCTATTGGCCGATCTGCGCACCCGTGACCAGACGCGACATGCAGCACAACTGATCCTGCTTGCCCAGGATGACTTGCGGACTGCTGCGCTGGTGCTGGATCTGGGGGCCGACGACGTGATCCTGGGACCGTTTGAACAGGACGAGCTGTGTCATCGCACGCGTGTCCTCGTTGCACATAAATGTCAGCGTGACCGCCTGCTTGATCAAGTCGAAACGGGGCTGGCCGCCGCGATGACAGACCCCCTGACGGGGTTGTTCAATCGCCGCTATGCCCTGGCCCATCTTCGCCGGATTGCGGAACAGGCCCGCGAAACCGGGTGCGACTATGCCCTGATGGTCGCCGACATCGACCACTTCAAGGCGGTGAATGATACCTATGGGCACAGCACTGGCGATCGCGTGCTGACGGGCGTCGGGGCCTGCCTGCGCAACAGTTTTCGACCTGACGATCTGGTGGCCCGGATCGGTGGTGAGGAATTTCTGATCGTGATGCCGCGCACATCGCTGGCGGACGCCACGACCGCAGCCCAGCGCCTGCGCGAAAGGATCGGAGCCAAATATTTTGACGCAGGCGGCGACCGCAGCCCGCTGCGTGTCACTATTTCGGTCGGCATAGCGGCGGGGTCCGGCGACGGGCAATCCCTTCGGGCGCTCGACGCGCTGTTCGACCGGGCTGACCTCGCGCTCTACCGGGCCAAGGCGGAGGGTCGCAATGCGGTCGCCGTCGATCTGTCCGCAGCTTGACCGGGGGCGATAAAATCACGATCCGCACAGAACTCTGGCCTTTCAACCTGCAAAAGAGGGTTTTAATTTCGCCCCGGAGTGCCATGTTGGTCCCAAAAGGACCAACGCCATGACCCAGAGCTATAAACAGACGCCGCTGCAAGACCGCGAGATGAAAAACGCCATGCTGCGCGGTTTCAAACGGATCTGCCCCAACTGCGGTGAGGGTGACATGTTCGACAGCTATCTGCATGTGGCTGATCGCTGCCCGGCCTGCGCCGAAGACCTGTCGCAGCATCGCGCTGATGACGGGCCCGCATATCTGACGATCCTGATTGTCGGTCACTTGCTGGCACCGCTGATGATCTGGGTCTTTACCGAATTCCGGCCAAGCGCGATGACGATGGCGATCCTGTTTTCGGTCTCGACTGTTGCCTTGTCCCTGTATCTCTTGCCACGGCTCAAGGGGGTGGTCGTCGGCATTCAGTGGTCAAAGGGGATGCACGGGTTTGGTCAGCCCGGCTGATATACCCATCCGCGATGCGGCCACGGTCATTTTGTTGCGCCGTGATGGCACCCCACGGGTGTTGATGGGACAGCGTGGGGCCTCTGCCGTTTTCATGCCCAATAAGTTCGTGTTTCCCGGTGGTGCCGTCGATCCCAACGATGCCTTGGTTGCACCGACCGGCTTGTGCCACGAAACCCGGCGGGCCTTGCAAAACGACAGTGACGCGGATGCG
Source organism: Loktanella gaetbuli (assembly GCF_020531945.1). Taxonomy (NCBI): domain Bacteria; kingdom Pseudomonadati; phylum Pseudomonadota; class Alphaproteobacteria; order Rhodobacterales; family Roseobacteraceae; genus Loktanella; species Loktanella gaetbuli. The sequence continues at coordinate 407,749 of NZ_JAJATZ010000002.1, forward strand.
CAGGCCCTCGTTGCCGCCGCAATCCGAGAGTTGTGGGAAGAAACGGGTCAGATGCTGGGCGTGCCCGGCGATTGGGCGGACCCGCCACGTGGATGGCGCGGTTTCGCGGCCAGCGGCCATCGCCCGACGGCTGCGGGCATGCGTTTCTTTTTCCGGGCCGTCACGCCGCAGGGCGCGCCCCGGCGGTTCGACGCCCGGTTTTTTCTGGTGGATGCCACGGCACTGATCACCGACCCCGATGACTTTGGCAGGGCCGAGGATGAATTGTCCCATCTGCATTGGGTCGACCTGAAGGCCGCGCGCGCGCTGGACCTGCCGTTTATCACCGAAGTCGCGCTGGCCGAACTTGCCGCCCATCTGGCAAATCCCACGGCCCCCCTGACCGTTCCGTTTTTCCGCAATGACGACGAACGCCATCTGATTTCACGGTTGGGCGGCAGACGTCCGCTGGATCACGCGCCCGAGGTCTGACCAAGGTGGGCGGCCTGCGCGTCTGCCTTCCAGCCCAGGGTCCAGACATCACCATTCTGAATGACAGGACGTTTCATCAGGGTCGGATGCGCGGGCAGCAAGGCATGGGGTGCAGCGGCGCGTTCGGTGTCCGACAGCTGACGCCAGGTGGCAGAGGACCGGTTGATCAGGTCATCACCAAAGCGGTCGATCAACGCGGTCAAATCCGCCTCGGCGATACCATCTGCCCGCACGTCGATCACCACTGGGTCATGGCCCGCAGCACGCAGGGCCTTGATCGCCTTGCGGCAGGTATCGCAGGTCTTGAGTGAGAAGATACGCATGTCGTCGCAAAAGCTCCTGTCTGGGCGGGATACGAGCGCTAGCCCCTGACCCGCAGATATTCGTGCAAGATACAGGTCGGGTCTGCGGGACGCAGCGTACGTGTCGCAATCTGCGTCCATGCCCCTGTGTCGAAGTCGGGAAAGAATGTATCCGCGTCGGGCACATCAAGATCGACCCGGGTGATCAGCAGGCGATCCGCCATGCCCAGCAATGCGCCATAGATGCCGGCACCGCCAATCCCGTAAATCCGCTGGTAGCCCGCCGCATAGCAGGCGGCGACCGCCGCAGCGACATCACCGAACACGTGTTCTGTCAGGGCGCTATCCTGCGAGACAACGCAATTCATCCGATTTTTCAGCGGCTTCACCGGAAGACTGTTCCAAGTGTGTCGCCCCATGATCAGCGCGCCACCCGTGGTCTCGCGCTGGAACATCGCCAGATCCTCTGGTGCGTGCCATGGGATGTCCCCATCGCGTCCGATGGCCCCGTTGCGGGCGCAGGCAACGATCAGTGTCAGCATCAGACGGCCACCGGCGCACGGATCGCCGGGTCCGGATCATAGCCGTCAAAGGCAAAGTCATCGTATCTGAAATCGAAAATCGACGTCACATCGCGCGTCAGGCGCAGCGTCGGCAACGTCTTGGGGGTGCGGGACAATTGCAAATCCACCTGTTCGCGGTGGTTGCTGTAGATATGCGCGTCCCCGATCGTGTGAATGAAATCCCCCGGCATATAGCCCGTCACATGTGCCAGCATATGCGCCAGCAGCGCGTATGAGGCGATGTTGAACGGCACCCCCAGGAACATGTCGGCAGACCGCTGGTAGAGTTGCAAATGCAGTTTGCCCCCCGCGATCCGGACCTGCCACAGGGTATGGCATGGCGGCAAGGCCATGGCATCGACCTCGCCGGGGTTCCAGGCGGACACAATCAGGCGACGGCTGTCGGGTGTTGTGCGAATGGCCTCGACCAGTTTGGCAATCTGATCGACCTCTCCCAACAGCACGATGCCGTCGTCGCCTTGTGTCACGCGGGGGAAATGACGCCACTGGTGACCGTAAACCGGTCCCAAATCACCGTTTTCATCGGCCCATTCGTTCCAGATCGACACACCGTTTTCCTGCAGATACCGCACGTTGGTATCCCCCGACAGGAACCACAGCAGTTCGTGCACGATGGATTTCAAGTGCAGCTTCTTGGTGGTGACAAGCGGGAACCCGTCAGCCAGCGGATAGCGGCACTGCATGCCGAAATGACTGATCGTGCCGGTGCCGGTCCGGTCGGTGGATGGCACACCCTGTTCAAGGACGAGACGCAGCGCGTCATGATACTGGCGCAAGGGGCAACCTCCTCGGACGGTGACGATTCCGGGGCAAGCTAAATGATGCCGCAGGCAAGTGCCACGTTGTAAATGGCGCACGCACGGCCCCGTTTTTCGCGCGTCTTGAGCGTATTGATTGACTCGGGGCCTGCCCCTGCGGACATTGGGGCAACAAAAACGACCTGAGCAGGTGTGCGACCATGACCCGATTCTTGACGACAGTCTCTGCACTGGCGTGGCTTGCCGCATGCGGTGATGGCCAGCCCCTCTTCGAAGACGTGCAATCGGATGCGCAGGTCGCGGATGACGACGACCTTGACCTGCCTCCCGGCACCGAGGATGTCAGCGCATCGTCTGACATTTTCCGGTTCGAGGCCCGCAACAGTCAGGGCGGCGGTCTCGTGACCGATGTGTCCTACAATGCTGCGAACGACACGTTCAGTGTCGACAACCTCGGGTTTGATGGCGAAAACGTCTACACGCGCAAGACCGGTGCGCTTGCCACGCTTGGCACCACGCGCGTCTACGAGGCCGACGCGACGGTCCGCGATTTCCTGACGGGCGATCCCGTCAGCCAGATCGTGCCCTATGTGGCGCTGTATGGTGTCAGCAAGAACCGGGTCGATGGTGATCCGCGCACCAGTTTCGCCATCGTCCGGACCGGCGGCTACGCAGGCTATGGGTTTGGTGGCTATGTCTATGAACGCAACGGCGGCACCGTCCTGCCAAACGAGGGGCAGGCGACTTTTTCCGGCGACTACGCTGGTGTCAGGGTGTTCGCCCCGGCACGGTCACAGCTTGAATATGTCACAGGCAAGATGAGCATCGACATTGATTTCGAAGACTTCAACGCCAATGACGCGGTCAAAGGTGCGATCACGAACCGCCGGTTCTTTGACGAAAACGGTGTGCGGATTGTAACCGGGACCGGCCCTGACGACCTGCAAAGCCCGAACGTGCCAATCATCGTCGTCGAAGGCAGCAAATCGCTGAGCACCGCAGGCGAAATCGAAGTCGAACTGCAGAATTTCATATTGAACGAGTCCGGCGTGCTGGAACCGTATGAAGGCGGGAAATTCACGGGGATCATCGCTGGCGATACGACCAGCGGATCGGGCGGCGAAATCGTCGGTGTCGTGGTGCTGGAATCAGAGGACCCCCGGTTCGAAGGGATCACCGCGCAAGAAACCGGCGGCGTGATCCTGTACCGATGACACGCCTGTCCCAATGTCTGTCCGCCCTCGCCGTGGTTGCGGCATTGCAGACCAATGCCGCCCATGCGCAGAACGTGGAACTGACCGCGGACGAGACGCGCGCACTGGCGATTGAACTGGCAAATGCAGGCGACCTGGCCGCGTCGCAATCCGTATTGGATGCCTTGCTGGCGCGTGACGACCGGGACGTGACCGCGCTGATAACGGCCGCGCGGATCGCCACGGCGCAAAACAGGCCAGCGGATGCGGTCGCGCTGGGTGCGCGCGCCTACAGCGCGTCCACAACCGACGTCGAAGCCTATGTCGCCGCACGCATCGTGGCCCGCGCCCATGTTGAACAGAACAACGACAGCCGCGCCCAGTTCTGGCTGCGGCGTGCCCGCCAGTATGCTCCGGACGCCGAAACCGCCGAAGGTGTTGCCGAAGACTATGCCTTTGTGCGGAACCGCAATCCACTGTCACTGGACCTGTCGTTCGGGATCCGGCCATCGTCCAACATCAACAATGGCTCTCAATCCCGAGAGGCGTTTTTGCTGGGACTGCCGTTCGCGCTGACATTGTCACGCGATGCGCAGGCCCTGTCGGGTCTGGCCTACAATCTGGGTGCGACCGCCCGCTACCGCCTGCGCGACAGCGAAACATCAGCGACATTTTTCGATGTCAGCATCGACGGGACCACCTACACCCTGAGCCAGGACGCCAAGGACGACCTGGAGGCAGAGGCCCGGCTGGAGGACGCGACAGGCGACACCCCCAGCGCCGAAGCCTTGCGTGATATCAAGGGCAGCGACTATGCCTTTGTGCAGCTGTCGTTCGGACTGACCCACCGGGTCAGACTGGCACCCGACCTGTTGCCGACCACGCTGTCGGCGCGGATCGGCACCAGTTGGTATGGTGGTGCCCCCTATCAGGATTTCGTCGACGCAAACGTAGGACAGTCGCTGGCGACCAGTGATCGTTCGCGGCTGCGCCTGCTCGCGGGCGTGCAAAAACAGATCGCCGAAGACAGTTTCGATGACGTGATGAGCTACCGGTTCGGGGCGCGCTACAGCTATGTTCTGGACCGCGGTGATCTGGTGACGTTTTCGATCGACGACCGGATCAGCGTGTCCGACAACGTCGAACGCGACTACACCGCGATCCGGGCCGGCGTCGACTACGACCTGTCGGAACCTGTCTATGGTGTGCGCCTAGGCTTTGGTTTGTCGGTCGAGAACCGCGCCTATGATTTCTCGCGTCTGAACGCCGGGCCCCGCGACGACCTGACAGTGGATGCACGTGCCACAGCGCAGTTCAGTCAGGTGGAATACTACGGGTTCCAGCCTGTCGGCACGCTGGAAATTAGCAAGACAAGCTCTGACAATGCGCTGTTCGACCGCGAATACATCAGCCTGGGATTTGACCTGCGTTCTGCATTCTGAGGCGTGACACGCGGCCACATGGCACTAGGTTTCGTGGCAGACACAGAACAAAGGAAGGCCTGAGATGCCCGTGAAATATCTGCACACCATGGTCCGCGTAAAGGACCTGGAAAAAACGATGGCGTTTTTCAACCTGTTGGGATTGCGCGAAATTCGCCGCCGCGATGACGAGGGCGGACGCTTTTCCCTGATCTTCATGGCAGCCGAGGGCGACGAGGATTGTCCGGTGGAGCTGACGTACAACTGGGACGGCGACGACGCCCTGCCCGACGACAGCCGCCATTTCGGCCATCTGGCCTATAGCGTGCCCAACATCTACGAGATGTGCCAGCACCTGATGGACAACGGCGTCACGATCAATCGTCCGCCCCGCGACGGCAACATGGCATTCGTGCGGTCGCCCGACAACATTTCGGTCGAGCTGTTGCAGGACGGCGATGCCCTGCCGCCGGCCGAGCCGTGGAAGAGCATGGAAAACACCGGGCACTGGTGATGATGCGGGGGCTGATCGCAGGGCTGTCCCTTGCGGCGGCCCCCGCCGAGGCCTGCCGGCTCGCGCTGGTTCTGGCCATCGACGTGTCATCCTCGGTCGACGCGACCGAGGATGCATTGCAACGTCAGGGCCTTGCCGCGGCCCTGGTCGCACCAGAGGTGCAGGCGGCATTCTTTGCCTCGCCCGATCCGGTTGCGCTCTATGTCTTTGAATGGTCGGGCCGCTACAATCAGGTGGCACTCAGCGATTGGCGCATGATCGAAACGCCCGGTGACCTCGACGCTGTTGCAGCCGCCGTGTCGTCCAGCATCCGCAGTCACAACGATTTTCCGACGGCCATGGGTTATGCGCTGGGGCATGCGGCGGGCGTACTAGAGGCAGGTCCAAGCTGTTTGTTCCAGACGATCGACATGGCAGGCGACGGCATCAACAACGAGGGGTTCGGCCCGATCGACGCTTACAACGCCTTTCCCTTGGGTGACGTCACGGTCAACGGATTAGTCGTGAACGCCGCTGATTTCGAGGGCGAGGTCAATCTGATCCCGTTCTACACGAACGAGGTCATCCGCGGACCCGGTGCATTCGTTGAAGTCGCCAACAGCTTTGCCGATTACGAGACGGCGATGCGCCGCAAACTGGTCCGCGAACTGGGTGTCATCGGGTTAAGCGGCTGGCCCGTCATGACAAACAGATCGCCGTCTTAGGCCCCCACCCGCCGGGCGGGGGCCAGAGGCGTCAGCCCTTGTTCATCCGGTTGGCGATCAGATCATCGACCACCTCTGGTTCTGCGAGAGTCGATGTATCGCCCAGCGCGCCATAGTCGTTTTCCGCAATCTTGCGCAGGATACGGCGCATGATCTTGCCGGATCGCGTTTTCGGCAGGCCCGGCGCGAACTGGATCAGGTCAGGTTTGGCAATCGGCCCGATTTCCGCGCGGACCCAGTCGGACAGTTCCTTGCGCAGTTCTTCTGACGGGTCCTGACCCGCCATCAGCGACACATAGGCATAGATGCCCTGCCCCTTGATGTCGTGCGGATAACCGACCACTGCGGCCTCGTTCACGGCCGTATGGGCGACCAGCGCGCTTTCGACTTCTGCCGTGCCCATGCGGTGGCCAGACACGTTGATCACGTCATCCACGCGGCCCGTGATCCAGTAATAGCCGTCGGCGTCGCGACGGCAGCCGTCGCCGGAGAAGAACATGTCCTTGTACTGGCTGAAATAGGTCATTTCGAACCGGTCGTGATCGCCCCAGATCGTGCGCATCTGACTGGGCCAGCTGTCCGCGATCGCCAGCACGCCTTCGGCCTCGGTCGTGGTGATTTCCTTGCCGGTCTCAGGTTCCAGCACCACGGGTTTCACACCAAAGAACGGCAGTGTCGCAGACCCCGGCTTGGTCGGCGTTGCACCCGGCAGCGGCGTCAGAAGGTGCCCCCCGGTTTCCGTCTGCCACCAGGTATCGACGATGGGCACATTCCCGCCGCCGACCACGTCGTTGTACCAGTTCCATGCCTCTGGATTGATCGGTTCGCCGACGGTTCCCAGCACCTTGAGCGCGCTCAGGTCGTATTTTTCGACAAAGGCGTTCCCCTTGCCCATCAGCGCCCGGATGGCCGTGGGCGCGGTATAGAACTGGTTGACCTTGTGCTCTTCGCAGACCTGCCAGAACCGGCCCGCATCGGGATAGGTCGGCACGCCTTCGAACATCAGGGTGGTCGCGCCGTTCGCCAGCGGGCCATAGACGATATAGCTGTGGCCGGTCACCCAACCCACATCAGCCGTGCACCAGAACACATCGCCATCGTGATAGTCGAATGTGTACTGATGCGTCATGCTGGCATAGACCAGATAGCCGCCAGTGGTATGCACAACGCCCTTGGGCTGCCCGGTCGAGCCGGAGGTGTAGAGGATGAACAGCGGGTCTTCTGCGTTCATCTCTTCGGGCGGGCAATCAGCACTGACGGTTTCTTCCATTTCGTGCAGCCAGACATCGCGCCCTGCGGTCATGGCAATGTCGCCACCCGTCCGCTTGACCACCAACATTTTCGAATCGACCGTTACCTTTTCAAATGCCTTGTCGGCGTTGACCTTCAGCGGGGTGTTTCTGCCGCCGCGCGGGGCCTCGTCAGCCGTGATCACGACCTTGGCCTCTGATCCATTGACGCGCGCTGCCAGTGCATCCGCGGAAAAACCCGCAAAGACGACCGAATGGATCGCGCCAATCCGCGCACAGGCCAGCATCGCATAGGCCGCCTGCGGGATCATCGGCAGGTAGATCACGACCCGGTCCCCCTTGCCTACGCCCATCTCCTTGAGGACGTTGGCGAATTTCGACACATGCGCGTGCAACTGCTGATAGGTGATATGCTGCGCCCCAGCTTCGGGATCATCGGGTTCCCAGATGATCGCCGTCTGTGTGCCGCGCGTTGCCAGATGACGATCGATGCAATTGGCCGCGACATTCAGGCTGCCGTCCTCGAACCATTTGATGTCGATGTTGCCCGGGGCAAAGCTGGTGTTCTTGACCTTGGTATAGGGTGTCATCCAGTCCAGCCGCTTGCCATGCTCACCCCAGAACGCATCGGGATCCGCAACCGAGGCCGCATACATCGCCTCGTATGTGGCGCGGTCTGCATGGGCACCAGCAGCCATTTCCGCGCTGGGTGCATAGGTCTTGTCGTTGTCGGCCATGTCAGGTTTCCCCCCTTTGTAGTGCCCGCACTCCTCCCGGCTGTTCCCCGGTTGCGGTCGTTCGACTTCGCGTCATCATGAGCAAGAGCGTAGGGAATCCAAGCGGGCGGTGCCAGAGCATCGCACCTCTTGTAAACAATCGGGATCGATTTGACCAAAGTGTGTAAAGTTAATTACAACGCGCCGCCCGTGGCGGATGCCATCATTGTCCTGGGCGCAGCAGTCTGGGCCAGCGGTCCCTCGCCAACCCTGCAAAGGCGGGCACGACATGCGGCGGCGCTGTTCCATGCAGGTCGTGCCCCACTGATCGTTGCGACAGGCGGATTGGGCCTGCACCCGCCAACCGAAGCCATGGCAATCACTGATATCCTGATTTCGCAAGGCGTGCCTGCCACAGCCATCATCCAGGAAGACAGATCCACAACTACACTGGAAAACCTTGGTTTTTCCCGAAAACTGTTGGGCCCGGACACCCGGACAGTCATCATCGTGACCGACCGGACTCACGCACCCCGTGCGCGACTGACCGCGAGACACCTTGGCTATACGGCAACCACCATGTCGCCCAGTCTGCGCGGCGGACACCCGCGCATCATACTGCGCCAGACGATCAGAGAGTTTTTCGCATACCCGGCCTATGCACTGCGATTACGCATACGTGGGAAGGACACGGAAATTTAATGCCGCGTTAATTCGAAATTAACCCTGACCCAGGATCGTCGCCACACGGAGAATGGTGATGAAAATCCTGCTGATCTGGGTGTCCTGTCTCGCGGGCCTGCAATCAGCGGCCCATGCGGGCCCGTGGCCACGCGAAGAAGGTCATACCTTTATTGCGGCAGGCGGAAATTTCCTGCTGTCCGACGGCGCGGAATTGCCGGTCCATTATGACCCGACGCTCTATGTCGAATATGGTCTGCGGCCAGAACTGACCGTCGGTCTCGATTTTTACTCAGCCGACAAGGGACGCATTTATTCGGCCTTTAGTTTCGCGGCCATTCCGGCAAACAGCCTCGATGCCGACCTCAAATCCATGTTGTCCTTTGGCATCGGATACCGCCGCAATGCCGACGGCAGCGAGGAATTGCTGACCCGCATCGGGTTGTCACTGGGGCAATCGACGCCCAACGGCTGGCTCGCATTTGACGGTAACATCACCTACGGCGCAATCGACCAGACCTTTCGGCCCAAAGCCGATTTCACATGGGGGCGGTCGTGGTCCGACCAATGGACCACGACGCTTCAGGTGCAAACAGGACAAGGGTTTTCAGACGACCATTACGCCAAGGTCAGCCCCACCCTGATCTACACCATCAACGAACGCTACAGGGTCAATCTCGGCTCGGTTCACGCGCTGACAGGAGACCGCGGCAGCGCGCTCAAGATCGAGACCTGGATCCAGTTCTAGGATTACACCGGATTGTCCATCCGCACAGTATAGCGCACAGCCCCCCGCACACTGCGTTCGAACGCAAAACGTAGATCGCGGCTGTCGTTGCTGTAGCTCGTTTCGATCCACGGCATATCGTTGACGTTCGCCCCGTCACCGGTCCGCAAGGCTTGCACCATCGCGAGACCGTCGATCGTGCGTGCATGCCCCCTGAACGGCAAATACGGGTCAGTGCGTGCAACCCAGTTTGACGCCGCCGTGTTCTGCGTATGGATCAGCGATGCCGGGTTATAGACCGGCTCTTCGATACCATTGTAGGTATTCGCGTCGATCGTGATCTGTCGCATCCGGGTCAGATCCAATCCCGCGAACGTGGTGTCGACCCCTTCCATCCGGTCGATCTTGCCGTTCACGGCGCGGAACACATTCCCCGTCATCGAAAACCCTTGGACGAAATGACCGGGCCCATAGGGCTTGATCCGCAGAAAATTGAACCCGGTCGTGGCATTCAGAGCGATGAAATGATTGCCGGTGATGGTCAGCCCGCCAAAGGAAAACTGGTTCACGAATTCCGGCTCGGATTCATATTCGTTCGTCCACTCGATCCAGCCGTTGTCGATATAGTTGCCTGTCACGACAGACCGACAGTTGGGTGTTGCAAAAATCAGTCCGGCAACGCGAACGCCACCCGTGACACTATCACCATTGAACCAATGGTTTGCCGTGATCGTCGTACCACCGCCACCGATCACGGCGAAATGCTTGAACAGCGCGCAGCGATTGTCGCGGATCTTGACGTCCTCGGCGTTTGTATTCAGCGCGATCGTTGTCCGGTCCTGGACCCGCAGCCCCTGTTCGTTCGAATTGAACTGGCAACGGTCGATCATCATGCCCTGACAGCCCCGACCCGGAGAGGTGATCCCCCGATCCTTTGGCCGGGTGACAAAGCAGTCGCGGACGTGAAACGTCAGCCCCTCGGGTGCCATCAGGATGCCGCTGGCCAGTCCTGCGCATTGGAATTCGATATCGTCCAACACGAACTGCGCAAGATCGGCATAGCCCGAGAAATCCAGCAGGTATTTGAACCGGGTAAAGGTAAAGGTCTGCGATCCGACGGCATCATGCAGCGGCTGGCTCAGCTCTAGGGTACGGGCACCGACGTTAATCGCACGCACATAAATTTCACGTCCGACACCGGCCCCGCTGACCAGTGATCCCAGCTGAATATTTGCGATATTCGTCACATTCGTCAGCCGCCTATCGGCACTTCGGTCATAGGTTCCGGCCGAAGTCACCACATCCGTATCCCAGGCGGTGGTATTCGCAGGCTGAAACTGACCGTTGCGCACGACGCGGCGTGTCGCGAACACCTGCCGCGTCGGATCGCATGCCTGCATGTCAAGCGGCCCGTTCAGCGTCACCCTGATGCCGCACATATCCAGCGACTCGTGATCCGAGAAATTCAGCAAGGCCTGGTAGGCTTTTCTGAACGCCTGTTCCTCGTCGCCAAATGCCTCGACATAGGCGCGCAGATCATATCCGTTTTGCAGGATAAAGCGGCGGTCGTCAGGCTGGGTCACAGTCCCTTCGAACCGGATCTTGCTTTGGATACTGACATCGTTTTCCAGATGATAGACACCTGCCGGGACCAAAATTTCGCGCCCCTGCGCCGCACTGTCAGCCGCCTCGAAGGCGGCGGAATCGTCGGTAATTCCATCGCCCCTGGCACCGTAGTCGCGCACATCGACCATCGACATCAGGTCCCGCAGAAAGGCGACCGTGAAATCCTCGATCACGATATCATCGATCCGCACCAGACCGCCGGACGGGCCGACCAGATCAATGCCAAAGTGGCCGTAGATGGCGTCCAGCCAGACCAGATCGACGCCGGCGCGCGCGCCCGTCCCGACGATGGCGCTCACTTCGACAACCTCGCCATAGCGGGTCAGTTGCGTCTGCGGCCCTGTCGTAAGCGGAACATTGGCCGCCCCGCCACCTGCCACACCAGCATAACCCGCGACCCGCACGGCAGGCAGCGGCCCCGCCACCGCCTTGACCCGCGCCGTGATCCGCAGATAGCAACCGCGCAACAGAGGCGTCTCGGCCATGTAGCGCAGGCTCTGGACCGTCCCGGTTTTCTGAACTTCCAGACAGCCCCCGAAATCCTGATCCGATGGCACGAAGACACCTGTCCCGCTGGTGGCATAGGTGTCGCTGCCGGGGGTGCCGTCGCCGCTTGACCAGACCGAGAGGCCTGCCGCAAACGGCAGCGGCTGAAACACGATTCCGTCGGTAATTGCCTTGTTCATAACCTATCCTTTGCGCAAGCCGGATCGACCCGGTCGTCACGCAGGCAATAGGTTATGGGACGTTAATCAGACCCGTGGGGACCGCACGCACAAGCGGCAACACTCAGACCCCGACATCGGGCAGCGGCAGCACGGACACGCCGTCGATCTTCCACGCACCGTCAATCTGTATCATCGCGTATTCCAGCATGTGCAGCCCGCCCGATGCATCCTGTATCATCACCTGTTGCAGGATGCGGGCCCCCAGATCTTGCTGGGCGACAAAACGCGATGACGAGTTGTTCCAGACCATCGGATAGCCTTGGCTGACCATCCGGCCAAAGTTTTCAGGCCCGCCGAACAGACGCTGGATCATGGGACTGGCATAGGTGAATGCCAGATCGACATCGCGATCGCGCAATGCATCCAATTGGTTTGTAATGACATCCTCGATGCCCTGCACAGCGGTCACAGGTGCCTCAGATGGGGCCGCAACCTGTGCCTGCACAGGCCCGGCCAACGCACCAACCACCAAAATTGCCATCAATTCAACGCGCATGTCTTTTCCCCCGTGTCCAATATCAAATCAGACACGGTCGAAATCGCCAAAGGGTTTCGTCTGTCAGACTTGCTGCAAATCGCCGCGCAAGGCAGCTTCGATCAGGGCGATTGTCTCATCCACACCATAAAGCGCGATGAAACCGCCAAACCGTGGCCCCTGACTGGCACCCAGCAAAATCTCATACAGTGCCGTAAACCAGTCGCGCAGCGGGTCGAACCCATGCGCCTTGCCAACAGCAAAGACCTCGGATTGCAATCCTTCGGCGTCCAGACCGCCGTCCCATTGGCGCAAACGCTGTACCAGATCGTCCAACGCCGCTTCTTCTCGCTCATCTGGTGCGCGATAGACTTTCTTGGGTTTGACGAAATCATTGTAGTACTGCACCGCGAACCCGGCTGCCTGATCCAGTTGCGGATGCGTTGCGGCGCTTGCCTCCGGCGCATAGCGCTGGATAAAGCCCCATAGCGTTTCCTTGTCCTCTGCGCCCGACACGCTGGCCAGGTTCAGCAACATGGAAAACGGCACCACCATATCGGACGCGGGCACGTTATGCCCGTGAATATGGAACACCGGATTGTTCAGGCGCGCAGCCTCGTCCTGATCGGCATAGGCCCGCAACTGCTGATGATATTCATCAACAGCCTTGGGGATCACATCGAAATGCATCCGCTTTGCGGTCTTGGGCTTGAGGTACATGAAATAGCTTAGTGTTTCAGTCGCCGCATAGGTCAGCCACTCGTCGATGGTCAGGCCGTTGCCACTGGTCTTGGAAATCTTGTGGCCCTGATCGTCCAGAAACAGCTCGTAGGTGAAATGCTCGGGCGCGCGTCCGCCCAAGACCCGGCAAATCCCGTCATAGATCGGCGTGTTGGCGGCGTGATCCTTGCCGTACATCTCGAAATCGACATCCAGCGCAGCCCAGCGCGCGCCAAAATCGGGCTTCCACTGCAATTTCACATTTCCGCCCGTGACGGGCAACGTAACATCAGTGCCGTCCTCGTCAGCAAAGGTAATCATGCCATCCGGCGTCACCTCTTTCATCGGGACATACAAAACGCGCCCGGTCGCCGGGCTGATCGGCAGAAAGATCGAATAGGTTTCCCGACGCTCTTCTCTCAGGGACTTCAGCATGATCTTCATGATGTCGTCATAGCGCACGGCGCTGCGCAGCAGGATCTCGTCCATTTTTCCGGACTGGTAATATTCCGTCGAACTGGCGAATTCGTATTCGAAACCAAAGGTATCGAGAAAATTGTTCAATCGCGCGTTCATGTGCGCGCCAAAGCTGCCATGCGTTCCGAACGGGTCGGGCACGGCAGTCAGTGGACGCTGCATGTAGGGTTCCAAAGCCGCAGGATCCGGGACATTGCCGGGGATCTTGCGCATCCCGTCCATGTCATCGGAAAAACACAGCAACTTTGTCGGGATGTCGCTGATGACCTCAAAGGCACGACGCACCATTGTTGTCCGGCCCACTTCTCCGAACGTGCCAATGTGCGGCAGACCGGACGGCCCATAGCCTGTCTCGAACAGGACATAACCTTTTTCGGGGTCCTTTTTGTCGTACCGTTTGAGCACACGGCGTGCCTCTTCGAACGGCCAGGCCTTCGATGTCATTGCAGCGTCACGGAATGTGCTCATGGTTGGTCTCTCTTGTAGTCACAGCGGGTTGCGGTGATGCAGGCGCCTCACTATTGCGAGGGGGGCTTGGCGTCAATAAATGCCAATCACACGCATTCGAAAGGGGATAACATGTCAGCCGATACGATGACCGCGCAGGACGCGCTGGCCGCCCTCATGATCGCTGTCTCGGCGTCGGACGCAAACATCCAGACGTCCGAATTGATCAAGATCAACAGCGCCATCAACAACCTGCCTGTTTTCTCGGGTTTCGATGCAGAACGGCTGCCGCGACTGACGCAGACTGTTTTCGATCTGCTGGACCAGGAAGACGGCCTGGAGGCCTTGTTTGGGCTAATACGCGACGCCCTGCCCGAACGGCTTTATGAAACGGCCTATGCCTTGTCATGCGATGTTGCGGCTGCCGACGGCGCGATCGGTGAAACAGAAACCCGCATGCTCGAGGAAATTCGCTATGAACTGGCGTTGGACCGTCTACATGCGGCTGCAATCGAACGTGGCGCGCGTGCACGGCACATGACCCTCTAGACGAAAAAGGCCCGGTCACTGACCGGGCCTTTTGCATCAGATTGTAAGGTTTAGTTGCCGGTTGTCTCGGCTTCTTCCTCTTCGGGGGACTGAACGTCCAGTGTCGGCACTTCAACGGTCGTGCTGTCGACTTCGACGTCACCCATTTCGACGTCAGCTTCGGGCAGTTGGCCGCCTTCCACACTGACATCGACGTCAGGCAGCTGGCCTTCCTGGGTCTGTTCAACGTCAACCATGAAAAACAGCAGATAGACGACCACGACCAAAACGATTGCGGCGATAATACCAAGTACGGCTTTCATTTTTTCTTCCTTAATTTCTGCGGCGACAAATTGTCGCTCTCTTCACCAGTCGAACGGCAAAGGGACGCGATTGGTTCCGCGTCTTTTCAATTAAGTTGTTGGACCGGACGTATCGAGGTCCCGGATTTGATCAACCGGTCATGTCTCCGAGGATCAGCCAACGTTGCAGCAGCTTCTGCTGCAATCGTTTTGCCCGACCATTGTATGCGGCGGTCCCGGCTGGCGCTTCATCCAGCGACGACTTGGACTGCTCGCGTGCCTCTGGGTCATGGGAAAAGATCGCGAAACTCAGCGACCGGGCTTGCGCAGTGGTCACGTATCCAGCCAGCGCGGAAACAAAATTCAACGTCCCGGTCTTGGCGCGAACGGTCCCTGAAAACCCGTCCAGCGCGCGGCGACTGTCATCGACCATCACTACTTCGCGCATCAGCGGCTCCAGCGTGGATTTCACACCAGTGCCCCGCAGGAACGCAACCATTTCGGCAGCGCTGATTTCATTCTGATCCGTCAAACCGGAATGATCCGCAAACCGCGCGACAGCGCCGGTCCGGTCAGCGACCCATTGCGCCATTTGTTCGGCTGACAGGCGCATCGACAGCGGTGCCCCCTGACGCGCAGCGGTGGCCGTCATGCCCAGCACCTCGGCCGTCAGGTTCGTCGAAAACCGCATCATGCCACGCGCAACATCGTCCAACTGTTCGCTTTCATGCACGGCCAGATTCGCACCCTCGGGCTGCGTATCTGTCAGCGCGCCCCTTGGCAGCAAGATCCCGGACCCGGCGGCCAGCACCTGAAACACCTCGGCCGCGTAGATTGCAGGAAACCGGACCGGCAGCCACCGCGACCCTGACCCGCCCAACGCCCGGCGCGCCACCGTCCAATCGTCGAAATCAGCACCCTCTGCGTAGGTGTATATCGGCGAAGACCGATCCACGACCCGCATGCGCGCCGCGGTCACAGGTGGGCGCAGGCTCTCGCTGCGCGCATCCATCGTGATGTCATATCCGCTTGCGGTGCGCGCCCACTCGAACATCACGCGGTTAAAATTCAGGTTCAGGCCACCCAAGGACGGATTGTAACTGAGTTGGTCCAACTGGCCGGGTTCGATTTCCTTGACCCCTGGCAATGCGCCATCCCAAACCAGAAAACGACCGTCGATCCCCGTGATACCCGCCGCCACCAATTGTGCGACCAGACCTGCCAGGTCATCGGTCGCCAGGGTCGGGTCGCCCCCGCCCGCCAGGATCAGGTCGCCCTGCAAGACGCCCTCAACGATTGGCCCTGTCCCGATCACACGGGTACCAAACCGGTAGTCGGCACCAAGCGACTCGACGGCATAAAGCGCAGAAATTGCCTTGGTCACGCTGGCAGGCGGCCGCGCAGTGTCAGGATCGACCGCCTCGAGGACCTGCCCCGTTGCAGCGTCAGCGATGACAAACCCGGTCTGCCCGTCCAGACCAGCCTCGCGGATCAGGTCGGCTGCCGTGCTGCGCAACATCGGCCGCGCAGACAACAGCGCCTCACCCTGAATTTGCGCATCCGGCCGCACAACAGGCCGCAGGGTTTGGGTCGGTGCAGCAAATGCGGCACCGGCCCCTCCGGCCAGCAAGGATGCAATCAAGGCGCGACGCGTCAGATGTGATCTAGTTGTCATACCAAGTAACTAGCCACCTTTGACGACAGCGGGCAACACGCTGCCGGTCACTTCCGCGCCAGACGCCCGCGCACGGATCGCGGATGACGAAAGGCGCATCATCGGCATGTTGACGAAACACCATGCCGGGACGTCCTTGTACGGCAGCCCATGTGATGCACTCGCAGGAATCCGTGCCGACTGATAGATTCGCGCAGCCTTGCTCAGACGGGCTGAAATGCGATCACCCGGCCGCGCCAGCACACCAATCGGCACATGATCCATGATCCAGCGCCAGTCCTGCCACTGATCGAACTGCGCCAGATTGTCGGCCCCCATCAACCACACGAAACGCACGCCCGGATAGCACGCGATCAGTCCACGCAAGGTCTGGGCGGTGAACCGCGTCTGCATTTGCGCTTCCAGTGCCGTGATCCTGACCCGTGGATGCTGCATCAAGGCCCGAGCCTGTTCGACCCGCTGCGACAATGGCGCAGGACCATGCTGTTTCAGCGGATTACCCGGACTGACCAGCCACCAGACCTGATCCAGCCCGAACCGCATGAGCGCCTGGCGCGTCAGATGCGCGTGTCCGGCATGGGCGGGATCGAACGATCCGCCCAGCAAACCGATGCGCTGCCCACTGCGCGCGACTGGCCAACCCTGCCTCACAAACGCCCTCTCTCTTGCAGCAACCCGTAAATCGAAATGCAAACCCCGTGACAAGATCAACCGCACGCGTCTTTGATTGCCCCGCCGCCCCCCGACAGGTAAGACGATGCCGAATTTACACATCCAAAACGCGGTGCACCCATGGCCAGCTATCAGTTCGTTTACTTTATGGACGGCGTGTCCAAAACCTATCCCGGCGGGAAAAAGGTATTTGAAAACATCCGCCTGAACTTTCTCCCCGGTGTGAAAATCGGTGTCGTCGGGGTCAACGGCACCGGTAAATCGACGCTGATGCGCATCATGGCAGGCCAGGACAAGGACTTTGCAGGCGAGGCATGGGCCGCCGAAGGTGCACGCGTCGGCTATCTGCCGCAGGAACCCGAACTCGACCCGAACCTGACTGTGCGCGAAAACGTCATGCTGGGCGTCGCGGAAAAAAAGGCAGTTCTGGACAAGTACAACGAGCTTGCGATGAACTACTCCGACGAAACCGCTGACGAGATGGCGAAGCTGCAAGACGAGATCGACGCGCAGAATCTATGGGACCTCGACGCGCAGATCGACGTCAGCATGGAGGCCCTGCGCTGCCCCCCCGACGACGCCGACGTCACCACCCTGTCTGGCGGTGAGAAACGCCGTGTCGCGCTGTGCAAACTCCTGCTCGAAGCCCCCGACATGCTGCTGCTGGACGAACCGACCAACCACCTCGACGCCGAAACCATCGCTTGGCTCCAGCAGCACCTGATCGACTACAAAGGCACGATTCTGATCGTAACCCACGATCGCTACTTCCTCGACGCAATCACAGGCTGGATTCTGGAACTCGACCGTGGTTCCGGCATTCCGCACGAAGGCAACTATTCCAGCTGGCTGGAAGCCAAGGCCAAGCGGCTGGAAAAAGAGGCAAAAGAGGACAAATCCAAGCAAAAGACGCTGGAACGCGAACTCGAATGGATGCGCCAGGGTGCCAAGGCGCGTCAGGCAAAGTCCAAGGCCCGGATCAGTGCCTACAACGACCTTGCCAACCAGTCAGAGCGTGAACAGATGGGCCGCGCCCAGATCATCATCCCCAACGGCCCCCGGCTGGGGTCGAAGGTGATCGAGGTCGAGAACCTGAAAAAAGGAATGGGCGACAAGCTGCTGGTCGAGGGTCTCTCCTTCGATTTGCCCCCCGGCGGCATCGTCGGCGTGATCGGTCCCAACGGTGCCGGTAAATCCACGCTCTTCTCGATGCTGACAGGTCAGCTGGAACCCGACGAAGGCTCCGTCACCTACGGCGACACGGTCAAACTGTCCTACGTTGATCAGTCGCGTGATGCGTTGTCACCAGATGCCACCGTGTGGGAGGAAATCACCGGCGGCGCCGAGATCATCGCGCTGGGCGACGCCCAGATGAACTCCCGCGCTTATTGCTCGGCCTTCAATTTCAAGGGCGGCGACCAGCAGAAAAAAGTCGGCCTGCTGTCAGGCGGTGAACGCAACCGCGTCCACATGGCAAAACTGCTGAAATCCGGCGGCAATGTCCTGCTTCTCGACGAACCAACCAACGACCTCGACGTGGAAACCCTCCGCGCGCTCGAGGACGCTTTGTCCAACTTTGCCGGTTGCGCCGTGATCATCAGCCACGACCGTTTCTTTCTCGACCGCCTCTGCACCCACATCCTCGCTTTCGAGGGTGACGCCCACGTCGAATGGTTCCAGGGCAATTTCGAGGATTACGAAGAAGACAAGAAACGCCGCCTTGGCGCCGACGCGATGGAGCCCAAGCGGATGAAGCACAAGAAGTTCACCCGCTAAGCAAAACATGACCAGATGTGACCTGCGACCTGCGCACACCCGCGCCGTCGCGGGTCACATATTCAAATCCTACAGGACGCCGTGGGCTGCCACAGCGGTGTGACGCGAAAAGCGGCCACGATTTACCCCTGACGTATCATGCGTGTTCGGATCACACCTTGGCCACTGTCGGGCCAGATGCGCAAGGAAATGCCGGTTCCAACACAACCCTTGCTTTTGCGGGCAAACTGCCCCATACGCTTCCGTGCAGACGTTACCATCTCGACCCCACTGTTCTCCTTCATACGGCGACAGCGCTCTCGATGCACTGACTACGCCACCCCGTCGCAATCCTGTGGGCGGATACTTATGAAGGAATATTCACATGGCTACTGGCACCGTGAAATGGTTCAACGCAACCAAAGGCTTCGGCTTCATCGCTCCCGATGGCGGCTCTAAGGACGTTTTCGTCCACATCTCCGCTGTTGAGCGTTCCGGCCTGAACGGCCTGAACGACGACCAGAAGGTCACGTTCGACATCGAAGCTGGCCGCGACGGCCGCGAATCGGCTGTGAACCTGGCGCTGGCATAAGCGTTCAGAACAGTGGGATGCGCGCCTGACGCGCATCCCGACCGGCCCAAACCCTGCCGAAATCGGGTTTCCCCCAAAAAATTGTTGATTTAGCGCCGGCACCCCACATACTCGGTGATGCTACGTTACTTCTGTCGACCTCGTTCGAACCAGCTCTGACGGGCCGGGCTGCTGCACGTCCGCGAGCGGCGATTGACATAAGGAACGACACCATGGCCACTGGCACTGTGAAATGGTTTAACACGACCAAAGGGTACGGATTTATTGCACCCGATGGCGGCTCCAAGGATATTTTCGTCCACATCTCTGCGGTCGAACGCTCTGGCCTGACGGGCCTTGCCGACAATCAAAAGGTCAGCTTTGACATCGAAGCAGGACGCGACGGACGCGAAAGTGCCGTAAACCTGTCGCTCGCAGACTGATGCAGGGTGCCCCACGGGGCACCTGATCACTCCGGGGCCAGGCTTTCTGCGAATTCCAGAATGGCTGGTCCCATCTCATCGACAATCATGCTCACGCCTTGAGCGTTTGGGTGGATTCCATCCGATTGCAGTGCATCAGTATCGATGCCGTCGCCGCCCTGTATCGCCGCGAACCAGTCAGGAAAGAGCGGGACGGCCCGCGATTCTGCCAGATCTTCATACATTCCGTTGAAATCGGCGCGGTAGTCGGGTCCGTAGTTGCTGCCCGCCTGGATTCCGACCAACATTGCAGGCACGTCACGCGCTGCCGCCCCTTCCAGGATCGCGTCCAGATTGGCCCGCGAAACAGCAGGATCGAGTCCACGCAGGAAATCGTTGCCGCCTAGTGCCACGATGACCCCGTCCACATCGGGCGTCAGCGTCCAGTCCAGCCGGGACAAACCGCCCGCCGTTGTATCGCCCGACACGCCAGCGTTGATCAACGTCACATCGGCCCCCTGTTCATCCAGCCATGCCTGCATTTGTGGCACAAACCCGTCTGCGGTGGGCAATCCGTATCCTGCCGTCAGACTGTCGCCCAATGCGGCGATGGTGATCGGCTCTGCCAGAACCGGTGTGGCCAAAAAGCACATGATCGCGGCGTTGCGGATAGACCGCGCCGCCCCATATCCACTAGAAGACCAACGCAGAAAGCTGCCCCACATGTCCGAACCTGTTCTTTCGTTGTCCAATGTTTCACTTTCGCTCGACGGAAATGCAGGCAAGGTCGACATCCTCCACGACATCTCGCTCGACGTCACAAGCGGTGAGACGCTGGGCCTGATCGGTCCAAGTGGTTCTGGCAAATCGTCGCTCCTTATGGTGATGGGTGGCCTCGAACAGGCCACCGCCGGTCGTATTACGGCCCTTGATGCGCAACTAACCGACATGTCAGAGGATCAACTGGCCCGGTTCCGTCGCAATAATATGGGTGTGGTGTTCCAGTCTTTCCACCTGATCCCGACAATGACCGCATTGGAAAACGTGGCGACGCCCCTCGAACTGGCCGGTGTGTCTGATGCATTCGACAGGGCACAGGCCGAACTGGTCGCGGTGGGGCTGGAAACACGCATGAACCACTATCCATCACAATTGTCCGGTGGCGAACAGCAGCGCGTGGCCCTCGCCCGTGCATCCGCCCCGCGGCCCCGCATCCTTCTTGCGGATGAACCGACGGGCAACCTTGATGCCACAACCGGTGCCGCGATCATCGACCTGTTGTTCGGACTGCGCGATCGCCACGGTGCGACGTTGATCATGGTCACCCATGCACCTGATCTGGCGGACCGCTGCGACCGTGTCATTCCGTTGCGCGATGGACGGCTGTCAGCATGAGCTTGCCACTTGCGATACGTTTTGCCCGCCGTGAACTGCGCGGCGGTCTGCGCGGATTTCGTGTCTTTCTTGCCTGTCTCGCATTGGGTGTTGCGGCCATCGCCGCCGTTGGCACCGTCCGCGCAGGGATCGAGGCAGGCCTGGCCGAACAGGGTGCAGCCCTGCTGGGTGGCGACGCCGAGGCTACCCTGACCTATCGCTTTGCCAACGATGAAGAACGCGCCTTTTTTGACAGCATCGCGACGCAGGTATCGGAAACCGCTGATTTCAGATCCATGGCGGTTGTGGGTGACGATCGCGCGCTGACGCAGATCCGTGCTGTAGACGCGGCCTATCCGCTGATCGGCAGCGTCACACTGGACCCGCCCATTCCGCTGGCAGAGGCGCTGGCAGGTGACGACATGCGCCCCGGTGGGGTCATGGAACGTGTCCTGGCTGACCGTCTGGGCCTGTCGCCCGGCGACACATTTCGGCTTGGAACGCAGGAATTCGTCTTTACCGCTGTGCTGGACAGCTATCCCGACAACGGCAGCGGTGGTTTTTCACTTGGGCCGCGCAGCATCGTTCTGACAGACAGCCTTGCTGATGCTGGCCTGCTTGCGCAGGGAACGCTGTTCGACACCGATTATCGCATGCTTTTGCCCGTCGGGGCCGACCTTGCTGCCCTCGAAACGCAGGCCGAAAGCCGGTTCCGCGATACGGGCCTGCGATGGCGTGACAGCCGCAACGGGGCTGGCGGCACCGCGCGTTTTGTTGACCGCATCGGTGCGTTTCTGATCCTGATCGGCCTGTCGGGCCTTGCAGTTGGTGGTGTCGGTGTCAGCTCTGCCGTGCGCGCCTATCTGGGCGGCAAAACCGGAACCATTGCCACGCTCAAGACGCTGGGTGCCACACGTGGTACGATCTTCCTGACCTATTTTCTGCAAATCGGGGCGCTGACCTTGCTGGGCATTGCAATCGGTCTGGTGCTGGGCGGCGGCATTCCCCTGATGCTTGCCCCGCTGATCGAGGCATCCCTGCCGGTGCCCGCAGATTTCACCGTCGCCCCTGCTCCATTGGCAGAGGCCGCGATCTATGGCGTCCTTGCCGCACTGATCTTTACCCTCTGGCCGCTGGCACGTACCGAACAGATCCGCGCCGCAACACTGTTCCGGGACGCCTTTGCCAGCGGAAATGCCCTGCCGCGCTGGCCGTATCTCGTGGCAACCGTCACGCTGGTGGCACTCTTGCTTAGCCTTGCGATCCTGTTTTCCGGTACGGCCTGGCTGACGCTTTGGACGGCTGGCGGCATTTTTGGTGCGCTCTTGCTGCTGGTCCTCGCCGCTGCTGTGATCCGTTGGATCGCGCGCCGATTGCGGGTTGTCTCGCGCGGCAGGCCCGCCCTGCGCGCAGCCCTCGCCAGTATCGGTGCACGCGGCGGAGAAAGCACTTCTGTCGTGCTATCACTCGGGCTCGGGCTGTCAGTGCTGGCGGCGATCGGGCAGATCGACGGCAACCTCCGGCAGGCCTTCAATTCGGATCTTCCAGAAATCGCACCCAGCTATTTCTTTGTGGATATTCAACCTGACCAGATCGATGGTTTTCGTGCGCAGCTGGCCGACAACCCGGCGGTCAGCCAAGTCGATACCGCCCCCATGCTGCGCGGCATCATCACCCGCATCAACGATATCCCTGCCGAAGAGTTCGCCGATGGCCATTGGGTTGTGCGCGGCGACCGCGGAATCACCTACGCGGGTGCCATGCCGGACGGGACGACCGTAACCGCAGGCGAATGGTGGCCGGACGATTACGCTGGCACCCCGCAAATCAGCTTTGCCGCCGAAGAGGCCGCTGAAATCGGCCTGCGACTGGGCGACACCATGACGGTCAACGTGCTGGGCCGCGACATTACCGGCACCGTCACCAGTTTCCGAGAGGTCTCATGGGAGGACGCCGGCATCGGCTTTGTCCTCGCCATGAATGAAACGGCGCTGGCCGGTGCGCCACACAGCTGGATTTCGACAGTTTATGCGACCCCGGAATCAGAGGCACCGATCCTGCGCGACCTGGCGAACGCCTATCCCAACATCACGGCGATCCGCATTCGCGACGCGATCGACCGTGTTGCCGTACTGGTCGAAGGCATTACCGCTGCGACCCGCTATGGCGCACTTGCCACCTTGATCACGGGATTCCTCGTGCTCATCGGCGCGGCAGCCGCTGGCGAACGGGCTCGCACATTCGAGGCCGCGGTTCTGAAAACGATCGGGGCATCGCGGGCGACGATCCTTCTCAGCTTTGCGCTCCGGTCGGCCCTTCTGGGCTTGTCTGCCGGCGTCGTGGCACTCGCGGCGGGAATCCTGGGCGGCTGGGCCGTGCAAACGTTCATCATGGAAAACGACTATGCCGTGATCTGGTCCAACGCCCTGTGGATCGTGGGCGGCGGGATCGCGGTGTCACTCGCGGCGGGTCTGGGTTTTGCCATACGCCCACTTTGGGCGCGCCCCGCGCGCGTGCTGCGCGCCCGCGAATGATCCATGAAAAAGCCGCCCTGACAACAGGGCGGCTTTTCCGATGTCCATTCGCGATCCTAAAGTGTCGGTTTTTTCTGTAGCAGCGGCATCACATCAGCCATTTCCGGGCCGCGTGCCTGGCCTGTCACTGCCAATCGCAGCGGCATGAACAGTTGTTTGCCCTTGCGGCCCGTCGCATCCTTGACCCGGCCTGTCCAATCAGACCAGGTGTCCGCCGCGTAGGGCGGATCGCCCAGCAGATCAAAAGCCTGCGCTGCGAAATCGCGATCCTCGTCAGCGACCACCGCAGTGCCACCGTCGCGGAACAGATCCCACCAGGGGGCCACGTCATCCAGTTTGGTCACATTGCCTTTGACGGCATGCCAGAACGCGGGTTGCAGGTCGACAGGCACACCGGCGGCATCCAGCGTGTCAGCCACATCAGCGGCCTCCAGCCGTGCCAGATGGCGGGCGGTCAGTGGCCAAAGATCCTCGAAATCGAATTTCGTCGGGGCTGAACCAAATGTCCCGATATCGAACCCCTTCACCACATCATCGATGCCGTCCACCAGCACCACTGGCTGCGACGATCCCAGACGTGCCATCAGTGACAACACCGCCTCGGCCGCGATACCCTGCGCGCGAAGGTCGCGCAGCGCCAGCGTTCCCAGACGTTTTGACAGCGCCTCGCCCTGCGGTCCTGTCAACAAACTATGGTGCGCAAAGCGTGGCACAGTGCCGCCCAGGGCCCGCATGATCTGGATCTGCGTCGCGGTATTCGTTACGTGGTCGGACCCGCGCACGATATCGGTGATGTTCATGTCAACGTCATCGACCGGAGAGGCAAAGGTATAGAGGATCTGGCCCGTTTCCTTGATCAGGACCGGATCACTCACCGACGTGCAATCAATGCTGATCGGCCCCATGATGCCATCGTCCCATTCGACCCGCTCAAGATCCAGCTTGAATCGCCAGTGCGGCCGGCGTCCCTCATCACGGTAGGCCTGTTTCTGCGCCTCCGTCAGCGACAGCGCCGCGCGGTCATAGACCGGCGGTTTGCCCATGTTCAGCTGTTTCTTGCGCTTGAGGTCCAGTTCGACGGGGGTTTCAAAACATTCGTACAACCGCCCGTCAGCGATCAGCTGGTCGCGCGCCGCGTTATAGCGTTCCAGCCGGTCGGATTGCGCGACGGTATCGTCCCAATTGATGCCCAGCCAGGTCAGGACATCGCGCACGCCTTCCTTGTATTCCGGCTTGGATCGTTCCTGATCCGTATCATCGATCCGCAGTATGAATGTGCCACCATTTTGCCGCGCGATGGCATAGTTGAACAAGGCGGCGCGCAGGTTGCCGATGTGCAGCCAACCAGTCGGCGACGGTGCGAAACGGGTAATCGTGGTCATGTCAGACGTCCTCTTGCGTTGCGCTCCGTCTGTCACGCAGCCACCGTATTGTCCAGTTTGGCTTGTTCTCCCTTGGGCAGCTGCCAGACAAAGACGGCAACACAGGCAAAGGTGAAGGTGGAAAACCACAGCGCATGGGTCAGCGCTGTCGAATAATCGGCCACGCCCTCGCCGTTACGACCCAGGTAGCCAAAGAACAGCTGCCCCATGACCGCCAAACCCAAGGCTCCGCCGATCTGCTGAAACGATTGTAGCGCGCCAGAGGCAGACCCGGTATCGCCGTCGCGGACCTGCGCCAGCACGATGTTGAACATTGGCGAAATCGCCGTCCCCAGCCCCATACCACCGATCAGCAACGGCAGGATCAATGCCCCCCGGCGCAAGGTTTCCCCGGCCTGCGGCATGACGAACGGCAGCAGCAGCACACAACTGACCAGCAGCAGCCCGCCCAGCGAAATCCGCAATTTGGGCACCCGGTTTCCCAACCGTCCGGCCATCCCCGAGGCAAGCAGCACACCGATCGAGAAAGGCATCGTCGTCAGCCCCGATTCCAGCGGCGTCAGCCCATTGCCAACCTGCAACAGAATGGCGAGCACGAAAAAGAACCCCGGCACCCCGGAAAACAGCATCATCACCAGAAAGGAACCGACGACATAGCTGCGGTTCCGAAACAAGGCGACCGGCAGCAGCTGCGCCTGGCCACGCGATGCCCGGAAACGCTGCCACCAAACGAACACCCCTGTCAGCGGCAAGGCCCCCAGCAGCATCCCGAAAATCCACACAGGCCAGCCCAGTTGGCGGCCTTCGATCAGCGGAAACAACACGCAAAACAGCGCAAGCGCCGCAATCGCGACGCCCACGAGGTCGATGCGCAATCCCTTTTCACCTGCAAGGTTCGGCACATACCGCAGTGTCGCCAGCACTGCGATGATACCCACGGGCACATTCACCAGGAAAATCGGGCGCCATTCCAGCCCCCAGATATCGGCCCCGATCAGCACGCCGCCCAGAACCGGTCCCGACACGCTGGCCAGTCCCGCAGACAGTCCGAACAGCGCAAAGGCCAGACCCCGTTCCTTGGGTGCGAACAGCGCGGGAACGATGGCAAGCGTCTGCGGAATCATCATCGCGCCACCGATCCCTTGCAGGACGCGCGCGCCAATCAGTCCTTCGATGGATGGTGCCATGCCACACAAGGCTGACCCGATCGTGAACATGCAAACGCCACTCACGAACATCCGTCGCCTTCCGAACCGGTCGCCCAACCGCCCCATCGGCAGCAACAACAGCGCAAACGTCAGGATGTAGACTGCGACGACCCATTCGATTTCGCTGTCTGTCGCGTCAAAGGCGGCGGCCAGCGAGGGTATGGCCACATTAACGATCGTCACATCCATCAGGTTCATGAAACTGGCCACCAGCAACGCGGCCATCGCGATCCAACGCCCTCTGAGCGGTTCGTCATCATCCGTGCGGTTCATCGGGCTCAGCCTTGTTGTTGCGCACGTTACCTAGAACGGCGAACGGAACAGTCACGGATGATGATGCGCATATCCACGGTGACGGCGGTTTCGCGGCAAGAGCCTGCCAAGCCGCAGGCCGCTTGGCCTCAGGACCCAAGGCGCACCAATATCTCTCAACTGTTGTCGCGCCAACGGTTCACGATGGGATAGCGGCGGTCCAGCCAGAACGCGCGTTTGGATAATCGCGTCCCGGGCGCAGACTGGAACCGCTTGTATTCGCTGATGTAAATCAGATGCTCGATCTTTTTCACAACCGCCCGGTCGTGGCCTGCTGCGACGCAATCCGCGACCGACTGTTCTTCGTCGACCAGGCGGAACAGAATATCGTCCAGCACCGGATAGGGCGGCAGGCTGTCCTCGTCCTTTTGATCGGGGCGCAATTCGGCGCTTGGTGGCTTGTCGATGATGGCAACGGAGATCACCTCGCCTGCCGGGGCCATCATCCAAGGACGATGATTGGCATTGCGCCAGCGGCAGATGTCGAACACCCGTGTCTTGTACAGGTCCTTGATCGGGTTGTAGCCACCCGACATGTCGCCGTAGATCGTCGCATATCCGACCGCGACCTCGGATTTGTTGCCCGTCGTCAGCAGCATCTCTCCGAATTTGTTCGATTGCGCCATCAACAACAGCCCCCGCAAGCGAGACTGGATGTTTTCCTCGGTCAGATCCGCATCCAGCCCGTCAAACAGATGCGCCAACGCCTGATCCACGGCACGCACAGGTTCCTTGATGCTGACGGTATCCAGCTTGCAGCCCAGCGCGTGAGCGCATGCTGCCGCGTCGTCCAACGATGCTTGCGATGTATATTCCGACGGCAGCATCACGCAGCGCACGTTGTCAGGGCCCAGCGCGTCGGCGGCGATGGTCGCGACAATCGCGGAATCGACCCCGCCCGACAGACCCAGCAGCACTTTCTTGAACCCTGTCTTGCGGCAATAGTCCCGCAGCGACAGCACCATGGCGTGATAGTCCTGTTCCAGACTCTCGGGCAAATGGGCCTTTGCACCGTCCACAACCCGCCAGCCGTCATCGGTGCGTTCCAGATCGACATGCGCAATCGCATCTTCGAACACCGGCAATTGCATGGCAAGCTGACCGCCGGGGTTCAACACAAACGACCCGCCGTCGAACACCTGATCGTCCTGCGCGCCCAGCAGGTTCAGATAGATCAGCGGCACATCGTTTTCGACAACACGGGCCACCATGTTGTTCAGCCGTACTTCGAATTTGTCGCGGAAATATGGGCTTCCGTTGGGCACCAGCAGCACCTC
Source organism: Loktanella gaetbuli (assembly GCF_020531945.1). Classification (NCBI taxonomy): domain Bacteria; kingdom Pseudomonadati; phylum Pseudomonadota; class Alphaproteobacteria; order Rhodobacterales; family Roseobacteraceae; genus Loktanella; species Loktanella gaetbuli. Next base: position 435,555 of record NZ_JAJATZ010000002.1, read on the forward strand.
TGCCCCACTTTCGACCTGCGCCTCGGCCACATCGGGATACCAGGCATCTTCGCAAATCGGTGTGCCGATCCGCGGGCCCGTCGTCGCAAATGGCCCTTGGATTTCACCGCGGTTGAACAGGCGTACTTCGTCGAACACGTTGAAATTCGGTAGAAAATGTTTGTCCGCCCGACCAATGATCGCCCCGCCCTTCAGCATGTAGTAACTGTTGTGCAGCCGGACACCGTCCAGCGCGGGACCGCCAATCGCAAGCGTCGGTCCATCCGCGCAACGCCGCGCCAGGGCTTCGATTTCGGCCACGGCAGCCAGGATGAAACCGGACCGTCGGATCATGTCCTGCGTCTGGTAGCCCGTGATGAACATCTCGGGCAGCGCCACCAGATCGGCACCCGCCGCCTTGCCCTGTTCCCATGCGCCAAATGCCAGTTCGGCGTTGCCGGACAGGTCACCCACCGTGGGATTCAACTGCGCGATCGTGATGCGGTAGGTATAGGTCATGCGGCCTCTTTCGTTTGTGATCCAGATAGCAGAAATGCCGCAAAGGGAAAGCCGCCCATGCCCGCCCTGCCCCGTTGTCACGTCAGCGCGCATTCTTTAGGTTGCCAGCAAAAGAGCAATTGAGGTTTTTCATGACGCGCATCGCCACGGCAGCTTTGATGGTTCTGGCCTTGACGGGTGCCGCATACGCGCAAGCCGTCGAAACCAAGCAATACGATGACGGCGGCGTCTACGAAGGCGCGTTCCTGAACGGCAAACAGCACGGTCAGGGCACCTACAGCTTGCCCAACGGCTATGAATATTCCGGCGAATGGGTCCAGGGCGAGATTTCTGGCAGCGGCCGCGCCGTTTTCCCCAACGGCTCGATCTACGAGGGCACATTTGCCGCAGGCAAACCTGATGGCACGGGCCGCATCGCTTTTGCCGATGGCGGGACCTACGAGGGCGACTGGTTGGCCGGTAACATGACCGGACGCGGCATCGCGACCTACGCCAACGGCGTCGTCTACGAAGGCGAATTTCGCAACGCGATGCATCATGGCACCGGGACGATGCGGAACCCCGACGGCTATGTCTACACGGGCAACTGGATCAATGGCGTCAAAGAGGGCGAAGGCACCATCACCTACGCGGACGGCGCGACCTACACGGGCACGCTCAAGGCCGGAACCCGTGACGGGGTCGGCACACTGACCCTGCCCGATGGGCTGACCTATAGCGGGACCTGGGTGGATGGCCAGATCGAGGGTGAGGGCACGCTAACACAGGCCAATGGCGACACCTACACCGGCACATTAGTTGCAGGACGCCGCAACGGCCAGGGCCGGGTCGTCTATGCCAATGGCGACACCTACGAGGGCGGCTTTGTCGACGACAAACGCCACGGCACCGGCACCTTTATCGCAACAGACGGTTACCGCTATACTGGCGACTGGGTCGCGGGTCAGATTCAGGGCGAGGGCGAAGTCGTCTATCCTGACGGGGCCATCTACACGGGCAGCTTTGCCGCCGATCTGGCGGACGGCACAGGCCGAATCGTCTACGCCGATGGATCATCCTACGAAGGCGAATGGTCCAATGGTGTGATCGATGGCCGCGGCACGGCGACCTATGCCAACGGCATGATCTACGAGGGCACGTTCAGCAACGCCAAGAACGATGGCCAGGGGACGATGACCTACCCCGATGGCTACGTCTATACGGGTGGTTGGTCTGACGGTCAGCGTGACGGGACCGGCACCGCCACTTACGCGGACGGCACCGTCTACGAAGGTGGTTTCAAGGCCGGTCAGCGGCACGGCACGGGCACGATCACCCTGCCAGATGGGTTCACCTACACGGGCGATTGGTCAGAAGGCGAGATGTCGGGCACGGGTGTCGCGACCTATGCCAACGGCGATATCTATGAAGGCAGCTTTGTCCGGGGCCGCCGCGAGGGGCCGGGCGTGATGCGTTACGCCAGTGGCCAGGAAACATCCGGCGAATGGGCGGACGGTGCGATCCTGATGCCCGACAATGCGCAAACCGAGACCGTGCCTGCCGAACCGGACGCCTCACCTGCCCCGGTCGATCCAGTCGAATGACCCTGACTGATGCTGCCGATCACAACCAAAAGGCTGATCCTGCGGCGGATGACACCGCAAGACATACCGGCGCTTCAGCGTATCGGTGGCGATCCGCGCGTCGCACCCAATCTGTTTTCCGTTACATCGCCCTGGCCTGCGGAGGCGGTGGAACACTGGATCGAAACAAGTCAATTTGCCGATCGGCTAGGCTTTCGCCTCGGCATTGCGCTGCGTGAAAGACCTGACGAACTGATCGGCACGGTCGGTATAGGTGGCGCACCTGTTTCGGTTAGTTATTTCGTCGACCTCGCCCGCAATGATCAGGGATTTGCCACAGAAGCGGCAGGCGCGCTGCTGGAATTCTGCCGCAACACATTTCAGCTTCGCACGGTCACGGCTGACTATTATTGCGACAACCCTGCATCCGGGCGCGTTTTGGAAAAACTGGGATTTGTCCAAGTGGGGCAGGACGTCGGCACATCACCTGCACGGGCAGGTCCGGCCCCGATCACCCTGATGCGATTGGACTTGCCCTGATCCGCTGGTTGCACTGGCGGGCCTGCGATCCCATGTTGGCTGGACAGACATCAGACGGCAGAACCAATGAAGTACTCCATCCTCGACCTTGCAACCGTGATCGAAGGCCAGACCCCGACACAGGCGATCGCGAATACAGTCGCCCTTGGGCGATTGGCAGACCGCAGCGGGTACAACCGTTATTGGCTGGCAGAGCATCACAACATGGCCGGGATCGCATCTGCCGCGACGTCGGTTCTGATCGGGCATGTGGCAGGCCAGACCGACCGCATCCGTGTGGGCGCAGGCGGCGTCATGCTGCCGAACCATGCGCCGCTGGCCATCGCGGAACAATTCGGAACGCTGGACGCGCTCTACCCCGGTCGCATCGATCTTGGATTGGGCCGTGCCCCCGGCGGCGATCACGCCGTGATGCGGGCCATGCGGGCCGGTCAACGCGGCGACAGTTTCCCTCAGGACGTGGTTGAACTGCTGGGATATCTGGGTGATGCCGATCCAACGGCACCCGTGCAGGCACATCCCGGACAGGGCAGCCACGTGCCCGTCTGGATGCTGGGATCGTCACTGTTCGGCGCGCAGCTCGCAGCGCATCTGGGCTTGCCCTACGCCTTCGCCAGCCACTTTGCACCTGATGCACTGGAGGATGCGATAGCAACCTATCGTGCGTCTTTCCGTCCGTCGCAATATCTTGACCGGCCCTATTTCATGATGGCCGTCAACGTCTTTGCCGCCGATACGGATGCGCAGGCAGCCTACCTGCGCACCTCGCAGCAGCAGGCCTTCGCACGCCTGCGCAGTGGCAATCCAGGCAAACTGCCGCCGCCCGTACACGATATCGACGCCACCATCGGCGCAGGTCTGCGTCAGGGCGTTGACCATGCCCTGCGCATCAGCGCGGTGGGGTCGCAGATGACCGTCCGCCGCCAATTGTCCGACATGATCGACCGCTATGCCCCCGACGAGGTACTGTTGACCGGTCAGATGTTCGATCAGGACGAAAGGCAAACATCCTTCACCCTCGCGGCAGAGGTCCTCTCGGACCTTCCGCTCGCCGCCTAGTAGCCGGCTGCCCTGTCAACCAGGTTCAAGGGCGCGTCTCCGGCCTCGACCCGACGGACGTTCTCGGCAATCACCTGTGACGCCGAGGCCGCACGCGTGGTCGAGGCGATATGCGGCGTCACGACGACCGCCGGATGCGCCCAATAAGGGTGATCTGCCGGCAATGGTTCGGTGCGAAATGTGTCCAGCGTCGCCCCTGCAACATGTCCGCTGGCCAGCGCGGCGATCAGCGCATCATCATCGATCAACCCACCCCGGCCGGGGTTCAGCACGTAGGCCCCTGGGGCCAGCAGCGCCAGCCGCGCCGCATCCAGCGTATTTTCGGTCTTTGGCGTCAACGGCAGCAACAGGATGACGATTTCAGCGCCGTCCAATGCCCGGCTCAGGCCATCATCACCCGACAGACAGCGCAATCCCGCGATCTGTTTCGGACTGCGCGACCATCCGGTGACGGCAAACCCCAGTTGCGCCAGTGCGGACCCGCAGGCAGCGCCCAGCGCGCCCAGGCCCAGCACTGTCACGGATCGGTCCTGTGCCAGGGGGGGATAGACCGTATTGCGCCAGACACCGTCCTGGCCGGCAATATGCGCATCCATCCCCAAATGATGGCGCAGCGTATGCCCCACCACCCATTCCACCATGCCTTGGGTCAATGCAGGATCCACCATCCGTGCCAGCGGCTGGGTCAGCGTCTTGTTGCCCACAATGGTTTCGACACCAGCCCACAACCCCATGACCAGCCGGGTCCGCGCGTATGGTGTGAAATCCTTGACCGGGCCGTTGGGCGCAAAAACGATATAATCCACATCCTCTGGCGCATGTTCGCGTGACAACGAAACCGTCAAGCCGGCCTGCGCAAAGGCATCCTGCAAGGGTGCCGCATATTCATCCCACAGCGCGGGACGTGCGGAAAACAACACATTGATCATCGTGGCTTGTGCACATGCGCGGATTGCACGAGGCCAAAGGCCACCAGCAGCACCAGCATCGCGGACCCACCATAGCTGACCAGGGGCAGCGGCACGCCCACGACAGGCGCCATGCCTGTTACCATCGCCATGTTGACCGCGAAAAACAAAAAGAACGACATGGCGATCCCCATCGTCAGCAATGCGGCAAACCGGTCCTTGTTGGTCATCGCAGAGGCAAGACAGAACAGGATGATCAGCATATACAGACCCAACAGGCCAACGGCACCGATGAAACCGAATTCTTCGGCCAGAGTGGTAAAGATGAAATCGGTATGCTTTTCAGGCAGGAAATCCAGACTGCTCTGCGTGCCTTGCATGAAACCGCGTCCCGTCATGCCACCCGATCCCAGTGCGATCTTGGCCTGCGTGATATGATAGCCTGCACCCAAAGGGTCGTTCGACGGATCAAGAAAAGTGTCAATCCGGCGGAACTGATAATCCTTCAACAACTGCCAATCCGTGCCGCGCGATTGAAAAACCGCAAAGACCGTCGCGATGCCCGCCCCGAATACCGTTGCGAAATAGGCCCAATGCACGCCTGCAATGAACATGACTGTCGCCCCTCCCAGCAATAGCAGCAGCGCAGTCCCCAGATCAGGCTGGCCCAGGACCAGTGCCGTAGGAAACAGGATCAGTCCGACGGGCAACGCTACCCATAGGGGATGCGATGTCTTGTGCGTCGGCAGCCAGTCATAATAGGCGGCCAAAAACATCACGAGCGTGATTTTCGTCAGCTCCGATGGTTGCAGACGCATAAACCCCAGATCAATCCAGCGCTGCGCACCCATGCCCACGGTGCCGAAAAATTCGACCGCCAACAGCAGCGTGATCGAGACGCCATAGGCCAGACCCGCCATGTTGCGCCAGAACCAGATCGGCACCATGCCGACGCCGATCATCAGCACCATGCCCAGTGCAAAGCGTTTGACCTGCGGTTCCATCCACGGGGTCGCTGATCCGCCAGCGACAGAATACAGCATCACGAAACCCGCTGAACTGACTGCAAAAATCAGGGCGATGATCGGCCAGTTCAGATAGATCAGCTTGCGAAATCCGGTCGGTACGTATTGCGCGTTGTTTGACAGGTAACTCATGCGGGTGCGCTGCCTTGGTGGACGGTCGCGATCCGTTCCTCGATCCGCTTTTGCTGGTCCGCGATCCGCGCGCGATCAACGCTTGGATAGGCTTCCAACGGTGGAGGACCGTCATACAAAGCCTGCAGCAGGATATCACGGGCAATCGGTGCAGCAGCGGTTGATCCGCCGCCACCATGCTCGACCACGACCGAAATCGCGAATTTCGGATTTTCGACAGGCGCGTAGCTGACGAACAGCGCATGGTCGCGCCGTTCCCAAGGCAGATCCTCGTTGCGGGTCACGCCGCGCGCACGCTCTTCGGCGGTGATACGACGCACCTGCGACGTGCCCGTCTTGCCAGCCATGGCCATGCCATCTGCGACGATCGCAGAGCGGTGCGCGGTGCCACGTGTATGGTTCACGACCGCATCCATCGACTGCCGTGTCCGGCGTAACCAGTTTTCGTTGATCGGCAATGGATCACCGATGCCAGAGGGTTGTTCCACGCCGTCGATAGACTTGATCAGTCGCGGCGTGACCATGCGCCCCGTCGCAAGGCGCGCGGTCATCACAGCCAATTGCATTGGCGAGGCCAGAACATAGCCCTGCCCGATTGATGCGTTGACAGTGTCACCGATGCGCCAGCTTTCACCGCGCACATCCTGTTTCCACGCACGATCAGGGGCCAGCCCCTCTGCCACGGCGGACAGCGGCAGGTCATGCCGGACACCCAGTCCCAGCAGCCGGGCCATTTCCGCAATCTTGTCGATGCCGACCCTCTGACTGACCTCATAATAATAGCAGTCACACGATTGCTTGAGGCTTTCGTGGAAATTGATGTTGCCGTGGCCGGCCCGTTTCCAACAGTGGAAACGCGTGCCCGACACGTTCGTGTACCCAGGGCAGTAAATGGTTTCCTCCGGACCGATCACGCCAGCCTCGAGGGCCGCGAGCGCGGTCACCATCTTGAATGTCGATCCCGGCGGATAGGTGCCCTGGATCGCCTTTGCCGCAAGCGGACGATACTTGTTTTCGTTCAGGTCGGTCCAATCCTTGACCGAAATGCCACGCACGAACATGTTCGGATCGAATGACGGGGCCGAGGCAATGGCGCGCAGATCGCCTGTTTCCAGGTCGATCACGACGGCACCCGCGCTCTCGCCGTCCATCCGGGCCTGCGCATAGGATTGCAGACGCTCGTCAAGGCCCAACTGAATATCCTTGCCCGGTTCGCCTTCCTTGCGATCCAGCTCGCGCATGACGCGACCCAATGCGTTGACCTCGATCCGCTTGGTCCCGGCGCTGCCGCGCAGCATGGCTTCCATCTTGTTTTCGACGCCGGTCTTGCCGATCTGGAATTTCGGGATCTGCAACAAGGGGTCCTTGTCGTCGATCCGGCTCAGGTCATAGTCGCTGACAGGCCCCACATAGCCTACGACATGACCGACATCGCCGCCGTATGGATAGTGCCGCGACAAACCCACCTCGGCAGTGATGCCGGACAACGCAGGCGCATTCACGTTGATTGCCGCGACATCCTCCCAGGCCAACCGGTCGGCGATGATCACGGGAACGAATGGCGATCTGCGATACATTTCCTCCTTGGCACGGGCGATCACATCGGGGTCCAGATCGACAATCTGCGTCAGACGGTTCAACACTTCGTCAACGTCGCCTGCCTCTTCGCGGACCATGACGACACGGTAATTCTGTTCGTTTTCGGCCAAGGGGATTCCGTTGCGGTCGAAAATCAACCCGCGCGCCGGTGGCAGCAGACGAATGTTGATCCGGTTTTCCTCGGCCAGCAGGCGAAATTGATCAGCCTGTTCCACCTGCATGGACTGCAACCGCCAGCCCAGCCCACCCGCAATACCTAATTGCGCGGCCCCGACGATCAGCGCGCGTCGGCTGACGGTGCGACTGCTCAATTCGTTGTCCTTTGGGCCTTTTTTCATAGCTTGTGTCCAAAACTGTCTGTCTGCCCCGGTGCCGGACGGGTGATGCCGAAAATGAGTTGCGCCACCAGGACCACCACCGGATAGGCCACGATCGTCATAACCATCTGAATCAATGTCAGCGCAAGCGGTGCCTGCGGCACGACAGTGATCGCGAGGATCAACCGATAGCCTAGGGTGATCGCAACTATGCCAAGTGATATCGTACCCCATTCCAACAACAAAGGCACGTTGCGCAGCCCACGCGATTGTGCGCGCAACATTTCGCTGAGGATGCACACCAGCGCCGCCCACAGTCCCGGCGGTCGCTGAAACAACAGGTCCGCCAGCAGAAATACCACCATGATCAACCCGAACGGCAGGTAATCGGGGCGCCGGGCGGCATAGGCCAACGTCACCAACAGCAAGAAATCAGGCCCGGTAAAGCTGACCGGAATCGCATTCAGCGGCATCAGCTGGACGAAAAATATCATGGCCACGAGCCCGACATATTTGAATCGGCCCGCCCAGATGCGCGATGTCGGTGTTTCAGCCATCCGTTGCCTGCGCGCTTGCCGGCAGGATCGGGCCAAAGCGTGCAGGCTCTGTCGCCAGAAGACCGCCGGGATCGGTGATGGCCTCGTGGGGTCGCGCGCGCAGGATACGCAGGAATTCCAGCCTCTCGAAATCGGCAGACAATCGCACGCGCAGCCGCCGGTCGCTGCCCAAAGCGACCTGACCGACCAGCAGATCGGCAGGGAACACGCCGCCATCGCCGGAACTGACCACCCGGTCACCGGGCCGCACCGCATCGGGGTTTTCCAGAAATTCGATCGGCGGGTTCAGCGTGTTGTCACCTGCGAGGATCGCCTTTTGTCCGGATGGTTGGATTGTCACCGGGATGCGGCTAGAGGTGTCGGTCAGCAAAATGACGCGACTGGTCTGATCCGCCATGCCACTGATCCGCCCGACCAGACCGATACCGTCCATCGCAGGCCAGCCGTCCTCGATCCCGTCACGCTTGCCGACATTCAGCAGAACAGACTGACGAAACGGGGATCCGCTGTCGGTCATGACAACGCCAGTAATATACGTCAGCTGCGGGTCGAGCTGGACATTGTTCAGTTCCAGCAAGCGCGCGTTTTCCTGTTCCAGCTGAAGTGCGGCCTCTTTCCAGGCCTTCATCTGCTGCAATTCGCGGCGCAGGTCGCTGTTCTGCTCTGACAGGGCCTGATAGCTGCGAAAATCGTTCACCAGACCGATGACACCGGTCACCGGTGCCATCGCCCAGTCGAAATTCGGCACAACCCGGTCGATCACCGCGAGCCTGAACCGTTCGACCCGCGGACTGTCGATCCGCCAGACCAGAAACACTGCAAGCAACGCGACGATACCCACCGCAACCAACAGGCGACGAAGCGGGGTCGTGAAATCCTCAGAGTTCCGGTCGCGGGCCAAACACAGCTCCCGTCAGGTCAGATCAACTATCGTAGTCTATCACATGCCGAAGCTGTTTTTCATACTCAAGCGCCTTGCCGGTCCCCAAGGCCACACAATTCAGTGACTCGTCAGCGACGGAAATCGCAAGGCCCGTCTGTTCACGCAGCGCCAGGTCCAATTGCCCCAGCAGCGCGCCGCCACCCGTCAGCATGACGCCGCGATCAACGATGTCAGCGGCCAGATCAGGCGGCGTTGCCTCAAGCGCGGTCATCACCGCCTCACAAATTTGCTGCACCGGTTCGGCCAGTGCTTCGGCGACCTGGGCCTGCGAAATTTCTGTCTCTTTCGGCACGCCATTCAACAGGTCGCGGCCACGGATGTGCATGGAGCTTCCACGACCGTCATCGGGCATCCTTGCGGTGCCGATCGAGGTCTTGATGCGCTCGGCTGTGGATTCACCGATCAGCAGGTTATGCTGGCGGCGCAAATAGTTGATGATCGCCTCGTCCATCCGGTCACCGCCCACGCGCACGGACCGCGCGTAAACGATGTCACCCAGGCTCAGCACGGCAACCTCGGTGGTGCCGCCACCGATATCCACGACCATGTTGCCGGTCGGGTCAGTGATCGGCATGCCCGCGCCGATGGCAGCCGCGATGGGTTCCGCGATCAGACCCGCACGGCGCGCACCGGCGGACAGGACTGACTGGCGGATCGCGCGTTTTTCGACCGGTGTCGCACCGTGGGGGACGCAGACGATGATCTTTGGCTTGGAGAACGTCGACCGCTTGGCCACCTTGCGGATGAAATACTTGATCATCTCTTCCGCGGTGTCGAAATCCGCGATCACGCCATCACGCATCGGCCGGATGGCTTCGATGCTGCCGGGCGTCCGGCCCAGCATCAATTTCGCATCTTCGCCGACGGCCAGCACTTTTTTCACGCCGTCCTTGACGTGATAGGCAACCACGGACGGTTCGGACAAGACAATCCCACGACCCTTGACATAGATCAGCGTATTTGCCGTCCCGAGGTCGATGGCGATGTCGGACGAAAACAGATTGTGCCAAATTGCCATGCGAAGGCCTTCCCCAAAAATCATGCGCGCTGGGATGATCGCCGCTCAGGCCCGCAATCCAGCTCTAGGCCTTATAGGGGGGCGGTTCAGCGGTTAAAAGCCCTCGTGACAAGCCACTTGGCGCGATCTCGCCACCTGTACAGATGCGATAATTCTGGCGTCAGGATGAACCGAAATCTGGCAAAACTTGCACTTTTGGAACATTTGTCCTGGCAGGTGACGACAGCGACCTAGATCGGGCGCGCGCGAAAGCCGTCGAATCGTTTGCGGCCGGCCCACCACATCGTAGCGGACCGGCCGTGCCTTATGCGCCTGCGTCTTTGTAGCTGACGCCTTTGGTATCGTAATCGACGCCGGTTTGTTCACGACGCACGATCAGCCTGTTCAGCGCGTTGACATAGGCCTTTGCACTCGCCACCACCGTGTCCGTGTCTGCCGACTGACCGGTCGCGATGCGTCCGTCCTCTTCGAGGCGAACCGAAACGGTCGCCTGCGCATCAGTGCCTTCGGTGACGGCATTCACCTGGTACAATTGCAGCCGCCCACCGTGCGGGAACAATGATTTCACCGCGTTGAATGCCGCGTCGACCGGGCCATCACCACGCGTCGTCACCTCTTTGGACGCACCGCCAATCAGCATTTTCATCTGTGCTTCTGCCGGGCCGCCGGTCCCGCAGACAACCCGCAGGTCAGTCAATTTCAGATGGTCTTCGGCCCCTTCGTTGATCCGCATCAACGCAATCAGGTCGTCGTCGAACACTTCCTTTTTGCGGTCGGCCAATTCCTTGAACCTGACGAAAACGTCCTTGAGCTGGTTGTCACCTACTTCATAACCCAGCTCGTCCAGCTTGGCGCGCAGGGCGGCGCGACCGGAATGTTTGCCCAGCGGCAAGGACGTGCCGGACAAACCCACATCCTCGGGGCGCATCACCTCAAAGGTTTCGCGGTTTTTCAGCATGCCGTCCTGATGGATCCCGGATTCATGGGCAAAGGCGTTCTTGCCGACGATCGCCTTGTTGAACTGCACGGGAAAACCAGAGACCGTCGCCACACGACGCGAGATGGCCATGATCTTGCGGGTGTCGATCCGCGTCTCATAAGGGATGATGTCCTGGCGGACCTTCATCGCCATGACCACCTCTTCGAGGGCTGTATTGCCTGCACGTTCGCCCAGACCGTTGATCGTGCATTCGATCTGGCGCGCGCCGCCTGCTACGGCAGCCAGCGAATTGGCGGTCGCCAGCCCCAGGTCATTGTGGCAATGCGTGGCAAAGATCACCTCGTCCGCACCATCGACCTCGGCAATCAGCCGGCGGATCAGGTCCGCAGATTCAACCGGCGCCGTATAACCGACGGTATCAGGGATGTTGATCGTTGTTGCCCCTGCCTTGATCGCTATGTCGACCGTGCGCTTGAGGAATTCCCATTCGGTGCGGGTGGCATCCATCGACGACCATTGCACATTGTCACACAGGTTGCGGGCATGGGTCACGCAGTCGTGGATGCGTTCGGCCATCTGGTCCATATCCAGATTCGGGATCGCCCGGTGCAGTGGCGAGGTGCCGATGAACGTATGGATGCGCGGGCGCGCCGCATGTTTGACGGCCTCCCAGCAGCGGTCGATATCCTTGAAATTGGCACGGCTGAGGCCGCAGATCACGCTGTTCTTGGACAGGCGCGCGATATCTGAAACGGCGGCGAAGTCGCCCTCTGATGCAATGGGAAAGCCAGCCTCGATGATATCGACGCCCATGTCATCGAGCATGGCGGCAATTTCAAGTTTCTCGCTGTGGGTCATCGTGGCACCCGGGGATTGTTCCCCGTCGCGCAATGTGGTGTCGAAAATGTAAACGCGGTCGGTCATTGGTCTGGTCCTGAACGGCTATCTGTTGGGGATGGTCGGCGCTGGCACTGTCCGAGCGGTCGCGCCGACAGGCACGCTCAGACGTGGTTCAGGCGTAGGGCACGCAGGGTCAGACCCGACAGGGTCGCCAAAAACATATGATCTCGTGCGCTCATGCGTCGCACTATAGCGGCTGTGTCCCGCTTGAAAAGGGCGTTTTGCCACTGGGGGCCTTGCCCCCGGCCCTTCGGGCCTCCCCCGCGGATATTTTTGACCAGAAGAAGAATGGAATGCCGCGCGCGGTGATCTAGGTCTGCATTTATGACACAGACATTGATTATCACAGGTGCAGCATCTGGCATCGGACGGGGGATCGCGCACGACTATGCCGGTCGCGGCTGGCGGGTCTTTGGGTTGGATGTTGATCCCGTAGAGATTGACGGTGTGACCGGCATCGTCTGCGACGTTGGCGACGAGGATCAGGTCGCGGCCGCCTTTGCGCAGATCGACGGCTGCGATTTGCTGATAAACAATGCGGGGATTGCAAACCCGCATAGAGGTCCGATCGAGGATCTGACGCTTGCCGATTGGCGGCGCGTGACCGACAGCCATCTGACCGGTGCCTTTCTGGTCACACGCGCAGCCGTGCCTCTGTTGCGCGCGCGCAAGGGGGCGATCGTCAACATGACATCGACCCGTGCGCAAATGTCGGAACCACATTCTGAAGCCTATGCCGCATCCAAGGGTGGGCTGTCGGCGCTGACCCATGCGCTGGCGATTTCGCTTGGTCCGGACATTCGCGTGAACGCCATTGCGCCCGGCTGGATCGTGACCAAAGGATGGGACGATATGCGTGATGTGGATCACGATCAGCATCCCGTCGGCCGCGCGGGCCGGGTCGAGGACATCACGCAAACCGTCCGCTGGCTACAGGATTCGGGATTTGTGACCGGTCAGGTCGTCACCGTTGACGGTGGCATGACACGAAAGATGATCTATGCCGAATAATGCCCTGGTGATCGGTGCCTCTGGCGGCATCGGACAAGCTGTGACTGACGCCCTGCGTGCGCGCGGCGATACGGTCACGACCCTGTCGCGCAGCGCCGACGGGTTCGACGTGACCGACCCCGCATCCGTCGCCCGGCATCTGGACGCGCTTGATGGTCCATTCGACCTGGTGTTCGTGGCCGTCGGTGTTCTGGGCACACCGGAAAAGTCCCTTGGTGCCATCGAGGCCGACGCCATGGCCCGGGTCATGGCCGTGAATGCCATCGGTCCAGCGCTGATCTTGCGACACCTCGGCCGGTTGCTGCCCCGCCGCGCCCCGTCAGTCTGTGCAATCCTGTCGGCACGCGTCGGATCAATCGGCGACAACGGGATCGGCGGTTGGTATTCCTACCGCGCATCAAAGGCCGCGCTGAACCAGATCGTGCACGGGGCAGCGATCGAACTTGGCCGTTCGCACAAACAATCCAGCGTCGTCGCTCTGCATCCCGGCACGGTCAAGACACCCTTTACCGCCGATTATGCGGGCCACCACAAAACAGTACCGGCATCCCAGGCTGCTGCAAATCTGCTGGGCGTGATCGACGGTCTTGGTCCTGATCAGTCGGGCCAATTCTTTGATTATGCCGGAAAGACCATCCCATGGTAGATCTCGTTCTCGTGCTGGGTGACCAGCTGTCACCCGAACTCTCTGCGCTGCAAAAGGCCAGCAAATCGACTGACATCGTCGTCATGGCCGAGGTCGCGGACGAGGCAAGCTATGTGGCGCACCACCCCAAGAAGATCGCGTTCCTCTTTGCGTCGATGCGCAAATTCGCGGCACAGTTGCGCGCGGATGGATGGACCGTCGACTATACCCGACTGGGCGAAGGATCCGATTCCATCTGTGGTGTCCTGATGCGCGCGGCCGAGGAATACGACGCAAACCGGGTGCTGGCGACAGAACCCGGTGAATGGCGGCTGATCGAGGCGTTGCGTCACTGCCCAGTGACCGTCGAGCAATTGCCAGACGACCGTTTCATCGCCTCGCACAAGGAATTCGAAGGCTGGGCCGAGGGGCGCAAGGCGCTGCGGATGGAGTATTTCTACCGCGAGATGCGCCGCAAGACCGGCCTGATGATGGACGGCGACACCCCCGCCGGTGGCCAGTGGAACTATGACGAGGACAACCGCAAGCCGCCGCCAGAGGGGATCGATTTTGCGGGACCAATGCGGTTCACCCCGGACGAGACTGTCGAAGAGGTGCTGCAACTGGTCGAACGCCGTTTCGGCAATTCATTCGGCGATCTGCGACCGTTCTGGTTTGCCACCGATCGCGGTCAGGCACGTCAGCACCTGGCACATTGGGTGAAAAAGGGCCTGCCCGATTTCGGCACCTATCAGGATGCCATGATGGACGACGAAAGGTTCATGTATCATTCCATCGTTGGCCTTTATATCAACGCAGGTCTGCTAAACCCGATGGAGGTTTGCGAGGCGGTCGAAAAAGCGTGGCAGGACGGCGATGTGCCGATCAATGCGGCCGAAGGTTTCATCCGCCAGATCATCGGCTGGCGCGAATACATCCGCGGGATCTATTTTCGAGAGGGCCCGGATTACATCCATCGCAATGGGCTGGACCACACCCGTGATCTTCCCGGTCTGTACTGGGGCGATGCGACCGACATGCGTTGCATGTCCCGCGCCATCGAGCAGACCAAGGAAGAGGCCTATGCCCACCATATCCAGCGCCTGATGGTGACCGGCAATTTCGCCCTGCTGGCCGGGATCGATCCGTTTCAGGTCCATGAATGGTATCTGCGCGTTTACGCCGACGCCTACGAATGGGTCGAGGCACCGAACGTCATCGGCATGAGCCAGTTCGCGGACGGCGGGATCATCGCCAGCAAACCCTACGTGAGTTCGGGCAATTACATCCACAAGATGTCGGACTACTGCGGGTCTTGCGCCTATTCAGTAACCAAGAAAACCGGCAAGGGCGCCTGCCCGTTCAACCTGCTGTATTGGCATTTCATGGACCGTCACCGCGAAAAATTCGCGTCCAACAACCGGATCGGACGGATCTACGGCACATGGGACCGGATGGACGACGCCAAAAAGGAAACGATCCTGTCAGAGGCGCAGGCTTTCCTCGACCGGATGGACGCAGGAGAAACCGTCTAGCGCAGTTTCGGCGGCTTGTTCGGATCGGCACCGGGGGCCATCGGGACATCTGGTGTGACGCGCTGAATTTTCGGCAGGTCGAACCGCAGGCCCACACGTTCCAGCCGGCGGGCCATTTCCTCGTCTGCGCCGACGAACACGACGTCCATCGTGCCTGCGTCGATGCCGGAAAATGTCAGTGCCTCGCCCGCCGCATGGGCCAGCGCACCATGGGCGCTGTCATCCGCGCCCACAAATCCCAGAACGTGTCCCTTACCACCGTCCTCGTATTCGGCGGCAACAAGGTAGGCCGTTTCGGCCAGTCCCGCCGTCTTTGACAGCTTGCGGTCCAATGCGTCCAGCACCGCCTCTGGCAGTGATTTTGGCGGCGTGATCGCGACCAGCCGCGCCTGCGTCTGTTCAGGTGCGTGATCCAGGGTCGTTGCCAGCCAGTCGACACCATCCGCCGGGATCAACATCGCCGAGGAGGCTACGCGCAGGTTCAAGGCCAGCCCACAGCCCTGCCCCGCCATCATCTGCACCAGGGCCCGCCCCGGCAATCCGGCATAGGGTGCCACGCGCCCGGTAAAATCGGACAAACGGTCCTCGGTGTCAAAAATCAGTGCGAATGGCGCGCCTTCCATTTCGACTACAGTGGGTTTGACACTGTCACCCTCGGGTTCCGCATCCAGCAAGACATAGACATCCGCGTCGCACAGGTCTTCGTAGAACCGCAGGCGCAGTGCGTCGTTTTCCGGGGCCGCCTGCATCGCGGCGTGGGATTTATCCAGCGTCGTTTCGGTCATTCCAGCACCTCTTGCACGCGCGCCCGTAATACGGGCAGCAATTCGTCGGCAAACCACGGGTTGCGGTTCAGCCATCCGGTATTGCGCCAGGACGGATGAGGCAAGGGAAAGACATGCGGCGCGTGATCTCGCCAGCCCGCAACCCGCTGCGTGACGGGCATTTTATCGCCCAAGTGCCAGCCTTGGGCGTAGGCGCCGATCAGCAGCGTCAGTGGCACCTGCCCCAGCTGGGCAAGCGCCGCCGCACGCCACGTTGCTGCGCAGATGCGCGGTGGCGGCAGGTCAGAGCCTTTGGCGTCATACCCCGGAAAACAGAATGCCATCGGCACGATTGCGACCCGGTCGCGGTCATAAAACGCGTCGTTCTCGATCCCCATCCAATCCCGCAACCGGTCACCGGAACGGTCCCAAAACGGGGTCTGCGCCTCATGCACACGCGCACCCGGGGCCTGACTTGCGATCAGAATGCGCGGTTGGCCACGAAACCACACGACCGGACGTGGGCTGTGTCGCGTTGCGGTCCGGGCAAAACGATCTGCGCAGATGCGGCAGTCCGAGATGTCTTTCTGGATACTCATGGACGGGATCTAGAACAGCCCAGCCCTTTGCACAGGGACCACGGTCCATCACGGTTTTGCAAAAAACCGCCTTTCGCCTGTCTTTGAACACAATTTCCGGTCATTAAGTGTAAAAGAGAGAACAATGTGACGCCGAATTAACCTTCGTCGCGCATTCACAGCGGGCAGCAAGCACGTCGAGAGCGGGCAAAAGATGTTGGAATTCAATGCGGTCAGCAAGTCCTTCTGGACCGGCACCCAGCGCAAGATCATCCTGGATCGGGCGTCGTTTCGCGTTGAACTGGGAAATTCGCTGGGAATCCTGGCACCCAACGGCACCGGCAAGACGACCTTGATCAACATGATGGCCGGTCTGGAAAAACCCGACGAAGGCACGATTACCCGCGGATGCCGCATATCGTTTCCGCTGGGTTTCATGGGCGGTGTCGTCAACCGGCATACCGCGCGCGAAAACGTGCGCTATATCGCCCGGCTCTACGGTCTGGATCCCGACTATATCGAGGCGTTCTGCCGCTGGCTGTGCGGGATCAAGGAATATTTCGACATGCCGGTCGGGACCTACAGTGCGGGGATGCGGGCGCGGCTGACATTTTCGCTGATGCTGGCGCTTGATTTCGATATCTACCTCATCGACGAAGGCATGCCGTCCACGACCGATATGGAATTCAATCGCAAGGCGGGTGAAATCCTGCGTGAACGGCTGGAAAAGACGACCGTGATCATCGTATCGCATCAGGCAGAGACACTTGAACGGTTCGCGCGTTCGGCCGCTGTATTGCGCGACGGCAGAATCCACATGTTCGACACACTTGAAGAGGCCAAGCAGCTTTATGACTACGAAGCCCACAGCTAAGAAATTTCGGGTGCGCAAATCGATGGTCGACACGGGCGAGGCTGCACCAGCCGCGGCGGAACAATCCGCGCCGCCGCAGCGCCCGGAACCCGTCCAGCAGCAGGCCACGGCCGCGCCGCAGCCCATGCCCGAACCTGCAAACAACAATGTCGACATCGACGCGATCCGCCGCGAGGGTCTGACAGGGCGTCAATTGCGCATGGCGCGCCGGGTCGCGCAAAAACAGGGGTTGGCCGTCACTTCCGACTTTGATGCGGTCCGCCAGCTGCGGCTTGCCGGGATTGACCCGTTCCAGCGTTCCACCGTGCTGGAACTGGTAGCACCAGATCAACAAGGCGGTCAGCAATCAGGCGGTGCCAATCCGCAGACCGGCGGCCCACAGACCCTGGGCGCCATCAAACCGGTGCCGCAGGACCGGGTGCAGTTGCCGCAAACTCGAACGCATGGCAATCAACTGCCCTCGACCGAATTTGCCGATCCGATCACGCGTCGGAACGACGAAATCTCGCAGATACAGCGCGATATGGCCCGTCGCCGCCGTCTCAAGGCGTTCCTGATGATGGTCAGGCTCAGCATCTTTGTGCTGCTGCCGACCATGATCGTGGGATATTATTACTATACGATCGCCACGCCGATGTATGCCACTGACTCTGAATTCGTCATTCAGCAGGCCGAACCAGCCAGCGCCGCAGGCGGTTTGGGGGGCATGTTCCAAGGTACCTCCATGGCGACCCAACAGGACAGCATCACGGTGCAATCCTACCTGCAGTCCCGGGCAGCGATGGTGCGTCTGGATGCCGACCACGACTTCAAGGCGCATTTCAGCCAAGACTGGATCGACCCGATTCAGCGCCTGCCCGAGGATGCCACGAACGAGGCCGCCTACGGCGTCTATCAGGACATGGTGAAGATCAGCTATGACCCGACCGAGGGCATCCTGCGCATGAAGGTCATCGCCGCCTCGCCCGAGGTCAGTCAGGAATTTTCCAACGCGTTGATCGGCTACGCCGAGGAACAGGTCGACCAGCTGACCCAGCGCCTGCGCGAGGACCAGATGGCCGGTGCCCGCGAAAGCTATGTCGCCGCAGAGGCCGCGCGCGCCGATGCCTTGCAGGCCTGGCTGCAAATCCAGGAAGACGTGCAGCAGATCGATCCGATCGGCGAAACCTCGGCCCGCACGCAACAGATTTCGGCCCTCGAATCCGAACGGCAACGCCTGACTCTTGCCTTGCAGGAACGGCTCGCGGTCCGCACCCCAAATCAGGCGCAGGTCAACGCACTGGAAAGCCAGATCAGCAATATCGAAACGCTGATCGCCGATCTGCGCCAACAGATGACAACGGCCAACGCCGAGGGGACAAGCCTTGCTGCGCGCAATACGGAACTGCGTCTGGCCGAGGAAAACTATACCTTTCAGACCGGTCTGGCCCAGCAGGCGCTGACGCAGATGGAAACCGCCAGGATCGAGGCAAACCGTCAGGTCCGCTATCTGTCGATGGGCGTCGAACCCGTCGCCCCGGACGAGGCCACCTACCCCAAGGCATTCGAGAATACGATCCTCGCGTTCTTGATCTTCTCGGGTATCTACCTGATGATCTCGATCACCGCCTCCATCCTTCGCGAACAGGTAACCAGCTGATGCATGATGTCACCATCGGAAACCTCACCGTTTCCAACGATCGCCCCCTGCTTGTCATCGCAGGGCCCTGCCAGCTGGAAAGTTCTGATCACGCGCTGATGATTGCTGAACAGATGGCCGCGGCCTGCCATGAGGCCGGCGCGCAGTTCATTTTCAAAGGCAGCTACGACAAGGCAAACCGCACCTCGCTGTCGGGCAAGCGCGGCCTGGGCCTGGATGAGGGGCTGTCCGTCCTGCAAAAGGTCAAGGACACCATCGGCTGTCCTGTCCTGACGGACATCCACGGGGCAGATCAATGCGCGACTGTTGCGCAGGTCGTCGATGTGATGCAGATCCCCGCGTTCTTGTGCCGCCAGACCGACCTGTTGCTTGCAGCCGGCGAAACCGGTGCCGTCATCAACGTGAAAAAGGGACAGTTTCTGGCCCCTTGGGACATGCCGAACGTCGTGTCCAAGATCGAAAGCACGGGCAACAAACGTATCCTGCTGACCGAACGCGGCGCATCATTCGGCTACAACACGCTTGTCGCCGACATGCGGTCGCTGCCGATCATGGCAAAAACCGGCTATCCGGTCGTGATGGACGCGACCCATTCCGTCCAGCAGCCCGGTGGTCAGGGCGGCAGCTCTGGCGGTCAGCGCGAATTTGCTCCGGTCATGGCCCGCGCAGCGGTCAGTCTGGGAATCGCTGCGGTGTTCATCGAAACTCACGAGGCACCCGACACGGCACCCTCAGACGGGCCAAACATGATTCCGTTGGACCAGATGCCGGCATTGGTCAGCAGCCTGATGGATTTCGACCGCCTGGCCAAGGCCAACCCGCTGCGCGTCTGATCGTTTGCACATGCGTCGGTCCCTGCTACCTCTGCACCTGACACGGGGGGACCGATGCGCGCATTCATTCTGATCATTGTTTTGCTGTGGCCGGTCGCGGCCGTGGCACAGGACAACACGGCCCCCATCGCAACCGATACATCGGCGCGCGACGACACCGCGATCCGCAGCCGGATCGGCGATATCATCGCGGTGCTTGGCGGCTACGAGAGTGTCGACGTCGCTGTCCAAGAGGGTGTCGTCACCCTGACGGGCGAGGTTCTGACCCCGCAAGACCAGACAGCACTGACGGAACTGGCGCAACGGATCGAAGGTGTCATCGCCGTGCGCAACAACACGTTCGAAACGACAGACCTTGATGCACGGCTGACGCCAGCACTCGAACGGTTCCGGACACGTGCCTTGCAACTGGTGTCCAGCCTGCCCCTGCTGGGGATCGCGTTGGTCGTGTTCGTCGTGATCCTCTGGGTCGGGCTGGCACTCGCGCGGTGGCAACGGCCATGGAAACGGCTGGCCCCAAACGCATTCATCGCGCAAATCATGCAACAGATCATCCGGCTGGCCTTTGTGGTGCTTGGCCTGGTCGTTGCGCTGGATATCCTGGGGGCCACCGCCCTGCTGGGCACGATCCTGGGCGCTGCAGGAATCATCGGTCTCGCCCTCGGTTTCGCGGTCAAGGACACGGTCGAGAATTTCATCGCGTCCATCATGCTGTCGATTCGCCAGCCATTCGCGCCCAATGACGTGGTCGAGATCAACGGCGATATCGGAACAGTCATCCGACTGACAAGCCGTGCCACGATCCTGCTGTCCCCTGACGGAAACCACATCCGTATCCCCAACGCGACCGTGTTCAGTTCGCGGGTGGTCAATTATACGCAAAATGCGGAACGCCGTTTTCTGTTTCCGATCAGCGTCAGCCGCGACTGCGACCTCGCCGCCGCACGGAACCTGATTGAGCGGACCGTGCAGGATTTGCCATTCGTTCTGGATCAACCCCGCGCCGCTGTCTGGATCGAAACCCTCGAGGCTGGCGGCGTGGTGATGCAGGTTGCCGGCTGGATTGATCAGCGTCAAAGCTCGCTGCCGCTGGCCCAAGGCGAGGCAATCCGACACGTAAAGCGCGCCTTAGAAGAGGACGGGTTCGAGATCCCCGACAATGTTCAACCGATCGCATTGACACGCGCAACGATCGATCCGCCCGCGCCCACCTCAAAGGAAAGCGCTGGTATTGCAGAAGTATCTCCCGGTCAAGAAGAAGCGGTCAGCGATATGATCAAGGCCGAGCGCAACCGCGAGGACACACCCGATCTTTTGCGAGCCGACGGTCAAAAAGAATAGCAAAAATGCGCAAACCGGGGCTTGAACGCCCCGGCGGTTCATCGTATCCCACGCCTCGCTGATGGGGTGTAGCCAAGCGGTAAGGCATCGGTTTTTGGTACCGTGTATCGTAGGTTCGAATCCTACCACCCCAGCCAGCGCCTTTCAAAAAGTCTGCAAGATCAGAGCCTTGATGTTTTCCGCTGAGGAGACCTGAGGCGTTGGTTACACACGTGTTCACACGGATGGTCACACGTGATCACCGGGTGCGTGCGCAGGCTTTCGTCGGAAGTCCTCGTCGCGGCGACCTGAAAGCGGGGTCACGATGCACGACATTCCCTACCTGACGATGCGCCGAGGCATCTTCTTCTTCCGCCGGCGTGTGCCGGGTTTGTCCACATGTTTATCCCCAGTGATGCTGTCCATGGGGACGACAGACAGGCGGTCCGCCTTTAGATTGTGCGTGCAACTGACCGCCATCATGGACCGCATGCTCGACGCCGCCACGCATATCAACCTGCCCGATGCAGAGGTGACAGCCTTCTTCCAGGCTGAACTGCGCCGTGAGCTCGCATGCCTGCGGGCCGCGCGGGTCATGGAGCGTATGGACGGTTCGCTGACGGCAGAGCGTGCTGTGGAACATCGCCTGGAAGCCTATGCCTTGCGGAGCCTTGTCGAGGACGGCCTGCGCGACGCCATGCCCGAAGAACGCTTGCAGCAGTTGCCCGAGTGCCAACGGCCGGCCGCCCTGCGGATGCAGAGCAACCTTTACCGGCAGTTCATGTCGCCGCGCTTCAGCGAGGAAGTCTTACAGCGGGCACGACCGGACAAGGGGGCAGCTGCGTTGTCAGAATTCGACCAGCTACGTCTCCGTTGGGCCGCCGCCGAGGCTCTCATGGCAGCACACGATGCAATCACGCGCGTGCCGCTTCACAATGGCGAAGATGCCTGCCGTCAGGCGGAAGACTTCTTGCGGCAGATCATCGGACACGGCGGAACCGCATTGGGCGTCGCCGACGAAACCAAGCCTCCTGCCCAGATGCCCCTCATGAAGACGGCCGGTCCAAACGCTGCCGTATTGCCCGAAGAGCCCGTTCCGGCTGGCCCGCGGTTGACGCCTGGCGTCTCCCTCATCACGGGTCGTTTGACAGCGAACACGATCCACGCACAACGCGATGCCGCATTTGCCCAGCCGGAGGTTCCCGCCTTCGATGGCGAAGCCGCAGATGCCGTCGTCGAACGCACCTACGGCGAAGATCTATTCGGAACGGCCGTCCGGATGTGCCGCAGGCAACAGATTAAGCAGGGCACGAAGGACCAGAAGCTTAAGACCGTTTCGCTCTTCATCTTCACGACAGGTATCCAGTTGGTCACCGATATTCGGCCGCACCATATCGAGATGTTCGCCAATTCGCTCAAGAAGGATCTACCAAGGTTTTACTGGAAATCGCCCCGCGATCGCGACTTGACGTTTAAAGAACTCCGGTCAGGAAATCACGCGGCTTATGCAGATGACGTAGGTCTGTCTCGCGCGTCAACCGACCGTCATGCCACAACGTTGAAGGAGATAATCGAATATGCGCCCCGCGAGGGGCATCAGGTATCTTTCGGACATAAGATTGCCGAACTTCTTCCAGCGGACGATCGCTCCGATGACGAGAAGAGGTCGGTGTTCACCCTCGCCGACGTTCAAAAGGTGTTTACGCAACCGCTGTGGTCAGGGAGCAAGAGCAAGGCGCGTCGGCATGTCCCCGGACCGGTCGTGCTGAAGGATCATCACTACTGGATCAACAGCTTGCTTGCGCTGACCGGTGCCAGACGCGCAGAGGTCGCCGGTCTGCTTACCACCGACATCCTCGAGGAAGATGGCATCCATTTCGCTCACATCCGCCCCAACCACCTCCGGGGCCTGAAAAAGATGCATTGCAAGCGCCGCGTCCCGCTTCATCCCCAGATCATCGACCTTGGTTTCCTCGACTACGTCGATGGCGTGCGGCAGCAAGGACGGAAGGTGATCTTCATCGAAGCCGTTCCTCTTCGCACCCGTGCCGAAGCCGAGAAGATCACGGATACGATTGCGCCTTACGACGACAAATTCGGCGACGTCCTCGATCACATGTGGCGGCAGTGCCTGAACGCCGCACATCCTGGAAATCCGGCGGGCTATACGCTTCATAGTCTCCGCCACTACGTCAACGACACCCTTATCAACCTCCGGGGCGAAGACGGCATGCGCCAGCTGGTCAACGATATCGACCGGCGCGATCTGATGGGCCACAAGCCCATCGATGTGAACGAGGGCACCTACCGTCGGTCGGAGAAACCCCTGCGGCCACTATTCGAGGCAATCAAGCTGGTGCCGAGGCTTGAGGCGCTGGATTGTCATTTATAGCTGCAAACCACGCTATGTCGCAACTTTTGGGGGGCATCCATCATCCCTAAATGTCGGTTCTCACCCAAACTTGGAAGGCACCTACATCGATGAAGTTGGGCGGGAAGCACAATTTTGCCGCAGATGCGAAAGATGCTGAAATCAGTCCAAAGATAGACATCTACCCACTTTTTATATATCTCAATGAAGATTGAAACCCCAATTCAATTTTGTTCGCTAGACGCTTTTTCCGTCCGAACTGCTTGCTTCCGAAGTCAGCATGTCAGGGTCAGCGAGAATGAGCCGTCTTTTTCCGACGGAGAGACGTTCTCTAACTTCAGTCGCAGGGACGCCTTTCTTCACGCAGTAGTTGGCATACCACTTCTCGCCGCGGCGCTCGATTAATTGCCACAAGCCTGGCACCGGTCTCCCGAGAAGCGCGAGCACGGTGAAAACAACCCCGATTGCAGCCACTAGCTTTGAACCCCAGTCCACCATTGGGGGCAGAGACAAAGGATCCCAAAACACTCCAAACGCTGCGAGGATCCCAGCTGCGGCAAAAACCGCGGCGCAAAGCACCTGATACCGGATGATCCACTTGTTTGCATATTCGATGCCGTCCTGCATAACAATTTCATGCCTTAATGAAACCGAGGCGAGGCGCTTTGCATCCTCCCCTCTCAGACGCTCCATTTCAGCTAGTCGAGCTTCTACGTCGGCGGTCTTTCGGGCTTCCTCTTCAAGCCTTGCTTCGTATTCGGTTTGGGTTTCCTGCTGTCTTTTCTTGTTCTCGGCGCGCAGTTGACGAATTTTTTTGTCTTTTTGAGACAGCTTGGCATCTGTTTCGTCGCGGACAACCTTAATGGCTGCGTCCAGCATTCCATCCAGAAGTTCTTGGTCTCTTTCGGGGTCGAAAGAGGCAGACGAACCGCGAGCAGTATCCATCAGGTAGCTGACCGCGCGATTGTCCTGTAGGAGCAATTCAAACTGTTCCACCTTTTCAGGGGTGAACTTTGCAACCTGCTGACGGGCATTTTCGATCACGTCTTTTCGGACCCGGAGGACGCGTTCGCATTGGGCCAGCATGTGCGATGTTGGCAGCTTCTCAGAGTTTTCGAAGCCAGTTCGCAGCCATGCGATTGTCGCCAAATCTCGCGTATCGACGACCGGGCCGCACTGTGTCTCGCGAACCAGTTGAGAATGCAAGCAGTATTCCCGCGCTTTCCTGACTAGCTTCTCATTCGAGGAAATGAAGACGTGGCTATTTTGCAGCGGATCGTTTTTGTGCTTGCCATGGCGCATCCGCATAATCGCTGTCACAGCGAACGCATCATGCTCACGGGCAAGTGAGCCTTCCCAAGAGAGGAACGAGTAAACGTCTGTATTTCGTTCGGCATCAAAGTACTTATGATCATTGGGGTAGGCGTCGAGGGAGTAATCCCTGACACTTACACCATACTTTTCGGCCGCCGCCTCAATATCGGCAGCAACGATTTGCACGTATGCTCTGTCGACCTCACCGTGGAGAACCGCCGTGTGAGTGCGACCGTAGCGATCCGAAGGCGAGGCCTTCAAGTAGGACCTGAGAACCCGCTCTGCCTCGCGACAGCTCTCGCTAAAAACCTGAACGCGACAGCCAATCGACTTCAAAGCATCTACGATCGTCCGTGCCTCCTCTTGAAGGGCTGCACCGCTTGTCCCAACGAGCCCAAGGAGCATAGGACCGTCGAGAAAAAAGATTGTTTCGCTCTTCGTTTCCAGTGCGGAGGGTTTGCGGAAATCCTCGACCAATTCGGCCAGAAGACCTGCCGCGACGAAAAGACTGAGTTTCTCGGCTAGTTCCGGCTGTTCTTTTGAAAGCCATTGCACAAATCTTGCGCAGACGTGCGTCTCCGATTGCGAGAGAACGGATACGTCATTTGTTAACTCTTGAAGGGCGCTACGTTCCCCGCTGGCAATTTCTCCCGCCCTCAAAGAGGCCGAAATTTCATTATTCGAGTAGGCGTCCAGCGAAATAAGGAAACGGACAAGCAGGTCGCCTAACTGCTCGCGAGTAAGCTGCCTATAGATGAGATCGCCAGAAACAAGCCCAAACTCCCGGAACAACTCGGTCACTTCATCAAAAGATTCTTGGATCGACGATTCAACATTGGCAGCTAGCTCGGAACTTGGCTGCGCGACAAAAACAGTCTGACCGTTCTTTTTCTCCTCGACCAGATGCCCTTGCGCAGCCAGTCGCTCAACGAAGACATGCCCAACTGACTCCGTGAGATTCCACCCATAGACAAGCTTCGCGGCTTTCGCCAACAATGACGCGGTGATCGGCTTTCCGTGGAGCTTATCAAGAATGGGGACGTAAAAGTAGCAAAGGGCGTCGATGACGTCCGAGCTTTCGTTATCTCGAAAAGCAGAAAGAACCGCGTTGACTCGTACTGCTGCTGGACCAACCGTCATGCAATTCTGCCGTTGCGAGGAGTTACGGGCGAAAGGTTACTGCCCTTGCGGTCAAGAGTCGAGTTGGCACAGGATGCAGATTTTTGACTTATTTCATACCGGCTGCGCCTTTCACTCAAGTGTCACGACCTTAGGTCTGTATTTTGCGGATTTGGCTGAAGTCCGGTGTGATGGCCGCACTGCAGCGACACAAAGTTCGGCGAACGTCTGCTCTGGGCCGAGTGCGCCCCATCCCCTATCCATCGCCACGCAACCAATCTTCAAGGTGGCGCCGTATGTAACCTTGCCGCGTAAGAGGGTTCGCGTCCTGTCGCCTCAGCCGGTCAATCTCGTCGATCATCTCCGTCGGGAGGCGCAGCGTTAAAGGTTGGGTGTCGGTCGAAGGACGACCTTGCCGCGGCCTGTCTGTCGATTTTTCATCAGACATCGATTCTACCCCTTGATGTTGAAGTTTTTCGACGTCATAATGCATGTAGTCGAACCAAAGCAAGGGGGCTCAAGCCCTTGCCCCGGTTCTAACCACAGCGATCCCAAGGAGATCACGATGGCTATTTCGTCCACTATCACGCCTTTCCGCGTGAACAAATCCCCCACATCCTCTTTCGATGCATCCGCACTTGCGCTGATCGCCTTCGCGCAGATCGCCGACCTTATTGCCGCCGGCGTTGCCGCCGACGCGGAGGTCGTGCAGTTCGGCGATCCGGCGCTGGCGGCTTACGCCGACGCGGCGGCAGATGCCTGGGCCCAGTGCCAGACGGCCGTGACCGTGTTCCTGATGCGTCAGGACGTGGATCCGATCCTGAAGGCCGCCGCACGTCAGGTCGACGGCCTGCTCCGCGACCGTGGGGATGCACCGGAAGAGCTTGATCTCTATCCGCTGACCCTCCGCCGCTTGGCGGAGCGCTGCCTGACGTTGCGCACGGAGTGGAGCCGCCAGGTCTCAGCAGAACTGACGCATCTGGCGGCGCTGCTCGGCGCGCTCGTCGCGGATGCGGTGGCCGAGATCGACTTGGCCGCGGACGATGCGGCCTTCCTTTCGATACCGGAGGCGTAACCGGCCCCACGCGTCTGCGTGATCGCCGGTTCGACTGGCAACGGGACGACCGTCGCCGTTTCCCGCGTGCATCCGGCCGTCACCGGTCGGCACGCGGGGCCCCTCTCCCATATCGAAGGAGCCTGTTCCATGCTCAATCTCTCTTTGCAGAATCCCGCCGCCGTCGCGCGTCGGATCACCACCGTTCGCGACTCTACTGGCCGGCTGCGCGACACCGCAGCCGTGCTTGACCCCCTCACCGCCGAAGGGCTTGCCACCCTCCGCCGCCAGGTCACGATCGATCACGCCGCAGGTCGGCGGACACTCCACTGCCCGGAGTGCGGCGGAGCCCTCCTTGTCTGCGTCCTCAGCGTCGGCTTCACCGGTATCCCAGGCGGCGGCCGCGCCTACCTCAAGCATCGCGCAGACAAGCGCCGCCAGTTCTGTTCTCTGGCGACCGAGCGCGGTCGGTCACCAGACGCCGTGGATGCGGCCCGTTTCGACGGCCTGCAGGAGGGGCGGCACCACGATCGCCGGAAGCGGCTCCTGGCTGCCGCACTGGCGGCGGACGACCGCTTCGACGACGTCGCGATCGAGCGCGACATCGTGCATGGCGACCACCGCCGCCGGCCCGACGTGCAGGCGCGGCTTGGCGCGCGGCTGCTGGCCTTCGAGGTCCAGCACGCGAGCCCGCTGTTGACGACTGTGCTCGGTCGCACCCAGTTCTATGCTGGTGCCGGCTATGGTGTTGTCTGGCTGCTGGACGGCGACGCGCCGGATGCCGAACTGCTGCGGCAGGGCTTTCAGGATGTCGCCTGGCCGCAGGGCGGTCGGGTGCTGGCCCTTAGCGAGGCCACCCTTGCCGCCTCGGCGGAGACCGGCTGCGCCAGCGTGCTCGTCCTCACCTTCTCGGAGGCGGACGGCGGCATCCACATCGACCGATCGCCGTGCGATCTGGTCGAGGCCATCGATCTTGTGGCACCCGACGGCGCGAGCCGCGCGGCGATCGCACTCGATCCTCTCGCCGTCAGCCTCTTCTCGGCGCTGCGCGACGGCGAACCCGCCGCAGTCCGCCGCGCCATCTTCCCCTTCTGTCGCCATCTGCGGCACGCAGGTGGGCCAACCGAGGCAGAAGCCGACGGCCTGCATGCGGCAATCGCGGCGACGGCCACGGTGCTGACCGGCGGCAAATTCGACGCCAGCGCCTTCGCGCCGGAGCACACCGCCGCGATCGTGAACAATTTTCTGACGCCGCCCCGGCGGCACGCCTGGGCACCCCTGCTCGCCCTCGCGGGCGAGGTCTCTCCTGAGGCGGCGCGACGCCTCGCGGTTCCGTCGACAGCGCGCAAACTTGCGGCGGCGCTGTCGTCTCATGGTCCGGAGACGCTGGCGCACGGTCCCGTGGGTCGCTGGTCTCCGATCCTCTTGCGGCTGTTCCCGCAGATAGGCGCCGCGCTGGCGCACGTCGTGGCGCCCGACGCGGCGATCTGATCGCCGCCGCATCACCCCACGCGCCAGCGCATGCACCCCGTCAGCCCTCCCCCGGTCGCCCCGCGACCGGACCCTTGCCACACGCCACTTTCGCATCGGAGTATGCCCATGACCACTGTCCTCGCCACCGCCACGTCCCGTCCCGCGGCCCCGTCTTGGCAGCGCCTTGCTGACACTGTCCTTTTTGCCCTCTATCCCAACCTGCCGCGCCCGCCGGGCACGGGCCTGTCCGCCCTGCTGGCGCAGATGCGTCAGCCCAACGCCGACGACGAGCTGCACGACGTCGACGCCCTCCTCGCGCAGCAGCGCGCGGATCCTGCGTCGAGGGGAGCGGTGCCCCTGCCGACGGCAAGCACCCTGCGCACCTGGGACCGTCACGACGACGGGTCCGATCTGCGCGCCTGGGCCGCCGACGACGGGTTCGAGCTGGCACTCGACGCCGAACCGGAGCCCGTCACCTTCGGCACGCCCGCAGCCGAAAGGGTGGAGGATGCTGTCATCGCCGCGGCCTTGGCCGACGGCGACGACCCTTGGGCGATGGATGCCCACCGCCAGAGCTATCGCCCGCCGGTCACGCTGTCGCCCGCGAAAGCGTTGATGACGGCGCGGCTCGCACGTGCCGTCACTGCCGCTGGCGGGACCAACGCGATCGGCGCTCCGGGGGCCGCGACGATCCTGCTCTGCGCGTCGCGAGAGGAGGCGATGGCCGCTGCCAAGATCATCCTGAACGGGGTGCGCGCGTTCACCGCGCTTGGCACTGCCAACGGCCCGCGGGCGTCGTTGCCGATCGAGGTCGTGGGCCCCGATGCCGCCGCCGCCGCGCAGCCCGAGCGGTTGGCCCTCGAGGTCGCCAAGCTGCTCGACCAACCGGTGCCGGTCGTCGTGATCCTGACCGAGGCGCACCAGCGGATTGGGGCACTGACTCACCTCCCGGTCGTCAGGATCGCGCCGCCAGGCCGCGACATCCTGCTGTGGTCGCTGCGCTGGACGCACTCCGCGACTGGCCGGATCGCCGAGGCGGCAGTCCGGGCCGCCCTGCCCTCCGACACCGCCCTCGCGGCTCTCGATCCCGGTGTGCTGGCCTTGGCCCTGCGGGCCGAAGGTCCGCTGCGCGTGGCCCGCGAGCTGGCACGCCTCGCCGCGGTCTCGGCTCCCGCTGCCCCGGCCGGTCCCACCCTGCGCGACCTGCCGGGCCTCGGCGCGGCGGGTGCGCAGCTGGAGCGCCAGGCAGCGGACCTCGTGGCCTACCGTGAAGGGCGGCTCGCGTGGAGCGACGTTCCGTCGGGCATCCTGCTGCACGGTGCGCCCGGCACCGGCAAGACCCATGTTGCGAAGGCCTTCGCGGCGACCATCGACGCGCCGTTTTTCCCGACATCCCTTGGCAAGCTGCAGGCGAAGGGCCACCTGGGCGACCTGCTGGCCGCATGGGAAAAGGTCTTCGATCAGGCCCGTGCAGCGGTTCGGGCACACGGTGCCGCTATCGTGTTCATCGACGAGATCGACGCAGTCGGTGAGCGCCGCAACACCGGGGGCCGCAACGAGAACTACGATAACAAGGTAATCTCCGAGATCCTCAACACGCTGGGCGGCGTCGAGAGCCTCGAAGGCGTGCTCGTGATCGGTGCCGCGAACCATCCGGACTTCATCGACCCGGCGATCCTGCGGTCCGGCCGGCTCGGCCTGCACGTCGAGATGCGGGCCCCGGCTGGGCGCGACCTCGTCGCAGTCTTCCGCAAACATCTGCGGGGCGACCTCTGGGATGTCGATCTCGACCGCCTCGCGCAGTCCGCCACAGGGGCGACGATGGCCGACGTGATGGGCATCGTCCAGATCGCGCGGCAGACGGCCCGCGCCGCGAACCGCCCCGTGACGTTGATCGACCTGTTCGACGCTCTGGCCTACCGCAATGCGGTGCCCTCCGAAGATCTGCGGCGCCGCATCGCCATCCACGAGGCGGGTCACGCCGTGGCGGCCCATGTTAACGGAGCGGCGACACCCCAGCGGATCGCAATGGACGGCCTCGCCAGCCGGATCGCGCTGCGTCACCGCCCGGACGCCCGCACAGCGGACGACCTGCACCGCGAGGTCGTCGTCCATCTGGCAGGGCGCGCGGCGGAGGAGGTGCTGCTCGGCCAGCCCTCGGGTGGTGGCGGCGGTGGCGAACAGTGCGACCTGGCGCAGGCCACCCGCCTGCTGATCGCCGGCGCGCTGAACTATGGCCACGGCGGGGGTCTCGTGTGGAGCTCGGCCGCGGCGGATCCGGCGACCCTGTTCGCCCGCCATGCGGGCCTGCATGACACGGTCTCGCAGGGGCTGGACCGCGCCTACTCCGATGCGCTGGCCCTGTTGCGCGACAACGTCGAGGCGCTGTCCGCCGTCGCGCACCACGCCTTCGTCGACGGCGTGGTCGAGGACGAGACGCTGCGCGACCTGCTGCTCTACTGCCGGGCCACCCCGGAGGTGCCGCTGCCGTAGCGCATCCAGCAGCAACGCCCCGCCGTGCAATCGGCGGGGCGATCCGACCCTCGTGCCGCACGCCTCACGGCCCACTCGAACCGGATCCCGAGGCATCGCTGCACGACTGCGCGCCTGCAGAACTTTCGTAAAATGTCCTCGAACCTGTGGACGGCCGGGCGACGCGGCCGTCGGGATCGTCTATGGTGAGCCAGGCTGAAGGCGGCTGTAACCAATTGTTCAGGCGTGGAAAAACTTTATGTATATCGGAGAAAGTCACGGTGGCAGGGCGGAGTGGCCCCCGGCGCGGACCAGCGAGATCATGGGTCATTCGTCCCGTGGACTGTCCCACCTCCATGCTGCTTGTCCTCGTGCGTTCTCGACGCGGCAGCGATGGGCTCACCGGGGTATGGGCCCCTTCCCTAGGTTCTCAATGGGTCAGGCGATTTTCGGCCAGCCGACCATTTCCAGTGTCCACAAAACGCATGTTTTTCACAGCGAGGAACCGCTCGATCTGTGCGTTTATCAAATCTGTCAACGGTCGGCGTGTTCAAGCGGGAGGCCGTCGGATCGGTCGAAGACGGATCATCACGCGGAGGCACAGCGCCATGACTGATGGACCTGAGCTGCCCAAGGGCATCGCCGGAAAGGACGGCACCGGGCTGGTGTTCACCGACTTGCCGAGGCCCGAGAAGCGGCAGCAGATCAAGGTCAACTTGTTGCCATCGGCCATCGCCGCGATCGACCGGCTGGTGGCGGCCAGCCCGCACGACAGCCGCGGCCCCATCATCGAGGAGCTGCTGGCGCGTCAGGCCGAGGCACCGGCCGATGTCCTTGCGATCGAGATCG
The DNA here is from genome assembly GCF_020531945.1 of Loktanella gaetbuli. Classification (NCBI taxonomy): domain Bacteria; kingdom Pseudomonadati; phylum Pseudomonadota; class Alphaproteobacteria; order Rhodobacterales; family Roseobacteraceae; genus Loktanella; species Loktanella gaetbuli. The sequence continues at coordinate 467,384 of NZ_JAJATZ010000002.1, forward strand.
GCACGTTGAACGCGCACATGTCCGAGCTGCTCGATCCGGACAACGACCGCCTTGTCAGCACCCGCTCCGCCGACGAGCTGGCGGCGGCCTTTCGCGACCTGATGGACGTCATCCTCGCACGGGGGGGCGACTGATGCGGTCTCATGTGGCCTTTCGTCTTGCGGAGGAATTCCGGAAATACGTCGTCAGGGTCGATGCGCACATCATCGGCGGTTCGCTCTATGCCAAGACGTTTACCGACCTGGGGGACAAGCTGGCGCACGCCGCAGGCGGCGAGACGATCGCGCATCTGACGATCTCGCTGCCCGCAGGCATCACGACCAGCAACCGCACATTCCGGCGGATCGTCGCAACGGAACTGAAGAACCGCGGCCTCGACTATCTGGCTATCCCCTGGATCGCCGTCCGTCATTACGATGGCGCGTGCCACCATATCCACGTCGCAGTCGCCCAGCGGACCTGGACAGGCCGCCCGGTGCCGCTTCCGCATTCGGTCGCCCTGTCCGACCGTTGCGAGGATCTGCTGCGGGAGGCCTGTGGGCTGCCGACGTTTCCCCGCTTTGACGAAACCGCCTCGCCGCGTCTGGTCCCCGTGTCGCCCGTCAGGCGCCGCCGCGACGCATTGGCGGCGCGCGTCCATGCGGCTCTGGCCGACAGCTTTCTTCACGACCAGCCCCACGACGTCGATGCACTGCGCACGTCCCTCGCCGTGCGTCTGCCAGACCATGAACTGATCGCGGGCACGAACCGTCATGGCACCGCGAACTGGCAGATCCGGGTGCCGGCTGACACAGGTAGCGGCGTCAGGACCATGGCTCTTGGTAGCCTCGGGGTCGCATGGCAGCCGAGGCACCTGGCAAGACGGTTTGCCCTCGTGCGGCATCTGGCCGTAATGCGGCCCGTCCTCCAGCTCCGCGTCCTTGCCCGCCAACTTCTCGCATTCGCCGATCATCCCCTCATGAAAGGAACGCCACCCAATGGCCCTGTCACACCTCGACGCCCTGAAAATCCCCTCACAGGACGAGCACATGGCGAAAGCTCTGGAGCGGATCGAAAACCTGATCGTCGTTCTACACCCCCTGCTGGACCTGCTGAACAAGTCTGCAACGGAAGAGGAGCAAGGCCTCGTCCAGCGCCTGATCGATCTGCTGACGGAGCTAAAGGAGGAACTGCGCCTGAACCGGGAAGCCGCGTTCGACCAACAGGAGCGCTTCGATCGGATAGAGGCGCTCCTGACCGACCAGAATCGCATGATCCGCGAAATGCACGGCCTGTTCACGATGGAGACCAGCGCAACGTAGGCGCGTGGCTTGGTGACCTGTGCCGGTCGCTGCGCGGGACGGGACAGACGCTGGCCGGGGTCGCGTTGTCGGGCGGCCGGGTCGAGGCGTCCGTCCGCCATGCCGACGGCACGTCGATGGTGCTGGAAGCTGGTGACCGCTTGGCGCCAGCACACCCCCACAGCGCGGTCGACGATACAGGACCGGCGCTGTGATCAACCCGCGCGCCGCTGCGTCCACAACCTCCGCGTTACAAATTGCCAAGGCCGACCCTCACCCATAAGGTTGGCAAAAAGGGATAAGACAGGCAATGTTCGAAAACGCCTTCAACAACATCGACCGCGTGCTGCGCAATGACGAGGGTCTGGCCTCCGAGCTCGACTACGCGGAACAGACCTCATGGGTGCTCTTCCTGAAATACCTCGACGACCTGGAGGCCGACCGCGAGGATAACGCAGCACTGGAAGGGCTGGACTACACCCCAATCCTCGCCGCCCCCTACCGCTGGCAGGCCTGGGCCGCGCCGAAGGTGGACGGCAAACTCGACCACAATACCGCCATGACCGGGGCCGACCTGATCGACTTCGTGAACGGCGACCTCTTCCCCTACCTCAAGAAGTTCCGCGACGGGGCCACCGACCCCGACACGCTCGACTACAAGATCGGTGAGATCTTCTCGGAGATCGTGAACAAGTTCCGCTCCGGCTACACCCTGCGCGACGTGCTCGAGATCGTGGACGGCCTGTCTTTCAACTCTCAGGCGGCCAAGCACGAACTGTCCGACCTTTACGAATCCCGCATCAAGCGCATGGGCAACGCCGGGCGAAACGGCGGCGAATACTACACGCCGCGCCCGCTGATCCGCGCCATGATCAAGGTGACCGACCCTCAGATCGGCGAGTCCGTCTATGACGGGGCCTGCGGGTCCGCCGGCTTCCTGTGCGAGGCCTTCGAATACCTGCGCCGTGATGACCTCTCCGCCGCCCAGTGGGACACCCTGCAGCGCAAGACCTTCTTCGGGCAAGAGAAGAAGTCTCTCGCCTATGTGCTGGGCGTCATGAACATGATCCTGCACGGCATCGACGCGCCCTCCATCCGGCACACCAACACGCTGACCGAGAACGTGATGGACATCCAGGAACGCGACCGCCACGACATCGTGCTGGCCAACCCGCCCTTCGGCGGGGGTGAGCGCAAGGAGGTCCAGCAAAATTTCCCGATCAAGTCGGGCGAGACGGCTTATCTCTTCCTGCAGCACTTCATGCGCAAGCTGCGCGCGGGCGGGCGCGGGGCCATCGTCATCAAGAACACCTTCCTGTCGAACACCGACGGGGCCAGCGTCGCCCTGCGCAAGGAATTGCTGGAGACCTGCAACATGTATACCGTGCTGGACTGCCCCGGCGGCACGTTCCAGGGCGCGGGTGTCAAGACCGTCGTGCTGTTCTTCGAGAAGGGATCGAAGACCCGCTCGGTCTGGTATTACCAGCTCGATCCGGGCCGGTCGCTTGGCAAGACGAACCCGCTGAACGACGCCGACCTGGCGGACTTCGTGGCACTGCAAACTGACAAGGCGGAAAGCGCGCAAAGCTGGAGCGTGCCGGTGGACGGTCTGGACCCGGCCACATGGGACCTGTCGGTCAAGAACCCGAACGCGCCAGAGGCCGAGGCCTTGCGCAGCCCGGAACAGATCATCGCCGACATGCTGGAACGCGACGCCGAGACAGCGCAGATCCTCGAAGACATTCGGGGGATGCTGTGAAGGACGTGGCAGCACTCAATTGGATCCAGACCACGGTGGGTGAAGCCTTTAAAACGGTCACCGGAGGCACTCCACCCAAGTCGGACGAGACACTCTACGGAGCCACGGTCCCTTTCATCAAGCCACCCGAGTTAATAAACGGAACGATAAATACGGCAAGTGATGGTTTGTCGGCGAAAGGAGCAGAAAGAGCGAAGATCGCACCAAAAGGTAGCGTCCTTGTATCTTGCATTGGAAATTTAGGTAAAATTGGCTTGGCGACGAAGGACGTTGCCTTCAATCAACAGATCAACGCGATTTTTCCTCATTACGTTTCCGCGCTACCGGAGTTTGTCTTTTACTTGACTTTGTCCCCGAGTTTTCAGGGCCAACTTTCAGCCTTATCTTCGGGAACAACCGTCTCTATTGTCAATAAGTCACGGTTCAACTCAATTTCGATCGCCCTCCCCCCACTGGGAGAGCAGAAGCGGATCATTGCGGTGCTCGATCAGGCCTTCGCCGCCCTCGACCGCGCCCGCGCCAATGCCGAAGCCAATCTGTCGGATGCGTCGGCGCTGTTCGATAGTTGGCTCTCGACGACCTTTTCATCTGGCTTGGAGCATTGGCCGAAAAAGACGCTTCCTGAAATCTCCGAAAATCTTGACCGCCTCCGCGTTCCAATCACTAAGGGCGACCGCAACGCGGGAAATATTCCCTACTATGGCGCATCTGGTGTGGTTGATCACGTGGCGGATCATATTTTTGACGAGGACCTGCTCCTTGTCTCAGAAGATGGTGCCAATCTACTTGCCCGCACATACCCTATTGCATTTTCAGTCTCGGGGAAAATATGGGTTAATAACCATGCCCACGTCTTGCGGTTCGAAACCATTGAAGCACAAGAATTTGTCAGACTTTATCTGAACTCCATTTCGCTTGAACCCTGGACCAGCGGCATGGCGCAGCCAAAATTGAATCAGAAAGCGCTTTCAAAGATTCCTATCCCATATCCTGAGGAAGCTGAGCGCACTCGAATTGTCGATGAAGCCTCTGAGGTGTGGAAAGCGTCAGAATCAGCAGGAAAAACCTACGGTGCGCAAATTGCCGATCTTGCCGACCTTCGCCAATCCCTCCTGCAAAAGGCCTTCTCCGGCGAATTGACCGCATGACCGAAACCGCAGCCGACACCCGCGCCAACCGGATCGATCCCGTCCTGCGGGACGCGGGTTGGGGTGTCGTCGAAGGCTCTCACGTCGCCCGCGAACTGACCATCGAACCGGAGCGCATCATGGGCGGCGGGCAACGGGGCGTGACTCTCTCGGCCGACTACGTTCTTTCCTCTCGATGCAGCGCTTCGACACCGCTGCGGGCCTGGATGACCATCTGCAGCGTAACGGCTGGGCGATCGTCATGACGTGGGCCCCGAACCACGACGCCAGCATAGAAAAGCTATGGAAAGTTCAGAACAGCCTGACTGTCGGGTTGATCATGGTCCCGCGCCAGTCCTTCACGACGTGCAAACCATCCGAGACGGCGAAGGACGTCCAGCGGCGCAACCCGAACAACTTCAGTTTCTTCCCGGTGGAGCACGAGGGACGCATCATCGGCCTCTACGATGCGGAACGCTGGTTCAGTCAGGCTGCGCCGGACACCCACGTCGCCGATGATGTTCAACCACTGAGCGAAGATATCCTGATCGCTGCCGATGCGAGCATTTTCGACTTCATCATGCAAGCGGATCGACACCCTACGAACCTCGTCGTGTCCGGCAGCCAGATCGCCGGCCTCATCAGTCTATCGGATATCCAGCAACTCCCGGTCCGCGCCGCCCTGTTCTCTGCAATCACCAGCTTCGAGATGGCAATGGCCCTGGCGATCACGAAACGCTGGCCCGATCCCGCAGAGTGGGCCGCACTTCTGCCAGAAAAACGCCGGGAGCGGCTTGAAGCTGAGATCGCGAAAGGTCGGGAGGGTGACACTGCGATCGACGAAATTGCCTACACGCAGTTCTGCGACAAGAAGACGTTGATCGTTCTTTCTGGTGCTCTGGAGATGGGGCGGGGCAAACTGGAGAAGGCCCTCGGGCGCATTGAACGACTGAGGGATCCGCTTGCACATGCGAATGAGTATGCTGGTAGCGCGGCCAAGGCAAAGAAGGTTTGCGAGACTGTTCGGACCTTGGTTGAGTTGAAGAATATGATATTCTCCTTTTTACAAGGCAGAGAGAAGACATGAGACCGCTATATCAGGTAACGACCAAGCATCTGAAATGGGGATGCACTCACCCCCCGCGTGGAATGCTCAGAAGCCATGGCTAAAGCAAACGAATCGTATCAGTTCATTTTGGTCGAAAGTTATATTCCGGCAAGAAGTTCGGGTCTGCACGGAAAAATTCATATACGACCCATCGACGGCCAAGGCTATCCTACTGAAATGCACGTGGAATGCTCAAAAGAGCTTTCACGCAATTATCCGGTTGGGACACGCTTCAAGATAAAAGCGAAGATCACAGACAGGGAAGGTTCAGGAGACTTTCTTTATAGCTATTTCGGTTGGCCTTATGAAGTCATAGGTCATGATAGCGGCACCGAGTAATCAATGATTGAAACCGAAGCCGACACCCGCGCCAACCGGATCGACCCCGTCCTGCGGGAGGCGGGCTGGGGTGTCGTAGAAGGCTCTCATGTCGCGCGCGAGCTGACCATCGCACCAGGGCGGATCATGGGCGGCGGGCAGCGTGGCGTCACGCTCTCGGCCGACTATGTCTTGTCCTACCGGGGCCGCCAGTTGGCGGTGGTGGAGGCGAAGAAGGTGAGCCTCGGCCATACGACCGGCGTCGGGCAGGCCAAAGATTACGCCGCCCGACTGCAGACCCGGATGGCATATGCCACCAACGGCCTCGGCTGGTATCAGATCGATATGCACACCGGGGCCGAGGGCGACCTGACCCTGCCCTTCCCCGGCCCGCTCGACCTCTGGCATCGTTGCTATCCCGAAGGCAACGACTGGCGTGACCGCTTCGGGGCCGTCCCGTTCGAGACGGGCGGCGGCAAATGGCAACCGCGCTACTACCAGCATAACGCCATCACGGCGGTGCTGGAGGCGATCGCCAAGGGCGACCAGCGCATCCTGCTGACGCTGGCGACGGGGACCGGCAAGACCTCCATCGCGTTCCAGATCGCGTGGAAGCTGTTCCAGGCGTCCTGGAACCTGACCCGCGACCCGGTGCGCCGCCCGCGCATCCTGTTCCTCGCCGACCGCAACATCCTTGCCGATCAGGCCTACAACGCCTTCAACGCCTTCCCGCCCGACGCGCTGGTCCGCATCAGCCCGGACGAGATCCGCAAGCAGGGCAAGGTGCCCAAGAACGCGAACATCTTCTTCACGATCTTCCAGACCTTCATGACCGGCGAGGGCGAGTTCCGGTTTGAGGGGTATGAGAAGGACTTCTTCGACCTGATCATCATCGACGAGTGTCACCGCGGCGGGGCCAAGGACGAAAGCACCTGGCGCGGCATCCTCGAACACTTCTCGCCCGCCGTGCAGCTGGGCCTGACCGCGACGCCGAAGCGCGACGCCAACGCCGATACCTACCGCTACTTCGGGGAGCCGGTCTACACCTATGCCCTGAAGGAAGGCATCGGCGACGGCTTCCTGACACCGTTCAAGGTGCGCCAGATGGCCAGCACAATGGACACCTACACCTTCAGCGACGACGACGAGGTGATCAGCGGCGAGATCGACCGGGACCGCGAATATACCGAGGCCGACTTCAACACCAAGCTCATTATCGACGAGCGGGAACAGAGCCGCGTGCAGGAGTTCATGGACCAGATCGACCAGCGCCAGAAGACGCTGGTGTTCTGCGCCACGCAGGATCACGCGGCGCGGGTCCGGAACTTCATCAACCAGATCAAGAGCAACCCCGATCCGCACTACTGCGAACGGGTCACCGCTGATGACGGCAAGCTGGGCGAGCAACATTTGCGGGAGTTTCAGGACAACGAGAAGTCGCTGCCGACGATCCTGACGACCTCGCAGAAGCTCTCGACTGGTGTGGATGCCCGCAACATCCGCAACATCGTCCTGCTGCGCCCGATCAAATCGATGATCGAGTTCAAGCAGATCATCGGCCGCGGCACGCGGACCTTCGACGGCAAGTATTTCTTCACGATCTATGACTTCGTGAAGGCCTATGAGCACTTCAACGACCCGGGGTGGGATGGCGAACCGCTCCCTCCCGACGGCCCCCGCGTGACAGGAGGACCGAGGGTGCCACCAGGGGGCGATCCTACGCCGCCCGAAGGCCCGGAACCGCTGTCGGCCGAGAAGATCGTGGTGAAGCTGGCCGACGGCAAGGACCGGAAGATCATCTATATCGCCGCGACGACCTACTTCTCTCACGACGGACGCCCGATCACCGCGCAGGAGTTCATGGCGCAACTGTTCGGCGACCTGACCACACTGGTCACGGATGAGGACGAGCTGCGCGCAATCTGGAGCGATCCCGTGCGCCGTGAGGCATTCGTCCAACGTCTCACCGAGATGGGATATGACCCCGACCGCCTCGACGACATGCGCCGCCTGATCGATGCCCCGAACAGCGACATCTTCGACGTGCTGGCCTACATCCGCTTCACCCTCGCGCCTCTGGCCCGGTCGGACCGCGCCGAGGCAGCCCGTGAACGCGGCCTGTCAGGCTACGAGGAAGAGATGCGCGCTTTCCTCGACTATGTGCTCCAAGCCTACGAGACCCATGGCATCGACGAATTGGCTCCGCGCAAGATCGCCGACTTCTTGCGCATCCGCTATGGCGGGACCAATGATGCGAAGCGCCGTCTTGGCGATGTTGAGACGATCCGGCAGGCGTTCATCGGGATTCAGGGGCATCTGTTCTCGGTTTAGCGGCCATATATCGGGTGGCACAGCTCACGCCACTGGCGGCACTTTTGACGAGCCTGAATGAAAGATGCTCGACAAGATCAGAAGCGCGACCTACCTTGAGCACACTGATGGTTACACAAGTGTTTACACATATTGCCGCTCAGGAATGTGATTGAAGCCATAACCTGCTGATCTGATAGACTTTTCCTCTGCGCGACAACCTTGGCTGGGTATCCTACCACCCCAGCCAGCGACTTCAAAATTCGTCGTCCTTTCAGTTACTTGACCTTTCTGGCTGGGTAGGGCCGAGTTGCAGTTTAAACAGGCGTTTACACGCGAGGTCGCACAAGCCCCGCGGTTAGACCAAGACGCCATCCCAAGCGATGACCGAACTGGCAAGCGGTCGTCATGCTCACCATTCCCTACCTCTGCACCCGCCGAGGGCGATTCTATTTCCGGCGCCGTGTCCCGGGGTTATCCACATGTCATATGCCCGTGATGCTGTCTCTGGGAACGACGGATCGGACGACTGCGCTTAGGTTATGTGTGCAACTGACCGCACGCATTGGCCTTAAACTCTGGCGAATGGTTCTTGCGTTTCTTCATTTTGGATCGTCACTTTCATCATGCGATCCACCGTAACTACTGGTCCGAATTTCTGCGACCACCTCTGTCCGCAATAGCCGGGCCGTTTTTCAGCCGCAAAACCCCCGATGTGAAGGTTGCTGTGCCCGTGATGGTGTTCCTGACCCTACCGCCGAAGCAAGACAGCTAAAGAGTTTGAGCCCAATCGGTTATCCGATCTGTGACAAACCCAATTCTATGATTTGCCGACCTGAAGCAGCGCGTCGATGTTCCGGTCCGTGAAATCGCGCGTGCCGGCTTCAATCTGAAGTGCCATTCGCACAACATGATCGTTGATTGGTGCGGCTTTGTCATGGGCGGCCAGCGTATTGACGACCCATCCATTTACATCCTCGATTTCAGCTCGCCGCCCTTTGCGCCAGTCCTGAAGTGAGGTTGTCAGGGTATCCTCGCGTGAAAAGGTTTTCAGAACCTCTTCAAAAATTTCGTCAACGAAACGTTCCGGGTGATTGCTCATGACCGGGGGCATGCCGATGATCGGCATGATCCTGGCACCGTCCGCCAGCGCCGCCTCCATCGCCTCATAGCCTGCCTTACGCATGAAATCGAGCATACCGGGTTTGCGCGCTGCGTCGTTCAAGGCGGTATCGATAATTGCCGAAGGGATCAGCTCGGCAGCATTGACCACCAGTTTCATCCACTTGGCCGAATGAATATCATCCGTCACCTCGACCCGGCCAGAATGGCGCAGCAACGTGGCCACGTCCTCGACCTCGGCTTGCTTTGCCGGATCCAGCGCGCCCAAAGCGAACCAGCTTTCATCATGGTCGTTTTGTCGGGTTGTCACGCCGGGGGTCCACATGTTTGATGCGATTTGGATCACCGCGCCGATCGTCCGATCGCGACCAACGATAGACGCAATCTGTTCATGGGTCATGCCGTTCTGAAGGCCGATGATGAAGCCGTCGGATGCCAGCACCGGCTTGATCAGCTCTGTCGCCCAGCGCGTATCGTAGGCTTTCACCACAAGAAACACGAGGTCAAACGGTTCATTCACCTCTGCGACCTCGCACAGGTGCAGTGCCTTTACCGGTGTATGAATTGTGCGTGTCGGCATGTGGACGGTCAGCCCATTTTCGCGCATCGCCTCCACATGGGCGGGCCACTGGTCGATGAATGTGACATCAAGGCCTGCGCGGGTGAAATCGGCGGCGATGGATGCCCCCTGCGCCCCGGTGCCAAGAAACGCGATGCGCGGGTTGGGTTTCATGTCGCGGCCTCCGGCACCATTTTGAAATCGAAGGTCGAACGCCAGGCCGTCGCCGCGTCCGGCGTTGCTTCGTAGTCGGCGATCAGGGTCTTTTTGACGCCAAAGACGGCGTCAGAGCGCAGATAATCGTCACCCTTTACGAAAGTATGTGCAATGACTGTTTCATGTCCCGGCGCGCTCACGATGAAGTGCATATGCGCGGGCCTATACGGATGCCGCCCGAGATGCCCCAGCATCTGTCCGACAGGGCCGTCATCGGGGATCGGATAAGATACCGGCTTTATACCCGCAAACCAGTAGCGCCCGTCCTCGCCGGTCACGAAAATCCCGCGATTGTTGGGCTGCGGCTGAACATCGGGTTGCTGCACGTCGTAGAACCCTTCTGCATTGTCGGACCAGACGTCAATCCGCGCGCCCGCCAGGGGTGCGCCATGCAGGTCGGTCACGCGGCCTTCGAAAAGGCAGCTTTCTCCCACGCCATCCTTGCTGATATTCGTCCCCATCTGCATTTCGGGCACGCCGTCCACATGGAAAGGCCCCAGAACGGTATTTTCGGTCGCCCCATCAGGACGACGGTTGTTGATCGCGTCAACCAGCATCGAAACACCCAGCACGTCAGACAGCAGGATGAATTCCTGCCGGTTACCGTCGCACATCTGGCCGGTCTTGGTCAGGAACGCTATCGCCTGCGCCCATTCCGCCTGTGTCAGCTCGACGTCCTTGATGAAGGCGTGCAGGTGCGAGACCAGCGCGTTCATGACCTTGGCCAGTCGCGGATCGGTGTCGCTGCCCACCCGCCCTGTCACGGCGGCGACAGAGTCGTCTTCGGTAAAATAGGCGATTGCAGAGTCAGACATGGGTGGCCTTTCTTGGGTCAGCTCTCAGGACGGGCGCCTTCGTAGGCCCGCGTCAGCAGTGCCTCGATGCCATCGCGCGTCACGTCGCGCGGATTTGCGTAGGGGTTCTTCACTGCCAGTCCGGCCACCTTCGCAATGTCATCACGCGCAAGACCGAGGTCCTTCAACGCCAGCGGCGCGCCCAGCGCGCGGGCAAGATCATGAAGACCCCCGCCCAGGTCTCCGCCGAAAAGCGCGGCAGCAGGGGCAAGCGCATCGCGCGCGGCAGGGGCGTTGTAGGCAGCCGTGTGGGGCAGCAGGATCGCGTGGGTTTCGGCGTGCGGCAGATCGCAAGTGCCGCCCAGCGTATGACACAGCTTGTGGTGCAGCGACATGGCCACCGATCCCAGAACCACACCGCACAGCCACGAGCCATAAAGTGCGGCACTGCGGGCGTTTATATCGGTCGGGTCAGTCACGATTGCGGGCAGCGCGTCGCGCAAGGCGCGGATGCCTTCGACAGCCAGCAAGGATGTGACAGGATTGGCGTCTGGTGCATAGAGCCCTTCGACAGCATGAGCCATGGCATTCAAGCCGCTTGCCACGCTCATCGCGACAGGCAGTCCCGTTGTCAGGGCGGGGTCGTAGATTACCACCTCTGGCCTGATCTTCGGATCGCGGACGGTAGATTTTTCGCCATCCTTCGTTTGGCCCAGAATATCCGTCACCTCTGACCCGGCATAGGTCGTGGCGACGACGATCTGCGGCGTGTCGTTGCGCCAGGCGATGGCCTTGCCCAGCCCGATGGTGGAACCGCCGCCCAGCGCCACGATGCAATCGGCACCGCAGGCATCATAGGCCGCCAGCGCCTTTTCCGTCACCGCGACCGGGGTGTGCATCGCGGCATCATTGAATTGCCCTGCGGCCAGTGGTCCAAGCTGTTCCGCCAGCGCGGTCAGGTCTTTCGCCTGGAACGCGGTCGACAGCAGGAAGGCGCGTTTGCAGCCGAGACGCGCCACCTCTGCGCTGACCTGCGACAATGTGCCGGCACCGAAAATCACGCGCGATGGTGCGGCCTGATAGATGAATTCACGCATCATGCCGGTGCCTCTGCCCGGCTACGTGCGGTGGCGTAGATCAGTGCGGCCACGACAATCAGCGCGCCCTGAAAGAAGTATTGATAGGCTTGCGACAGCCCGAGGAAAGACACGGCGTTCAGCACTTCGGTCAACAGAACCGCACCGAGGATCGTGCCGATGAACGTGCCACGCCCGCCGCGCAGGCTGGTGCCGCCCAGAACGACTGCCGTGATGCTCGACAGGGTGTAGGTGATGCCCTGCGAAGGATCGCCAACGCCGATCTGGGCCATCAGCATGACCGCGCCGCAGGCCGTTAGCAGCGATACGGCAACATAGCCAAGAATGAATACGCGATCGACCCGCACGCCAAGCCGGCGGGCGGCCCCTTCTTCCGACCCCACTGCACGCAGTTGCCAGCCGCCACGGGACCGGCGCAACAGTATTTCTGCCGTGATGCCGAATACAATGAGCACGATGAACGCAACCGGGATCGGCCCCAGCTTCCATGTCAGCCAGTCCATCACCGTGAAATTGATGTAGCCACCGGGGCCATCACGCAGCACGAAGCTGAGACCCTGCAACCCGATATACATCGCCAAGGTCGCGGCGATCGGGGTGAAGTTGGCATAGCGCATCAGGCTGCCGTTCACCGCGCCGACGACAGCCGCGCAGGCAAACATCAGCACAAAGCCCAGCGCGATTGTCGACGCCCCCTGCCCATCATTGATGAAGAATGATCCCACAACCACAAGGAACCCTGCCAAAGGCCCAACCGACAGATCGATACCGCCCATCAGCAAGGCAATGGTCTGACCCATCGCAATAAAGCCAAGAGCAGTCGCCAGCAGCAGGATGTTCGAGATGTTGAAGGCCGACAGATAGTTTGCATTCTGACCAAAGACATAAAGTCCAAGCAGCACGATCACCGCCGCCAGCGGGATCGCTGTCGCGTTGTCGCTTTGCACCAGATGCCGCCAGCCGCCACGTGACTTTTGCACTTGGACCGTCGGTTCCCCCATGTTCGGTGCATGGGTTTCAGCCTGCACGGCAGCACCAACGATCCGTTCTTCGGTGATCGCGTCGCCTTCCAACACCTGTGCCACGCGGCCACGCGACATCACGACGACGGTGTCGCACAAGCCTTCAAGTTCAGCGGCATCAGACGAATTGACGATGACGGGCGTGCCTGCGTCGGACACTTCGCGCAGGATGCGGTAAATCTCGAACCTTGCACCAACATCGACGCCCTGCGTCGGTTGGTCGGCGATGATATAGCCGGGACGCGACAGCAGCGCGCGCGACATGACGATCTTTTGCTGGTTGCCGCCCGACAGCGACAGGACCTTTGCGTCCAGCCCCGGCGTCTTGACGGCAAGCTGTCCAAAAATGTCGCGGACGTCCGCCAGTTCGCGGCTTCGGTTCATCACACCGCCGCTGGCAAACCGGTCAAGTGCCGTGAAGGTCGCGTTTTCGCGCACGGTCAGGTCCGTCGCCAGCCCTTCTTCATGTCGGTCGGCGGGCATATAGGCGGCAGTGCGGGACAGCGTGTCGGCTTTCAGTGCATCACCGTTCAGCAGCACCTGCCCAGTATAAGGCAGCAGGCCCGCAAGGGCGCGCATCAGTTCGGCCTGTCCGTTTCCGTCGACACCCGCTATCCCGATGATCCGGCCACGACCGACGTCAAAGCTGACATCGCTGAAGTTCTTTCCTGTCAGCCCCCTCACCGCGAAATTGATTGTCGCGGCAGCGCCTGTCGCTTTGGGCGGGAAGGCAGACACAAGCGACCGCCCGACGATCATGTCAAGCAGCGCCTGATCGGTCACGTCGTTGGCCAGCGATGTGCCGCGCATCCGACCGTCACGCAGAACCGTGACACGGTCTGCGATTTGGCGCAGTTCCGCCATGCGGTGCGTGATGTAGATGACGGCGGTGCCTTGCGCCGCCAGTGCGCGAATGCGGGCAAACAGCATGTCGGTCGCATCTTGGTCCAGTGCTGCCGTTGGTTCATCCATGATCAGGATACGCGGCTGAACCGCTAGCGCCTTTGCGATCTCCAGTAGATGGCGCTGCGGCACCGGCAAATCGGCGGCGCGCGCATTCAACGGCACATGCAGCCCCACGGCATCCAGCATATCGCGCGCAATCTTCAGGCTGTCACCTCCTGCAAAGACCTCGTCTGGCAAGGCAACGCGGAGGTTTTCGAGCACAGTCAGGTCGTTCAAGACGGCCGGATGTTGATAGGCAATGGAAATACCCAGCTCGGTCGAACGGGACGGAGTCATCGGTGATACGGGATCGCCCGCGACTTCCAGCTTACCCTCGGACGGTTGAAGCACGCCGGAAATGATGTTCATCAACGTCGACTTGCCAGCGCCGTTTTCTCCAAGGATCGCGTGGACCTCTCCGGGATAGATATCAACAGAAACGTCGACAAGCGCCGCCACGCTGGCGAAATACTTGGTCACGCCGGTCAGTCGCAGCGCCGGGGCCGTAACAGGGTTATGGCCTGTTTCAGATGCGGTGATTGTGTCGATCACTGTCATAAACTGTCCTGCGATGGCGTCAGTTTTGAAAAGGATCCGGGCGCGGATTGCGCCCGGACCGGTATCTTTTACTGCCCGACGGCTTTCGCCTGATCTTCGCCCGTCATTTCCGCAGACAGGTAGATCGAACCAGGCAGTTCCGGGCGGCAGTCAACAGGGTTTGGCGTGCCGCTGACGGAGTCTTCAAAAACAGGTGCCTTGAAGATTTCATCAGTCGGCGGCGTGCCGCCCGTCGCTTCGGCCACGGCCCACTGCACCGCAAGCCTTACGTTGTCGTTGCCGGTCGCGACCGTGAACAGTTTGAAATCCGGGTTGGCTTCCTGATTTTCTGCCCAGAAGCACGACAGAGAATTGCCGTCAGACGTCGCAATGGCAGGGATGGACCGGCCGAATTCCGCAAATACGGGCAGCGCGCCGACCAGTGATGGACCAAAGTCGGACACGATCATGTCGATCTGGTCGTTCTTTGCGATTTCAGCCGACAGGACCTGCTGTGTCAGCGACGGGTCCCAATTGGTGACGGCAAAGGGTTCGGGGTTGATGAAGACATAGCTGTCGTCCAGAACCTCCTTCATACCGGCCAGTTCATCCACGCCCTGGCTGTTGCCTGCGGGGCCCGACAGGAACAACAGGTTGCCGCCATCCGGCAGCTGTTCCTTGATCCAGTTGCCCCAGTTCACGCCGTCATCCTTGAAGGACGAGCCGATGAACTTGGTATAGTTGGTGCCGGCTTCGCCGCCCACGTTGACGCGGTAGGGCACCACGATGGCACCCGCGCGATAGGCGTTGGTCAAGGCCGGCAGGACCGCCGGGCCGGCATCGCCGAAGACCACCAACGCATTGATACCACGTGCGACCATCGAATTGATGTCGGAGATCGCCTTTTGCGTATCGCCCTGGCCGTCCGCATATTCGAATTGCGTGATGCTGGGGCATTTGGCGACTTCTTCAGCGCCCGATGCTGTCGTGACCAGCCGCCAGCTGTTGCCGCCGAAGCCGTCGAGCAGCGCCAGCGATGCCTCGTTCGGGCCGCACCAGCTTGGCACGTCTTGCGCCATGGCAGCGGTTGCACCAACTGTCAGTGCAAGTGCCGAGACTGCGATTTTCAGTGTGTTATCAAGCATTGTCCGTAACCTCCATTTTGGACTTTTCTTTGATCGTATTTTGGCGGCGCCATTGGATCGAATAGACACCGATCCCGAAAACAAGCGCCAAGGCCTGAATGATGGTCTGGGCCGAAAACGGCACCCCGACCGAAAGTGCGAACTGGCTCAGGAGATTTAAGAAAAACGCCGCAATCACGGTTGTGACCGGAAAGCCCCGCCCACCCAGCAGCGACGTGCCTGCCAGCACCACCACCGCGACGGATGGCAGCAGCAAAGCGTCGCCTTGGAAAGCCGTCGGTTCCCGGGTGATCCCCGCAATCATGATGCCTGCCACGCAGTAGTGCAGCTGCGCACAAACGTACGCCATCGCCTGATACAGCCGTACCCGCAGCCCCGCCGCATGGGCGGCCAGCGGATTGGCCCCGATCACCTCGAACCGGCGCCCGGCGGCAGTTTTCTTCATCACGAATGTCACGAGGGCAAGGATTGCCAGCGCGAAGAAGACCGCATGCGGAATGCCCAGCGTCTTGCCGCCCGCAATTTGCGCCAGAAGTGGCGTGGTCGTGCGTGGCACGCCGCCAGATACGGCAAAGACGACCCCGTAAAGCAGCGCATTCATCCCGATGGTAGCGACAATTGCATTCAGCCGCATGACACCGACCAGAAAACCATTCGCAAGACCCGCCGCAATGGCCAGACTGAAAGCAATCATCACCGCAGGCAGCAACTGGGCGTTGTCGCCCGACGGATAGTGCGTGACCATCACAACCGACAACGATACTCCACCCGCCAATGACAGATCGAACCCGCCCTGCTGCACGACCAGCATCTGCCCAAGGCCCACGATGGCGATAACGGCAGCGAACGGCAGGCTACCCGCCAGGCCACCGTAGGACACAGCCGAGGGAGCAAAAATCAGGCATAGGATCACGAGCACGATGGTCGACGCCGCGACCGTGACGAAGCCGCGCGCAAGAGGGATCTGCGTCAGGCCCAAACGGGGGGCGGCGATGTCTGCGGTCTGAGTCATGTTCTGCTCCCTCCCCTTTTTTCTTTCAGCCGATGTTCAGCGTGACCTTGACGGCCTTCTCGGGGTTCTTGCCCAGATCGAACGCCGCCACCGCGTCATCCAGCCCGAAGCTGTGCGTCTGAATCGGCGAGAGGTCGAGGCCCGTGCGCTCCAGAAACCTGATCGCACCGGGCCAGACGCCGGGAGAGCCAATGCAGCCGCGTACAGTCAGGTCCTTGATCTGGATCTTGCCCAGCTCCACCGGAAATTTCTGGCCGATGTTGATACCGACCATCGACACAAAACCTTCGGGCCGTGCGTAGTCGAACACATTCGCCAGCGATGCGGCATGGCCTGCACATTCAACGACCAGATCAGCGCCGCCCTTGGTAATCTCTGTGACAGCCTCGATCGGATCACCGGCAGTCGGATCGACGGTCGCATCGGCACCCAGCTTCATCGCGATCTCGCGGCGTAGCGGAACCGGATCAACCACGATAACCCGCGCGCCCATTCCGATGGCCGCAGCCGCCGACACAAGCCCGATGGTGCCACCACCGGAAATCACGACCGTTTGCGACGCATCCACCCCGCCGTGCCGCAGCACCGCGTAGTACCCGCAGGTAAATGGTTCGATCAGCGCACCCTTTGCATCATCGACGCCGTCGGGCAGTTTGTGCAGCCATTCGGGGCGCGCCGCGAAATACTCGCGGTCTGCGCCGTCCATGGAAAAGCCGAAATGATGGATGCGCTCAGGCGTATTGATGACGCATTCGCCCACCACGCGGTCGCCCGCTTTGAGGCTTTTGACGTTCGATCCCACCTCGACGACCTCGCCCACCCATTCGTGGCCAGGGGTCACGGGATAGCTGATCGGAATGATGTAGTTGCCCGATAGCAGTTCATAATCCGAATGACAGATGCCGACACGGCTGGTGCGGATCATCACCTCATTCTCGGTGATGCCGGGTGTCTGGACGTCGGTCACGACAGGCTTGTTTGGCTCATCGAAAATCAGGGCTTTCATATCGTATCCTCCCGTATTGGCCGTTCAGGCCACGCGTTCGATTTGGCCGCTGGTCGCGGATGCAAAAACCGCTTCCAGCAGGGCAATGTTATTGACAAGATGATCACCGGTGATCGGGTAGGCCTCTTGTCCCCGCACGGCACGGGCAAAGGCGACAAGGTTATCTTTCACCGGCTCGGCCTTGCCGATTTCGACTGTCTCGATCGGCCCGCCCGCCATGGCGGACGTCACGATCCAGCCGTCGGGGCTTTCGACATGGGCCTTGTCGCGAATGTCGATCCAGCCCTTCGATCCATAGACCGTAAAGCGGGACATGAACGGATTGGCCAGCGAGGCCGAAACATAGGAGGTCCCACCGCCCGCGAATTTGACATAGGCCGCTACAGTGTCGCCCTGCGGCAGATCGCTTGAAAGCTGTTCACAGATGCAAAGCACGCTTTCGGCACGTCCCAGCAGACGGACGGAAAGATCAAGCAGGTGAATACCTGTCGCCGTCATGCCGCCCGCCGGTGCCTGATCCGCCTTCAGCCGCCAGTTGTCACGATCAAGCGACAGGAACTTGTCGTGGCTGAAGTTGGATTCGATCTGATGGATGCGACCCAGCTCTCCCGCATCCGCCTTCGCCAGCATGTCGGCGATTGGCGGCTCCCACCGGCGCTCATGGCCCATGCCCAGCACCAGGCCCGCATCGGCGCAAAGCTTTACCGATGTTTCCGCCTCCACCTTGGTCAGGGCGAGCGGTTTTTCGCAAAAGATGTGCTTTCCGGCCGCCACGGCCTGCGCGATCTGGTCGGTATGCAGACTGTGCGGCGTGGCCAGCACGACGGCCTCGACCGCCGGATCGTTCAGCGCATCGGCATAGTCGGCGGATAGCGGGATGCCCTTGCTGTCGCACAATTCGCGCACCGTGGCTTCGTTCGGTTCAACGGCGCGGACAACCCTGATTTCTTCAGGGGCGGCTTGCAGCACGTTGAGCATCTTTTGCCCCCACCAGCCCATTCCGACCAGCGCAATACCAACGGGACCAGACATCAGCGATTGTCCACACGTTTGGCGAAAGGCCGGATCGAGACGGTTTTCCACAGCCCCGCATGATGAAACGGATCGTTCTGGTTGAACGCCTCAACCTCGGCCAGAGAGTCCGCCTCAAGCAAAAAACAACTGCCGATCATCGTTTCTTCGTCATCCGCCAGCAGCGGGCCAGACACCAGCGTCTTGACGGTAGCGGCGGCCAGATAGGCTTTGTGCGCCTCGTAATTTGCAAGCCGCTTTGCAACGGCACCATCATGGTCAAGGCAATGGATCACGTAATGCATCGGTCTGGTCCTTCAGGCGGGAATGATGTTCTGCGCGCGCAGCGTGTCGAAGACGTCAAAGAAGCTGGCAGACGTCGGCTGGTAGGCATCAAAGCCCAGCACGCGGCTGTTGGTCATGTCGGTAAAACATTCCAGCGTGCGGCTGAGGTCGGCATCCGAATGCCACCAGGACGCCAGCTTGCCGACCGGAATGTCCTGCAAGCCGTGCTTGGCCACGATATCGGCCCAGATGTCGGCGGCGTCCGACATTGTTTCTTCAAGCGGTGTGGTGTGGCCCGGGTAATCCGCCACCGGCACATCGAAGTAATCCGCGATCTGCTGCCAGAGCCATGTCCAGCGAAACACGTCTCCGTTGACTATGTTGAATGGTGTATCAGCGGCCTCCGGCGTGGTCGCGGCCCATTGCAGCTGCTTTGCCAGAATGCGCGCGTCGGTCACATCAGTGACGGCGTTATATTGCTCTGGCGAGCCGGGATAGACGAAGGGTCGCCCCGTGTGCTTGCAGATGCTGGCATAAACGGCCAGCGTCACGGCCATGTTCATCGCGTTGCCGACGACGAAGCCGATCATCGTGTGCGGACGGTGGACGGACCAGGTAAAGCCCTGCTCTTTTGCTTTCTCGAACAGCACATCCTCTTGCGCGTAATAGAAGTTCGGTCCCGGCAGGCGCGGGCTGCTTTCCAGAAACGGCGTGTAGGGCGTAACCTTGGCATAGTCGTCGAACGACCCGAGGTAATGCTTCAGACCCGTGACAAGTGCCGCGTGCTGCACGGGTGCATCGGCTATGCCGTCGAACAGGTTGCGGATCATCGCGGCGTTGACGCGGACGTTTTCATCTTCGGACGCCTGACGCGACCAGGTGCAATAGAACACGTGGGTCACATCCTGCGCTTCTTGCAGCGCGGCTTTCGCACCGGCTGCATCTTCGAGATCGGCAGCGATATGTCGATCGGAAAAGTCGAGATCCACGGCGCTGCGCGATACGGTCACGACCGTCCAGCCCGCGTCTTTCAACTGGCGTCCGGTATAGCTGCCAGACAAGCCGGTCGCGCCGACGATCAGTGCGATGTTCTTGGTCATGAAATCAGGTCTTTCTCAGTTTCAGTCAATTCAGGTGGTGACGAGAATTTTCAGGTGTTCGCCTGCAGGATCGAGCAGTGCTTCGAACCCCTTGGCGACGACATCCTCGGCGTTGATGCGGGCGGTAATGACCTTCTCGACAGGGAACGTCCCTGCAGCGATCATCCGGGCGATCCGGGGCCAGATCTGCGTCGGGTAGCACCAGGTCGCCTCGACCGTGATATCCTTCAGCGCCCACAGCATCGCGTCGATGCTGGCAGGTTTCATGTGCAGGCCGACCTGCACGACGCGGCCCTGACGGCGCACAGCGTGGACACAGGCATTCAGCGATACCTCCAACCCTACGCATTCCAGCGCAACATCAACGCCGACGCCTTCTTCGGTCAGATCACCCACGATAGCTGCGAGGTCCTGACCGCGCGGGTCGACAACATACGCATAGGGAGCAATTTCCTTGATGATGCGGCGACGATTGGGGTTGGTTTCGGACACGATGATCGTCGCAGCACCGGCGGCGTGGGCCGCCAATACGGTCAGTGCGCCGATGGGGCCGGCGCCCGACACCAGCACTGTCGATCCTGCCGTCACGCCGCCACGGTCAACACCGTAAAGCGCAACAGCCGCAGGTTCGATCATCGCTGCCTGTTCATCCGTGATGTTGTCCGGCACAGGCTGCGCGTTATAATCCTTGATCACGGCCTTCTCGCCCATGCCGCCCCAAGCCCACGACAGGCCGACGCAGCCCATTGACGGCGAGAGGTGATAGAGCCCGCGCTTGCCATAATAGTCGCCCCGCGGCGACAGCAGCGGCTGAACGGAGATGCGGTCTCCTACGGAAACGTGATCCACACCGGACCCGACGGCCAGTACCCTGGCGGAAAATTCGTGGCCCAGAATCTGCGGGTTTGTGGCGCCGGTATAAATATGCGGTTCTTGCGGGGTCACGATCGGGCCTGCGATGTATTCGTGCAGGTCGGTGCCGCAGATGCCTGTGACGAAGGGGGCGATCAGCACATCGTCGGCGGCCAGATCGCCTGACGGCTCTGCCACATCTTCAACGCGGATGTCCTTTGCTCCGTGGAAACGCACTGCCTTCATCTGGTCTCTCCTCCTCCGTGTCTTCGGTAAGGCAACGTTGCTCCAAGCCGTGCCTCACTCCAAGAGCCTATCTCTCCGCTTCGGAGAATATCCGAATGATTTATCCGAAACGGATAAATTCCGACATCGCCAGCCCACCCCGCTGGCATAACGTGTCGCGGTAGCATGCCCGGAGGAGCAGATCGTGGGGATTGAAGTTGACGACGTCAAAGCGACAGGCGCGGTCTTGGCGGTGGGATGGATCGGCGCGGGAAAGATGGGTGCCCCGATGATCCGTAATCTGTTGGCTCAAGACATCCCCGTCGCGGTTACGGACCCTGTTGCTCAGGCTGTAGCAGAGCTTGCCGGCGTTGGGGCGACTGTGGCGGCCGACGCATCACGGCACCGATCATCCGACATCGTTTTTGCGACACTCCCCAACGATGCGGTGCTGCGGCACGTTGTTTTCGGCGATGAAACCTCCCCCGGACTGGCGGACGTTCTGCACCCCGGGGCGATTTTCGTGGAAATGAGCACGGTATCGCCGGACTGTTCGTCGGAGGTGGCAGCAGCCTTGAAATCAAGGAATATCCACTATCTCCGCGCACCCTTGTCAGGTAGTACGGCGCTGGCAGAAAAGGCCGCCTTGACGGTTCTTGCGTCCGGCGACAAAGCGGCATGGGACACGGTCGAGCCCTACCTCGCACATCTCTCGGCGCGGCGCTTCTATCTGGGCGGCGGCGAAGAGGCCCGCTACATGAAGCTTGTCCTGAATACGCTTGTCGGTGCGACATCCGCGATCATGGCAGAGGCACTCGCGCTTGGCGAAAGCGGCGGGCTCAACCGCCGGGCGATGATGGATGTCGTGGGCGAAAGTGCTGTCGCCTCACCATTGCTGGCCTACAAGGCAGATGCCATCGTCGCAGACGACTTCACACCGGCGTTTTCCGTCGAACAAATGATCAAGGATTTCATTCTGATTACCGATGCCGCGCACGCGCATGACGTGCCACAGGCCGTCACTTCTCTCATCCTGGAACAATACCGTGATGCGGCCAAAGCCGGGTTGAACGACGACGATTTCTTCGCTTTGGTGAAATGGCGCGGGGGCAAGGCGAAACTGTAAGGTGTCGGGATGAACCAGCAAATTCCACAACACGGCCCAAAGGCCGAACTCACCAGCCACGAATTATCGCGGATCGTCGACTTTTTGCGGCAGCTTCGCATGCCATTCGACGACCAGATGCCGGATGCGAAACCGGATGTTTTCTGGAATATCGTGCTGGAACTGGTCGATGCGCAGCTGCGCGACCGCCCCGTGGACAAATCCGGCCTGATCGCGCTGGCTCGCGTCCCCTACAGCACGGGCAATCGGATGGTCACGAAGATGATCGCCGACGCGCTGATCCAGCAGGTACCGCGCGGCCACGGGCTGAAGACCCATTTCCTGCAACCCTCCGAACGGTTGTTGAGCGCGTTCATGGACTACGCAAACCACGTCAAAGCGCATCTCGCCCAGACCTTCGGTCTGCGCAAAGGCACCGAAGCGAACGAATACTACTTCGGCGGCAGCTACTTCGCGTCGCAGATCATTTCGCCCATCCAGACCCATGACATCGGCGGCAGCGTGCCGAACGACATTCGTTTCCTGCTGAACGACGACAATTACTTCACATCCATGCGGAACATGTGGTCGGACTTCCGCAACGATCTGGGGCGCAAAAGCAGCTTTGACCTGCAGCGCCTGCCCGACCTTTATGCCAATGCGCTGGCCACCGGGCAAAGTGCATCGCCAGCGCACGACGTGGTATCACTCAATATGCCTTGGCTGGGGGAATTCGCGGAAAAGGGCCTGCTTGCACCGCTCGATGAGCTTTTGACCGACGCCGCGATCAACGCGCTTGATTTTCATCCGTCCGTATGGGGAACGGGCAACTGGAACGGCACGCAATACGGCATTCCGCTGTATTGCACGATCGAGATTCTGGCCGCACGACGCGACTTGTTCGAGGACAAGGGTATCGCCTTCCCGAAGACTTTCGACGACACGATTCGTGCTGCCCGCGAATTGCATCGTCCCGCGTCCGAACTCTATGGCATCGCGTGGAATGGCCAACGCGGCATGCCGATCGCCAACTCGTTCATGTTCTTCCTTGCAGCCTGCCAAAAGACCGTCATCGATATGCCGCTGCACAATCAGGACAGGTGGCGGTTCGATCGCTTCGAACGGTTAAAGCTCCAGATCGATACCAGCGATGCGCTGGAAGTCATCGACTACATGAAGCAACTGGCCGAAGTATCGCCCCCCGACATCGCGAACATGGACTGGGAAAAGCGGATTTCCTGTTTCATGTCCGGCCAGGCCGGCATGGCCTATTGCTGGACCATGCGTGCGGCGCGCTTCGAACATGAGCTGAGTTCACGCGTCACGCGCAGGGTGGCCTACCTGTCGCCGCCATCCCGCCGCATGGGCAAGGTGGCGGCCCCGATCGGGGGATTTTTGATGACGATTCCGGCGAATGTGAACCCAGCTCGCCAGCGGCAGATCATCAACGCCATCGCATGGATGGTCTCTCCTGAGGCGATGAAGGCGCATGTCAAGAACGGGTTCCCCGTGGCCCCACGCTTTTCGGTCTGTGCAGATCCAGAAGCACTGGCATCATCGCCCATCGTCCGCATGGTCGACCAGATGGCACGGCGCAACGAACTCGTGACATGGTCACGCCCGCCAGTTCCCGCCTTCAACCTGATCGAGAGAACCTTGGGCCGCGAAATCCACGACGCGGTGTTCGGTGGCAAATCACCGAAGCAAGCCATTCGGGATGCCGAAAACGAAATCCTTCGGGGATTGTCTCAATGAATGTCATCCATGCCCTACGTCAGTCACAACGTCATAGAAGATTGACAAGGATTTATTGTGCGAAATTAGTGCATCAGACAACCAGATGCAAAAGAGGTTTCGTTTAATATCAAGCTATTGCTTGACCATGATGGCCCGGCTGGGATCCTTCCACCCGAGCCTGCGATACCAAAAATCGCCGATCTATCGGATGCTTGATACCACTGGTTGAAGTATGCCGGGGAGCAGTTTGCAAAAGCGTCGACGATCGCGGGAACACCGACCACCGGGTAACCACTGCAACGTCCATAACTATGGCCGAACAGGATGGCTGTCGTGCTACTCACCCCAGCCCCTGCACCCACCTGGGGCGACTCTATTCTCGTTGTCGGGTCCCGAGGTAATTCACATGCCTCATGCCCCCCCCGAACTGGTCGGTCGGAATGGTCCCGGCGCAAATCCATCTACGCGGTATCAGGAACGACCTCGTTGTCGCGCGAGAGGAGCCCGTTTACGCAACCGAAGCATTTCATCCGATTCACCAACAGTATCCAGATACTCGCCTGCGTACGAAAAAGGGCCGGTGCTGTTCGTTGACAGCGCCGGCCCTCGGTATTGCATAATAGCAAGTCTAGGTCTGGGATGCCGTCTGGCCATCCTTGCGGGTCGCCTTTGCCAGCAGATAGAGGGCCACCGCACCGCCCACCCCGATGGCGTCAGAAATCAGCCCACCTTCGATCATGAACAGCGCCACGACGATCAGGCCGACACGGATCGGTGCAGAAGCGCGCGCACCGATCCACCAGCCCTGCACACCCGACGACAGCAGGAACACGCCAAAGATGGCAGTCGCGGCAGCGCGGGCGATTTCATACCAGGCCCCGTCGAACAGGATCGCGCTGTTGTAGAAGAACATGAACGGCACGATGAAGGCAGAAATGCCGATCTTGAACGACGCGACAGAGGTCGACATCGGGTTTGATCCCGAAATGCCCGCAGCGGCATAGCTGGCCAAGGCAACAGGTGGCGTGATCGCTGACACAACGGCAAAGTAGAACACAAAGAAATGCGCCGTCAGGGCCGGAATGCCCAGCTGGATCAGACCCGGTGCCACGACCGAGGCCGCAACCGCGTAGGCCGCCGTTGTCGGCATGCCCATCCCAAGCAGAATCGAGATGCACATGGCAAAGAACAAGGCCAGCAACTGGTTCGCGTCAGCGATGTTCAGCAGCACCGAAGAGAAGCGTGCGCCGACACCCGTCAACGAAATGACACCCACGATGATACCGGCACAGGCACAGACCGCGATGATCTGGATCGACATGATGCCCGCCAGCTCGAACGCCTTGGACACCGATTTGATGCCCATGCGATACGGGGTGAACCAACTGACCACCGCAGCCGAGGCCGTGGCAAGCGTGCCTGCCCTGATGACGGAATACCCCATGAACAAGGCCGCAATCAGAATGATGATCGGCAGGAACAGGAACACCCGGCGCACCATGTCCCGGAACTTGGGCAGCTCGTCCTCGCGCATGCCGCGCATACCCAGCTTGGCTGCTTCGAAATCGACCATGAAATAGATCGACACGAAATACAGCACTGCGGGGATGATCGCCGCAATGGCGATGTCGGTGTAGGGGATGCCCGTGATTTCCGCCATGATGAACGCGCCGGCACCCATGATCGGCGGCATGATCTGACCACCTGTGGATGCGGCAGCCTCGACGGCACCTGCGGTCTGCGGCTTGTATCCCACCTTTTTCATCAGCGGGATGGTCAGCGACCCCGTGGCCACGACGTTACCGGCAGAGGTGCCGTTGATCATGCCCATCAGGCCCGAGGCGAAAATGGCAACCTTGGCCGGTCCACCGCGGGCGCGGCCCGCAGCAGCAAAGGCAAAGTTCACAAAATAATCGCCCACTTTGGACGCCTGGAGAAAGGCGGCAAAGATGATGAATAGGATGATATAGGTCGACGACACGGCAGTGGTTGGCCCAAGGATACCGGCGTCGGTATAGACTTGGCTAAAAAACCGGTCCCAGGCGATGTTGGGTGCGTTCAGGAACCCCGGCAGCAGATCACCGACGAAGACATAGACCAGAAACACGCCAGCGATGACGATCAAGGCCAGACCAGCGACACGACGGGTCATCTCCATGATCAGTGCCGTCCCGGCCACGGCGGCCAGGCTCATGCCGATTGGGGCAAAGGGTGTGCCGGTCGAGTTGCGCATCAGCGTGCCGTAGATCGTGATCAGATAGGCTGCGACAGCGACAGAGCAGATGGCCAGAACCACGTCAGCAGCGGCGATGGAGCCGCGCACGCGCGGGCGCATCCAACCCAGAATGATACCCGTTGCGGTCGCGATGATCAGCGGGACGCCGTAGTGATAGATCTCCGCGCTGCGGATACCGGCGTCCATACCGTTCCACATCACGCCACCGGCGATCTGCGACGCGAACGAAAGCGCGGTATACAGCGCATAGAGTGCGGGCAGGATTGCGACATAGGCCAGCAAATCGAGGGGATGCTTGTGACCGCCATGGTCATTGTCAGGAAAGCCGCGCGCTGAATAAAGCAAAAAGCCGAGGATCAGCGCACCAGCGATGTGGACGATCCGGAAATTCCACGTCTCCATCGGAAAGACCGGTAGGAACGGAATATCGATGCCCGTCCAGGCAGAGATCGACCAGCCGTTCAGGGCTGCCATGTGAAACAGCGCATAAAACGCAGAGACCGCCGCGATGGCAAGATAGGCCCTGCCGTCGAAAATGCGCCGATTGTGTTCAACGGGTTCGTCGTCAACGCCTTCGGCGATGACGGGCCCGTCAGTCTGGTCGTCCATTTGCGTATTGGTAGTCATACAGCAGCCCCATAGGCGCATCCCGGCCCCAGAGGGCAAATCTGCGCATGAATTATGTGATGTGTCAGTCAGATGCGCCGGGGCCGCGCAGTGGCGCGGCCCCGGACTGATCGGGCTTTAGTTCCCGTAGATCTGATCGGCGGGAATGTCCGCGCCAGCGTTTTCGATGAACCATTCAGCCGCACCGGGGTGCCACTTCATGACGCCGGCGTTCTTGTCCCAGTTCTCGGGCAGTGTGGAACGGGCGGCGCGGTGGATGTTCACCATACGCTCATTGTCGGACATGACGACATCCACGGCCGCTTTGACAAAGCTGGCGGGCAGGTCGCAGTTTGCGATGGCAAAGTTCCACATGGACACCGAACGCGCCGGTGCCTCGAGCGTGGTATAGGTGTCTGCCGCGATTTCAAAGTTGGCAACCGGGAACGCTTCCATCAACTGGGCCTGCTCCTCTTCGGTGAACTCGATGATGTTCACGTCGGTCTGCACTTCCAGCTGGCTGACGGCCGGAACTGGCACACCTGCCGCAAAGGCGATCACATCCAGCAGACCATCCTGAAGCTGACCACCAAGGTCGGCCCATGCACCGTTACGACGTTCAAATTCAACGCCCAGCGTTTCCATCATGCGCGGGAAATAGGTGTCGGACGTCGAACCGGCCGGACCGAAACCGATACGTGCACCAGCGGGAATTTCGGACACGGACGTGATCCCCGAAGAGGCCAGCGTCGTCACCGAGAACGGCGTCTGGTACATCGGGAACATCGCACAGGCACCGGTCATTTCCAGACCGGGTGCAATCGGGTTGGTCCCTGCGATGGATTCAGCTGCCGGCCCCATGGTCGTCATGCCGAACTGTGCGTCACCAGTGTGGACCAGCGCCATGTTCTGCATCGGACCACCGGTGACTTCACCGCCGCCGGTCAGGCCCAGCTCTTCGGCCACCAGGTTGCCCCAGCCCGAACCATAGGCAAAATAGGTGCCGCCCTGCGACGCCGTGCCCACGGTAAAGCTTTCGGGCCAGCCTGTGCGGTCCTCGTGTGCCGCGGCATAGGCAGACGATGCCGTCAGTGCCGTGGTCGCAATAAGTGCTGCGAATTTCATGTGTGTTTCCTCCACAAATGTCGCCGGCCACTCCCGTGCCGACGGTTTCATCAGACAGGCCTGAGGCCCCGACAGTCGCGGATATCAAAGCAGTTATGTGCCGAGTGCAACCATCTTTGCGCGGTGGCGACATAAAATTACCCGGCCACGCGTTCAGATGGGTCGCAAAGGGTGCAAAACGGACATCCGGCGGGTGGGAATCGAAACATGCCAGCGGGCCGGCTGTCAGGGTTCCACGTCCTGCTTGTTGATTCCGTATTTCTGCATCTTTTCATAGAGCGCTTTGCGGGACAGGCCCAACGCCTCGTAGGTCGGTTTCAGCCGCCCGTCTTGCGCCGTCAGGGCTGCGACGATCAGCGCCTTTTCGTGTGCTGCAACCGCATCGGCCAGCGTCATGGTCTGATCCACCGCCCCCGCTGGTATATCCACCGGATCGAGCCCGAGGACGAAACGTTCGGCGGCATTGCGCAACTCGCGCACGTTACCCGGCCAGGTCCGTGTCGCCATCCGCGCCAATACATCAGCCCCGACATCCGGCATTGACCGCGAATAACGCGCCGCCGCCTGTGCCGCGAGGTTGAGAAACAGCGAAGGAATGTCGTCGCGACGTTCCTCCAGCGCGGGCACGTTGATCGTCACCACATTCAACCGGTACAGCAAATCGGCGCGGAACGTGCCCGCCGCGACCGCCTCGGTCAGATCGGTTTTGACCGCGGCCATGATGCGGATATCCAGTGCAACAGGATCATTCGACCCCAGTCGCGTGATTTCCCGCGCCTGAATGGCATGCAGCAACTTGGCCTGCACGCTGACAGGCAGACTGTCGATTTCATCAAGAAACACGCTGCCCTGTCGCGCATATTCAAATTTCCCGAACCGGGTGCGCAACGCCCCGGCAAAGGCGCCCGCCTCGTGACCGAACAATTCCGCCTCGACCAGATCGACGGGCAATGCCGCACAGTTGATATGCACGAAAGGATGCGCCGCGCGATCCGACATGTCGTGCAACGCGCGTGCGGTCAGATCCTTGCCCGCCCCGGTTGGCCCGGTAATCAGCACATCGGCATCGGTGCGCGCAATGGCGCGGATGTTCTTGCGCAAGGCGACCATGGCGTCGGACCGACCGATCAGGCGGGACTCGACCTTGTCCCGGCAACCGACCTCACGCTTGAGGGACCTGTTCTCGATGGTCAGCCGCCGTTTTTCCAGCGCGTGATGGATCGTGCTGATCAGGCGGGTCGGCGCAAAGGGTTTCTCGATAAAATCATAGGCCCCTTCGCGCATGGACTGCACCGCCAGATCGACGTCGCCATGTCCAGTCACCAGAATAACCGGAAATTCCGGGTCAATTTCCAGCACCTGCTGCATCAGCCAGCTTCCGTCCCGGCCGGGCATTCGAATGTCCGTCACCAGAATACCTTCGAATCCGCGTGTGATCCGCGCCAGCGCGTCTTCAGCGCTGGCAAAAGCCTCGGCCGGCAGATCGTGCAGCATAAGAGTCTGCAAACCGGCGTTACGCAATTCTTCTTCGTCGTCGACGAACAGGACGGTCTGTTTCATTCCGCCGCCGTCCGCATCGCCTGTGCCGGCTGTAGCGTCACCACAAAGATCGCTCCACCATCGGGATGATTGGCCGCCGTCATCATGCCCCCGAAATCCGTGACGATATTATACGAAATCGACAGTCCCAGCCCCAACCCCTTGCCCGGTGGCTTGGTCGTGAAAAACGGATCAAAGAGCTGGTCCAGCGCGGCCGGATCGATCCCCGGTCCGTTGTCCCAGACCGTGATGCGAGGCCCGTCGACCCGCAGGGATACAACCTGATCGTCCTGACCTTCCATCGCGTCCAGCGCGTTGTTGAGCATGTTGACGATCACTTGCTGCAACCGGACGTGGCCGCCGATCACCCAGACCTCGCCCGCGGGCGGTGTATAGTCGATCCGTCCACCTGTCGTTGCCAGACGCACGTCAAACACCGCCAGTGCATCCTGAACGACCTGGTTCAGCAGCAGCGGCCCCGCAGCCTGCTGCGGACGCCGGGCAAAGTTGCGCAGATGTGCCGAAATCGACGCCATGCGGTCCACCATCCTGGAAATACGTGTGATGTTGTCCTGCGCCTCGGCGATCCTGTCACGTTTCAGAAAGGCGCGCGCATTGTCGGCATAGGTTTTGACAGCGGCTAGCGGCTGGTTGAATTCATGCGACAGGGCCGCCGACATCTGGCCCAGGCCTGTCAGTTTACCCGCCTGGATCAGATCGGTCTGGGTCGACTTGAGGTGCTCCAGCGCCTTTTGCAGATCGGCCGTGCGTTCATCGACAGTGGCCTCCAGCAGGCGTTTCGCCCCCTGCTCGCGCACCAATGCCTCGCGTTGACGCGCCTGTTTCAACAGATACGACAGCAGGGCCCCGAACAGCAAAAGCCCCGTCAGCCCCAGGATCAACAGCAATTTCAGCGCCATCAGACGTGCAGGCCCGGTCGGTGTCAAAGACGTCATGACCCAGCCACGCTGCGGCAATGCCGTCGAGGTCATGACGTAGCTTTCGCCGCTTGTTTCGGCAAAGCTGACCAGCTGGGCGGTATCATCCAGCGCGATCTTGTTGATTGGCAGCAGTTCGATCCGGTCGATCGGATATTGAAGATTCTGCGCGATCACCCGCCGGGTTGTATCGGTCAGCGGGCGCATGGCGCGAAAATGCCAGTCCGGGCGCGATGACATCAGCACAAATCCGTTTGCATCGGACACCATGAATTCGCTGCCAGCACCGTTCCAGACACTATTGAACGCCTGGATGTTGAACTTGACCGCCAGGACACCGACGATCCGGTCGCCCTCCTCGACCGGGGCCGCATAGTAATAGCCACGCTCTCCGGTGGTGGTGCCAGATACCTGGAAACTGGTCAGCGCACCTTCCCGGGCGTTCATGAAATAGGATTGATGGCTGAAATTACGATCAATGAAACTGCCCGGTTCGCGATATGTGGCAGCGGCGATCGTGCGCCCCGAAATGTCCATCAGAAATACGTCGGATGCCTGCACCATCAGCGCTGTCTGCCGCAGATCCTCGTTCACCTCGGCCAGCAGTGCCGCATCGGGGGGCGCGGCCAAGAGGTCCGCAAGACTAGCACGTTCCGCGATCAGTGCGGGTAGCGGTGCATAGCGGTCCAATGCAGCGCTCAGGCTCTCCTTGGCCAATTCCAGCAACGGCCCGTCCTGTTCGGCCTGCTGCCTCAGGTAATGCCTCTCGAGCGACGGCACAGACAATGCCCCTGCCAGCACCGTCGCCAGCGCAAGCCCACCGGTAAAGAGAAAAATACGACGTCGCTGCGCGTTCATCGTGGCAACATGCCCGATTGCTGCATGTAATTACAGACAGAATCGCGCGTGATGCGGGGACAGAACAGCGCAACCACGGGGGACATCGGACGCGGCCCGAATACGACCCGGACCGACGGGGCAAGTTTCGGGCGCTACGACGCGATCCGATCAATGTGATTTTTCAGGATGTGGCGGTACAATCCGATACCCAGCCGGGACATCTGCCCCGATTGTTCGGTGCCATCCAGATTGCCGAAACCGCGAATATCACGGTCCTTGCGGGCAATGCGGAAACCGGCACCGATTTCGGTCATTTCTGCAAATGCTGACAGTCGCGCATTGGCATCACTGTCATCTTGCCGGTCGATCGCCGTCATCAAAAGCATGTTCGCTTGCACATGACTGCGCCCGATGCGCCCCCGCAATTGATGCAGCTGGGCCAGACCGAACCGGTCGGCATCCCAGACCACCATCGTGTTTGCGCGGGCGTTATCCAGCCCGCTTTCGACGATCGTGGTGGAGATCAGCACATCAACCTGACCCGACATGAAACTGAACATCGTCTCGGCCATGTCCGCATCCGCCATTTGCCCATGCGCCACAACATGGCTGAATGCCGCATCGCGATCCGTGAATGCGGCGTCCAGCTCTTCGACATCCGAGATGCGCGGACAGACGATGTAGCATTGACCGCCCCGCGCGGTTTCTGTCGCGATGGCGGCCAGCATCCTGTCCACGTCGCATGCCTGAACCTGCGTTTCCACAGGCTGACGGTTTTGCGGCGCGGTCGCCAGAACAGACACGTCGATCAAGCCGACTTCGGCTGTGGCAAGGGTGCGCGGGATCGGCGTCGCCGTCATGCTGAGGACATGGAGCCCGTCTGTCAGGTCGCGCAAGTGCGCCTTGTCGTCTTCGCCAAATCGCTGTTCCTCGTCAATAATCAGCAGACCGAGGTGCGCAAATGCGATCGCGTCGTCCAGCAGTGCCTGCGTTCCGACCACAATGCCGATATCCCCGGATGCAAGCCCCAACAACAACTCCTGCCTTTGTGCGGGATCAGTCAGGCGCGACAGCTCTGCCACCGTGATATCGGTCTCATGAAACCGCTGGGCAAAGGTTTCAAAGTGCTGACGCGCCAGCACCGTCGTCGGTGCGGCGATCACGACTTGATGCCCGGTCAGCGCGGCCGCTGCCGCCGCCCGCAAGGCGACCTCTGTCTTTCCAAAACCGACGTCGCCGACCAACATTCGGTTCATCGGCGTCGTGCGTTGCAAATCCGCAAGAACAGCCTCGGTCGCGCGGATCTGATCCACCGTCATTTCATGCGGAAACGCCGCGACGAAATCATCAAGCATCCCGTCCGGGACCACGACACTGGATGCCTCCGCGCGCCGACGGGCCTTGTCAGCGGCAACCATATTCTCGGCACTTTGGCGCAATTCGACGATCATCTCGTCGCGCCGCTTGACCCAGTCGTCCGAATTCAGTCGATCCAGGGTCAGGTTTTCGGCAGGGGCACCGTATGGCCAGAAATCATGGCCCGCGCGGGCGGGCAGCATCATCTTGCCATCATGACGGTAAACGAATGTTGTCAATGTCTGCTGCGTGTCACCCAGATCCGTTTCGAACTGCCCGCCATACCTTGCAAGGCCGTGCTCGAAATGGACGACGGCATCACCCGGTTCCAGCTTGTCGTCGCCGAACAACAGGTCATGGTCACGGTCGGTCAATTTCCGGTTGGTCATGTCGGCCCTTTTTGCGCGTTCGACGGCCAACGCCCGCCACGCCATTTTGATCCCAAAGGAAATGGGCATTACAGCCATGTCGCGCCGTCGACAGGCCGACATGGGCTGTGATAGCGCGGCTTGCGCTGGCCAGGCTATGATTGATACCTTGGATTAAACTGACGCTATCGTGAATGTGCGTCCTGTCGAACCACGTCCGGTCCACCTGCCTTTTTGATGGCACGCAACAGCAAAGGCCGATCCATGGATCACTACGATGGACTCAATCCGGGCATATTCTTTGATGCAGCAGCGACCGCACAGTTGGTTTTTACAACCGACTTGCGTATCGTCGCGGCCAACAAACGCTATTGCGCGCTGTTGGGCCGCCAGCCACGTGACCTGATCGGCTACCAGGTTTTCGAAGCCTTTCCGGCAAATCCGGATGATCCCGAAGCCAGCGCCGAAGCCGAGCTTACCGCGTCAATCGAGGCTGTCGTGGCAACCGGCAAGGAACAGCAAATGCCGCTGCGGCAGCATGATGTGCGCGAGGCGGATGGGCGCTATGCCACGCGCTATTGGCGGGTGCGGAACTCTCCGATCTTTGCTGACGACGCACGGCCTGACAAGGTCACGCATATCATCCAAACCGCCGAGGATGTGACCCGCAACACGCTGGGCGAACGTGCCGACGCCGCCAGACAGCGTGCTGCGATGCGCGGTGCCGAACTCAGCTATTTCGAACTTGACCCGGTTTCCGGTCATCTGATCCAGTCGCCGCAACTGGATGCGCTGTTCGGTTTCGATCCCGAAGACACCAACGACGCCGTCGAACCGTTTCTTGATCGTTTCCACCCCGATGATCGCGCCGAAGCCCGCGCCGAAATCGAACGGGTCGCCCGCACGATCGGTGCAGATCTGCATCTGAACAGCAGGATTATCCTGCCCGACGGCACAATGCGTTGGGTGATCGGTCGCGGTGAATCCGTGCGCGATCCCGACACGCAGACCGTCCGGATTGTGGGCATTGTTCTGGATGTGACGGCCATCCGCGAAAACGAGGCCCGGTTGAGCGAGGCCCTCGCCGCACGGGACCTGATGATCGCCGAGGTCAATCACAGGGTCAAAAATTCGCTTCAGATGGTGACCAGCATTCTCAACCTCGAGGGCTCTGCCACCGTCGACCCGGCGGCGCGTTCCTCGCTTCGCGCGGCAACCGCGCGGGTCAATGCCGTGGCCGCGATCCATGCATCTTTGTACGAAGACGCGGACGTCAGCTCGGTCTGGATCGATCGATACCTGAAACGTCTGACAACGCACCTTCGGTTGTCGCTGTCCAGCGATGCGCGCGGCCTGCAAATCACCTATGACGCCGAATCCATCCGGCTGGACACCGACAGGGCCGTGTCGCTGTCGCTGGCGGTCAATGAGCTGGTCACCAATTCGTTCAAGCACGCCTACGGGCCCGAAGACGACGGGACGGTCACAATCACGCTGCGCCGCGCCGACGAAAACATGATCCTGCTCGAGGTCGCGGATGACGGAACCGGCCCCGGTGCAGATCGGGCGTCATCGGATGCAAAATCCTCGGGCCTCGGACAGCGTCTGATTGCGGGGATGGCCGCAAGCCTTGGCGGAACGATCGAGGAAGATCAGACGAACGGCTGGCGCACACGTATCCTGTTCCCTGAATAAGGTTTTCAAATTGCTGAAATTCCTGATCGTCGAAGACAACTTTCTGATTGCGATCGACCTCGAGGCACAGCTCCTTGAAATGGGTCATGGTGTCATCGGCATTGCGACGACAGCGCCTGCGGCCATCGCGATGGCGGGCGGTGCGAAACCTGATGTGGCGATCATCGACCTGCAACTGGCCGAGGGCACACGGGGCCAGGATGCAGCCATCGCCCTATGGCAGGATTTCGGCATCCCCTCGATTATCGTCAGTGGCAGCCTGCACCAGATAAGCGATGCCGAGGAAACAGCGATCCACCCGTTGGCGATGTTGTCGAAACCATTGATGCCGGACGAATTGCGCCGGGTGATTGATATTGCAGACTTGGCAACCAGCCCGAAACCAGGCTGACCGCTGCGGTCTGCCACACGACGATGGCACCGTGACCGCAACCACGCAGGGATCATGACTGGCGGCTTTGCCGATGTCGCAGCAAACAAAGGCAAATGGACCTTTGAAAATTCGCGCAGAGGTGACGCCCACGCATCAGACGTGCCTTGACATGTCCAGCCGCAAACCCGGCGCGGTTCAGCGTGATCCCCCGCGTTCCATGGGGTCCGCTGCAAGTTGCCCATGGAGGCGATGGATGATCCCCCTACCGATTTACCGAGAGCTACTTCAAGCTGCTAAAGCGCAAGCGGATCCGACGACAGAACGCCGCAGGCGCTCAGACTTCGATCACTCAGGCTTCTTGCGCGACGAGGTGGTTGTCCCCGATATCGCGCAGATGAACACGCGCCGGGGCCTTGCCGATCGGCCAAATCGGTGAAGGCAGGTCACCGGGCCGTTGTGCCTGCGGTGGTCTCTTTCGCTGTGGATCTGGGATCGGCACGGCATCCAAGAGCCGCCGCGTATAGCTGTGTTGTGGATTTCCGAACACCTGGTCGCGTGTCCCCATTTCGACGATTTGACCGAGGTACATCACAGCCAGTCGGTCCACGACATTTTCGACAACAGCCATATCATGGCTGATAAACAGATATGCCACACCCATCTCGGCCTGCAATTCCTCTAGCAAGTCGAGGACCTGCGCTTGGACCGACACATCAAGCGCGGATACGCTTTCGTCGCAAATGATCAGCTTTGGTTTCAGGGCAAGCGCACGGGCCACGCAGATGCGCTGACGCTGCCCGCCTGAAAATTCGTGCGGGTAGCGTGTCATCTGATCTTGTGTCAGGCCGACACGTGCAAACAGATCGGCTGCACGCGCGTGACGTTCCGCCGCCGTCCCGATCCCATGTATCAAGAGTGGCTCTGCCACAGCTTCGCCCACCGTCATGCGCGGGTCGAGCGCCGCCATCGGGTCCTGGAAAACCATCTGGACGTCCCGGCAGATTTGGCGTCGGCCCAGACTTGTCAGCCCGCCCAGCGCTTTTCCGTCGACTTCGACGTGGCCGGCATGGGGCACGAGCCCGACCAATGCCTTGGCAATTGTCGATTTCCCGCAACCGGATTCGCCAACCAGACCAAAGGTTTCTCCGGGTTGAATGTCGAGGGTCGCACCTTCGACCGCATGCACCCTGTGCGTCGGGCGACCAAGAAAATTTGCGCCGATATCGAAATGGACCTGCGCGCCAACCAGTCTGGCGACCGGGACAGATGCCGTGGGTGGCAGGGGTTTGGCGCGGGCAGCCCCCGATCCCAGGCGTGGGACGGCAGACAAAAGTGCGCGGGTATATTCCTGCTTTGGTGCGGTAAAAAGGGTGTCGACAGGCGCGCTTTCGATCATGCGGCCTTGACGCATGACCACAACGCGGTCCGCACTTTCGGCGACGACGCCCATGTCGTGTGTGATGAGAATGATCGCGGTGCCGGTTTCGGCCTGCAATTCACGCAGAAGGTCCAGCACTTCGCGTTGGACGGTTACATCGAGGGCCGTAGTCGGCTCATCCGCTATCAACAGAGCAGGACGCAGGGCCAGCGCCATGGCGATCATCACGCGCTGACGCATGCCACCCGAAAGTTCATGGGGATACTGCTTCATCCGGCGTTCGGGTTCCGGGATACGAACGCGCCGCAGCGCCTCGATTGCGGCGCTGCGGGCAGCACCTCTCGACACGGCTTCGTGGGCACGGATCGCCTCGGTCATCTGACTGCCAATGGTATGGACCGGGTTCAATGACGTCATCGGCTCTTGAAAGATCATTGCCAGTTTGGCTCCACGCCAGGCGCGCATTCTGGCCTCTGGCAGGTCCGGCAAGTTGACACCTTCAAGCAGCGCCTGACCGGATGTGACGGTGACGTTGTTGGGAAGCAAACCCATCAGGGCAAGCGAAGTGATGGATTTCCCCGACCCGCTTTCACCCGCGATGGCAAGCGTTTCCCCGGGATACAGTTCAAACGATAGTCCGGCCACCAACGGGCGGACGACGCCGCGATCCCTGACCGATACGGTCATATCACGCACCGACAGCAGGGGTGCGGTCGCCCCCGAAGGGGCGGTCGCTGTGTGTGTCGTCATCATTCAAGCACCATGCGCGGAAAATAGAACGACACGACCCAATTGGGCATGTCGACGATTTCCGAAATGCGCAGGTCACCACAGGTGGACACCAGCATGTAGGCATCAACGGGTGCCATGCCGTAGCGCGCAGTCAGCAGGTCGATCATGCCAGAGACTGCATCGCGTGCGCCGGTCATCAGATCAGGACCGATCCCTGTCGTGACCTCGTATCCTTTCTGGTCGAGGTGGTTGGTGACCGGACCGGGCGTGGTGAACCGCGGCATCCTGAGATTTGCGCCCTTGACCAGGTCCAGCGTCAGCGTCACGTCCATCGGACTTTCGATGGCCGTGCCGCAGACTTCGCCATCGCCCTGTGCGGCATGAGTGTCACCAACCGAGAACAGGGCACCGGCAACCTCGACTGGCAGATAGAGTTCGGCACCTGCCGACAGGTCCCGGATATCGAGATTTCCGCCAGTGCGACGGGGTGGAACGATGCTGTGCAGTCCCGGTTCCGCCAAGGCGACCCCGATCGTGCCCGTAAAGGGCTTGAGCGGAACGCGCCCCATGTCACCCCACAATGACGGCTCCATCGTTTTGGCGTCATATTTCCAGATCGTCAGCGCAGGGTCCTCGAATTGGTCCGCCAAGAGTCCGAAACCCGGAATGTTGGCGGTCCAGCCCCAGGCTGATCCCTCTTGTTCGCGCGGGGCAAATCCTTCCAGCGTGATCTTGAGGGCGTCACCGGGTTCAGCACCGTCAATGTAGATTGGTCCGGAGACCGGATTGATCTTGCCGAAATCCAGCGCGACCACATCGGCCACCGTGCTCGACGGGCCAAGCTGGCCCGCCGAAGAATCCATGCAGTTGAAGCAGATCGTCGTACCGGGTGCGACCGTCTCGACCGGGGCAATGGTGTTGTCCCAGCCGAAATGGTGCTGTGCCCCGTGGATCGTGTATTCACAGGCTTTGCACATGCGCTTACTCGGTCACGTAGACATAGTCATAGTTGACCGGAATCGAGACCGGGTCGACATACAGGGCATCGTCACCGCCCATGCGTTCTGATTTCATGGTGTAGCGCTGTTCGTTGAACACGGGGACCCAAGGGGCCTGTTCCATCACCTGCATATAGACGTCAGACCACATCTCCAGCCGCTCGGGCGCAGCCGGATCGGTCATGCTGTCTGCAGCGATGGCCATGGCATCGATGTCCTCGTTACAGAACTTGGACCAGTTCCATCCGCCCTCGCCTGCACCCGCACAGCCAAGGATCGGCCCGTAGAAGTTGGAGGGATCGGGGAAATCCGCGATCCATGCCATGCCGCCCGACCAGATCATCGGGGCCTGACCCGCACCGCCTGCCTCGATGACGTTGGCCTGCGCGAGAGACCGAATTTCGACGTCGACGCCAATGGCCTTCAGATCTTGCTGGATGGCCTGTGCGATCCGCGGGTTGGGGTCGGTATTCATGACATAGAGTTCCGTCGTGAACCCGTCGGCCAGTCCTGCTTCTGCCAGTTTGGCCTGCGCTGCGGCAACGTCAAACGCGTAGCCTTCAAACCCGTCCGTGTAGCCTGGCATGGTGGGCGGCAGAGGCTGTGTCGCGGGAACCGCCCGGCCATTGATGATCTGGGTGATGCGTTCCTTGTTGATCGCCATGTTGATCGCCTCGCGGACCGGCAATTGGTCCAGCGGTGCCATCCCGACGTTCAGGGTGATATAGCCGGTATGCAGCTGGCCCCCTTCGACCACACGCGCGGCCTGCGCAGGGTCGGACATGACTTCCTGGAACTTTGCGGGCGGGATGCCGTCACCGGGCACGTCGACTTCGCCTTGTTGCAGGCGAAGCAAGGCCACAATCGGTTCCTGACCAACTTCAAACGTTACCCCGTCCAGATAGGGGACACCGTCGCGCCAGTAATCCGCGTTCTTTTCAAACACGAGCCGCTGACCGATGGTCCATTCGCCCAGCTTGAATGCGCCGGTTCCAACCGGGTTCTTGCCAAAGTCCGTGCCGAATTCGTCGACCGCTTCCTTGGGGACAATCGATGCAAAGTTCAAAGCCATCACGTGCAGGAACGTCGCATCGGGCCGCGACAGCGTGATCCTGACGGTCATGTCGTCGACGACCTCAACACCGGCCAGGCTGTCTGCCTCGCCGTTGGTCACGGCGTCATAGCCGGCAATCGATGCAAAGAAGCCGGCACCGGGTGATTGCGTTTCAGGATCTGTCACGCGATCGAGAGAGTATTTCACGTCCTGTGCTGTCATCGCGCGGCCGTTGTGGAACAGAACGCCATCACGCAGGGTGAACGTAAAGACAGTGCCGTCGTCCGAAATCTCGTAGCTCGACGCAAGACCGGGACGCAGTTCGGTTGTGCCCGGCACATAGTCCATCAGCCCGTCAAAGAGTGATTTGAT
Source organism: Loktanella gaetbuli (assembly GCF_020531945.1). Taxonomy (NCBI): domain Bacteria; kingdom Pseudomonadati; phylum Pseudomonadota; class Alphaproteobacteria; order Rhodobacterales; family Roseobacteraceae; genus Loktanella; species Loktanella gaetbuli. Next base: position 506,666 of record NZ_JAJATZ010000002.1, read on the forward strand.
CATCGACCAGTTCTGCCAGTCGTAGCCGATGGCGGGGTCTAGCGTGGCCACATCGTCCTTGTAGGTGACAGTGATCATGCCACCGGGCTGTGCATTGGGATCAGGTGTGTATTCCTGTGCAAAGCCGGGTAGCGCGGTTGCTGCCACGATCGCCGTTGAGAGGAGAAGATTTTTCATTGTCATGTCCCTGTTGGTTGGTGGTTGCAGTTGATGCTCACCGCAGCTTGATGCGCGGATCGATGAGCGGGGTAATGAGGTCAGCGAGAAGGTTGCCCAGCACGATGGCTGTGGCGGACACCATGGTGACGCCCATGATGATCGGAATGTCGACGCGCTGAATTGCCTGCCACGCCAGCTGGCCGATACCTGGCCAGCCAAAGACGGATTCAACAACGACGATGCCGCCGATAAAGATGCCGATATCGATGCCGATCATTGCGATGATGGGCAGGATCGCATTGGGAAGCGCGTGACGGATCAGCACGCGCGCGCGGCCAAGACCCTTGGCACGGGCCGTGCGGATGTAGTCCTGACGCAGAACCTCGACCATCGAGGACCGCATCATGCGGGAATACCAGCCAGAACCCATGATCCCCAACGTGAGGGCCGGCAGGACCAGATGCGCCGCCGTGCCGTAGCCACCGATTGGAAACCAGCCAAGCTGCACGGCAAAGACATATAGCAATAGCAGTCCCACGACGAATTGAGGCGCGGACACAGCAACAAAAGAGACGACCATCAGACCCTGATCCAAGGGCCGGCCCCGAAATACGGCGGCCACGACACCCAAGGTGAGGCCGATCAGCAGTTCGCAGGCGATGCCGCCTGCCATCAGCAGCAGTGATGCGGGCAGACGAGCCGCAATCAACGTCGCGACTTCGGTTTTTTGCAGGTAGCTGCGGCCCATATCGCCCTGAACCAGACCGGCCAGGTAGCGACCGTATTGCACGAGCATCGGTTGATCGAGGCCAAGTTGGGCGCGGATGTTTTCGACCGTTTGTGCGGTTGCGGACCGTCCGGCGATCTGGCGCACAGGGTCGGCCGGTAGCACGTACAGCAGCAAGAAAGTGACAAAGCTGACGCCCAGCAGGATCAAAGTGGATTGGATCAGGCGGCGAAGAAGGTATCCGGCCATCAGTCATTCCCCCGTTGTGTGGGGTCAAGCACATCGCGCAGCGCGTCGCCGACCAGATTGAAGGCAAGGGCCAGCAGCAGGATCGCGGCACCCGGGATAAAGACCAGCCAGGGCGCAGCCTGAAAATAGGTCTGGTTTTCAAAGATGATGTTGCCCCAGCTGGGTGTCGGAGGCTGAACGCCGACACCCAGGAATGACAAGGTCGCCTCCAGCAGGACGGTGACCGAAATCCCGAGCGTGCCCCAAACGATCAATGTCGGCACAAGGTGAGGCAGGATGTGTCTGAACAGAATCCGCGTCTGCGAAGCCCCCAATGTCCTCTCGGCGGCGATGAATTCACGTTCGGCAAGCGAGGTCGTTTCGGTATAGACCACCCGTGCCGTCTGGACCCAGTTGACCAGAGCGATGACCATGGCCACGATCCACAGCGACGGCTGGAAAATCGCGGCCAGGCAGATGGCCAGCAGCAACGCGGGAAAGGCCATCATCAGGTCGGTAAACCGCATCAGGACTGCGCCGACCCACCCCCTTACAAAACCCGCGACGACACCGACCAGTGTTCCGATCAGCAGGGCAATGCCATTGGCGACGACGCCAATGATCAGTGATGTTTGCGCGCCATAGAGCATGCGGCTGAACAGATCGCGCCCCAGAAGGTCGGTCCCCATCAGGAAATCACCACTGGGCGGCATCGGTTCGCCGAATAGCGTCAATCCTTCGAACAACTGGTCGTCGGGCGCATAGGGTGCAATCCAGGGCGCAAAGACTGCGCCGCCCAGAACCACCGCGATGATCGCAAGCCCGAACAGGGCGAGCTTGCGCCGCATCAGACGGCGAAGTGTTCCCGTCGGGGCGACCGGTGCCACAGAGATGTCAGACATGATCCTCTCCTTTGCAGGTATCGCGCACAGAGGCGACGATCCGGTCTGCGGCTTCCTCGAAACTGACGCGCCACGCCATTGCGAGGCCGCGCAACTGTTCGAAAGCCTGATCCTCGGATTTTCCGCGCGCGGCGAGGATCGCCACGGCCTGCACCACCGTCTGTCGCTGCCCAAGACGCCTGCGCAGGGTGTCGATTTCGCCAGCCTGGCTAATCCGGGCGTCGAATGCGGCGCGCGCAATCAACAGCGCCGAAAAGACACCATTGTCACCCACGGGTTTCAGGATCTGCGCATCGACACCGAAATTCATCAACCATTCAATCCGGCCCGGCGCTTCTGATCCGATCAGGGCGATCGTCGGGAACGGCGCTTCGCCCGGGTTCCAGGGAAACTGGTCCTCATGAGCCGTATCCACGTCGATGAACAGGTAATCGGCGGCACCGATGGTGGCTGGTAGATCCGGCCAGTGGCATTCGAATTCCAATCCGACGGCCTGCAACTGTCTGACCAGCGCCGTGACATTGGCGTGGGGGCGATGAAGGATCACCGCGCGCGCGCCGCCCAGTTCGGGAATGCGCAGTCGACGTTTCATGGCACGATCCGCAGCATGGGTTCCAGCAGCGCAGGGCCCTGCGTCAGATACGGGTCACCCACGATGGGGGCGTAGGTCTTGATCGGAACAAATGCGCCGTCACGCACCTGCGCGATGGCCACCGGCAGCGATACATGATGCGTGCGCGGGCTGATCCCGACACGGGCGGCGTCAGGCAGGGCAAGCAACTGGCGCAAAGACAAATCTTCTGCATCCGGACTTGTCGACAACAGGCGGGCCAACATCATCACAGAGGCATGCGCGGCCGCCTCGAATGATGATCCGAAATCATTGCGTCCTTCGTTGCCGGGCAAGGCGGGCGATTGCCCGCAAAACCACGGGCCTGCCGATATCACGCCCTCGGCGGACGCACCGATCGCATCCAATTCCGCTTCGGTCATATTGCACGACAGAACGGGGCAGCGCCCCTGCGCAAAGGTCGGATCGCTGGCCCGCAGCGCGGTCATTGCGTCCAGAAACGCATATTGTGAGGGCCCGATCAGCTGGTTCAGAACGAAATCGGGTTTCACGGCGGCGATTTCGTCGATCAGGCGAGCGATGTCGACGGACCCGATGGGCACATATCTTTCGCCCAGCACGTCGGCATCGATCTTGGCACCGGTTTCGCGGGCGATCCGGTTCATTTCCCAACCCCAGATATAGTTCGAGCCGGTCAGATAAATACGCTTGCCGTAAGTCGTGAAGCAGTGATCGAGCAAAGGCAGAAGGTGCTGGTTCGGGCAGGCGTGGGCGTAGACAACCCGATCCGAGGCCTCGAATCCTTCGTAGGGGGTCGGATACCACAACGCGCCACCCAGACGCTCCAGGCTGGGAATAACTTCCTTGCGGCTCCAGCTGGTCGTACAGCCGATCACATGGCGTGCGGCACTTGATTTCAGAATGTCTTCGCACTGCGGTGCGTAGGCGTCGATATCCCCGCCAGGGTCACGTTCAATCGGATTGAACATCAGATCGATCGAGGGATCCGCGTTGATTTGCTGGATTGCCTTTGTCACACCCAAGCGGCTTGCCTGCCCCATGAGGCTGTAAGGGCCGGTTGTCGAAAACAAGACTCCGAGGTCGATGTGACGCGTCACGCGATGCTCCAGAAACGAAAAACGCCTCGCAACCGAGACGGGTCAAAATGACGACCGACCGGTTGCGAGGCGCTATTGCCAATATGTTGATCTCAACCTGCGCAAATCATCTTCGGCTGTCAAAGTCTTTGCGCATTCCGAGTGAGGTATCCGGAGAGCTGCCTAAATTTTATGCGCAACGTGCTGATCTGCGGCACGCGTGAGAGATTTGTACAAATCGCAAAGGCAGGAAACAGCTGTTCGGAATTGCTGTTCACGGCCGTACCCTTCACGCAATGCGTCGATGCTGCGCCTTGACCAACCCAGATATCTGCGCGCGGTCAAAGAAGCTCCTTCCCATGTGTCTGCTCCTTTAGAGTTGGCGCAGTTTTTAAACGACGGCAAAGTATTTCGCGGTGGGCAGGTCACTGCCGGCACGCCATTCACGCATATCAGCGGCGTGACAAAGGATGTAGCTCTGCATCTCGACGAGGTAGGCCACGAATGACGCGCAATGATGTCTGGGGTCGGCGCGCGCCCTCCTCGAGATGTCTTTCAAGAATATGACGGTAAAGGCCCATACCCGACTGGGACAACTGCCCTGCCCCCTGACATCTCGGCAAAGTAAATCGACCGGCGGCGCAGACCTATCGCATGTCGATACGTCTAAATAGCAGCGCGCAGCATGACAGCTGACTGCGTGCCACCCCTGTCCAACCGATCAGGGCGCGGGCGGCCGAACAGATCCGACCGCCCTGTATCGTCACATCCCTGCGATGACCTTGTCCAGCGTCGCCGGATAGTCGCGCACGCGCACGCCGGTTGCATTGAAAATCGCATTCGTGATCGCAGCCGCGGCACCGCAGATTCCCAATTCTCCGATACCTTTGGCCTGCAACGGATTGGCCCAGTCGTCGCGTTCCTCCAGCAACTCGACGGTCAGTTGCGGCACATCCGCATTCACCGGGATATGATACTCGGCCAGATTGTGGTTCGTCACATGCCCGTCACGCGGATCGAAAGCCATTTCTTCGGTCAGTGCGATGCCGATACCGAATGTCATCCCGCCCAGGCATTGCGAACGCGCGGTTTTCGCATTCAGAATCCGGCCTGCGGCAAAACTGCCATGCATTCTGCGGACACGGGTTTCCCCGGTTGCGGCATGAACGGCGACTTCGGCGAAGTAAGCGCCAAAGGTCGCCTGACGCACGGCCTTGGACGTGTCACCAGGGGTCACATGACCCAGCTTTGCGATCTCATCCCCGTTCAGGATATCGCTTAGCGCCTGTGTCTGGTTGGCATAGGTCGCGCGACCATCCTTCAGCATCAGGTCCGGTTCCGCCACATCCAGTCGTTCCGCAAGCTGCCGGCGGATCGCCTCGCAGGCGACATAGACCGATGTCCCACTGGAAGCCGCCCCCCATGACCCGCCCGAACCGGCCGACGGTGGCAAACCAGTGTCGCCCAGGACCACCGTGACCGCGTCGCGGGGCAGGCCCAGCATGTCGCCGGCAATCTGCCCCAGTATGGCATAGGTGCCGGTACCAATGTCGGTCATGTCAGTCTCGACGCGGGCCGTGCCGTCGGGCAACAGCGTGACGCGCGCCTGGCTTTCCATCAACATGTTGACGCGCGCGGCGGATGCCATGCCGTAGCCGATCAGCCACTCTCCCTCGCGCCGTTCTTTCAGTCCGGGCCTGTCGGCCCAACCGAATGCCTCTGCCCCACTTTCAAGTGCCTCGCGGAAACGGCTCGACGAAAAATCCTTGCCGCTCTCGGGATCTGTTTCGGGGATGTTGCGTAGCCGCAGCGCGACCGGATCAATGCCGATCTCGTGTGCCAGTTCGTCCATCGCGTTTTCCAACACGGTGACCCCGACTGCCTCGCCGGGCGCGCGTACAGACCCCGCACACATGCGGTGCAGACGCACCAGATCCAACGACATCTGGCGGTTCGATCCGGCATACAGAAAATGCGACGCCTGAAGCACCGGTTCGGCGAATGTCTCGCCGGGCAGGTTCGATACGCGTGCATCATGACCAAGACCCGTCAGCCGCCCATCGCCATCCGCAGAAAGCCTGACGCGCTGGCGGGTTTCCGACCGCCGCATCGTCGCCTCATAGACCTGTGGCCGCGTGAGCGCGACCGATACCGGGCGCCCCAGTTCCTGTGCCGCGATCGCGGCAGCAACGGCCTCGGGCGACAGCCCGAGCTTGGACCCGAAACCACCTCCGACAAAAGGCGATATGATCCGCACACGGTCGGGGTGGATGCCCAGCGCATCGGCCAGTTCGTTCCGGTTGTATTTCAGCATCTGATAGCTGCCGCGCAGTGTCAGATCGTCACCGTCCCATGTCGCAATCGATGCATGAGGCTCCATCGGAGAACTGGAATGCGAGGGTGTGGAATAGACCACGTCGACGCTATGGGCCGCGTCGCGCATCGCACCACCCAGATCGCCTTGATCGACCGCCTGCCCTTCTTGCGGCTCTACCGCTGCGGTGTCGGGATCGACGGTGACAGTTTCGCCGTTTTCCAGAACCACGGTCAGGGATTGCGCGGCATGGCGGGCCTGTTCGAAATTTTCGGCCACCACGAGGGCAATCAACTGTCCAGTATAGTCAGCATGTCGCGCACCCTGAATTGGCGCGGCATCGGCCGTGCCCTGCGCGGGGTTGCGCAGCAGCCGGTCATCCTGGATCACGGCCAGAACCCCCGGCATTGCGGCGACCGCATCGCGATTGGCCAGCGAGACCTTACCACTGTTGCCGGGGCTGCGCACCATGACCCCATGCACCATGCCCTCTATCTGCCACTCGTTGGCGTAGGTGGCGGTTCCGGTCACCTTGGATGGACCATCCGGCCGATCCAGCGGCGCACCGACCAGCCCCTGCGCCATGTCATCCAGCCGGTGTTCCGTCGCCGGCGCGTCCATTTTGAAATGCTCGGTCATATGCCTGCCTCTTGCGTCAGTTCCATCAGCACCGACACGAGCGTGCGACGCGTGAGGGGTATCTTGAAATCGTTTGCGCCAAAGCCGCGGGCCTCGGCCAACAACAGATCGGCCGCCTTGCCGAACAGCGCTTCGGACGGGGCCTGCCCGATCAGCAAATCCTCGACCTCTCGGTTCCGCCAAGGTTTCGGGGCCAGTCCGCCGAACGCAAGGTCGGCCCGCGTGATGCGGCCGTCCTCGACAGCGACGATCCCGGCAACGGACACGAGGGCAAAGGCATAGGATGCACGGTCGCGGACCTTGCGATAGATTTGTCGCCCCTGGACAGGCGCAGGCAATATCACATCGGTGATCAATTCACCCGGCGCGAGTACCGTTTCGCGGTTAGGCCGGTCACCCGGCAGCAGATAGAGCGAATCCAAGGACAGACGTCGGGTCGTCCCGTCTTCCTTCAGCGTCTGCACCTCGGCTCCCAGTGCGCGCATGGCGACCGCCATGTCGCTGGGGTGGGTGGCGATGCAGTGTTCCGACGTACCCAGAACCGCAAGGATACGGTTAAAGCCTTCTTGTGCAGCACAGCCGGTTCCGGGTTCGCGTTTGTTGCAGGCAGATGCGCGGTCGTAGAAATAGAGGCAGCGTGTCCGTTGCAGCAGGTTTCCCCCGGTCGTCGCCTTGTTGCGCAGCTGTCCGCTGGCGCCGGCCAGCAAGGCGCGGCTCAGCACCGGCCAATTGCGACGCACGCGGCTGTCGTTGGCAAGATCGCTGTTGGTCACAAGAGCCCCGATCCGCAGGCCACCATCGGCAGTGTCCTCGATCCCCTTCATCGCAAGGCGATTGATATCCACCAGGGTTTCGGGCGACATCACCTCAAGCTTCATCAGGTCGATCAGGTTCGTTCCACCGGCGATGAATGCAGCACCGCCCGCGGCATCACGCACGGCACCTTCGGCGCTGTCTGCGCGCACATAGTCAAAGGACCTCATGCGCCCTTCTCCGCGGCTTTGCGAATAGCCTCGACGATATTGGGATAGGCTGCGCATCTGCACAGGTTCCCGCTCATCCGCTCAGAGATTTCCGCGTCGGTCAGTTCACCGCCATTGGCGATATCGTCCGTGACATGGCTGGGCCAACCATTGCGGACCTCTTCGAGCATCGCGGTAGCCGAACAGATCTGCCCGGGCGTGCAGTAGCCGCATTGGAAACCGTCCTCTTCAACAAACGCCGCTTGCAGCGCGCTCAGGTTGTCCGGCTGCCCGATCCCCTCGATCGTGGTGACCTCGTCCCCGTCATGCATGCAGGCCAGCGTAAGGCATGAATTGATGCGCCGCCCGTTGACGATGACCGTACAGGCACCGCATTGCCCATGATCGCAGCCCTTTTTGCTCCCCGTCAGCCCGAGGTGGTGACGCAAGACGTCCAGCAGCGTCGTGCGTGGATCGAGATCCAACCTGTGCTGCGTTCCATTGATTGCCAGATTTGTTTCCATGGGACGACGCTCCGATTATGGGTCATGATTCGTGAACCAACCGGCATCGCATTCATAAGTTCCGCGCTTGGGCAAAATGCGGCAGTTTTCATCCCGCGACGCGCGAGAGCAACATCTGGTTGGCCAGGGAAGCGGGGTCCTAGGTAGCGTTCCCGACAATCATGTGCCTCGGGCCTTCGCGCATCAAACCAAACCACCCACTCCCATCCACACGGATGCCGGGACTGAAATTCCAGTAGCGTCAGACAATGCGATTGTGATCGAAAACTGACATACCTTCTCGCATGGGACCTCAGCACACGCATCCGAACAGATTTGGCTCGATGGGGTATCCCAAGTTAGTCGCGACCTATAAATTTGGACACAAGCCGCTGTCCATCAACCTTGTTCTAGCCACGTGGCCGAAAGGTCGAAGGTGCGCGCCGGCTGAGGGGACTTCATAATCAAAAAATAGGGTGGCGAACGTATGTCGCTGAGCCCCACCTCAAGTCATCGAAATACATAGAATATGGGGTGGTGGCGGAGACGAAGGGATTCGAACCCTCGAGACCCTTCCGGGCCTACTCCCTTAGCAGGGGAGCGCCTTCGACCACTCGGCCACGTCTCCGCCGACGCGTTTAACGGGCGCTCCACCGGGAAACAAGGTGTAAATCCACCGGTTGAGGCAACAAATACCGAATGACCGGACAGGCTTCTTCATTCGTCCTGCGTTGCAGCGGCAAACGGATCCGGGTTGCAGCGATCATAGACAAAGGCATAGCCATTCCAGACCATGATGATGCCGTCGTCTTCGGCCTTGTCCATGACCATCGCGCGTTCAGTGAATTGCTGATCTTCGCCGCTGCATTGCATTGTATAGAGCAGCGCATCCATATCGAGGACATTGACCGGGTCGGACATCCGGCATTCGGCCTCGACACCGTAGAAGATTCCTTCTGCGATCCGCACTGCGCCGCCATCCACACCGACCAGCGCGCATTCCGAATTCGCGGTTTGTTTGTAGGTCCCGTCGTAGGGTCCGGCGAACACCGGCGAGGCCATCAGGCTCAGGCTGATCGTGCGAATGATGACGCGCATTGCGGCGACTCCCTTATCGTGCGCTGCCACATTACGCACCGCGGCACCATCTGTCATCTCTTGCGCATTAACTGCATCTTGACCCGACTTGGCACAAGCTCGGTTCGGATCATCGAGGCCGATGTCACCTCTGCATCGCGGCCTCGTGAATCCTGAATGACGTGAACCCGGACAGGTCGAAACAGGATCTGCCACAGGAAAGCTGACATGCAGGCTTTTGAACAATTGCGCCGTGCCGGGCGCACCGAACTGCAAGCCGTCTACCGCGAAGGCTTGCCGCTGTGCTGGGTCGTCGGGCTTTTCAGCCTGGTCGTGAACATGCTGATGCTGGCCGGACCGATCTACATGCTGAACGTCTATGACCGCGTGTTGGGGTCGCGCAGTCTGGAAACCCTGGTCGCACTCACGATCCTGGTAGCATTCCTATATGCGATGATGGGGCTGCTCGATGTGATGCGCGGTTGGATCATGATGCGTCTGGCCGCGCGTTTTCAGACCCGGCTCGATCGCCGGGTCTTTGACGCCGTTTTGCAGGCGAACGCGTCACAACCGGCATCTCTTCAAGGACAGGCAGGACTGCGCGACCTGGATGCCGTGCAAAGGTTGATCGCCTCTCCTGCCTTGCTGTCGGCGTTTGACCTACCGTGGATGCCGCTCTTTTTCCTCGGGATATTCGTCTTTCACCCGCTGCTGGGCAGCCTTGCACTGGCGGGATGCGCCGCTCTGATCGTCTTGGCGGTGATCAACCGCTGTGTGACGCGCGCACCACTTTCGACAGCGCAGGCCGCACGGCAAGAGGCAGAAACCCAATGCGCATACATCCACAACGCCAGCCAGGTGATCCAGGCGATGGGCATGCGCGCCGACAGTTACGCCCGGTGGCAGGCCGCGCGTGATCGGGCGCTGGATGCAGGCCTCACTGCCGCACAGACCAGCAGTACCTGTACTGGCCTGATCAAGACACTTCGCCTGTTCTTGCAATCGGCGATGCTGGGGCTGGGGGCATATCTTGTGCTGCGCGGTGAACTGACCCCTGGTGGGATGATCGCGGGGTCCATCCTGATGGCGCGCGCGCTCTTGCCTGTCGAACAGATCGTTGCGCAGTGGACCGTATTCCAACAGGGACGCGCGGCGTGGCAAAACCTGTCGGTCCTACTGGGCGTCAATCCAGTGCCGCACAGACGCATGTGCCTGCCACCGCCCCGCGCAGATGTGCTGGTCGATCAGATCACCGTTGTGCCGCCGGGTGCGCATCAGGCGGTGTTGCGCATGGTCAGTTTCGCAGTCGCACCAGGCCAGGCCGTCGGCGTCATCGGTGCGTCAGGCGCAGGCAAATCGGCGCTGGCGCGCGCATTGACCGGCGTTTGGCGACCAGCCGGTGGAACGATCCGGCTTGGTGACGCAGCACTGGACCAATACGATCCCGACGTATTGGGTCGGCACATCGGGTATCTGCCACAGCAGGTGCAACTATGCGAAGGCACCATCAGGGACAACATTGCCCGCATGTCAATGCAGCCGGACGATGCCGCAGTCGTCACGGCCGCCAGGCAGGCGGGGGCCCACGACATGATCCTGCGCCTGCCGGGTGGCTACGACACGCGCGTGGCGACCGGTGGGGGCAACCTGTCGGGGGGGCAAATCCAGCGTATCGGTCTGGCGCGCGCGCTGTATGGCGACCCGGTCCTGCTGGTTCTGGACGAACCCAACAGCAACCTTGACGATGACGGTTCTGCCGCGCTGAACATGGCCATTCGCACAGCCAAGACCGCCGGCAAGACTGTCTTCATCATGGCGCACCGGCCGGCGGCAATCCGGGAATGCGACCTGTTGCTCGTGCTCGAAGGCGGGACATGCCGGGCGTTCGGACCCAAGGATTCCGTGATGCGCAAGGTGCTGCACAACGCAAGGGACATCCAACCCCTACCGGCCAAGGCCGCCGGAATACCATGACCAGGCACGTCACCGACCGCTGGTCCGCGCGTGGTCCGGTGATCTCGGGTGGTTTGACTTTGTTGATGCTGCTGTGCGGCCTGGGGGGATGGGCCGTGCTGGCAAATATCAGCGGCGCGGTCATCAGTCCGGGACAGGTCGAGGTCGACCGCAGCAGGCAGATCGTCCAGCACCCCGACGGCGGCATCGTTGACCGTATCCTCGTGGGCGAAGGCCAGGCGGTTCAGGCTGGTGATCTGTTGATTGCGCTGGACCATGACGAGTTGGCCGGCGCGCTGGCGGCGGTCGACGCGCAGATATTGGACATGCGCGCGCAGCAGGCCCGGCTTGTGGCGGAACGCGACGGCGACAGCGCCGTCCAGTTTGCCCATGACCTGCGATCGGCGGGCGGCGCGGCACAAGATGTCATCGACGGACAACGCAGGCTCTTTGCGGCAAGGATCGACACAATCCGCAGCAAGACCGCACAACTCACCCGGCAACGCCAACAAATCGCAGCGCAGGTTTTGGGTCTGGACGCGCAACAGGCCGCGCTGACCACGCAGCGCGACCTGATTGCCAGTGCTTTGGCCGACCAGCAATCGCTGCTGAATCGCGGATTGGCGCAGGCCAGCATGGTCATGGCGCTGCAACGCGAACAGGCAGAACTGGCAGGACGCTTGGGGCAGGTGATGGCCGAAACCGCACGGGCCGCCGAACGGATGACGGAAATCGACATTCAGATTGCTGGCCTCACCATGACGCGCCGCGAAGAGGCGATCACAAACCTGCGCAATCTGCGCGCCAGCATGCTGGACCTTGCCGAACACCGCAGGCTGTTGCAACACCGTGTGGACCGTCTGGCAATCCGCGCGCCGGTGTCCGGCGTGGTCTATGGGCTGCGTGTCCATGCACCCCGGTCGGTGGTCCAGCCGGCAGATCCCCTGATGTATCTGGTGCCGCAGGACCGACCGCGCATCATCACCATCCGGGTAAGGGTCGGGGACGTCGAACAGCTGTTTCCGGGCCAGCAGGCGACGGTGCGATTTCCCGCATTCGACCAGCGCCGCACGCCTGAACTGTCCGCACAGGTGACCCAGATCAGCGCCGATGCCTTTGAGGATGCACAATCAGGCATACCATTTTTTCGCGCAGAGGTTGAATTGAATCCCGGTGAAATCGACCGCCTGCCCCCTGACCTGATACTGATCCCCGGCATGCCGGTCGAGGTTTTCGTGCGGACCGCCGGACGGTCCCCGCTGTCCTATCTGATCAAGCCGCTGTCGGACTATTTCGCCCGGGCCTTCCGCGAGTCGTGATTGCCCTTTGCGCCCTGCCCGCGTAGCGTCGGCCCAAACCCGACAGGAGCGCGCGCACATGAGCAAGATCGAAGAAAAACTGGCCCAGATGGACGTCACCCTTCCGGACGCTCCGCCCCCGGCGGCAAATTATGTGCCCTATGTCGTCACCGGCAACATGGTCTATGTGTCTGGCCAGATCTCCCAGGGGGCGCAGGGCAACATGCTGGGCAAACTGGGTGAAACAGCATCCGTCGAGGATGGTGTCGCCGCGGCGCGTGCCTGTGCAATCAGCCTTTTGGCGCAGCTCAAGGCGGCATGCGACGGTGACATCGACCGGCTGGTCCGCGTGATCAAGCTGACCGGGTTCGTCAATTCGACCAGCGGATTTACCGACCAACCAAAAGTCATCAACGGTGCCTCTGATTTTCTGGTCGCAGCCTTGGGTGACAAGGGACGGCACGCGCGGTCGGCTGTCTCTGCGGCGTCACTGCCCCTTGGAGTCATGGTCGAGATCGAAGCGATCTTTGAAATCGCGTGATGCTGCCATCGTCCTTTCTCGCGCGGCCCATCGCGCACCGCGCCTATCATCACGCAGGCAAAGGCCGCGCTGAAAACGCCTTGTCATCCGTCGCTGCTGCTGTGGAAGAAGGCTATGGTATCGAGGTCGATCTGCAATGCGCATCTGACGGGGTGCCTGTCGTGTTTCACGACTACGACCTGCGGCGCATGACGATCGAAATGGGGCCGATCGCACAGCGCAGCAGCGCGCAGCTGGCCCAAATTCCGCTGATGGGCGACGGCGGCACGATCCCGACGCTGCAACAGCTGCTAGAGGTTGTGGCAGGCCGGGTGCCGCTGCTGCTGGAAATCAAGGATCAGGACGGCGGCCTGGGCCCCAATACCGGACCCATCGGCCGGGCCGTCGCTGCGCTGCTGGAACATTACACCGGCGACGTGGCCGTCATGTCGTTCAATCCTCACCATGTTGCGGAAATGGCCCGTGTCGCTCCCGATGTGCCGCGTGGGTTGACGACCGGTGGCTTTGACATCGCAGGCTGGCCCACCATCCCGCAGCCAACTCTGGAACGGCTGTCGGGCATTCCCGACTACGATCATGTGGGGGCCAGTTTCATCAGCCATGACCGCACGGAACTGGATCACCCACAGGTGGCAGACCTCAAATCCCGCGGGGCGCAGGTGCTGACATGGACCATCAAATCGCCCGAACAAGAGGCAGAAGCCCGCAAAATCGCGGACAACATCACATTCGAGGGCTACCCGGCTTGACGCCGTGGGCCTGCCGCCCACGTTGCACCCCATGACAGAACCCGCCATTGAACTGACCGCCCTGCCATCGCTGGACGGCATAGACGCCGCCGACTGGGATGCCTGCGCCGCCCCCGGTGGCGACCGCCCCGTTGACCCGTTTACGACCTACCGGTTCCTGCGCGCGCTGGAGGATTCAGGTTCGGTTGGCGGCCGATCCGGCTGGCAACCGCGTTATCTGGTTGCCAAGTCCGAAGGTCAGGTGATCGCGGTCTGCCCTCTCTACGCCAAGGGACATTCACAGGGCGAATACATCTTTGATCACAACTGGGCCCACGCGTATGAAAACGCAGGTGGTGCCTATTACCCCAAATTGCAGATTGCCGTGCCGTTCACGCCAGCCACCGGGCGGCGTTTCCTGACCCGGCCAGGCCATGAGGTTGTGGGCATGGCCGCACTTGTCCAGGGGGCTGTCCAGATCGCGGCCGACAACGATCTGTCGTCGGTCCACGCCACATTCTGCACCGAAGCCGAGGCGCTGGCAGGGTCTGAAATGGGACTGCTGCACCGGATCGGCCAGCAATTTCATTGGGTGAACAATGGTTATGCCGATTTCGATGCCTTTCTGAACGACCTGTCCAGCCGCAAACGCAAGAACATCCGCAAGGAACGCGCCACTGCGCAAGGCTTTGGTGGCCGGATCGTGAAACTGACCGGTGACGCGATCCAGCCGCACCATTGGGACGCCTTCTGGCGGTTCTATCAGGATACCGGCAACCGCAAATGGGGCACGCCCTATCTGACGCGGGCATTCTTTGACCACGCACAGGACAGCCTGCGCGACGACATGCTGCTGGTGCTGGCGGTGGACGGGGACCGCCCTGTGGCGGGCGCGCTGAATTTCATAGGGCGCAATACGCTGTTCGGCCGCTATTGGGGCAGCACCGAATACCACCCTGCCCTGCATTTCGAGCTATGCTATTATCAGGCCATCGATTTCGCCATCGCACAGGGCATGGAACGGGTCGAGGCCGGTGCGCAGGGCGAACACAAGCTTGCCCGGGGTTATCTGCCAGTCCCCACCCATTCGCTGCACTGGATCGGTGATCCGGGTTTCCGCGACGCCATCGCCCGCTATGTCCAAGCCGAGAAACGCGCCGTCGACGAAGAAATAGAGGTGCTGACCAGCTACGGCCCCTTCCGCCGCGAAAACCGAGAGGAACAACAATGACCGACAAACTGACAGGCAGCGACCGTGATGACGCCCTTGCGCCACTGCTGGCGAATGGATGGACCGTTCAGGACGACCGTGACGCCATTCACAAGGAATTCGTGTTCAAGAATTTCGTTCAGGCCTTTGGATGGATGACGCAAGCGGCGATCCACGCCGAAAAACTCAATCACCACCCCGAATGGTCAAATGTCTATAAAACCGTCCAGGTGACGTTGACGACGCATGATGCAGATGGTTTGTCGCCGCTCGACGCAAAATTGGCGAAAATCATGGACGATCTGGCGAGGACTGCATGAACGATCTCTTGACGACCCCCATTCTGAACGGCAAATCTCTCGCCGATTTGTTGACGCTCGAATTCCTCGTGTCGATCCTTGGAAACGTATTGTCGGCCATCTTGATCCTGATGATCGGCTTTGTGATCGCAGGCTGGCTCAGCCGCCGTATTTCCAACATGGGGCAGCGCAACGCGCATCTTGACGAAACGCTGTTCACCTTTCTCAGCAACATCGTGCGCTATGTCATCATCGGCTTTGCGCTGCTGTTCGTCCTCAACACGTTCGGCGTTCAGACAACCAGTGTCGTAGCTGTCATCGGTGCGGCCGGTCTGGCCATTGGTCTGGCCCTCCAAGGCACGCTGTCGAATGTCGCGGCCGGGGTCATGATCGTGTTCTTTCGGCCGATCAAACTGGGCGATTTCGTCGATATCGGCGGGCAGATGGGCACGGTGAAATCCATCAACCTCAACTTCATCGAGCTGGCCAGCATCGGGAACGTGCAGATCATCGTCCCCAACTCCGAGGTATGGGGTAACATCATCACGAACTATTCGGTCTATCCGCAGCGACGCGCCGAATGGACGATCGGTGTCGCCTATGGCGCGGATCTGGCCGTCGCAGAAAAGGCGATCATCGACACGATCATGGCCGACCCCAGGTCCCTGTCAGATCCCGAACCCTTTATTCAGGTCACCAACATGAACGCCAGTTCCGTCGATTTCCTGGTGCGCGTCTGGTGCGAACGCACTGAATATTTCCAATATCAGGCCGACATGACCCGCGCGGTCAAAGAGGCGCTGGACAAGGCGGGCGTCGAAATCCCATTCCCGACCCGCACGCTTGTGATGCAAAACGCGGAATGACATGATCCTGCGCCGGGACATACCCGGCGCAGCAAACGTAGCATTCAGCCCATCTGGTCCAGCAGGTTTTCGCCGCCGGAAATATCGCACTGACCGGGTCCGGGTTCCTCGTTCAGGATCGTGACGACCCCGTTATCGACCAGCATCGCATAACGCCTGGACCGGTCAATGAAACCCACAGGCGGGGCCGTGAAATTCATGCCGATGGCCTTGGTGAATGCCGCCTCGACATCGCCCAGCATCGTGATGCCCGCATCGATGGCACCCGTCGCTTCGCCCCAGGCCTGCATGACGAATGGATCATTGACCGACAGGCAGATGATCTCCTCGACGCCCTTGTCACGCAGTTGCGGGGCGGTGCGGATGAAACTTGGCACATGCGCCGTTGTGCAGGTGCCCGTATAGGCCCCCGGCAAACCAAAGATGACAACCTTGCGGCCCTTGATCTTGTCGTGAATGTCCACGCCAGTCGGTCCGTCCGGCCCCATGGTCAGAACGGTTGCGTTCGGCAGGCTGTCGCCAGTGGTGATGGTCATGATCGCTCCTTGCGAATTGCGTCTGTACCTCAGACATATAAGGTGCGACGCAGCAGAACCAGAGGACGGGACGCATGCGTAGAATTGTCATCATCGGCGGCGGTCAGGCCGCATCGGCGTTGATTGCAAAGCTTGTCGCCGAAAAATCGGATGACCGGATCACACTTGTCTGTGCCGAACCACGCCTGCCCTATCAGCGCCCCCCATTGTCCAAGGCCTATCTGCTGGGCGAGATGACCGAGGGCCGTCTCTATTTTCGCCCTGCCGCCTGGTATGATGAACACGGTGTCGACGTACGGTTGAACAGCCGCGCCGACAGCATCGACAAGGCAGCAAAAACCGTCACGCTGGATGGCGGCGAGGTGCTGGCCTACGACGATCTGGTGCTGACCACCGGTGCTCATCCCCGCACCTTGCCCGCCAGCATCGGTGGGACGCTCAGCAATGTCTTTGCCGTGCGCGATCTGGACGATGCGGACGCGATGGAACCCGCCTTTGTCGCGGGTGCGCGCGCGCTGATCGTCGGTGGCGGCTATATCGGGCTCGAGGCGGCAGCCGTTGCCGCCAAGCGCGGCGTCAGCGTCACGCTGGTCGAAGCGGCGGATCGCATCCTGCAACGGGTCGCAGCACCTGAAACGTCCGATTTCTTTCGCGACCTCCATCGCAGACACGGCGTCGATATCCGCGAGGGCGTCGGGCTGTCAGCGCTGACCGGGGACGAGGTTGTCACCGGGGCGACCCTGTCTGATGGCACAACGCTGGACATTGATTTCGCCATCGCAGGCGTTGGCATTGCGCCTGCGACCGCATTGGCCGAAGGCGCGGGCCTTGTGATCGACAACGGGATTGCCACTGACGCCCAAGGGCGCACCTCTGACCCGCATATCTGGGCGGCCGGCGATTGTGCCTCTGCCCCCTATGGCGATGGACGCGTGCGGATCGAAAGCGTCGGCAACGCCATCGACCAGGCTGAAATCGTGGCCCACAACCTGCTGGGCCGTCCCGTGACCTATACGCCCAAGCCGTGGTTCTGGTCGGATCAATACGATGTGAAACTCCAGATTGCGGGACTGAACACTGGCTATACCGATCTGCATGTGCGCGACGTGGATGGCGCGCGGTCGCATTGGTACTACCGTGGCGAAACCCTGCTGGCGATCGACAGCCTGTCCGACACCCGCGCCTATATGGTTGGCAAACGCCTGATCGAGGCGGGCAAAAGTCCTGCCCCTTCCGTCGTCACTGACGCGGACACCGACCTTAAGGCTTTGTTACGCGCATGAGGATTGTCGCTGGTCTGCACCGTGGCACCCAACTGGCTGACGTCGGTGGCGGCGATCCGGCGGCACATCTGCGACCCACGTCCGACCGCGTCCGCGAAAGCCTGTTCAACGTGCTGGATGGTGGCCGCTTTGGCAGCCCGGTGCGCGGCGCGCGCGTGCTGGATCTATTCGCCGGGACCGGTGCGCTGGGGCTAGAGGCGCTGTCGCGCGGCGCGCAACATGCAACCTTTGTCGATAATGGTGCGGCGGCAGGGCGGTTGTTGCAGGCCAACATTGCAAAGCTGAAACGCCGCGCTGACACCGCGATCATCAAGGCAGATGCCACGGCGATCCCGATGGCCCACACGGCATGTAACCTGATTTTCATCGACCCGCCCTACGGTCAGGGCCTTGGACTACAGGCCATTCTGGCCAGCCAAGAGGGCGGCTGGATCGCCGCAGGTGCCCTGATCGTGTGGGAGGAATCAACCGCTCAGATGGCACCGCGCGGGTACAAACGGCTGGACCAACGCCAATACGGCAGCACATGGATCACCCTGCTGGAGGCACCATGACCGATCTGGTGATTTTCGACTGCGACGGGGTGCTGGTCGATACCGAACCCACCACCAATCGGATCATGTCCGACAGTTTCGCACGCTATGGTCTGCATATTTCACCGGCCGAGGTGCACGCCCTGTTTGCCGGAGGCACCATGCGCGGTGCGGCAAGCGAGGCAATCCAGCGCGGCGCGCAACTGCCCGACACCTGGCTGGACGAGATCCACGCCGAAATCCGGACGGCACTGCAGGACGGCCCACCCGTCATTCCCGGTATCGTCGATCTGCTGGACCTGCTGGACGCCGCCGGTATCGCAACCGCCGTGGCCTCGAACGGTCCGATGTCCAAGATGGAGGTCAGCCTTGCCCCTTCTGGTCTGTGGGACCGTTTCAGGGGGCGCATCTACACCGGTCATGACCATCGCCCGAAACCTGACCCGGCCATGCTGCATCACGCAATGCAGGTGGCGGGCACAGATGAGGGCGGAACGATATTCATCGACGACATGCCGGCGGGCTGGCAAGCGGCGCAGGCTGCGGATGTCTGCTGCTATGCCTATGTCGCCGATGGTGGTCCTGCCCGCGCCACAGGTTATGCCGTCAAGCCCATAACGGACATGATGCAGGTCGCGCGCGACCTGGGCCTGACGGACTAGCGCCCCGCCAAGACTGTCAGCGGGGCGCGCGCAGTCATGATGTGGAGGTCAGTTCAGGTTGGCAGCCACAGCAGCCTCTGCCGCCTGAACAAGGGCAGTGCCATCCAGCCCACGTGCATCCATATCCGCGATCCAGTCTGCACGAACTTCTTGGCCCAATGCTTTGATCGCGTCGGTTTCCACCTCTGACAAGACAGCGATCTGGTTTCCGCCGTCCTCCATCAGGTCACGCCCTTCGGAATCGCCGGTGTCATGGGCACCGCCCGCCCATTCGGCGGCCATCTTGCCGGAATTTGCGTCGATGACGGCCTTCAGGTCATCGGGTAGTGCCGCATAGACGTCCTTGTTCATCGCCCAGACGAAAAACAGGTTATACAGCGCGCGGTCGCCTGCGACATCGGTGTGGCTGTCGGTCAATTCATCCAGTTTCAGCGACGGCGACATTTCCCAGGTGATCACACCACCATCCACGACACCGCGCGACAGCGCCTCGGGGAATGCGGGAACAGGCATGCCGACGGGTGTGGCCCCCAGCTTTTCCAGCAGCAGCGTTGCAGGGCGCGACGGGCCGCGTACGACCTTGCCGCGCAGATCATCGACCGTTTCGGGCGCTGGACCTTTCAGGTGGATGATGCCGGGGCCATGCATGTGGGTGGTGATCACATGCACATCGTCGAAATCATCCATCAGATAGTCTTGGGTGAAATCCCATGCTGCACGCGACGCTTCTGCGCCCAGCTTGCTGGTCATGAACGGCAGTTCCAGCGCCTCCGCCTCGGGGAACCGGCCCGGCTCGTAGCCAGGAATGACCCAGCCACCGTCGATGGCACCGTCCCGGATCAGGTCGTACTGCGACGCGGCAGACCCGCCCAACTGCATGAAGGGATAAAGTTCGACCTTGATCCGCCCGCCCGATTGTTCCTCGATCGCGTCGGCCCAGGGCTGCATGAAATAGGTCGGGTTCGCCGAGGCAGGCGAGACGAAATGCTGGAAACGCAACGTGACCTCTTGGGTCAGTGCAGCAGTGGGCAAGGTCAGACAGGCCGCGACAGCGGCAAGCAGTGAACGGTGCATAGCGTGCATCCTCATGTCAATTTTGGGGGGATATCACCGCTAGTGACGCATTTGATATGGGTCAGATGCGACCCGTTCGCAAGTGCATCGGGCAAATTTATCCGCTGATCCGCCGTGACAGGGTGATATGTCCCAGCGCCAGCAATCCCAGCAATCCGCCGGTCACCCCCAGCGCCATCAGTCCGCCCAGCGCGATGGCCCCCGACCCCACGGCCGATCCCAATGCCGCCCCGATGTAGATCGCCGCAGCATTGAGCGCGAGAAGAACCGGTGCCGCCTGAATTCGCAAAGCGATGATCCGCATCTGCTGTCCCGCCAGGAACGACCAGCCCGTTGCGGACCAGACAGCGACCAGCAGCGCCAGCACAATCCCCGGCAGAGGCAGGAGCGAGAAAAGCGGCAGCAGGGCAATCTGCGCGATACACAGGATCGTCAGCGTCCGCGTCGGACCGATGCGGTCGGCCATCCAGCCGCCCATCAGGTTGCCCAACACAGCGCCCACACCAAACATCAGCAACAGCGCCGTGATCCCGTCACGCCCGTAACCCATCCCGTTTTCCATCAGGGGGGCGAAATAGGTATAGACGACATAGACCGCCGCCAGAAAGGTCGCGGTAAACGTGACCGCCAGCATCATCGGTCCGTTGCGCAGGATCGCACCCAACTCGCGCAGCGAAACCGGCTGAAAATTCAATCCGCGCGGCACGATCCGCCACAGCAGCGGCAGCATCGCCAGCGCCAGCACCGCAACGATCAGCATCGCGGCGCGCCAGCCAAAGGTATAGGCGATGAAACTGCCGGCAGGCACGCCCAGCACCTGCGCCAAGGTCAGACCGAACACCACCCAGGCCAGGGTCTTGCCTTGGGTTTGCGGTGTGGACAGGCGTGCCGCGACCGATGCGCTGACGGGGGTGAACATGCCCGCGCCCGCCGCCGCAATGATGCGCGTGAGATGAAGTGTGAATTCGGTCGGCGCGACAGCCGACGCCACATGCGCCAGGGCAAAGATTGCCATTGCGATCGTCAGAATGCGCCTGCGCCCGATGCGCCCCGTGGCCGACACCAGCAAGGGCGAGAGCACGGCATAGGACAAGGCATAGGTGGTCATCAGCCAGCCGGTGCGACCCGGCGATATACCAAAGCTGTCGCCCACAGGGACCAGCATCCCGATCAGGACAAAAGCACCCATGCCGATGGCGAAATTTGCAACACTCAGGACACCGATCAGACGGCGGCCCGCGCCGGCCTCGGTCACTCTGGCATCGTCGGGTGGAACCGTCCGGCAGGCGACAGCGTGAAAATCTCGCACCCCTGCGCGGTGATCCCGATGGAATGTTCGAACTGCGCCGACAGGGACTTGTCGCGCGTCACGGCCGTCCAGTCATCCGCGAGGATCTTGGTTTCCGGTCGGCCGAGGTTGATCATCGGCTCGATGGTGAAAAACATGCCTTCTTCCAGCACGGCACCCGTTCCGGGACGACCGTAGTGCAGCACGTTGGGCGGCGCATGAAATACCCGGCCCAACCCGTGACCGCAAAAATCGCGCACAACGGACATGCGCTGCTTTTCCGCATAGGTCTGGATGGCGTGGCCGATATCGCCAAATGTGTTGCCCGGCTTGGCTGCCTCGATCCCCAGCATCAGGCAATCGTGCGTCACCTGCACCAGACGTTCTGCCTTGCGGCTCATCTTGCCGGCCCAATACATGCGCGAACAGTCACCGAACCAACCGTCGACAATCACGGTCACATCAATGTTCAGGATATCGCCGTCCTTGAGCACCTTGTCACCGGGAATGCCGTGGCAGACCACGTGGTTCACGCTGATGCAGCTGGCGTGCTGATAGCCGCGATACCCGATGGTGGCAGAGGTCGCACCAGCAGCCGTGACCCAATCGGTGATCAGTTGGTCAATCACACCAGTTGTCTGACCGACGAACACATGTTCCGCGATATCGTCAAGGATCGTTGCAGCCAGCCGCCCGGCCTTTTCCATACCTGCGAAATCGGATGGTTCGTACAGACGGATACCGTCCTTTGTCACACTCTGCGAAGAGGTCGTCACGTCGTCACCTATCATTGCCTGCGATGCCACATAGGACGTTTTATCCCTGCATGCCACCCCGGCCCAGCGGCAGCACGCGGCCCAGCGCGATCCCGTCGCGGTCCATTGTCGCATCCATGACAATGACCTCGACCCCTGCGGCAACCGCCGCATCAAACGCCGCGCCATAGATCGGGTCGATATCGCGGGCCACGTCAAAAGCGTCGCAGTCGGTGCGATTGACCAGAAAAAAGACCGCAGCTCGGTCACCCGCCGCGACCTGGTCCGCCAGATCCGCCATGTGCCGCGCACCGCGCGTCGTGGCCGTGTCCGGAAATTCGGCGAGGCCGGGCGTCCGGCAGATCGTGGCGCTCTTGACCTCCAGCCACAGGTCCGGGCCATCCCCCGTCAGCAGGAAATCAACACGTGAATTGGTCGCATATTTCACCTCAGACCTGATGTCGGTGTAGCCTGTCAGCCCCGGCACGCGGCTCGCGCGCAACCCTTCGCCCACCACGCGATTGGCCTGCGCCGTATCCACGCAGACCAGCGCACCAGCATCATTGACCAGCCGCCATGCGTACTTCAGCTTGCGCTTGGGGTCGTCATTGGTTTCCAGCCAGACCTGCATGCCCGGTTCGGCCAGCCCCGTCATCTTGCCGGGGTTTGCGACATGCGCCGTCACCTCGGTTCCGTCATCCAGCGTGACATCCGCCAGAAAACGTTTGTAGCGGCGGATCAGCGTGGCGGGGATCAACGGTCTGGCAAAGTTCATGTCGGCAGTTATACCGGGACAAAACGGAGTTTAGAATGACCAATCCCACAGCTGCGATGCTTGTCATCGGTGATGAAATCCTGTCGGGCCGCACCCGCGACAGCAACATGAACCATCTGGCCAAGGTGCTGACAGACGCCGGGATCGACCTGTGCGAGGCCCGTGTCGTGAGTGACGACCAGCCCGCCATCGTCGCGGCGGTGCAGGCGCTGTCTGCGGCCTACGATCACGTCTTTACGTCCGGCGGGATCGGGCCGACTCACGACGACATCACCGCCGATGCGGTGGCCGCAGCATTTGATGTGCCGATCGACGTGCGCGACGATGCCCGCGCATTGCTACAGGCGCATTATGATCGTGCCGGGACCACGCTGAACGATGCGCGCCTGCGCATGGCCCGTGTTCCCGACGGTGCCACCCTGATCGACAACCCCGTCAGCACGGCACCGGGGTTCACCCTGGGCAACGTCAACGTGATGGCAGGCGTGCCGGCGGTGTTCGAGGCGATGGTCGCCAGCGTCGTGTCCAAACTGGCCCATGGTGCGCCCCTATTGTCACAAAGCTGGCGCGTCATGCGCGGCGAAGGCGATGTCGCGGCCCCGCTGGCACAGGTCGCACAGGATTTCCCGGAATTGTCACTGGGCAGCTATCCGTTCCAGAAAGACGGCGTCTATGGCACCAATCTGGTGGTGCGCGGTCGCGATGCATCACAGGTCGATGCGGCCATGGCGCAATTGCAGGCGCTGTTTCCCGTATGATTGATTGGGGCGCGGTGATAGATGCGACCTGGCCCGCCGCCCGGACGCAGCAGGTTGGTCCTTGGAATATCCGTCAGGGCAACGGCGGTGGCAACCGCGTGAGTGCTGCGACAGCCATCCGACCTGTCACCAGCGAGGACCTGCCACTGGCCGAAACCGCGATGCGCGATCTGGACCAAGAGGTCGTTTTCAGCATCCGGCCCGGTGACGACAGCGCCGACGCCACGCTGGCGGACGCAGGCTATGCCATGCGCGATGAAACAATCATCTACGCCTGCCCTGCCGCCGACCTTGCGACCCCGAAACCGCCCCCTGTCTGCGCCTTTACCGTCTGGCCACCGCTGGCGGTGCAATGCGATATCTGGGCCCAAGGCGGTGTCGGTCCTGCGCGCCTTGCGGTGATGGACCGGGTGATGGGGCCGAAAACGACGATTCTTGGCCGCATCGACGACCGCCCGGCTGCCACCTTGTTCGTGGCGATCCATGACGGTGTGGCCATGTTGCACGCGCTGGAGGTCAGCAAGTCCCACCGACGCAAGGGGTTGGCCGCGACCCTGACCCGTGCCGCCGCAATCTGGGGGCAGGCGCATGGCGCGCCAACCTTTGCGCTGCTCACCACGGTTGCGAACGCAGGCGCGAATGCGCTGTATCAGGGGTTGGGGATGACAGAGGTCGGGCGCTATCATTACCGGGCACAGCCAAAGGACAGATCATGACCAACCCGCCGACCGCCCTAGACCTGCCGATGATAGACCCGCTGCCCGATGCCACGCAGGCCTATTTCGACATCTGCCAGGACAAACTGGGAATGGTGCCCAATGTCCTGCGGGCCTATGCCTTTGACATCGAAAAACTGAACGCCTTTACCGCCCTGTACAACGATCTGATGCTGGCGCAGTCCGACCTGACCAAGCTGGAACGCGAAATGATCGCGGTCGTCGTCAGTTCCGTGAACAAGTGTTACTATTGTCTGACGGCCCATGGTGCCGCCGTGCGGCAGTTGTCCGGCAACCCGGCCTTGGGCGAAATGATGGTCATGAACTGGCGTGCCGCTGATCTGGACACCCGCCAGACAGCCATGCTGCGGTTCGCCGAAAAGCTGACCGAGACGCCGTCCCGGATCGAGGAAACCGACCGGCAGGCCTTGCGCGACGCAGGGTTCAGCGACCGTGCCATCTGGGACATCGCCAGCGTGGCCGCGTTTTTCAACATGTCCAACCGCGTCGCGTCGGCCACCGAAATGGTGCCCAACCCCGAATATCACGCGCAGGCCAGATGAAGACGCTCACGCTCTGTCTTGGGCTGATCGCAGGCCCGCTGGCCGCGCAGGATCTGGCGCTGCCCGGCAACGCCTCTCTGACATACGATGCACAAGATACCGACGTACGCTATCTGCTGCCGACGGGGCCTTGGGTGGATGGTGTCCTGCCCAGCCGCCCTGTCGAGGGGGCACAGCAGATCGAGGTCTGGCGGATCGACGCACCGGGACTCGATACCTTGCCGATCTTGCGCAGCCTGCGCGATCAATTGATCAACGCGGGTTTCGACGTGATCCATGAATGCGCCGATGCGGATTGCGGGGGCTTCGATTTCCGATTTGCGATCCCCGTGACGCCGCCGCCCCAGATGCAGGTCGATCTGGGGGCCTTTCGCCACTTGTCCGCTGTGAACGGCGAGAGTGCCGTCAGCCTGCTGGTCAGTCACACGCCGCAGGCGGGATTTGTCCAGATCACCCGGATTGCACCCACATCGGATGACTTGCCGACCATCACGACCGAGGCACCGACACTGCGCGCCACCGCCGTGAATGGCGATCTTGGTGAAAAACTGATGGTGCAGGGACGGGCTGTTCTAGACGGCGTCACATTCGCGACGGGGGCGACCGCCCTTGCAGGCGGTGACGCCACTGCACTGCGGGCGCTGGCCGACTTTATGGCAGACAACCCGAATCTGGCGATCAGTATCGTCGGCCATACCGACGCCGAAGGCGCGCTGGAAGGCAATATCGCGATTTCGCGCAGCCGTGCCGCCGCTGTCGTGGAACGGCTGGTCGCCGATTATGGCGTGCCGCGCGCCCAACTGACACCGGCTGGCATGGGCTACCTGTCACCGGTGGCCAGCAACCTGACAGACGACGGTCGCCGTGCGAACCGCCGTGTCGAGGCCGTGGTCACCGGAACCCGTTGATTACCAGGATTCAGGGCCTTTTTCCGCAAAGGCATTCACAAGAAAATCAATGAATGCACGCACCTTTGGCTGTGTGAAACGACCGGGCGGATAGACCGCATAGATGCCTTGGGTTTCGACCGGCAGATCGGGGATCGCCTCTTCGACCAGACCTTTGCGCATGGCATCGGCATAGAGAAAGCTGGGCAGATAAGCGATGCCCAGACCGCCGACGCAGGCGTTCAGCAGCGACTGCCCGTCGTTCACGGTCAGCCAGCCCGCCGTCCGGACCTGCCGCTTTTCCCCCGATGGCGCTGTCAGTTTCCAGACTGCGGAATTGGCGGCATTGGAATAATGCAGCAACTTGTGTTCGTTCAGATCGTCGATCTTTTCGGGCCGACCGTATTGTTCGAAATAGGCTGGCGAGGCGATCATCCGGCGGCTGGTTTCCGTCAGCTTGCGCGCGCGCAGGGTGCTGTCCTCCAGTTCACCGATGCGGATCGCCATGTCGAACCCTTCGGAAATCAGTTCGACGTAGCGGTTGTTCAACACCATGTTCACGGTGATATCGCTGAATTCGGACAGGAATTCACCCAATACCGGTGACAGGTGGTTCACCCCGAAATCAGTGGCGACCGAAATCCGCAGCAGGCCCGATGGGGCGGATTGCATGGATGTGACCAACGCGTCCGCCTCGCCTGCGTCATTCAACACCCGGCGGGCGCGGTCATAATAGGCCAGGCCGATTTCCGTCGGACTGACCCTGCGGGTCGTGCGATTCAAGAGCCGGGCCCCCAAACGCGCCTCGAGTGACGAGACGTGCTTTGACACGGCGGATTTAGAGATTCCCATCTTCTTGGCGGCGTCGGTAAAGCCGCCCTGATCCACGACCGTGGCAAAGGCTTCCATCTCTGTAAGGCGATCCATGTCCGGTCCTAACACTGTTTACTGTTAGGCTGTTCATGCCCGCCAATTCGGGCGGGATTGGGTCACGCGCCTGACAATACCGCGATTTATCAGCGACTGGCCTCTAATTGGAAACGCCCCGCACGCGGGTCCGACATGGTAATGGCGCGGGCAATTTCCGCACCGATCAGCGCACTGCCCTGCGCGGATGGATGCACCAGATCACGCGCATACAGATCCAGATTTGCCGGGTCGATCGCATCCTTGGCATCGACGAAAACAATGCGCGGATCGCGCGCGGCCAAGGTCGCCAGTCGGGTCGACAGTTCGGTCAGCTCGTCTGCGCAATCAGCCAGCGGACCACCGGCGACGGAGGTGCCGTAATACCCCAGCACCAAGACGCGCGGCCCCCGATCTGCGATATCCCGCACAAAGCGTGGCATGGCCCCGGTCTGCCCGTCTGCGGAAATCAACGCATCCAACGTGAAATCGCAGCCATCACAGCCGCAGTCGCGCGACAGGTCGTTGGCACCACCGTTCACGATGACCCAATCCCAATCGCCTGCGCGATACTGGGCCGGGATCGCGGTCAGAAAACGCGCCCCCGGAACCGACCGGTTCGCGACCCCACGGTCCAGCGCGGCAGCCGCAACACGTGGAATGTCCTGCCCCGAAAGCCGGTTCCACGACAGCACTGAATCGCCCACCGCCGTGATCGTGACAGGCCCCGTCTGCGGCGGCGCACAACCCGCCAACAGCGCGCATACGACGCTGGCGACTGCCCGCATCACAGCGTTGCAGCCAGCCGGGTGCCCTGATCGATGGCCCGTTTGGCATCCAGTTCGGCCGCGACATCCGCCCCGCCGATCACGTGATGTGTCACGCCGCGCGCGGCCAGATCAGCGGCCAGCGCGTTTTCGGGCACCTGACCGGCACAAAGCACGATGGTATCGGCGGGTATCACGCGCGGGTTTTCGCGGGCAGCACCTTCGCTGACGTGCAATCCTTCGGCGTCGATGCGTTCGTAATTCACGCCACCGACCATCTGCACCTGTTTCATCTGAAGCCCGGCCCGGTGAATCCAGCCTGTCGTCTTGCCCAGCCCCTTGCCCAGCTTTTGCGCCTTGCGCTGCAACAATGTGACCTGCCGCGCGGGCGCATGGGGCTGCGGTCCGGCAGGTGCCAGACCACCGCGATGATCGCCGGGATCGGTGACGCCCCATTCCTTCATCCAGTCGGGCAGATCGGTTGTCGGGCTCTGATCCGTGACCAGCGTTTCGGCCACGTCGAACCCGATCCCGCCCGCGCCGATGATCGCGACGCGCTGGCCGACCTCGGCCTTGCCGCGCAGTACGTCGATATAGGACAGCACGTTCGGACCATCCTGGCCGGGAATCTGCGGATCGCGGGGGGCCACACCCGTCGCAACGATCACCGCATCATAGCCGGTGAGATCGTCGGCACCGACCCGCGCACCCAGTTTCAGGGTGATGCCCGCAGCCGCGACCGCGGCGCGATACCAATCGACGAGGCCCCAGAATTCTTCTTTGCCCGGCACCTGTTTGGCCATGTTGAGCTGGCCACCGATTTCATGCGCATCATCAAAGATCGTGACAGCGTGGCCGCGTTCCGCCGCCGTCAACGCCGCCGACAGGCCCGCAGGACCAGCGCCGACCACGGCGATGGATTTCGTCTGCGCCGCCGGAGTGACCACCAGTTCGGTTTCATGGCAGGCCCGCGGGTTCACCAGACAGGACGACAGTTTCCCGCCAAAGGTGTGATCCAGGCAAGCCTGATTGCAGGCGATGCAGGGTGCGATCAGTTCGGCCTGCCCTGCCTGTGCCTTGGCCACGAAATCGGGATCGGCCAGAAACGGGCGCGCCATGCTGACCATGTCGGCGCAGCCTTCGGCCAGCACATCTTCGGCGACCTGTGGCGTGTTGATCCGGTTCGAGGTGATCAGCGGAATCCGCACCTGCCCCATCAGTTTTTTCGTCACCCAGGCAAAGGCCCGGCGCGGGACCGACGTCGCAATCGTGGGAATCCGCGCTTCGTGCCAGCCGATACCGGTGTTGATGATCGACGCCCCCGCTGCCTCGATGGCCTGCGCCAGTTGCACGACCTCGGCGTAGGTGGACCCGTCGGGGACCAGATCAATCATCGACAACCGGTAGATCACGATGAAATCCGGGCCCACTGCCTCGCGCACGCGGCGCACGACCTCGACCGGCAGGCGCATCCGGTTCTCATACGACCCGCCCCAGCGGTCGGTGCGGTGGTTGGTGTGTTTCACCAGGAACTGGTTGAGGAAATAACCCTCTGATCCCATCACCTCGACGCCGTCGTAACCGGCCTGTCTGGCGCGGCTGGCGGCCGTCACCATGTCGCCGATCTGCTTTTCGATGCCGGCCTCATCCAGTTCCGTAGGTACAAAAGGCGAGATCGGTGATTTGATGGCCGAAGGAGCCACGCAATCCTTGGAATAGGCATAGCGACCCGCGTGCAGGATCTGCATCGCGATCTTGCCACCCGCATCGTGGACCCGGTCGGTGACGATGCGGTGATTGGCGATGTCGGCATCACTGAACAGGCCGGCCGCCCCCGGAAACACGCCGCCTTCCTTGTTCGGGGCCATCCCGCCGGTCACCATCAGGCCGACGCCGCCACGCGCACGCGCCGCGTAAAATTCGGCGACGCGGTTCCAGTCACGGGTTTCTTCCAGCCCGGTGTGCATGGACCCCATCAACACGCGATTTTTCAGCGTCGTATGGCCCAGGTCGAGAGGCGACAAAAGGTTGGGATAAGTCGTCATTGGCGGGTTCCTCCGGTTTGGAGCTACATTACCTGCCCGATGTTCTGCGTCACCCCCAACGCCGCGTCAGTACATCAGTTCCCTGCGGTTTCCACGCAGTGCCGCCGAAACGCGCGTTTGAGCATGTCCAATTCATCGCGCAACAGGTCCAATTCCGCGCGAATGTCGTTCGAGAGCGCCTCGCCCCCCATGAATGCGAAACTCGCCAGTGTGTCACCGGTATCGCGCGTGCTGATCACAAAGGTCTGCACGCCATCGCCCAACCGATCGGCCGGCACCGGAACCTCGACCAGCCATTTGCCGTCCTCCAGCCGGTTCAGCGTCGGTGCGGGCAACGCCTCTGCCCCCTGCGACACGATCAGGGCGGGCGGCGCGTCACCCGTGACACCCGTCAATTCGCCCTGCCACAGACCGGCGATCATCCGCAGCTTGATCAGTTTCAGTTCCGACATGACGGTCACTCCTTACAGTTCGGCGCGCGGATAACGACACAAGGTGACATCGCGCAGTGTGATCTGGTTCATCTCGGCCCCTTCGAAAATCAGGTCCAGCCAGGCTGCCTCGATCCGCCGTTCATTGATGTCACTATAGGCCAGATCGAATTCGACAACCATTTCGCCATCCGCGTTCCTGATCTCTTGCACCATCTGTTCGGTGTTCGGACCGTGGCGGACATTCAACCGCGCAAAGATTTCCAGCGGCTGTTCCAATTCCACATTCAGGGTCAACCGGATGATGTGCCGTTTCAATAGCCCGTCGATCGCCTCTGCGGGCAGGTCCAGCACGAGACTGAGGAAACTGCCGTCAAACCTGAAAACATCCAGTCGCAGGCCATAGGGCGCCATGTCACTTGTGCGCGTATTGCGGATCTGGCGAAGCGTCAGTTCACTGATGTCGCAGTCATGAAACACCGTCAGATGGTCGCCCAGGCTCGCACGGTTGCCCACCGCGGCAATTCCCATTTCCGGCAACGGACCGCGCCAGGCGCGCGGTCGCCACGACCATAGGGTGCCACCGGGTCTGACAAACGCGTTTGTGCCGACACGCGGCAAGGCCAGTCGACTGTTGGCAACGAAATTCAGTTCGGACAGGCGCGTCATCAACTGGCTCGCCATCAGGCGCTGCTGATGCAGCTTGTCCAGGTCGGCCGTTTCAGCCGCGCGGGCCAGCCGGGTCCAGCGTCGCAGGCTCCACCGATGCAAGAGCCGTCCGATTGCCTGTTTGCCGAATCCCACCCAACGCTCCTTTAGTCTGCTGGGCCGAACTGCGCATGTCCGGCCATGGGACGATCTGCACGACTATTTCCAAAATGGAAACAATGCCAAGTCATCACGTCGTCGATTGTTGCACGCTATTGGCCGCCCGCAACTGCTGCAACATCTGGTCCAGCACTTCTCGCGACTGAACTTGCGTCAACGGAGCCTGGGTCAGGCCGCGCACCGTGATGGTCACGACACGCCCGCGCAGGTCGGTGAACAAACGCCAGCTTTCGGGTTGGCTACCGACGATATCGGGGGGGGCCGTGTCGCGCGTGTAGACGGTCACGGCATTGGTCGCGGCACCCGTGCTCAGCACGTCGACCGGCCCGCCGATGTCGGACACCCCCAGCAAGGTTGCCCCCTGCTGTGTTTCCAGAAAGGCGCGAAAGGCGGGTTCGGACCCCGCGACAAGCGCGCTGTTCGCGTCGCCCACCTGAACGGTGATCAGCGCCATCCGGTCCGGCACGGGCTTGTCCGATGCCGCATTGATCGCGGCACACGCCGCGAGAAATGCGAACCCGCGCTGCGGGCGCGTCACTTGCGGATCAATGCAGTAGCCCTGCGGCGCCGCAACGACGATGCCCCCGGTCAGACGCAAGGTCGTCGCGTCTGGCCCGGTCACTGTCCCCGGCAGGGCGCAAGCCGCGAGTGCGGCCAGTGCCACCGCCAGGATCGATCCGCGCAACATCGCGTTACAGGTCCATGTAGACGTGCGTTTCCGCCTTGGCACCGGGATGGGTCACAGCACCTTTGCGGGCACCACCCACCAGCTGCGCGAATTTCCAGATCGCACCAGAGGCATAGTTCGTGGGCCGCGGGCCAGCCCAGGCCGCGCGGCGTGCATCCATGTCCGCATCGCTGATGTCGACCGACAGCTCACCGGTCAGCGCGTTGATGGTGATCACGTCGCCATTCTGCAGCAGCGCAATCGGACCGCCGTGGGCCGCCTCTGGCCCGACGTGACCAACGCAGAAGCCACGGGTCGCGCCCGAAAAACGCCCATCGGTGATCAGCGCCACCTTCTTGCCCATGCCCTGACCGGACAGGGCGGCGGTGGTCGCCAGCATTTCACGCATCCCCGGACCGCCTGCGGGACCTTCGTTGCGGATAACAAGGACCTCGCCTTCCTTGTATTCGCGCGCCTTGACGGCGGCGAATGCTTCTTCTTCGTTTTCGAACACGCGGGCCGGACCGCTAAAGACCTGCTCTGCATCGGACATGCCTGCAACCTTGACGATGGCACCATCGGGGGCCACGTTGCCGCGCAGGCCGACAACGCCGCCGGTCTTGGTGATCGGGTTGTCGATAAAGTGGATCACTTTGCCGTCCGGCTCACCTTTGATCATGTCCAGCTCTTCGCCGATGGTCTTGCCCGAGGATGTGATGCAATCCTCGTGGATCAGGCCGGCCTTGCGCAACTCCTTCATCACGACGGGAATCCCGCCTGCGTCAAATAGATCCTTGGCCACGGCCTGACCGCCCGGTTTCATGTCGACGAAATACGGCGTGTCCTTGAAGATGTCGCAGACGTCCCACAGGTCGAAATCGATCCCGGCCTCATGCGCCATCGCGGGCAGGTGCAGACCGGCGTTGGTGGAACCGCCAGTGCAGGCCACGACGCGCGCCGCGTTTTCCAGGCTCTTGCGGGTGACGACATCACGGGCCCGGATGTTTTCGTTGATCAGGTGCATCACGGCGCGGCCCGATGCCTCGCCGTATTGCGCGCGGTCCTTGTAGGGGGCAGGCATGCCAGAGGAATTCAGGAGCGCCAGACCGATCGCCTCGGACACGCAGGCCATCGTGTTGGCCGTGAACTGGCCGCCACAGGCACCGGCGGACGGACAGGCCACGCGTTCCAGGATCGCCAGCTGTTCTTCGGTCATTTCGCCGGACTGGTACCGGCCCACCGCCTCGAACATGTCCTGCACCGTCAGATCGCGTTCGCCGAAATCGCCCGGCAGGTCCGCACCGGCGGGTGCCTTGCCCGGCAGGATCGACCCGCCATACATGAACACGGACGGCACGTTCAGACGGATCATCGCCATCATCATGCCCGGCAGCGATTTGTCGCAGCCCGCCAGACCTACCAGCGCGTCATAGCCGTGACCGCGCATCGTCAGTTCCACCGTGTCGGCGATGGCTTCGCGTGAGGCGAGCGAGGACCGCATGCCTTCGTGGCCCATCGCGATGCCGTCCGTGACGGTGATGGTGGTGAATTCGCGCGGTGTGCCCGCCGCTTCCTTGACGCCGCGCTTGACCGACTGTGCCTGCCAGTTCAACGCGATGTTGCAGGGGGCCGCCTCGTTCCAGCAGGTCGCAACGCCGACAAAGGGCTGGGCGATGTCCTGTTCGGTCAGATCCATCGCATAGTAATAGGACCGGTGCGGCGCACGTGCGGGGCCTTCGGTCACGTGACGGCTGGGCAGCTTGGATTTGTCGGGGCGATTGGCGGTCATTGCATTCTCCTCAGGGGCTCGGCACGGGTCTAATTTGCGGACCCCTTCCTGACAAGTCGCAACTGCGGTTGCAGGACCGTGCAGACGCAGCATAACGTGGCGCATGATCTGGCACCGACCCTACCTTGCGATGGCGGCATTCACGGCCCCTGCCCGTCCCGCAGGCAGCCTGCTGCGCATCATCGCCGTCCTCATCATCTTCGAGATCGCCTTTGCGATCATGCCGCACATCTATTTCAGCCTGCTGGGTCCCGATGCCGACCTGTCGACACCTGCGGCGACGGTGCTGGATTTCGGACTATTCATCCTGCCCGCCGCCACCTTGATCCTTGCCGTGCGCCTGCTGCATCAACGCGGCCTTGCCAGCATGATCGGCCCGCGCAAGCTGGCGGTGCGGCACACCGTCGTGGCAACGCTCGCGGTATCGCTTGTGTTGCTGGTGCAGGAACCTGCGTTGCTGTGGTTCGACCTGTCCGAGGACCTGGGGCTGCGCAATCCCGCGCTCTGGTTGGTGTGGTTGTTGCCCGGCATCGTTGCAATCACGCTTCAGTGCGCCACCGAAGAACTGCTGTATCGCGGATATCTGCAACAGCAACTTGGGGCGCTGTCCTCCAGCCGCTGGGTCTGGATGGTGCTGCCTTCGGTCTATTTCGGTTTCGGGCATCTGTATAATGGTGACACCGTGGCCGCGGGCGTGCTGTGGGCCGGCTGGGCCACATTGCTGGGACTGGCCTGCGCCGATCTGACCGCGCGCACCGGCACCTTGGGCGCAGCCGTGGGGCTGCATGTGGCCAACAATATCTTTGCCACCGTCATCATCGCCGAGGCACAGACGCCGTCCAGCGGGCTTGCGCTGTTGCTTTACCCTTATGCGGGTGATTTGCCTCCCGATGACTTTGGGCTGATCGCACTACTGACGCCGTTCACGTTATTCGACATCGTGGTGTCGATCATGGGCGTACTGGTCATGTGGCTGGCCGCGCGGGTCGCGCTGCGGGTGTAGATTGCATTCATGACGCACGGTCGCTATTTCCAAGGCAATCAAAAGAGGCCGCATCCCATGAACTGGATCACCAATTACGTCCGCCCCAAGGTCAACGCCCTGTTTTCGCGGCGCGAAACCCCGGACAATCTGTGGACGAAATGTGATGACTGCGGCACGATGCTGTTTCACCGCGAACTGGCCGACAACCTGAATGTCTGCGGAAACTGCGGCAACCACATGCCGATCGGTGCGCGCGACCGCCTGCTGTCCTTGTTCGACGGTGGCATCTACACCGAGGTCGCGGTGCCGGAACCCGTCACCGACCCGCTGAATTTCCGCGATCAAAAGAAATATACCGACCGTCTGCGCGATGCCCGCCGCAAGACCGGTGAAAAGGACGCCATGCTGGTGGCCGAAGGCGACATGGGCCGCACGCCTGTGGTCGTGGCTGTGCAGGACTTCAGTTTCATGGGTGGGTCCATGTCGATGTACGTCGGCAACGCCATCATCGCGGGTGCCGAACGCGCCATCGAGCTGGGTCGCCCGTTCATCCTGTTCTCCGCTGCTGGCGGTGCCCGGATGCAAGAGGGCATCCTGGGCCTGATGCAGATGCCGCGCACGACAATCGCGGTGCAGATGCTCAAGGAGGCAGGCCTGCCCTATATCGTCGTGCTGACGCACCCGACGACCGGCGGCGTCACGGCGTCCTATGCCATGCTGGGTGACGTCCAGATCGCTGAACCCAACGCGCTGATCGGTTTTGCCGGGGCGCGGGTCATTGAACAGACAATCGGGGAACAGCTGCCAGAGGGGTTCCAGCGCGCCGAATACCTGCTGGACCACGGCATGCTGGACCGTGTGACGCCCCGCACCGAGCTGAAGGAAGAACTGGTCACGATCCTGCGGATGCTGATGAAAATGGAACCGCCCGTTGCAGGTGACCTGCCGGCACCACAGATCACAAGCGAAGCCGAGGTCGAACCGCCGGCCGCTCCCACAGACCTGGCCGAAACCGAACAGTCCAAATAGCGCGGACGGCCGGCCGCCAGCCGGCCCCGCGGCAACAATCCCCCTTAGGATGCGGCCATGACATCTGACCTGATCCTGCAACGGATGATGACGCTGCACCCTAAGGTGATCGACCTGACGCTGGATCGTGTCTGGCGACTACTGGCGGCGCTGGACAATCCACACGACAGGTTGCCCCCTGTGATCCACATCGCGGGCACCAACGGCAAGGGCAGCACGCAGGCCATGATGCGGGCCGGTCTGGAACGCGATGGTGCTGCGGTCCATGCCTATACGTCGCCGCATCTGGCGCGGTTTCACGAACGCATCCGACTGGCGGGCGATCTGATTTCCGAAGACGCGCTGACCCGTGTGTTGGACCGCGCCTATACGGCCAACGGCCCCGAACCGATCACGTATTTCGAGATCACGACCGTTGCAGCACTGCTGGCCTTTGCCGAAACTCCTGCCGACTGGACCCTGCTGGAGGTCGGATTGGGCGGGCGGCTGGACGCAACCAACGTGATGACACCGCGCCTGTGCGTCATCACGCCGGTCGATCTGGATCACCAATCGTTTCTTGGCGACACCATCGCGCAGATCGCCGGCGAAAAGGCAGGTATCCTGAAACGCGGCGTCCCCTGCGTTGTCGGCCCGCAACATCCTCAGGCGCTGGAGGTGATCGAGGAACGTGCCGCCCGGCTGGGTGCGCCGTTGCTGGCCTACGGGCAACACTGGCATGTTGGCGTGGAACGCGACCGGCTGGTCTATCAGGACGAAACCGGGCTGCTGGACCTGCCGCTGCCGAACCTGCCCGGACCGCATCAGATCACCAATGCTGGGGCCGCGATCGCGGGACTGCGTCACCTTGGGGCGACCGATGCCGCCTGCGAGGCCGCTGTCACCCGCGCCTATTGGCCCGCCCGGATGGAACGGCTGACGACAGGGCCGCTTGTCGATTTGGCAGCCCCTGCAGAACTGTGGCTGGACGGAGGCCATAACCCCGCCGCCGGTCGGATGATCGCACAGACGCTGGCCGCCTTGCCCCGCAAACCCACGCATCTGGTCTGCGGCATGCTGAACACCAAGGACATCGCAGGCTATCTGTCCCCGCTGGCCTCGGTTGCGGACAGCCTGACAGCCGTGTCCATTCCCGACGAGGCGAATACAATTCCAGCCGATGAAACAGCCCGCATCGCAGCATCAGTCGGGATGATGGCACGCAGCGCTGACAGCGTGCAGGATGCCTTGGCCAGTTTCGCAGGCGGCGATCCGGTCCGTATCCTGATTTGCGGGTCGCTCTACCTTGCAGGGCATGTGATGCGTTTGAATGATGCGGGTTAGTCTGTTTGTCCTAGCGCTGTTGGCGGGACCCGCCACCGCCGAGACCCTGAATTTCTGCTGGACCGGTGCGAACGGCTATACGATGACCGGACGCATGACGATTGCGGAAACCGCGATGGCCCGCACCATCGTCACGGAACGCGATGTGACCGGGTTCAAGATCGCAGGCTATCACCGCGGCCAACTGCTGGGCACATGGGACATGGCAACGCGCGCGCCCTCTGCGACGTGGCACCTGCGGTTTGATCCATTGTCGCTGACATTTCTGACGGGCGGCAGTTTTTCGGGGACAAATTCGCAAGGCTGGAATGCCGACGGCAACGTCGAAAACTGCGGAAATCCAGGTTTTGGTTTCAATTCAGGGAATTACGCGCAGGATATCTGCCTGAACGGAGTCTATGTCGCGGACAGTTCGATCGACCCCGCAACGCCCCTGCGGGCCACCCGCGCGGCTGTATCACCCCGTTGCCAAACCGCCATGCCACTCAGCAAGACAAACAATACTGAAAAATAGATTGACTGCGAATCAGTCATGATTCACAAAAGTGTCAACGGGGCAGAATGGCAGTGAATGTCACGCAGGCCCGGCGATCTTGGCAGGGCGAGGGGCAGGCTTATGGCCTGCTTTTTCGTGTCAGGCCGCTGGGTTTTCACCCCATCCATCACTTTGCATTTCGCGCAACCGGCTGGCCGTGCGTTCGAATTCGAAACTGCCCTCGCCTTCGCGATACAGAAATTCCGGCGCGGCAGCTGCTGAACAGATCAGGCGCACGCGCCCCTCGTACAGGGCGTCGATCAGGGTCACGAAACGTTTGGCCTCGTTGAAATTGTCACGCCCCAATGACGGAATGTCCTCGAGGATGAGCACCCGCACGGCATCGGCCAGCGCAAGGTAATCCGCAGCGCCCAACGGCCGCCCACACAGATCAAAAAACGACGCCCGCGCGACACCATTATGATACCCGGGCAAGACGACCTCGCGTCCCTTGACGTGCAGGGTCAGCGGGTTGTCCGCACCTTGGGTCAGGTCCTCCCAGACCTTTGCGATTGCGCTGCGGGCCGCTGCGTCCGCAGGCGTGAAATAGGTAGGGGTGCCCGCCAGCCGACCCTGTCGATAATCCGTTTCGGCGGCCAGTTCGTGAACCACCAGCCGCGTCTTGAGCAGGTCGATGAACGGCACGAACAACTGGCGATTCAAACCATCCTTGTACAGGTCGTCAGGCGGCCTGTTCGATGTGGTGATGATCGTCACGCCAGCGGCAAACAACCCCTCGAACAGCCGACCCACGATCATCGCGTCCGTAATATCGGTGATCTGCATTTCGTCAAAACACAGCAGCCGCGTCTGATCCACCAGCGTGGCAACCACGGGTTTGATCGCATCATCGACCCCCTGCCTGCGGGCCTGCGCGATTTCACCGTGAACCCACTGCATGAAGGCATGGAAGTGGCGGCGCAACTTTGGCGCATCAATCTGCGCATAGGCCAAATCCATCAACATGGATTTGCCGCGCCCGACGCCACCCCACATATACAGCCCCGGAACGGGATCTGGCGCACGGCGGAACAGGCCCCGCTTGGCTGGCACGGCAAGCGCCGCCGCAATCCGATCCAATTCGGGCAGTACTGCACGCTGGGCCGGATCGTCATTCAGCGTGCCGTCCCGGACCGCTGCATCATAGGCATCTGAAACACTCATGCTGCATGAAATACGCCGCGTCCGATGAATTGACAAACAGGTCTTGTGGCCCGTCGAAACCGGTCGGGTTCGATTAAATATTTCTACAGTTTTCGCAGCGATTGTCCGCTCAGGCTCACGAGGGGACCCATGACCGAACTTATCCGGATTTTCATGACGCTGTTTCAGCCGGTCGGGATCGCGCTCTCGATGGCCTATGTTTACGGGCTGATCGCCCGCCGCAAACTGGACGGTGTCGCTGTCCGTCCGATCATGGGGTTGGTGCTGGGGCTCGCGGCGGTCACATCGATGTCGTCTCCGGTCGAAATTTCGGATGGTTTCCTCATTGATTCCAGGCTCGTGTTCGTTGCACTGGCCTTTGCCTATTTCGATGTGCAGGGTGGCATCATCGCGCTTGTCATTGCGGGTTTGACCCGTTTCGCGATTGGCGGGGACGGCATGACTGTCGGCTTGACCGCGATGTGTTCGGTCGCGGCATGCGGCCTGAAGTGGTCGAAATTCATCCGATCCAGGGGCGTCCCGAACGTCGCAGCGACCCTGTTGCTGGCAACCGTGGTCGCAATGCATGCGCTGATTGGTCTGCTGCTGCCACAGGCGGCGCGACAAATCTACATGGCCAATATCGCGCCATTTTCCTTTGTGGTTCAGTTTGTCGGGACACTGGCCCTGGGCCTGTTGCTGACCCGTGAACGGCTACAGATCATCCGGGTGCAGACCCTGCAAACGGCCTGTCAGACGGACGGGCTGACAGGTGTTCTGAACCGTGCCGCCATTCGGGAGTTCGTCGACGGCCTGAACAGCCGGCCACAGGCCCCGCGCGGGCGTGCCTTGCTGCTGATGGATATCGACCGGTTCAAAATCATCAACGACACCTATGGCCACCCGGTCGGCGATGCCGTCCTGGTTCAATTTGTCCAAAGGACCCGCGATTGCCTGCGCGAGGGCGATCTGTTCAGCCGCATTGGGGGTGATGAATTTTCCGTCCTGCTGCCGGATACGGCCGCAGGCACAGCGGAAATCATTGCCAACAGATGCAGAATGGCCATCAGCGGTACGGCCTTGCGAGTTGACGATCTGACCCTCGATCTGACCGTGTCGATCGGTGTCTCATGGACCCCGCTTCAGGCGAGTTTCGACCATCATAGTGCCAGCGCGGATCACGCGCTCTATCACGCGAAACGCAATGGACGGAACTATACCTGTGTCGGATCACCGCTTTTGGTGCCAGCAGCCGTTTCACTGGACGCAACAGCCTGACCATCCATCCAGTCCCGCATCAATTCCGCAACGACATCAGCGTGTTGCCAGGGCAGCGCGTGGGTTGCGTCAGGCACGACCTCGTGCACGACCTTTCGGTTCCATTGTGCCAGTTGTCCCATCGCGGCGGTCGGGATCGTCGAATCCATGCCGCCCCAGATGGCCAGAACCGGGATCTCGGCAGCGGCGACGGCACGATGGGCATCCTGCATCTGGGCTGACAACGCGCCCCGCAGGCTGGACAGAACAGCGGGCAGATATCCCCTGCGCATCAGTTGATCGTGTTGCACCCGACCGATCGCCGTACCCGTCGCCGCGACCTGACGCAGATCGCCCGCACCAAACCCACGCGCCAGCCAGTCCCCGATCACAGGCGTATCACGCGCAAACCGCCAGAATGGCGTCAGGTTCAGCCCCATACCCGCCGATGCCAGCAGGACGATCCTCTCGACACGCGCCGCGTTTCTCGCCGCAAAGAGCGTCGCGATCGTGCCACCCATGGAATAGCCAACCAGCGTCACGGGGCCTGTCACATCCTGATCGCGCAGCAGATCATCCAGCTGTCTCAGGAAAAAGGCACCATCCTGCGTCCCTGCAACAGCGTCAGACAACCCCCGACCGTACAGATCATAGCAAAGCACGCGATAACCTGACTGCGCCAGGTGACCCGCCAGATCATCAAACACGGGGCTGGGTGTCGTCAGTCCATGGATTGCCACGACCACAGGACCACGCGAAGGACCGGTCCAGCGATACCACGTGCGCCCCTGTGACAACGCAGCCCATGTGCCGGTCCCGCGAATATCCGCAGTCAAAGGCGGCTTGCGCGCCTCGCTGAGGAATGGCCAGCACGCCAGCAACAGCAGAACCGCAAGGACGATCAGCCAGATCATGCCACGCCGACCTGACCCAGAATGTAATGTGCCGTCATCAGATCAAGATGCGCGCCACCGCCGTTCTTGAACAAGGTGATATCCTCTGGTTTCCGCTCAAACCGGTCAAGGTCATAGTAATCCGCCAGAACATCATCCGGCCCGATCACACCCCGCGTCAGTGGATCGCGCAACTCGCCGATGTGGTCCATCGTCGTGCTGCGATTATCGACAAATATCCGCGCACGCCGCAGGGCCGCGTCATCGGCCTCGCGCATGTCGGGGCGATAGGCCCCTATCAGATCGACATGCTGGCCGGGCTGCAGCCATGCACCGCACAGAACCGGTTCGGTCGTCATCGTGGCACAGCAGATGATATCGGCGGCCCGCACGGCGGTTTCCAGATCATCAGCCACCTGCGCCCCGTGATCGCGGGCAAACCGCGCGGCCCCGTCAGCGGACCGGTTCCAGATCGTGAACGACGCATGCGCAAAGGCGGCACCATAGGCCTGCACCAGCGACGCACCCACGGTCCCTGCGCCGATGATCAGGATATTGCGGCTGTCCGGGCGGGCCAGTCGTCTCGCGGCCAGCAGGCTGTCCCCGGCTGTTTTCCATTTCGTGACCAGCCCGAAATCCAGCACGGCTGACAGACTGCCATCCGCATCCGACATCAGGTTCACTGCACCGCCGACCATCGGACGCCCCTGCGCAGGGTTATCTGGAAACACCGTTGCCGCCTTGACCAGCACACCCAACCCTGCGATCCACGCGGACCGGTTCAGCAGCGTCCGGTTACCCTGGTACAGGAACACATCCTTGATTTCTGCCGGCGGCAGGTCGTGGCCCGCGGCCAGCGCATCCGTCAGCCCGATCCAGTCGAGCTTTGCCTCGGCCTCTGGTCCAATCATTTTGGTCATTGTGCCTCCTCTGCGGTCAGCAGCCCTTCGGACACCAGACGATCTGCAAAGGCCTGAGGACCATCGAACAGATGCGTCTGCCAGCCCCGTTCGGCCGCGGCGGCGATATTGTCGGCGCGGTCATCGGTGAACAGCAGGACCGCCGGATCGACACCGCAATCCACCTCGACCCGGCGGTAGATCTCGGCATCAGGTTTGATGACGCCCATGTGGCCGGAAATGTAACGACGGTCGAAATCATTCAGGAATGGATACACCTTTTCGGCAATCGCAAAGGTCTGAATGCCGAAATTTGACAGGGCGAACACCGGAACCCCTGCCGCGCGCAGGGCGTGCAGCAACCGGATCGAATGGGGGATTTCAGGGCTGGCCATCTGCGCCCAGTTATCGTGCCACATCATGATTTCGGCATGCCAGGCGGGATTGGCCGCGGCAAAGGCCGTGACGGCCTCCAGAAAGTTGTCGCCACGGTCCACACCATCATTCATGCCGTGCAGGTCGAGGGCGGCGAACATCGCGCGGCGGCGTTCCTCGCCGATCTGCGCGTCATAGAACCGTTCCGGCTGCCATTCGATCAGCACGTTTCCAATGTCAAAGATGACGGCCTCTACAGGCATGGGGGAGTCCTTTCAGGATTGGGCGGCCTTGCGCAGGCTGCGTTCGAGCGCGTCCAGAAAACGGGACCGGTCGGCCTTGGAAAATGCACGACCACCGCCCTGACGAAACGGATCGGCGGCGCGCATGTCAGCCATCAGATCGCGCGTCGCCAGCACGTTTCCGATATTGGCCTGGGTCAGCGGTTCGCCATTGTGTTTGAGCACCTGCGCACCGTTTTCCACGCAGCGGGCTGCCAACGGAATGTCACCCGTGATGACGACATCGCCCGGCCCGGCCCTGTCCGCGATCCACATGTCAGCCACGTCCGGCCCGTCCGGCACCACGATGGTCTGCACCAGCGGGTTTTGCGACGGGCGAATACCGCCGTTGCTGACAACGAACATCTGCACCTTGTGCCGCGTGCCGACGCGTTCGACCTCTGCCTTGACCGGGCAGGCATCGGCGTCGACATAGATGCTCATGCGTAGAGAGCCTGCG
This sequence comes from Loktanella gaetbuli, assembly GCF_020531945.1. Classification (NCBI taxonomy): domain Bacteria; kingdom Pseudomonadati; phylum Pseudomonadota; class Alphaproteobacteria; order Rhodobacterales; family Roseobacteraceae; genus Loktanella; species Loktanella gaetbuli. The sequence goes on from NZ_JAJATZ010000002.1 coordinate 549,183, forward strand.
CGTGAAAATCGACGTGATCGGCGATAAATGACGCGATGAAAAAGTAGCTGTGGTCATACCCGCTTTGCAGGCGGATTTGCGCGTCTGCACGGGCATCGGCACAGGCCGCCGCAAAATCGCCTGTGTTCAGCTTGTCATAGAACTGATCTGCGGTGCCCTGGTCCACCAGGACCGGCTTGTCGTAGCCGTTGGACCGCATCAGCAATGTTGCATCGTGATCTGCCCAAACGCTTTTGTCGGACCCCAGATAGCCTTCGAACTGACGCTGGCCCCAGTCTGACGCAGTGGGATGGCAGATCGGCGAAAAGGCCGAGACGCTGCGGAACATGTCGGGGTGTTTCAGCGCCAGTGTCAGGGCACCATGACCACCCATCGAATGACCCGTGATCGACACGCGGTCCATGTCCAGCGGGAAATCAGCAAGCGCCTGCATCAGGTCGCGCGTGATGTAGGTTTCCATCTGGTAATGCGGTTTCCACGGGTCCTGCGTCGCATCGACATAGAAACTGGCGGCCAACCCCATGTCGAATCCGTCGGTATCGGCCACCCCATCGCCGCGCGGCGAGGTATCGGGAAAAACCAGCGCAATGCCCTGTTCGGCAGCAAAGGCCTGTGCGCCGGATTTGGTCATCGCGTTTTCGTGGGTGCAGGTCAGACCCGACAGATAGATCAGGACCGGCACAGGGCCGTTCGCGGCCTCTTCCGGCAGGAACAGGCCGAATGTCATGGTGCCACCCGTGGCCGCCGACGCATGAGAATAGACGCCCTGCGTCCCGCCGAAACACTTGTTTTCCGAAATGGTATCCATCGTCGTCTCCTTGGTTTGCACCAGTGCTAACGCGCCCCCGGCCCGGTGTCACGTCACCAGCGCGATGACCACGGATACGGTGATGATCGACAGCGTCGTCGACACCAGGATTGCCGCTGACACGCGCTGGGGCGCGACCCGGTAATGCTGCGCCAGCATATAGACGTTGCCGGCCACAGGCAGCGCCGCCAGCGCGATCATCACGCTGGCCTCATAGGCATCCACCGTAAAGATCAGCAGCGCAAAGACGGCCACCGCAGCCGGATGCAGCACCAGTTTGCAAAACGTAAGCCATGACGCGACCGACAATTTCTCGGCGGACTTGCTCGCCAGTGAGGCACCGATGGCAAAGAGTGCGCCGGGCGTTGCTGCACCACCCAGCAGGGTCACAAATTCATTGACGGGCTTTGGCAGGTCCCACGCAAGCGCTGACACGGTCAGCCCCAGCGCAATGGACACGATCATCGGATTGGCCAGCAGGCCCAGCGCCACGGTTTTCAAAACACCCAGCTGGATGCGCCCGTCGCGGCTGCCGGTGATCAGAATCACGATCAGACTGCCGAACACGATCAGATCGACCGCCAGTACCATCATGTTCGGTCCGATCGCGGCAGGTCCCAGCAGCAAGGTCAGCATCGGGATGCCCAGAAAACCCACGTTGCCGATCACGGCGACCTGCGCCTCGACGGCCGCCTCTGCCACGGGCAATCGGCGGATCATGGCGACGATGGTGGCAAGCACGTAGATCAACATCGTGCCGCACAGATAGGCCGCGACGAATGACCAGTCCCAAACATCCGCCAGCGACAGGTTCGCGGAAAACCGGAACAGCATCGCCGACAGCGCGAAATAGAACACGAATTTCGTCAGATAGGCTGTCGCTTCGGCACTGAAAAAACCTGACCGCCCGGAGGCATAGCCCAACCCGATGATGGCAAAGAATGGCAGTGTCTGGATGAAAATCGCGATCATCAGTCGAACACGCCGCTGACACGCGCCACGATCATGAACGCCCGCGCCGACCGCGTATCGGCCAGCGCGATCATCTCGGCATCACTGGCATCCGGTTCGACCTGCGCCAGCATACGGTCGAACAACCGCAGAAAATGATGTGCAGCGTCGCGGAAAATCACGTCCTCGCGCATCCGTCCTGCCGTCAGCGCAAGGCTGGACCGGTCCCGAATGCCACCCAGCGCCGCGACCGCCCGGCCCCGTTCACCCTGCGCGAACCTGCGCCACAGATCGGGTTTTGCGCGGTCCGGTTTCAGGTCATCCATGTAGATGCCATCCTGACTGAGCAGTGTCAGCACGTCCTGGCTGGCCTTGATCAGCTTGCCAGCCGACCGATCCTTAAGCGCGCGGCGCAATGCGCCGAAACCGGCGGTGTCGCGCTCGTCCTCGGGAAAATTGAGGGCGCGGATCAGCTCGGCGGTTTCCAGCGGAACGGCCATGTCCTCGGCCGAGGTGCCCAGCGCCAGCGTTGGCTGATCGTCCGGCACCGTCTTGATCGAGGTGATCGCCAGCTTGGACCGCGCCATATCCCGCGAACTGGTAAACGTCGCGACCGTCGCTTCGGTTTTGCGCGCTGTCTGGGCGATTTCCTCCAGCCGTGCCTCGACTGTTTTGGGGGACATGGCCGACGATTGCGGTGTGACGCGCAGTGCCGCCAATGCATCATCCAGACGGTTGATGCGCCGTTTGGTTTCGCGCTGCGCGTCCATGATCAGATGACACACGACCAGCATGGCAGGCGGCAGGATCAGCGCCAGCAGGTAGAACAGCGTGATGGCCCCACCGAAACCCTCGGGGGTGGCTGGCTGCAATACCCATAGCACCAGAACAAGGACGATCCAGGCAACGCCCAGCCCGGCCAGAAGGGATCCGGCGACACCGGATTCCTCTGGCTCTGGACGAAATTGCGGCATGGTGTTTGCTACTTGTATTCGATTTTCAGGATTTCGTAGGACCGTTCGCCACCCGGCGTGCGGACTTCGACGCTGTCGCCCTCGTCCTTGCCGATCAGGGCGCGGGCCAGCGGCGATTTCATGTTCAGCAGACCTTTTTCGATATCGGCCTCGTATTCGCCGACGATCTGATAGGTTTTTTCCTCGTCCGTGTCCTCGTCCACCAGATGCACGGTCGCGCCGAATTTGACGTTGCCTGACATCTTGGCCGGATTGATCACGTCCGCCAGCGACAGCACGCCTTCGATCTCCTTGACCCGGCCTTCGATGAACGACTGTTTTTCCTTGGCGGAATGGTATTCGGCGTTTTCAGACAGGTCACCGTGTTCGCGCGCCTCGGAAATGGCGCGAATGATGGCCGGGCGTTCAACCGACTTCAGGTGCTTGAGCTCATTGTCCAGTTTTTTGAAACCGGCAGCGGTCAGCGGAATCTTGTCCATGTTGGCACCCTCTTGGCCTGTGCGAATTCATCGCACGTTCATAGCGTATTCGCGCGTGGTAAAGTCAAGCGCCCGGCAAAACGCCGCGGCGGAACCGCGCCTTTGACGCATCGTTGTGATTGCGACGCCCCGGCGCGTCCTGTAACCCTTCGCGCAACTTTATTGCTGCACATGCAAAAGGATGGATCATGGCTGAACGCGAATCAATGGAATATGATGTTGTCATCGTCGGCGCCGGCCCTGCCGGGCTGTCGGCGGCCATTCGCCTGAAACAGATGGACCCCGATTGCAACGTCGTCGTCTTGGAAAAAGGGTCCGAGGTCGGCGCGCATATTCTGTCTGGTGCCGTTCTGGATCCATCGGGCCTGGATCGCCTGATCCCTGACTGGAAGGACCGCGGCGCGCCGTTGAATGTCCCCGTCACCGACGATCATTTCTACATGCTGGGCGAGGGCGGCAAGATCCGCGTGCCCAACATGCTGATGCCACCGCTGATGAACAACCACGGCAACTACATCGTCAGCATGGCCAACGTCTGCCGCTGGATGGCCGAACAGGCCGAGGAACTGGGCGTCGAGATTTTCCCGGGCATGGCCTGTTCCGAACTGGTCTGGGGCGACGACGGCCGTGTGGCGGGCGTTGTGGCCGGTGAATTCGGGCGCAACCCCGACGGAACCGAGGGTCCGGGCTACGAGCCGGGGATGGAACTGCTGGGCAAATACGTGTTCCTGTCCGAAGGCGTGCGCGGATCGCTGTCCAAGCAGGTGATCGAGAAATTCGACCTCGACGCCAAAAGTGACGTGCAGAAATACGGTCTCGGCATGAAGGAAATCTGGGAAATCGACCCAGAGAAACACAAGCCCGGCACGGTCGTGCACACAATGGGCTGGCCGCTGAACGAATCCGGTGCCGGTGGCGGATCGTTCATCTACCACCTCGACAACAATCAGGTGTATGTCGGTTTCGTCGTGCACCTGGGCTACAAGAACCCGCACACATTCCCCTACATGGAATTTCAGCGGTTCAAGCATCACCCGATGGTCAAGGAATTGCTGGAAGGTGGCAAGCGTGTCGCCTATGGCGCGCGCGCGATTTCAGAGGGCGGATTCCAGTCCATCCCTCAGACGGCGTTTCCCGGCGGCTGCCTGCTGGGCTGTTCCGCAGGGCTGGTGAACGTCCCCCGCATCAAGGGCAACCACAACGCGATGCTGTCAGGCATTCACGCAGCCGAGGCCGCGATCGAGGCGATGCAGGCCGGACGCAGCGGCGACACACTGACCGACTACGACAAGGTGCTGAAAACCGGCCCCGTCGGCATCGACCTGAAAAAGGTGCGCAACGTGAAACCGCTTTGGTCGCGTTACGGGCTGACGACCTCGCTTGCGCTGGGTGGTTTTGACATGTGGACCAACACGCTGACCGGTATTTCGGTCATCGGCACGCTGTCGCACGGCAAATCCGATGCCGAGGCCACGGAGCCCGCAGATCAGCACAAGGTCATCGACTACCCCAAACCGGATGGCAAACTGTCGTTTGACCGCCTGACGAACGTGGCCTTCAGCTTTACCAATCACGAAGAAAGCCAGCCCGCGCATCTCAAGCTCAAGGATCCGTCGATCCCTGTCGCGGTGAACCTGCCGAAATATGCAGGCCTATCCGCACGATATTGCCCGGCCGGCGTGTACGAATTCGTGGGCGAAGGGGACGAGACCAAGTTCCAGATCAATTTCCAGAACTGCGTCCACTGCAAGACCTGCGATATCAAGGACCCCAGCCAGAACATCGTCTGGACCGTGCCGCAGGGTGGCGACGGACCGAACTATCCCAACATGTGATCATTGCGGCGGTGACCCGCACGTTCAACCGCTCGTGACATGTGATTGATTGCACGCCATTGGACCTGCGCCTACGGTGCAGGTCCAAACGTTCTTGCAGGCGAGTGTCATGACGAAACGCATTTCTATCGCGGCCCTTGTGGTGGGTCTCATGTCGTTCGGCCCGCCAGCGCAGGCACAGGTCGATCCGGGTGCCTATCTGGCCGCACGCAGCGCCGCCGGTGTGCGCGATTATGCGCCCGCCGCGGAATTTTACGAACAGGCCCTGGTCGAGGATCCCCAGAACGTCGCCCTGTTGGAAAGTGCTGCGGTGTCCTATGTCGCGCTGGGCGATTTCGAACGCGCGGCCATTTTTGCGGATCGTCTACGCGAGGCAGGTATCAGCAGCCAGGTCGGTGCTGCGATCACGGTCAGCGTAAACGCGGTCAATGGCAACTGGGATGCGATATTGGACGCGGACCCGCTGGGTGTCAGCCCGCTGTTCGACGCGCTCGCCCGGGCGTGGGCGCTGGTCGGCACGGGGCAGATGACGGACGCGCTGACTGCCTTTGACGCGGTGGCCGACACCGACGGCATGCGCAGCTATGGCCTGCTGCACAAGGCCTATGCACTGGCGACGGTCGGCGATTACGAAGGCGCGCTGGCCATTCTTGCAAACCCTGGCGACGGAACCAGCGCATTCAGCCCCCGGGCGGCCATCGCGCAGGCGCAGATCTTGTCCCAGCTGGACCGAAACGATGATGCCGCAGCCGCGCTGACCGACGTGTTCGGCGCGACGCTGGATCCGGGTATCGTGGACATGCAGGGCCGTTTGGCCGCTGGTGAAACACTGGCCTATGATGTCGTGACCAGCGCCGCAGAGGGTCTGGGCGAGGTCGCGTACATGATCGGCAGCCTGCTCGCAGGTGAGGCGCGCGACGACTATATCCTGCAATATGCCAGGATGGCGCAGTTCATGGCCCCCGACAACGTCGATGCGGCCATGCTGACCGCAGCTCTCTTGCAGGAAATGCGCCGCTACGATCTGGCAGGCGAGGCGTTTGCCACCGTCCCCACCGACGATCCGGCCTATCCATCTGCCGAATTGGGCCGCATCGACAGTTTGCGGTTGTCCGACCGGGACGAGGCCGCGATCGAAGTCGCACAAGCCCTCGCAAGGGCGCATCCTGATCTGCCCTTTGTGCAGTCCCGGCTGGGTGATGTCCTGCGGGACAATGACCAACTGGATGCAGCCCATGACGCCTATACCCGCGCCATCGACCTGTATCCGCAGGATGACCCCAATCTCTGGATCGTCTATTATTCGCGCGCCGTCGTGTCGTTCGACAGCGACGACTGGCCTGCCGCCGAGGCCGATTTCCGCGCGGCACTGGAACTGGAACCGAACCGGCCCGAGGTGTTGAACTACCTGGGATACAGCCTTGTGGAACGCGGCGAAAAACTGGACGAGGCGCTCGACATGATCGAACGCGCGGTCGAGGGGCGGCCCGACAGCGGTGCCATCATCGATTCGCTGGGATGGGTCTATTTCACGCTTGGCCGCTACGAAGAGGCCGTCGCACCACTCGAAACCGCCGCAGCGCTCGAAGCGACCGATCCGATCGTCAACGATCACCTGGGTGATGCCTATTGGGCGGTGGGCCGCAAACGCGAGGCACGGTTTCAGTGGCAGCGCGCCCTGTCCTTTGACCCGGACGAGGCGCTGGCCGCGCGGATCAGGGCGAAACTGGCGGACGGTCTGGATGCCGTCCGTGCTGCAGAAGGCCAACCCCCCATCACACTGGCAGACGATCCGACCCAATGATACCGAACGCGGCACTGGCCCCGGCCAAGATAAATCTGACCCTGCATGTGACAGGACGCCGCGATGACGGCTATCATTTGCTGGATTCGCTTGTCGTGTTCGTCGATCTGGGCGACCGCCTGCGGGTTGGTCCTGCACCGGACCTGCGCCTGTCGGTGACCGGACCGTTCAAACCCGGCGTGCCGACCGACGAACGCAACCTTGTGGTGCGCGCGGCCCGCCTCTTGGCCCAGGTAACGGGCACGACACGTGGCGCTGCACTGACCCTGGACAAGATCCTGCCGCATCCTGCCGGAATTGGCGGTGGATCGGCCGATGCCGCGCTGGCGCTGCATCTGCTGGCTGATTTCTGGAAAGTCGACCTTGCCCGGCTGACACGCGACGACATCCTTGGCCTTGGCGCGGACGTGCCGGTCTGTCTGGCGGGGCCAGCCCCGATGCGGATGCGCGGGATCGGCGAGGATCTGTCCAGCGTCCCGCGCTTGCCGGATTGCGCGCTCGTCCTGGTCAGGCCTGATGTCGATGTGCCGACGCCCGCAATCTTTGGCGCGCTGGACCGGACGGACCTCGCGCCAATGGACGCGGTGCCACAGGGGTTGGATGTCGCGGGTTTCGCAGACTGGCTGGAAACGCAGCGCAATGACCTTTTGCCACCGGCAAAGGCCATGGCCCCCGCGATTACGCAGGCGCTGACGGATCTGCGCAGCCTGCCACAGGTCAAGGCCGTGGGGATGTCCGGATCGGGTGCGACCTGCTGGGGACTTGTCGCGCATACGGCAGATGCGAAACTGGCGGCGAAATCCATGCAGCTACGGCATCCGCGCTGGTGGGTCGCGCCGGGCGGGGTGTTTCAGACTAGCCGTTCCACCACGTAGTCGGCCAGATCGACCAGCATTCCCTTGATCTCGTGATCGGGGATCGGGTCCAGCGCCGATTTCGCACGCGCGGCCCATGCGATTGCAGTCTCTTTTGTGCTATCCAGCGTACCATGCCGCGCAAGGATGTCCTGGGCCTGTGCCAGATCGCCGTCTTCTTGCACGCGCTTTTCCAGCGTGCGGGTCCAGAACACGCGTTCGTTCGTATCGCCTGCCGCAATCGCGCGGATCACCGGCATGGTCAGCTTGCCCTCGCGGAAGTCATCGCCCACGTTCTTGCCGATGCCCGCCCCGCCCTGCCAGTCCAGCAGGTCGTCAACAATCTGGAACGCAATGCCCAGCGCGTCGCCATAATCGAACAAGGCCTTTACCTGATCCACGGGCGCATCCGCGATCACACCACCAACCTCGGTCGCGGCGGAAAACAGCGCTGCCGTCTTGCCGCGCACCACCTTGAGGTATGTGTCCTCGGTCGTGGCAATGTTCCGGGCGGCGGTCAATTGCAGCACCTCGCCTTCGGCGATGGTCGCGGCGGCGTTCGACAGGATGCGCAGCACGTCCATGTTGCCGGTTTCCGTCATCAGCTGGAAACTGCGGGCGAACAGATAATCCCCGACCAGAACCGAGCTGGAATTGTCCCACAGCAGGTTGGCGGTCGGTTTGCCGCGGCGCTTGTCGCTTTCGTCCACGACGTCGTCGTGCAGCAGCGTGGCGGTGTGGATGAATTCCACCGTCGTCGCCAAGTGCACGTGATAGGGTCCCGCATAGCCACACAGATTGGCCGCAGCCAGCGTCAGCATGGGGCGCAAACGCTTGCCACCTGCACCGATCAGATGGGCGGTCACCTCGGGGATGCGGGGGGCGTTTTCCGACGCCATGCGCGCCGCGATCATGTCGTTCACCGCAGAGAGGTCCGCGGACAGGGCCTGCGCCAGGCGTTCGTGCGGCTTGGTGGCGGCGTGGTCGAGGCTCATGTCGTGTTCCCGTGTTGTGGGTGGCGCAGATGCGGCTATGGTGGCGTCATGAAGGAACTGCTGCGCACAAACGACCCCACGGTCATCGCCCTCGCCACGGCCCTGCTCAAGGTCGAGGAGATACCCTGTTTCACCTTCGACGTAAACATGAGCGTGCTGGACGGCAGCTTGGGCATCTTGCCACAGCGGGTCATGGTCGCCGACCGGGATCTGTTCATGGCACGCGCCGTCATGCGTGACGCAGAGATCCACACATCGCCATGACCGACGCCGACACTGGCGTGACCCACGATGCCTTTCTCGGGGGGCGTCTGACGCTGCGTCAGCCTCGGCAAGGATACCGCGCAGGGGTCGACCCCGTGCTACTGGCCGCCAGTGTTCCCGCCACACCGGGTCAGCGCATTCTGGACGTGGGATGCGGCGTGGGGACGGCGATGCTGTGCCTGCATGCGCGTGTACCGGACCTTTCGCTGACGGGGGTCGAGGTGCAGGCGGACTATGCGGCGCTCGCGCGTCTGAACGCCGCTGACAACAACGCAGATGCCGTGGTGCATACAGCCGATCTGACAGACCTGCCGGATGCCGTGCGCCAGCAAACCTATGATCATGTGATCATGAATCCGCCCTATTTCGATCGTGGTGCGGGCGCGGCCGCTGCCGATCCGGGGCGGGATCTGGGGCGCGGTGGCCCCGTCGGACTGTCCGCCTGGCTGGACTGCGGTATCCGCAGGGTCAGACCCAAGGGCACGTTAACGGTGATCCATCCTGCCGGGCAGTTGGACCTGATCCTGTCGACACTGTTCGGACGGTTGGGATCCATGCAGGTCAGGCCGCTGTCAGCACGGGCTGGTCGCGCCCCCAATCTGGTCATCGTTCAGGCCCGTCACGGTGGTCGTGCGCCGCTTGCACTGGCGGCACCTCTCGTCCTGCATGCCGGCGCGATACATAACGACGATCGCCCGGATTACACCCCGCAGATCGCTGCAATCCTGCGGGACGGCACAAAATTGCCGATGCAGGATTAATAATTTGGCAAGAATTGCGCAGCAGGCTGGTCCTACGCAACGCATCTCACGAAACAGATGACAAATCGATGACGCTGTGCTGAACTGACATTGTTCTAAATCAACCAAAGGAGCGGATCATGAGCCTCACTTCCCACATTGCAGAGTTGAAGAAGAAGCACCAAACCCTGTCGGACAGTGTCGAACAGTTGCAGCGCAGTGCCGGTTCGGATGACTTGGAAATCGCCCGCCTGAAAAAAGAAAAACTGATGTTGAAAGAGGAAATTTCCCGCCTTTCGGCCTAACCTCGCGCGGCGCTGGCCCGTGCTGCCAGCGCCGCCCCGGCCATGATCAGGGCGGTCGCGCCCGCCAGTGTCCATGTCGCGGGCGACAAGCCCGCAACAACCAGGGCAACTGTCGACAACAGCGGTGCTGCATAGGACGCAGCACCCAAAACTTGAATATCGCCGCGTTTCATCCCGACATCCCAGACAAAAAACGCGACCCCGACAGGCCCCAGCCCCAGCCCTGCGATCGCCAGCCAGCCGCTGATCGTTGGTGTGACCCAGCTTTCCGCCAGCAGGTGCACGCCCCCCGACAACACCGCAGTCGCTGCGCAAAAAACGGTGACACTGACCGTCGGCACATCACCGAACCTGCGTGACAGAACCGAATAGCCAGACCAGAACAACGCGCAAAGCAGCGCCAGACCGTAACCGACAAACGCCCCGCTACCCGGTGTGCCGCGCCCTGCCCCGATGATCAGCGCGGCCCCGGCGAATCCCAATATCGCCCCGACGATATGACCCCGACGCAGCACCTCGCCCGGCAGAAGACCAGAAAACAGAACGATCAGCAGCGGCCACAGGTAGGCGATCAGCCCTGCTTCTGCTGGTGGGGCCAGCCGCAAGGCAGAAAAATACAGCGCGTGATAGCCGAACAATCCCACGGTGCCAAAAACATAGATGCGCGGAGGCACCCGGGACAACTGGCTCAAGGTGCCGCTGCCCCAGCCCCAGACCAGCCCGACACCGGCCCCGATGCCAAAGGTCAGTGCGGTCAGCTGGAACGGCGGGACCGGATCGGTCGCAACCGTAAACAACGCCAAAAGTGCCCAAAGCAGGACGGCGACGAAACCGGTCAAGGTGGCAGTGCGACGTGTCATGAAACCAAATGCAAAAGAGCCGGGGGTCTGTCCCCCGGCTCTCTTGGCATATGCGGTGCGCCTGAGAAAGCGTCAGGTCATGTATTGGCCGCCGTTGGCCGTAATCGTCGACCCGGTGATGAACCCCGCGTCATCAGAGGCCAGGAACACGACCGCACGGGCGATCTCTTCGGCTTCACCCAACCGACCCACGGGAATTGCACCAACGATGCTGTCCATGACCTTTTCGGGGATCGTGCTCATCATGTCGGTGTTGATGTAGCCCGGTGCGACGACGTTCACTGTGATACCAGCGCGCGCGCCTTCCTGTGCCAGCGCCTTTGTGAAACCGATGTCGCCGGCCTTGGCCGCGGCATAGTTTGCCTGTGCAAACTGCCCCTTCTGGCCGTTGATCGACGAGATGGTGATGATGCGACCGAACTTGCGTTCGCGCATGCCCGGCCAGACAGGGTGGGTCATGTTGAACACGCCGGTCAGGTTGGTGCCGATCACCTCATTCCACTGGTCTGGCGTCATCTTGTGAAATGGCGCGTCGCGGGTGATACCAGCATTGTTGACCAACACTTCGATGGGACCGACCTCGTCGGCGACCTTTTGCAGGCCGGCAGCGCAGGCGTCATAGCTGCCCACGTCCCATTTATAGGTCTTGATCCCGGTTTCATCGGTAAAGGCCTTTGCCTTTTCGTCGTTGCCCGCATAGGTCGCGACGACCGTGTATCCCGCCGCCTTGAGGGCGTGACTGATCGCCCCCCCAATGCCACGCGTGCCACCAGTCACGAGTGCTACTCTCGCCATGTTTCTTCCTCCCTTGAGTCGATCTCCGCACCTATCGTAGTGGTTCAGCCCATCAGGTCTATCACCTTATGGGCAAGTACATGGGAAATTTAGGTTTTTGCTGCACCTGCGAACGAAATCCGGCCGCCAGAGGACTGACGGCCGGATAACGTTCAATTCAATCGGGGTCGTGCCCCGATCCGCCGTCAGGGACGTTCGACGCAAAGCGCGACACCCATGCCGCCGCCGATGCACAGCGTGGCAAGGCCTTTTTTGGCACCGCGACGCTGCATTTCGAACAGCAAGGTGTTGAGAATACGCGCGCCAGATGCCCCGATCGGGTGACCGATCGCGATGGCACCGCCGTTGACGTTCACGATTTCGGGGTCCCAGCCCATTTCCTTGTTGACCGCGCATGCCTGGGCGGCAAACGCCTCGTTCGCCTCGACGAGGTCAAGGTCCGACGCTTTCCATCCGGCCTTGTCCAGCGCCTTGCGGCTCGCGTGGATCGGGCCCACGCCCATGATCGAGGGATCCAGACCGGCGGTCGCATAGGATACGATCCGCGCAAGCGGTGTGATGCCCCGCTTTTCAGCCTCGGCATCGGTCATGAGGATCACACCGGCCGCACCGTCATTCAGGCCTGACGCATTGCCGGCCGTCACTGTCCCGTCCTTGGTAAACGCAGGGCGCAGTTTCTGCATCCCCTCGACCGACGCGCCGTGGCGGATGTATTCATCCTCTTCGACGATCGTGTCGCCCTTACGGGTCTTGACGGTGAACGGAAGGATTTCGTCCTTGAACTTGCCGGCCTTCTGCGCGGCCTCGGCCTTGTTCTGGGAAGCCGCAGCAAAGGCGTCCTGGGCGTCGCGGGTGATCTCGTACTTTTCAGCAACGTTTTCAGCCGTCTGACCCATGTGATAGTTATTGAACGCGTCCCACAGACCGTCACGGATCATGGTGTCCACGAATTTCGCATCGCCCATCTTGTAGCCGGCGCGCAGATGGGCCGCATGGGGGGACAATGACATGTTTTCCTGACCACCCGCTGCCACGATATGCGCATCACCCAGCTGAATGTGCTGCGCGCCCAACATCACGGCACGCAAACCGGACCCGCAGACCTGATTGATGCTCCACGCCGAGGATTCGATCGGCAACCCGGCGTTGACATGGGCCTGACGCGCGGGGTTCTGTCCCTGCGCCGCGGTCAACACCTGCCCCAGGATCGTCTCAGACACCTCCGATTTGTCGATACCGGCGCGCGCGACGATCCCTTCCAGCATCGCAGTTCCCAGATCATGGGCTGGGACATTGGCAAACGCCCCGTTAAAGCTGCCGACGGCGGTCCGCCCTGCGGATGCGATCACAACATTGGTCATTTCATACCTCTTTCACTGGACTGCCCGCGCACCACGCGCGCGCGCATTTCCGCTGAACGGTATGGCGACAACAAACCAGAGGCAAACCAAAAGAGGTCACACCAGACGGAAATTGGGCACGCCGGTATGATACCCCTGCAGGCAATCCACACCGATCCGGGTCAGGATCTGCGCGTCACGTTCCGATTCCACCCCCTCTGCCACGACAAACATCTCGAATTGACGGGCGACCGTGGTCAGCGCCTCGACCAGAACCTGATTTTCGGGATGCTGCGCCAACTGCGCGGTAAATCCCTTGTGCACCTTGGCCAGATCGAAACAGAAATCCCGCAGATGCAGAAATGATGTCAGCCCGCCACCAAACCCATCCAGTGCAAAACAGACGCCGCGCGGCTGCATTTCGATCATGAACCTGATCACCACCTCGTGCAGCAGCATCGCGGATTGTTCGCTGATTTCCAGAATCAGTCGGTCATCCAGATTGCCCCGGGCCGCCAGCGCATCGGCCATCGTGCTGCGCCAGCGCCAATCTGCCAGCGACCGGGCCGAGACATTGATGGACAGACGCACATGCGGGTTTTCTGACAGCAATCGCAGCGCCAGTTTCAGCGCCAGCGTGTCGATGCGCCGCCCGGCGTCGGTATCGGCCACCTGCGGCATGAATTGCTTCGCTGGCAAGACACGCCCACCATCATCCAGCAAACGGATAAGCCCCTCGTAAAAGCAGACCCTGCGATCTGTCGTCGCCGAGACCACAGGCTGAAACGCCAGTCGCGCACGGCCCGCATCCAGCGCCTCGGACACGAGAGTCTGGATGTCCGCGTCACGACTGGCAAAAGCCGCGACAAGCGGATCCGAAAATTCAGGTACGCCCCCGTTGGCGTCGATGATGGCAAGCATGGCCGCGTTGTCCGGTTTAGGTGATGTCATCCTGACGCACCACGGGCTAAGATCGCGTTAATGCGACCCGAGGACTGCAAAATGACCCTACGACGCTGCGACTGGGCCGGGCATGACCCTGTCTATCAGGCCTACCATGACACCGAATGGGGGGTGCCGGACTACGACAGCCGCGCCCTGTTCGAAAAGCTGATCCTGGACGGATTTCAGGCCGGGCTGTCCTGGATCACCATCCTGAAAAAGCGCGACAATTTTCGCACCGCCTTTGCCGGGTTCGATCCTGACATCATCGCCACTTGGGGCGATGCAGAGGTCGCGCGGCTGCTGGCCGATCCTGGCATCGTGCGCCACCGCGGCAAGATCGAGGGGGCGATCAAGAACGCCCGCGCCTACCAGAAAATCGAGGCGGATCAGGGTTTCAGCAATTTCCTGTGGTCCTATGTCGATGGCAAGCCGCTGCAAACCTATCGTGCGACCATGGCCGACGTGCCTGCGCAGACGCCGCTGTCGCAACAGGTCTCGAAGGACCTGAAAAAGGCGGGTTTCACGTTTTGCGGGCCGACGATCGTCTATGCGTTCATGCAGGCGTGCGGGTTAGTCAACGATCACATCGTCGATTGCCATCGTCACGCAGCACTTACCAACGGCTAAGCGCGTCCTCGTCGGCATCCTTGGCGGCGACCCAATCCGCACCGTCGGCGGTCACTTCCTTTTTCCAGAACGGCGCGCGGGATTTCAGGTAATCCATCAGAAAATCGGCTGCGGCAAAGGCATCGGCGCGATGTGCAGAGGCTGTCGCAACCATCATGATCGGATCGCCGGGGGCCAATTGACCGAACCGGTGTATCACCAGCGCATCGTTCAGGTTCCAGCGGGTCACGGCCTCGGACACCAGTGCGGTGATCGCGCGTTCCGTCATGCCGGGATAGTGTTCGATCAACATGTGCCGCAGACCACCGTCCACATCGCGTACCACGCCCGTGAAACTGACCACGGCCCCCGCACCGGGCGCATCGGCCGTGAACCGGTCCAGTTCGGCACCGGCACCGAATGCCGCCTCTTGAATGCGGACTGCCATCAGCCCCCCGTCATCGGCGGAAAGAAAGCGACCTCGCGCACGCCTGCCAGAGGCGCATCAAAATCGGTCAGCTCCTGATCCAGCGCCACCCGCAGCGCCGTGATATCGGCAAAGGCCACCGCATACCGGTCTTCGCGGGCGCAGAGTTCCGCCACCAGATCGGCCACGGTCGCGGCCTCAGTCTGGATCGTCTCGCGTGGCAGGCCGATGCGTTCGCGCACCCATGCAAAATACATAATATCCATGTCAGCTATCCTTGAGATAGGGCAATGCCTTGCGGAAATAATCCCATCCCGTCAGCAATGTCAGCAGTGCCGCGATCCACAATCCCGTGATGCCCGCATACCATGACAGCATCATGCCCCAGTATTTCCAGACCAAGCCCAGCTCGTCCGGCAGATTGCCCGTCAGTATTGCGTCGCGGGTCTGGGCATCCATGCCAAAGGTCTGCATCCCGAGGTAGTGCTCAAACGCACCCGTTGCGAAGAGCAGCGCAATCGCGATCATCTG
Source organism: Loktanella gaetbuli (assembly GCF_020531945.1). Taxonomy (NCBI): domain Bacteria; kingdom Pseudomonadati; phylum Pseudomonadota; class Alphaproteobacteria; order Rhodobacterales; family Roseobacteraceae; genus Loktanella; species Loktanella gaetbuli. The sequence goes on from NZ_JAJATZ010000002.1 coordinate 564,696, forward strand.
TGCCGTGGTTTTCCATTTTGCCATCTGGGTCACCTTGAGCGTTCCGGCGGTATCCCCCAAAAATTCACGCAGGCCAGACACGAACACTTCACGGAAAATGATCAGCGTGGCGGGCAACAGGATCCACGGATTCATGCCGGAAAACCCGGTGATGACCAGTAGCGCGATAACCACCATCGCCTTGTCCGCAATCGGATCCAGCATCGCACCCAGCTTGGTTTCCTGCCCCCAGGCCCGCGCCAGATAGCCGTCCAGGAAATCCGTCAGCGCCGCACCACTGAACAAAATCAGCGCAAACCAGTCCGCCCAAGGCCGATTGAAATACAAGAACATGACCGCCACCGCAGGCGCGGCCAGCAGGCGCAAAATCGTCAGGATATTCGGCAGGTTCAATGTCATGGCGTAGTCATAGCTGCACCGGCCCCGTTAGGCCAGATCAGGCAACAGTTCACCTTTCGCTGTTTTCAAAATATCCCGGGGGACGGCCGCAGGCCGGGGGGCAGCGCCCCCTCACCCGTTTTCGTGAAAATAATCATAGATCGTCTGGGCGATGTTCTGACTGATCCCGTCCACCGCCTGCAAATCGGCAACATTGGCGCGCGCCACCGCCTTGGCCGACCCGAAATGCGCCAGCAGCGCACGTTTGCGCCCGGCCCCGACACCGGGCACATCATCCAATGGCGTGGCCCCGATCGCCTTGGACCGTTTCGCGCGGTGCGTGCCGATGGCGAAACGGTGCACCTCGTCGCGCATCCGCTGGATGAAATAAAGAACCGGGTCGTTATGGCGCAGCGCCATGACCGATTTCCCGGTGCGGTGGAATTCTTCCTTGCCCGCATCGCGGTCGATGCCCTTGGCGACCCCGACCATCGGCACGTCACCGACTCCCAGCTCTTCCATGATCTCGCGCACGGCGCTGACCTGCCCTGCCCCGCCATCGATCAGCAACAGGTCGGGCCAACTGCCTGCTTGCCGGTCGGGATCCTCTTTCAGCAGACGCTGGAACCGGCGGGTCAGCACCTCTTTCATCATGCCGAAATCGTCACCCGGCGTCAGGTCATCGCCGCGAATGTTGAATTTGCGATATTGGTTTTTCTCGAACCCCTCGGGTCCGACAACGACCATCGCACCCACCGCATGCGCCCCCTGGATGTGAGAGTTGTCATAGACTTCGACCCGCTGCGGCACCTTTGGCAAATCGAATGCTTCGGCCACGCCTTTCAACAACCGACCTTGTGTCGCCGTCTCGCTCATCTTGCGGGCCAGGCTTTCGCGGGCGTTGCGCAGCGCACCCTGAACAAGGTCGGCCTTTTCACCGCGCTGCGGCACGATGATCTCGACCTTGCGGCCCAGGCGGTCGGACAACGCCTGCACCATCAGATCGTCGTTATCCAGACCGTGGCTCAGGATCAGCGCGCGGGGCGGGTCGCGGTCGGAATAGAATTGCCCGACAAAGGCCTCGATCACCTCTGACGGGTCCTCGTCGCCGCTGATCCGGGGGTAATAGTCGTGATTGCCCCAGTTCTGACCGGCCCGGATAAAAAACACCTGCACGCAAGCCTGCCCGCCGTCGAGATGCAGGCCCATGACATCAGCTTCTTCGACATTCTTGGGATTGATGCCTTGGGTCGATTGCACCTGTGTCAACGCCTTGATCCGGTCGCGCATGGCGGCTGCGCGTTCGAATTCCATCGCCTCGGATGCGGCGTTCATGTCCGCGGCCAGTTTTTCCTGAATCCCCTTGGTCCGGCCTTGCAGAAATGCCTGCGCGTCCTTCACCGATCGTGCGTAGTCCTCAGCGCTGATATGCCCGACACAAGGACCGCTGCACCGTTTGATCTGGTATTGCAGGCAGGGCCGCGTGCGCGTCTCGAAATCCTGATCCGTGCAGTTGCGCAGCAGGAACACGCGCTGCAACTGGTTCAGCGTGCGGTTCACGGCACCAGCACCCGCAAAGGGTCCATAGTAGTCGCCCTTTTCCTTTTTCGCCCCGCGATGTTTCTTGATCTGCGGATAGGTGTGGCCTGTCGTGACCAGAATGTTGGGAAAGGATTTGTCGTCACGCAGCAGCACGTTGTAGCGCGGCTTGAGCTGCTTGATCAGGTTCTGCTCCAGCAGCAGCGCCTCGGTCTCCGTCTTGGTCGTGAGGAACATCATTGACGACGTTTCCTGAATCATCCGCGCGATCCGGCGTGAATGCTGCGGCGACGGCCGGGAATAATTGCTGACCCGCGCCTTGAGATTGCGCGCCTTGCCGACATAAAGAACACGGCTTTCGTCATCCAGCATGCGGTAAACGCCGGGCGAGGAGTCCAGCGTGCGCAGATAGGATGCGATAAGATCATAGCCGGTCTTGGCAGGTTTGGTCTTGGCGTCGGTCATTCCGGGGTCCGTCAGATGGTCTGCGATTCGAAGCCGCCGTGTAACGATAACCGCGCCATCGCAAGATGAAAGGCATCCACCGTTTCTGTGGATAACTCCGTGGGCAAAAGCCTGTGAGGTGGGAAAAAGTTAACGATTACGTCTACTTCAGCAACCTGCCTTATTTTGAGGCATCCACTTAAAGCCCTGAAATTAAATATATTTTTTATTACAAATTTGTAAACTGCTGTTGTTAAACAGAATTTACTAACGCCACGGAAGGCTGCAAACCAAGGTGCACAACTCAAGTGTCAGGCTACTCTGACACCATCGCATCGGGCGTTTCCCACCCCAGATGCTGACCGCCGTCCACGGTCATCAACTGCCCCGTGACGGCGCGTGCGTCCAGCAGGTAACCCAGCGCTGCGACGATCTCTTGCGGACTTGCGCCACGCGACAGCACCGTGGCGGCGCGCTGCTGCGCAAAATCCGACGCAGATTGCCGTGCGCCCTGCAACGTCGGTCCGGGTGCGATTGCGTTGACCCGGACGCGAGGGGCCAGCGCCTGTGCGCTAGTCTGGGTCAGGGTCCACAATGCCGCCTTGGCCAGCGTGTAGGTCGTGAACTGGGGCGTCAGTTTCAGCACGCGTTGGTCGACCATGTTCACGATCAGACCTTGCGCCAGCGGCTCGCCCCGGTCGTCTGATCGCGGTTCCGCAACCTGGGCTGCAAACCCTTGAGTCAGGACGAACGGCGCGCGCAGATTGCTGCCCATGTGCCGGTCCCAACTCTCGCGCGTGGCGGTTTCAAAATCGTCACCCTCAAAGATGGAGGCATTGTTGATCAACACCGTCAGCGGCCCGCCCAATGCGCGGGCGGCATCAGGGATCAACGCCGCGGTCGGCCCGTCGTCCAGCAGATCGGCCCTCACGCAGACCGCCTGCCGGCCCATGGCGCGGACCATGTCCGCCACCTCTTGCGCGGCATCCGCCGAGGTATTGTAGTGGATAGCCACGTCATAACCCCGAGCAGCCAGCCCCAGCACCATCGCACGTCCCAGCCGCGCGCCACCGCCTGTCACCAACGCACGGGTCACAGCAGCGACCAGACATAGACGATATAGCCCAGCGTCAGCGCCACGCCCCAGATCCGGGTGATGTTCATCCGCATGAAGACGAACGGGATCAGCAGCAAGGACGCACCAGCCATGACCCACAGATCGAATCGCAGGAATTGGGCATCCACGGGGATCGGTCCGAACAGCGTCGCAATGCCAATGATCGCGAGCAGGTTGAACATGTTTGACCCGATCACGTTGCCCAGGGCCACATCGGCCTGGCGGCGCAGGGCCGCCATGACGGTCGTCGCCAGTTCGGGCAACGACGTGCCAAGCGCCACGAGTGTCAGGCCGATCACACTGTCCGACAGGCCGAAATCCTTCGCGATCGTGGTGGCACCCCGGATCAGCATTTCAGCACCGACCGGCAGACCGATCAGGCCGGCGATTAGGAACACCGCAATCAATGTCCCACTCATCTCTGGGTCTGCACCCTCCAGATCGTCGGTATCGTCCAATGCCGCGGCAGCGGCGTCTGCTGCACGCGCGCGACGCGCCTGCTGGAACGACCAGCCCAGCATCAGCGCGAGGCCGGCCAGCAGGATCACACCCGAAATCCAGGTCAGCACACCCAGAAAGCACAACGCGATAAACAAGGCAGAGGCGACCAGCATCTGCACGTAGCTGGACCGCGTGTCATGTTCCGCAGTGTGCATCGTTGCCAGCAACGCAGGCACGCCCAGAACCAGCAGGATGTTGGCGGTGTTCGACCCCACGACATTGCCCAGCGCCAGCCCCGGCACACCGTCGATCACGGATTTCACGGAAATCAGCAGCTCTGGCGCGGATGTGCCGAACGCCACGATGGTCAACGACACGATCAGCGCGGGCACACCCAGCCGCAGCGACAGGTTGACCGCGCCCTTGACCAAGGCGTCACCTGCAAACAGCAGAATGACCAGACCCACGACGACAAGAATCCATTCCATCAGGGATGCCCTTTTTCACAGGGGCAAGGCCCCTTGCCGATGCGGTAGCGACCGCAGTTTTTACATTTTGCGTCCGCCAGCCGTTGCTGCCCCGGAAAGCGCAGCTTGCCGAAAATGCCAAGCACGACCATGCCGACCAGAAAGATGGCGACCGCCTTGATGATCATCTACAGACCGTACCGTGCGAATGCGGCGCGGTCCTCGACCGTGCCGATTGCGTCGCCGATGATCCGCGCGCCCAGACGCTGAAACAGCGACTTTTTCGGGCCATAGCGGCGGAACCGCGTCTTGTCGCCGAATTCAGCCTTCATCACCGGGATCAGGTGACCCAGACCGTCGACCAGACCCTTGTCCACCGCCTTTTGCCCGATCCAGACCTCGCCGGAAAAGATCGCCGGATCGTCGTCCAGATGCGCCTCGCGGCGGGATTTGACGTAGTCGATGAAAATGCCGTGCAGATCGTCCAGCCAGCCTTTCAGTCGGGTGACGTCCTCTTCTTTTTCGGGGCGGAACGGGTCCAGCATGGATTTCGACGTCCCTGCCGTATGCACCCGACGTTCCACGCCGTAGCGCCCGATCAGGTCATGCAGGCCAAAGCCTGCGGAAATCACGCCGATGGACCCCACGATACTGCCCTGATCGGCATAGATTTCATCCGCAGCGCAGGCCAGCCAGTAACCGCCAGAGGCGGCCACGTCCTCGACAAAGGCATAGACCGGAACGTTCTTTTCCTGCGACAGCCGCCGGATCCGTGCTGCGATCAACGATGACTGCACGGGGCTGCCGCCTGGACAGTTGATCTGCAAGGCAACGGCCTTGGGACTGCCCTTGGTAAAGGCTTTTTGCAGCACTGCAGCGAGGCTGGGATCATCCAGACCACGCCCGGTGGTCGTGATCGCGCCTTGCAGGCGCACCACATTCACCACAGGATCGGATTTCATAAACGGGAGGATGTTTTTCATCCCCCCGATCTAGGCTCCCGGCGGTCCGACGACAAGGCTTACTGGCGGATGCGCCAACCGGTGCGGAAAATCCACCATATCGCGGCCATGCAGGCCGCCATGAAAAACGCGATGGCCGCAAGGCTGATCGCCACCGGCACATCCGCCGTGCCGAAGAACGCCCAGCGGAACCCCGAAATCAGATAGACCACCGGGTTGAACATCGTGATCGTCTGCCAGATCGGCGGCAGCATCGTGACCGAATAAAATGACCCACCCAGGAACACGAGTGGCGTGATCACCAGCAAGGGGATCAGTTGCAGTTGTTCGAAATTGCCCGCCCAGATGCCGATGATGAACCCCAGAAGGGCAAAACTGACGCAGGTCATCAACAAAAACGCGATCATCGCGAAGGGGTGCTGCACGGTAATATCGACGAAAAAGAACGCCGTGACAAAGATGATAACCCCGATGAACAACGCCTTGGTCGCCGCAGCCCCCACATAGCCCAAGGTGATTTCCAGAAAATTCACGGGCGCCGACAGCAGTTCATAGATCGTCCCGATGAATTTCGGGAAATAGATGCCAAAACTGGCGTTGCTGGTCGCCTGCGTCATGACCGACAGCATGATCAGCCCCGGCACGATGAACGCGCCATAGCTGACATCCTCGACCGTTTCGATCCGGCTGCCGATGGCCGTGCCGAACACCACGAAATACAGCGACGTCGACAGCACCGGACTGATCAGTGACTGCGTCAGTGTCCGGAAAAAGCGGGCCATCTCGAACACATAGATGGCGCGGATCGCGGTCCAGTTCATGCGCTTTGCTCCTTGACCAGCGTGGTAAAGATTTCTTCCAGGCTGGATTGTTGGGTTTGCAGGTCCGCCATCCGCAGGCCCGCTGCGTCGAGGTCGTTCAACACGGTGCGGATACCGGTCCGTTCGGCGCGCGTGTCATAGGTATATGTGACGGCCCGACCATTCGGGGCCAGCACCAGATCATATTTCATCAATGCGTCCGGAATGGTCTCTACCGGTTCGACCAGATCAACACGCAACTCCTTGCGGCCCATCTGCGACATCATCTCGTCCTTGTTCTGGACCAACAGGATTTCACCCTTGCTGATGATGCCCACACGATCGGCGATCGCCTCGGCCTCTTCGATGTAATGCGTGGTCAGGATGATCGTCACGCCATGCGCCTTCAGGTCGGCCACGACATTCCACATGTCCTTGCGCAGCTCGACATCGACACCGGCTGTCGGCTCGTCCAGAAACAGGACCCTTGGTTCATGCGCCAGCGCCTTGGCGATCAGGACCCGACGTTTCATGCCGCCCGACAGCTCCTTGATCTTGGATTTGGCCTTGTCATCGAGGCTGAGCATTTTCAGAACCTCCGCCACACGGGCCGGGTCCTTTTTCTTGCCGAACAACCCGCGCGAAAACGATACGGTGTTTTCGACCGTCTCAAAGGGTTCCAGATTGATCTCTTGCGGCACCAGGCCGATCAGACTGCGGGCCGCGCGGTAATCCGTCACTGTGTCATGACCACCGACCATGATTTTTCCCGCCGTTGGGACGGTGATGCCGCAAACGGTCGAAATCAGCGTGGTCTTGCCCGCACCATTTGGCCCCAGCAACGCCAGGATTTCGCCCTCGGCGATATCCAGATCGACGCCGCGCAGTGCGACAAATCCACTATCGTAGGCCTTGTGCAGGTTTTTGATGGAAACGATGGCATTCATCGAGGACGTCCTTTGCCAATTTGCCGCACACTACACAGGCGCTCACCAATGGCAAAGCTGCAATGCCGCACAGTCGCGGCACAGCTGACGCGCACCAACTTGCCGTATGGTCAAGCTGCATTAGGTCAAATGACACAGTAACAAACAGAGGATCGCGCAATGGCACAGTCAACACAAAGACCCGGCAGCCGCTTGATGGATCGGCCTGAATACAAGTCCAAGCCAAAGCCACTGACGCGCAGCCCCGAAACCACCGTCTTTGATGCCGTGGCCGCAATGTCGGACAAGAATTATGGCTCTGTGATGGTGGTCGATGCCGACGACAAGGTAATCGGCGTTGTGACGGAACGCGACGTGATGAACAAACTGGTTGGCAAGGGCATGGACGCCAAGACGACCAAGCTGTCGGACATCATGACCGCCAACCCGCGGCTGGCGGTGGAAACAGACGACGTGACTGACTGGATGCGCCAGATGTCGAACGAACGGTTCCGCCGCCTGCCCGTCGTCGACGCCGAAGGCCGGATCAAGGTGGTCTTCACCCAAGGCGACTTTGTGTCATACAGCTGGCCCGAACTGATCTATCAGGCGCGCTCGATGGCAACGGCGAACGTGACGCGGAATTTTCCCTACTACCTGATCGGCGGCGGTATCGCGCTGTATTCCATCATCATGGTGATCGTCGTCAGCATGCTCTGACACCTGCCGGGATCGTCCAAAACCAAAGGGCCGGGGATTTTCCCCGGCCCTTTGCCCGTCAGAAGTTGAGCGAGATATCCCGGTGCCGCGCGGAACAACCCGCGACATACAGTGCCGTCTCGCGGGGCAAACGTGACTGCTGACGCAGACCGATGGTCCCCTGGATCGCCTCGTCATAGGCAATCAGGCCGGGCAAAAGCTCGGTCGCAGCGCGGGTCCGCCATGCGACTTCTGCCGCGAACAGTTCCTGGGCCTCGACCACGTATTCCAGACCGCGCTCGGGATCGGGCGACCTGTCGTCGATCTCGTTGCGGGCATCCGACAAGAGGCCCCGGATATCGCGGGCACCCTCGACATCGCCCAGCGCACTCTCGACTTCACGGAACCGGACATCGGCGGTTTCCGCATCCATCGTCAGCGCATCAGCGGCAAGCGCGTCGATCTGCGGACCCAATGCCGCCAGCGCGTCAACCGAGGCGATGATGGCGCGCAGTTCCGGCACCGGTTCATAGGCCTGGTCGACAGTCCGCCGGTAGATGTTGCGCGCCGTCTGGTTTTCCCGGTTCAGCACGGCATAGGCTTCTTGCGTTTCGGGCCAGGTTTCCGGGATCTGTGCCAGCAGCGCATCGCGCTCTGCCTCCAGCATGTCGGCGCGGGCCAACTGTGCCTCTGGGTCGCCGAACCCACGCGAGGCCCGCAAACGCAGATCTTCGATTTCGGGCTCCAGCATGCGAGCGTCACGTTCCAGTGCCCGCACAAAGGTATGCGGCTCGCGGTAATCCTCGGCGGCAGCGTACTGTGCTGCGGTGGCATCCACGATGCGTTGCATCATCGGCATCGCCTGTTCGGCCTTGTCCAGACCATCGGTCCAGTCGTCAACCAGATCCTCCGGCAGATAGGACACGTCCAACGCACGCGCCTGCTGGATCGCCGATGAAATCGTCGCTGAATTCGCCGCGAATTGTTCGGCCACGAATTCCTCGATGCAATACTGCAATGCCGGGTTTACCGGAGGCGGTGCGTTTTCCGATATGAGCGAGGTCCGGGCGGGCAGATAGTTCACCAGCGGCGGGTTGAATGCCACGATGACCAATGCCGCAAGCTGCAAGCCGATAAAGGCCACGACCCCCTTGTAGATCTGGATGGTCTTGACCGCCGCTGGTGCGACACCGCGCAGGTAGAACAGTGCAAATCCGAACGGCGGTGTCAGGAACGACGTCTGAATGTTCAGACCGATCATCACACCCAGCCAGACGGCCGTGATATTCGCCTCCGGATCGGCCAGCAGGATCGGTGCCACGATCGGCACCACGACGACCGCGATCTCGATAAAGTCGAGGAAGAAGCCCAGAACAAAGATCACCACCATGACGATGATGAATTTCGTCCAGAATCCCCCCGGCAGACCTTCGAGGAAGTGTTTGACCAGTTCCTCGCCGCCAAAGGCGCGGAAGGCCGCGGTCAGCATGGCCGCACCCAGCAGGATGATGAACACCAGCGATGTCGTCTTGGCCGTTTCGACCATGACACCGCGCAGCGCGTCTTCGTTAAAGAATGCACGGATACCCGACCAGATGATCGAGATCGTCAGCAGCGCCACGCCGACGGCCGCGATGGTGACACCGGTGCGGTCCTCTGCGGTCTGCATGTTCAACACGTTGGTGTCGTAGTTGGACAGGGCATAGGTCACGACACCCAGACCGACGATGGCAATAATGGCTGGCGTGAACCTCTGACCGCGCCCTTCGGGATGCAGGCGGTATCCGGCCATGATCATGGCACCCACCGCACCGATGGCCCCGGCCTGGTTGACCGTGGCGATACCCGCGATGATCGACCCCAGCACCAGCAGGATCAGCGCCAGCGGCGGGATCATCGCCAGCAGCACGTTGCCCAGGAACGCCGTGTCGTATTTGCCCTCGTAGGGAACGGCGGGTGCCAGTTTGGGCCGCACGATCGCCACCACGAGAATGAACACGATATAAAGCAGGACCAGCAGCAGGCCGGGGATCATGGCCCCCAGGAACATGTCACCGGCGGATGTGGAACTGACCGCGAATTCCGTCGGCATCGACAACTCGCCGGTCGACGACCGGTACAGGGCCTGACGCGCCTGCCCGGCCTGATCGACGGCACTGGCCAACTGGTCGGCCAGAATGATCAGCACGATGGATGGCGGAATGATCTGTCCCAATGTCCCCGAGGCCGCAATCGTACCCGTGGACAGCGCATTGGAATATCCGTTGCGCATCATCGCTGGCAGGGAAATCATCCCCATCGCGACCACCGTCGCCCCCACGATACCCGTGGTTGCAGCCAGCAGCGCACCGACCACAACGACCGAAATGCCCAGACCACCCGGCACCGGACCGAACAGCTGCGCCATGGTGACCAGCAGATCCTCGGCGATCTTGGACCGCTGCAACATGATCCCCATGAAAATGAACAACGGAATGGCGATCAGCGTATCCCGTTCGGGTTCCCAATAGACCCCGCGCAGGTTCGTCACCCCCGCCGACAGCCATTGTGACGGCCCAGAGTTCGAGAAATACGCCGATGTATCACCGTCAAAGACGTAGCCCGTCGCGGCAGCTGCACCGATTGTCAGGATGGCGGCACCGGGCAGCGCGAACGCCACCGGATAGCCCGATCCAAGGGCCCCGGCCATGATGACGACCAGCATCAAAAGGAAGAAAAGTTCCATATCAGTATCCCTTGGATGCGATTACATCGTGCCGGCGTGCGCGTCGCGCCCGCCCGGCTCACCGCGTTTGTCAGCGATTGAATCCATGAATTGCGCCACGAACTGCACCATCATCGTGATCGCAAAGACAGCGAGGAAACCCGCCATGAAATATTTGACGTAGAGGCCAAAGCCCGCCTGCGTCACCTCGAAAACCAGGATCGGGCCGGCGATCACGCTGCTCGCCGTGCCAAAGCCCACGATCAGGATCGTCCAGCACAGTGTCATCCCCATGATGACCGCACCGACAGAATTGACGCGTCCCTTTGTCTCGCGCCGCATCGAGGCGTAGAACAGGTCAACGCGCACGTGACCATCCTCGAGCAGGGTATAGGCCGAGGCGAACAGGAACAACGCACCGTACCAGAACCGCACCAGGTCCGACAGAAATGCCTGTTCGTAGGAAAAGACGAAGCGGCTGAACACGATCGCCAGTTCGGCAATCACAACCATCAGGGTCAACCAGGTAAACCCAAGCCCCCGGGTCACGGCACCAATGACGATACCCAGAATAATCAGCGGCACATGCAGGTAGACGCCGCGGAAATCGGCCCGCGCGAGGCTGCTGGCGAGGTCATCGCCGACGATCCCCTCGAGAAAGCCCTGCACGCGCAGGAAAGACAGGATCGAATCCCCGATCCCGACCAGCAGAACCACCCAGAACGCGGCCCGCACCAGAAACCGGTTGAAATCGCTGATCCGCGTCGCGTCCGCCCGCAGACTGACGTCAGGGTTGCGAAGCACATACAAAACGGCGACAGCCGCCAGCACAGCAAAAACCGCGACCTGCACCAGGGACAGCGGGTTTTCCAGCCCGGCGGTGACACCCGGAAAATCGAACCAGAAGTTCAGAACAACGTTGACCATGTATCCGGCCGTCACAGCCAAGACCAGCCATCCGAACCCGCGCGCGACCAGTGCACGCGACGCTGACTCTTTTTCCATTCCAGTGTCTCCTGAAAATTTGTGTCTGATATCCGATCAGGGCAGACATGATATCTGCCCTGATCTGTCCCACCCCAGACCGGGCGGGGTCAGTCCCGGTGGGACGATTTAGATGTCCAGAATGCGGTTACGCTTCGTGACATAGGGTGCGTCCGAAAGGTTCGACCAGGCACCGACCGACGCGCGCGCGTTCAGGTGGCTGTCGAAAATTTCGGCGGCCAGCGGGCTGTGATCGCGGGCTTCCTCGATCACCTCGGCAGAGGCCGAACCAAAGGCCTCGTAGACGTCATCGTTGAATTCACGCAGTTCCACGCCGTATTCGTTGATCAGACGGTTGAGGTAGACACCGTTGTTGGCATTGGCTTCTGCCATGGACACGGCGTTTTCCTCGGCACAGGCGACCTTGATGATTTCCTGATCGATGGACGACAGACCCGACCACCAGGACTTGTTCATCCCCAGGCAAAGCTGCGAGCCGGGCTCGTGGAAACCGGGCCAGTAGTAGTACTGTGCCGCTTCATAGAGCTTGAGGAAGAAGTCGTTCCAGGGACCGACCCATTCGGTGGCATCAATCGCACCCGAGACAAGGTTTTCGTAGATCTGGCCGCCGGGAACGGACACAGGCGAGCCGCCCAGCTTGGCGATCACGTCACCGCCCAGACCGGGGATACGCATTTTCAGGCCGCGCAGGTCATCGGCGGATTCGATTTCCTTGTTGAACCAGCCGCCCATCTGAACGCCAGTGTTGCCCGCCGGAAAGCCGATGACGCCAAATTCATCGCCCAGCTTTTCATACAATTCCTGACCGCCGCCGAATTTCATCCAGGCGTCGATTTCTGTATAGGTCAGACCCATCGGGATCGCGGTGAACGGCGACCAGCCGGCGTGCTTGCCCTTCCAGTAGTAGTCGGCACCGATATAGGCCTGAGAGTTGCCGGAGGCGACTTCGTCAAAGCTGTCGAACGCACCGACGCGTTCGCCTGCGGCAAAGTAGTTCACGGCGATGCGGCCTTCGGTCAGCGCCTCGATCCGTGCGGCCAAGCGCTGCGCGCTCGTGCCCAGGCCAGGAAAGTCACGCGGCCATGTGGACACGATGTTCATTTCGGTCGCCGATTGCGCCAGTGCCGGTGTGGCCAGCGCAGTCGCCGCGCCACCAATGGCAGCGGACGTCAGAAATTGTCTGCGTTTCATATAGAATTCCTCCTGTTGGGCGGGCCCATCCTCCAGGCCTTCGCCTCGCACGACTATAAGGACAGTCCGCAACCGGTCCAGCATGAATTTTAGGCAATCGATGCCAAAGACCGGTTTGTCGCAGGGCCGACAAAAACTTCGCCTCGGCATGCAGATTTCCGCTTTACGCCCCAAAACCACACCGCTATAGAGCCCGCAGGTTTTCCGACGTAGCTCAGCGGTAGAGCAGTTGACTGTTAATCAATTGGTCGTAGGTTCGATCCCTACCGTCGGAGCCATAATAAGCCCTCTACGTCAGTGACTTAGAGGGCTTTTTAATCTTTTAAGATACGATCTATGGGCAGTGGGGTAACACTTAGGGTAACAGAATTGCTTTTTGTCGCCCGATGATCAGACTGCATGCTCAGATCAACAAACATACGCTTCAGACTGCGGTTCTCGTCTTTAAGGCTATTCATCTGGCTGATCATGGACGCATCCCTGCCGCCATACTTCGCGCGCCATTTCTTAAAATATGTCATGCTCGCGGCACAGCTCAGCCACCGGCACGCAGCCTTCAGCTTGGAGCAGGATTGAAAGGATCTGGGTTTCGTTAAATCTCGTCATCTCAATCAAAATCTCCTCACGTATCTTGCTGAAAAATTCTACATCCGCATCCCCTTAGTTTTGGGGAGGATTACCCTCGGGTATTAACGGCTTACAAGCGCTGCTTAGTTACAGGGCTCAGCGAAACCGCACTACTTGTCGCCTCGCACATAAAGCCGTGGAGAGATTGCCGCGAAAATCCCGACGATTGCTTGAATCCAGACAACGCTCTTTTGCTCTCACCAAACTGGGACACACTGTTCGATAAGGGCTTCATCAGCTTCGCGGATGGCGGCGCTCTGCTGATTTCTAAGCGCTTGTCGGAAGCCTCCCGAAGATCATTAGGGATTGAGGCCCTGAACGTCTCTCTGAGCGAGCGGCAAAGATATTACCTCATTCATCACCGCTCACTTCATGGTTTCGAATAGACTTAGAGATCGGCCCTTAGCGGTTATTCATCGCCGGACCCTACGCTGCAATGCAGATTACCCAGAACAGCCATTAATGCATTGCGCGGCATTTTCAGGCACCCAAGGCCTGTAAAGCGGACACTCCTGCCGTTCGTTGCAGATGCCAAAGTTTGTGTTGTGCTGGTGCAGCGGATATCAACTTGAGTGGGGAGTTGTCATACGTTGCCCCGGTGAAGCAATGGCTTGAACCGCGCCGGGTTTGCCGGAGATTGCAGATTCTGATCGCTACCTTGGTCGAACGGACTTTATTGCACTGACCACGTAACGGTGTTCCGAGCGGCGCAGGAGCGATTTTCGCCAGCCCAGTTGTGCCGCTTGTGCCCTGTGGACCGGGCCAAGGCGGCGGTCGATGCGGACCTGCGCAAACCCTGCATCGGTCAGCAGGCTGGCAACGGCCTCGGCCCGCGCGCCTCGCGAGAAATGGACCTGCGACAGAATCTCTTTGTGGCGTGCAGCGTTCCCATCACTGACCGCGCGTGCCAACAGGTTCGACAGCCGCGACAGCCAGCTTCGAGTTACGAAATCACCATCCACGATCAATAGCATCCCACCCGGCACGAGAACCCGCTTCCACTCTGCAAATGCTGCTGCCGGATCGACCAAGGTCCAGACCAGGTGGCGGGTCACGATCACGTCCATACTTTCCGGTGGCAGCGTCGTCCGTTCGACATCCGCTTCCAGGAAAGTCATGTCTGGCAATTTCGCACGCGCGCGGTCCAGCATCGGTCCGGACCAGTCGAGACCTGTCGTGTCAAAGCCCATCCTTTTGCAAAGGCGCGCAATTTCGCCAGTGCCAGAGGCGAGATCCAGCAACCTCCGCCCCCTTGCCGTGCCGAGGTGCCAGCGAAACAGCGCCGTCCAAGCAGCCATCTCGGCACCTTCGAAAATCTTGTGGCCCGGGTCGTCATCGAAGGTCGCGGCGCGGTCGGACCAGTATTCGCGGATATCGTCCCGGATGTTTCTGTTCGTCGCTTTTGCCGCGGTCATAGTGTCCCTCGCTTCATCTGTAACCGGTTTTTCTTTATCCGACTATTTTTATCAACCTATAACTTGACTAATTTAGTCGGATAAATTTAAGCCATGAGGAGTTACCAAAAATAGGATACGGACATGACCCTTCGACGCGTGCTTGGTGCGACAGCGCTGACCCTTCTTCCCACCCTGGCGCTGGCAGAGCCCATCACCCTGACAGACATCGCCGGTCGAAAGGTGACATTGGATGGCCCTGCCGATCGCGTGATCCTAGGTGAAGGGCGTCAGATTTTTTTCGCGGCCGTGCTGGACGGCGAAGATCCCTTTCAGCGGGTGGTCGGCTGGCGTGACGACCTCCTTCAGGCGTCACCCGAAAGCTACGCGCTTTATGCTGAGAAGTTTCCCCAGATCGCGGACATCCCCACGTTCGGCGGGTTCAAGGACGGCACCTTCGACATCGAACAGGCCGTGGCACTTGACCCCGACGTGATGATCCTCAACCTCGAGGCGAAGGCTGCCACGGACGAGGCAGGTTACGAGGAGAAACTGGCCAAAGTCGGTATCCCGATCGTCTATGTCGACTTCCGCGAAGAGCCATTCGTGCACACGTCGCAGTCGATGCAGATCATCGGCGAGATCTTTGGCAAGGAAGACCGCGCCGCAGAGTTCAATGCATTCTACGATGCCCAGATCGCCCGCGTCACAGATGTGATCGACGCCCAGACGAACCTCGACCGACCGCTTGTCTTCGTCGAACGCGCTGGTGGCTATTCCGAGGATTGCTGCATGTCCTTCGGCAACGCCAACTTCGGAACCTTTTTGGAACTCGCGGGGGGAGAGAATATGGCCGGTCCGTTCATCCCCGGCACTTTCGGCACGATCAACGCCGAGCAGATTATTGCGTCGAACCCCGACCAGATCATCGTGACAGGCGGCAATTGGGAAGCCTACGTGCCCGGTGGGGACTGGGTTGGCGTCGGGCCCGGCTCGGACGAGGCCGAGGCGCGGACCAAGCTGGCCGCCCTGATGCAGCGGCCCGGTTTTACCGGCGTCAAAGCGGTGGAAAACAGTCAGGTGCACGCGATCTGGCACCAGTTCTACAACAATCCTTACAGCTTTGTCGCCGTGCAGCAGCTGGCAAAGTGGATTCATCCCGAACTGTTCCCCGACCTCGACCCTGAGGCGACGCTGGCGGAACTTCATGCGCGCTTCCTGCCGATCGATTACCACCCCGGCTACTGGGTGTCGCTGAATGCATCCGACAAGTGAGCTGACGGGGCGGCTTGCGAGCCGTCCCACCCTTTGGAGCCATCCCATGACTGCTTTGACACCACACGTCGCGTCCCATGCTGCCAGCTATCGTGGATTGGTCGCGCGACGGATCGTGATCCTGACCGGCCTGACCGCACTTTTGCTGCTGTCGCTGGCGGTCGACGTCGCACTTGGGCCCGCGCGCTATTCCCTGAGCGAGGTATTGCACACGATCTTTGCCCCCGGTGCTGCCGACCTGCAGATGCGCGTTGTTGTCTGGGACATCCGCATGCCCATGGCGCTGCTGGCCGTCACCGTGGGGGCCAGCCTGTCGCTGGCGGGTGCGCAGATGCAGACGATCCTTGCCAATCCGCTGGCCAGCCCCTTCACCCTCGGCCTATCCGCTGCGGCAAGCTTCGGCGCGGCGCTGGCCATGGTGATGGGCGTATCTCTCTTTCCTGCGGCCATCGCGCTGATGGTTCCGCTCAACGCCTTCGCCATGGCGATGGCGGCGTCGCTGCTGATCTTTGGCCTGTCGACTCTGCGCGGCGTGACGACGGAAACCATCATCCTGCTGGGCATCGCGCTGGTCTTTTCCTTCAACGCGGCACTGGCACTCCTGCAATTCTTCGCCTCAGAGCAGGCGCTGTCGGCTGTGGTATTCTGGACCATGGGCAGCCTGACCAAGGCGACATGGGCCAAGGTTGCCGTCACGGCGGCGATCCTTGCGGTTTGCGCACCGCTCTTTGCCCGCCGCGCATGGGCGCTGACCGCGATCCGTCTGGGCGAAATCCGCGCGGCGGCGATGGGCGTGCCGGTCAAGCGCCTGCGGCTCGAAACGCTGTTTCTTGTATCGCTATTAGCCGCTATCCCAGTTTCCTTCGTTGGAACGATTGGCTTCATCGGCATTGTCGGCCCCCATATGGCACGATTGCTCTTGGGTGAAGATCAGAGGTTCTTCCTCCCCGGCGCGATGCTGTCGGGGGCATTGATCCTGTCCGCGACCTCGGTCCTGTCCAAAGCAATCCTGCCCGGTGCGGTGCTTCCCATCGGTATCATCACGGCCCTCGTTGGCGTGCCCTTCTTCGCCGCCCTCATCCTAACCAAAGGACGCAAATCATGGTAACGCTTGCACTGGACCAGATCGGCGCGCGCTATGGACGGCGCACGATTCTGACCGATGCCTCCACCCCTGACATCTCCGGCGGCAGCCTGACCGCGCTGGTTGGCGCAAACGCTGCGGGCAAGTCGACCCTGTTCCGCCGCATCGCGGGACAGTTGCGGGGCTCCGGTGCTATGCGCTTGTCGGGTGCCACAGCAGACGATCTGCGTTACATGCCGCAGGATACCGGCATGAGCGCGGCTTTGACTGTCTATGAATCCATCATCCTGGCACTCAAGCAGGGCGCCGGCGGCTGGCGGCTGTCCGCATCGGAACTGTCCGCCGTCGATGACGCGCTGCAGCGCTTCGGTGTGGCCCATCTCGCAGAGCAGCAATTGCCGGAACTCTCCGGCGGCCAGCGGCAGGCGGTGTCGATCGCCCAGACACTTGTGACGCGCCCCAAGGTGGTCCTGATGGACGAACCGACTTCTGCCCTTGACCTTTACCGGCAGTATGAGGTTTTAGACGCCCTGAACCGCTATGCGCGTGACACCGGGGCCGTCGTGGTTCTTGCGCTGCACGATCTCAACCAGGTTATGCGCGTTTGCACCACAGTGATGGCGCTTGCGCATGGCAGGATTATTGCGACCGGCCCCACGCTGGAAGTGCTGACGCCGCAGATGATCAACCAGCTTTACGGCATCGACAGCCGGGTCGAGCGCTGTTCGCGCGGTTGTCCCATGATGATCGTCGATGGGCCTGCGCAGCAGAATGCTGCGTAACTAAACGACATCGACGGACCCGCATCAGATAGCAGGGTCCTGTATCGGGCCACCTAGGCGTTTTAGACTAAAGTCCGGTTCGGGAGACTCGCGACAGGCTGAATGTCCGGCCCGTGCATCATGCTGCAGAACAGCGTTGGGCAAAGAGGGCTCGAAGCAGGCATGCGGCAACGCCGCGCGCCATACGGCTGACGCCAATGGCAACACCATCGCTTCCGGCCCAATCTGGACATTCGCCCTGTCGCCTATCGCCGCGGCGCAGCTTCAGCAAACCGGTCATCCGTGACATCGTGCAGCATGACCAGAAAGGCGAATGCAAATATGTAAGCCGACATTCGCTATCTCCCCTTCTCAGCCCGCTCCACCTCTGTCCGGTCTTAAGTCAGGTTTCATAATCAATAGATGACGGGAGCCGCGAGGGCGATGGCTGAGAGGAACACTTTGGGGCAGCGATCGTAGTAGGTGGGCGCGCCTCCAATCCTTACGAACTGAGGTGCCCCTAGATTTGTAGACGCTTTGCTTGGTAATTTTGGAACCAAGGAG
>NZ_JAJATZ010000020.1:0-1207 GCF_020531945.1 Loktanella gaetbuli
GTCGCTGCGGGCGATGCCCGCGGTGCGGCTTATTCGACGATCTTGGACACCACGCCAGCGCCGACGGTACGGCCGCCTTCACGGATGGCGAAACGCAGGCCGTCTTCCATCGCGATCGGTGCGATCAGCTCGACGTTGAACTTCAGGTTGTCGCCCGGCATCACCATTTCGGTGCCCTCGGGCAGCACAACCGTGCCGGTCACGTCCGTCGTGCGGAAGTAGAACTGCGGACGGTAGTTCGCAAAGAACGGCGTGTGACGGCCACCCTCTTCCTTGGTCAGGATGTAGGCCTCGGCCTCGAACTTGGTGTGCGGTGCAACCGACTTGGGCTTGCACAGCACCTGGCCGCGCTCCACGCCTTCACGGTCGATACCGCGCAGCAGGACACCCACGTTGTCGCCAGCCTGGCCGGAGTCCAGCAGCTTGCGGAACATCTCGACGCCCGTGCAGGTCGTCGTCTTGGTGTCACGGATACCCACGATCTCGATGCTGTCGCCGACGTTGATCACGCCACGCTCCACACGGCCGGTCACAACCGTACCACGGCCGGAAATCGAGAACACGTCCTCGATCGGCATCAGGAACGGCAGGTCAACCGCACGTGCCGGTGTCGGGATGTACTCGTCCACAGCCGCCATCAGCGCCTTGATCGACTCTTCGCCGATTTCGGGCTGCGTGCCGTTCATGGCGTGCAGGGCCGAACCACGGATGATCGGAATATCGTCGCCGGGGTAGTCGTAGGAGGACAGCAGTTCGCGAATCTCCATTTCGACCAGTTCCAGCAGCTCTTCGTCGTCAACCTGGTCGACCTTGTTCATGTAGACGACCATGTAGGGGATGCCCACCTGGCGACCCAGCAGGATGTGCTCGCGCGTTTGCGGCATGGGGCCGTCAGCTGCGTTCACGACCAGGATCGCGCCGTCCATCTGGGCGGCACCGGTGATCATGTTCTTGACGTAGTCGGCGTGGCCGGGGCAGTCGACGTGGGCGTAGTGACGGCCTTCGGTCTCGTACTCGACGTGCGCGGTCGAGATGGTGATGCCGCGGGCCTTCTCTTCGGGCGCGCCGTCGATCTGGTCGTAGGCGCGGAAGTCACCAAAGTACTTGGTGATCGCTGCCGTCAGCGTCGTCTTGCCGTGGTCAACGTGACCAATCGTGCCGATGTTAACGTGCGGTTTGTTACGTTCGAACTTTGCCTTAGCCATGA
>NZ_JAJATZ010000021.1:0-824 GCF_020531945.1 Loktanella gaetbuli
TTGACGATCCGACGGAGCTGTTGATTGCGCCTGTTCCGGCGCTGGAGCTTGAGAAGGTTCTGACGCAGGGCGGTACGGCTGTGGATGACACGCTGGTGTTTACGCTGACGGCGGTCAACCTTGGCAATGTCACGCTGAGCGATCCTGTTCTGACGGATACGTTCACGCGGCTTGACGGCACGGCGATCACGGGTGTCGTCCCTGTGCTGGCCGATCCGGCCGTTGCGGGCACACCGCTGGCCCCGGGCGACACCCGCGTCTGGACGCTGGAGCATACACTGACGCAGGCGGACATCGACGCAGGCGGGGTGAGCAACACCGCGACGCTGACAACACAGACACCGGACGGCGACCCGCTTGCGGATGTCTCTGACAACGGCATCGACGGCGACGGCAACACCGCCGATGACCCCACCGTACAACTGATCGCGCCGACCCCGGCGCTGGACGTGACCAAGGTCATCACCCAGACCGCCACCGCCGTCGGCGACACCGTCATCTTCGAGATCACCGCAACGAACACCGGCAACGTCACTCTGTTCGATGCGGCGCTGACGGACAGCTTTACGCGGGCAGACGGAACCGTGGTGCCGAATGCGACGCCGGTTCTGGTGAGCGGCGGTGCTGCGGACGATCCGCTGGCCCCTGGTGCGAGCCGCGTCTGGCGTCTGACGCATGTGCTGACACAGGCGGACATCGACGCAGGCGGGCTGTCGAACAGCGCGACGGTTGCGACGGTGACGCCTGCGGGCGATCCGGTCAGCGACATGTCTGACGACGGCAATGATGCGGACGGGAACACGATTGACGATCCGACGGAGCTG